>CAWGLO010000013.1:0-93461 GCA_963823455.1 uncultured beta proteobacterium
CACCGATTAACGCAAAACCGACGCAAGATTGACGCAAAATCGATTTCGCGACCATTTCACAGGCGAGAAACAGCACGACAAAAACCCGCTAACTCTTGGATCAGCGGGTTTGATTGGTCGGGGCGAGAAGATTCGAACTTCCGACCCCCTGCACCCCATGCAGGTGCGCTACCAGGCTGCGCTACGCCCCGACTCGCCGGCGGATTATAGCAGAACCGCTCCGCGACGAAGGACGGCGATTGCGGACTCAGCCGCGCAGAATGGCTGAGGATCGCATCCAGTTGTTCGCGTAGTACCTGTCGCGTCGAGTAGCTTGACTTCCGTCTCGCGCGGCAATTTCGCTGCCGAGTTCGTGCGGGTCGAGGCTGTCGAGGCGATTGCGGGCGCCGTTGATGGTGAATCCCTGCTGGTAGAGCAGCTCGCGGATGCGGCGCACCAACAGCACTTCGTGATGCTGATAGTAGCGCCGGTTGCCGCGCCGCTTCACCGGCTTGAGCTGGGTGAATTCCTGCTCCCAGTAGCGCAGCACGTGCGGCTTGACGCCGCACAGCTCGCTGACTTCGCCGATGGTGAAATAGCGCTTGGCGGGAATCGGCGGCAGTCGTCCTTAGGGTTGCTGCTTGTTGCTTCCATGGGATCCGCGCTTTCGACGGCGGCCTTGAGCTTCTGGCTCGCGTGGAAGGTCACCACGCGCCGCGCGGTGATGGGAATTTCCTCGCCGGTCTTGGGGTTGCGTCCCGGGCGCTGCGGCTTGTCGCGCAACTGGAAGTTGCCGAAACCGGAGAGCTTCACGCTGTCGCCGCTCTCCAGTGCGTTGCGGATCTCCTCGAAGAAGGCTTCCACCATGTCCTTGGCTTCGCGCTTGTTCAGACCCACCTTCTCGAACAGGAGATCGGCCAGTTCGGCCTTTGTCAACGTCATGTTTTTTCCTGTCATCCCCGCAGCTTGGCGGCGAACCTCTGCGCGTGGCGGCCTGAACCAGCACAGCCAGCGCCGCGTCAACCTCCGCATCCGCCAAAGTTTTTTGAGTATCTTGCATAACTACCCGGAATGCAAGACTTTTTTGCTCTTGCTCGATGCCCTTTCCGGTGTAAACATCGAACAATCGAATGTCTTTGACGAGCGCTGGCGCTGCCGCGCGCAGGCAGGCGGTCAGCGACTCCGCAGCTGACCGTCTCGGACACCACGAGCGCGAGATCCCGCACCACCGCCGGGAACTTCGATAGCTCCCGATACTGCAGGGAGACGCCGTTTCGAGCAACGGCTCCGAGATTCGATTTCCAGAACACCGGGGCCGACCGCCAGGTCGTACTTCTGCACCCACTGCGGGTGCAGCTCGCCAACGACCCCGATCTGTCGATCGTCGAGCCACACCGCGGCGGCAGCGGCCGGGATGCAATGCCGGATGATCCACACGCTCAAAACGCCCGACGCGCGGCGACAACAACGCTTCGACATCGGCTTTCAGATCGAAAAAATCCGCGCTGGCGTGCCGGCAACGCCCCACTGTTCCGGCGCGGCCGGGCCCGCCGCCAGCGCCGCCGAGGCGCAACGGCTGCCTGAAGCCCGGAACGACGTCGCTGCCGTCGCCGCGCAGAAAGCAGCGACCGACTTCGAACACGCGTACGCGATCGACACGGCGGCTGCGGTTGGTCGCCAGATTGGCAACCAGACCGCCGATCAGACTCGAACGCATGACGCCCATCTGGCTGGCAATCGGATTGGCCAAGACCACGGCATCGCGCATTGGCGCAGAAATCAGCCTCCCATTGCGCATCGACGAAGCTGAAGTTGATCACTTCCTGATAGTCGCGCGCGACCAGTAGGCGCTTCACCGCCATCGACGGGCGCATCGCCTTCGGCCGCGGCCAACATCGCCAAGCGGCGCCTTGGGCACCAGCGCCGGAATATTGTCGAACCCGTGAACGCGCGCCAGTTCCTCGATCAGGTCTTCCTCGATGGTCAGATCGAAGCGGTGGGACGGCGGCGTCACGTCAGAACGCGTCGCCCGTCCTTCTCGAATGCGAGACCGCAGGCCGGACAACAGGCGCGCGATCTGCTCGCATTGCAGCTCGATACCCAAGACCTTGTCGGCGCGCGCAGGCGCGCAGGCGAATCGCGTTTCGTTGCGGCAGATTGACCGGCATGATCGTCGATGCGGACCCGCAGCACCGCCACAAATCTCGAGAATCAGTTGCGTGACGCGCTCGACGCCTGCCACCGTGTCGGCGAAATCCACGCCGCGTTCGAAGCGGTGGCCCTGCCTCGCTGGTGAATCCATAGCGCCGCGCGCGCCCTGAAGCGCCTGCGGCCACCAGAAGGCCGCTTCGACATAGACGCTGGTGGTGTCCGCGTCCACTGCCGTCGCTTCGCCGCCCATGATGCCGGCCAGGCTCTCGACGCCCGCTCGTCGGCGATGACGCCGACATCGCTGTTCCAGTTCGATGGTTTGCTCGTTGAGCAGCCGCAGCTGTCTCGCCCTTGCGCGCCCAGCGCACTTCCAGGCCACCCTGCATCTTGTCGAGGTCGAAGACGTGATTGGGACGGTTCAACTCCAGCATGACGTAGTTGGAGATGTCCACCAGCGGCGCGATCGAGCGCTGGCCCGCAGCGCTCGAGCCGTCGCTTCATCCATTCCGGCGTCGCCGCACCTGGCATTGACGCCGCGGATGACGCGGCCGGAGAAACGGCCGCACAGATCCGGCGCTTCGACGTGACCGGCAGCCGATCCGGAATTTCGACCGGCGCCGCCACGATCTGGCGGGCGCTTCAGCGGCGGCGCCGGTGAGGGCCGCGACTTCGCGCGCAATGCCGAACACGCCCAGGCAGTCGCTGCGATTGGGCGTGAGCTTGAGCGTGAAGCGCTTGTCGTCGAGGTCGAGGCAGACCGCGCATGTCGGCGCCGACCGGCGCATCCGCCGCCAGCGCCAGCAGTCCGCCATGGTCTTCCGACAGTCCCAGTTCGCGTGCCGAGCACAGCATGCCGAAGGATTCGACGCCGCGCACCTTGGCCGCGCTGATCTTGACTCCGGGCAGCTCGGCGCCGACCAGCGCGCAGGGCACCTTCATGCCGGCGGCGACGTTGGGTGCGCCGCAGACGATGGCCAAGCGCTTCGCCGTGGCCGGCATCGACTGTGCACAAGTTGAGCTTGTCGGCATTCGGATGCTTGTTCGACCGTCGAGCACTTCGGCCACGACGACGCCGGAGAACGGCGGCGCGACGGGCTCCAGCGCCTCGACCTCCAGCCCGGCCATGGTCAGCAGATGTGCCAGTTCCTCGCTGGTGAGCGGCGGATTGACGAAGGTACGCAGCCAGCTTTCCGAGAATTGCATCGTCACTTGAATTGCGAAAGAAAGCGCAGATCGCCGTCGAAGAACAGGCGCAGATCGTTCACGCCGTAGCGCAGCATGGTGAGACGATCCGGCCCCATGCCGAAGGCGAAACCGATGTACTTCTCGCTGTCGATGCCGACATGCTTCAGCACGTTGGGATGAACCATGCCGCTGCCGCCGATCTCCAGCCAGCCGGTGTGACTGCAGACTCGACAGCCACGCGCGTGTCCGGCTTCGTCGCAGAATACGCAGCCCATGTCCACCTCCGCCGACGGCTCGGTGAACGGAAAGAAGGACGGGCGAAAGCGCACCCGCAGATCATCCTTCTCGAAGAAGCGGCGCAGGAAGTCGGTGACGCACACCCTTGAGGTCGGCAAAGCTCACGTTCTCGTCCGACCCACAAGCCCTCGACCTGATGGAACATCGGCGAATGCGTGGCATCGGAGTCGACGCGATACGACACGGCCCGGCGCGATGATCTTCAGCGGCGGCTTGGTGGCCGTACTGCGCCATGTACCTGCACCTGGATCGGCGAGGTATGCGTGCGCAGCAGAAGGCCCGGCGCCTTCTCGATGTAGAAGGTGTCGTGCATCGAGCGCGCGGGATGATTCTCCGGCGTGTTGAGCGCGGTGAAGTTGTGGAAATCGGTCTCGATCTCCGGACCGTCGGCAACCTCGAAGCCGATCGAGCGGAACAGGCGCTCGATGCGGTCCAGCGTACGCGTGACCGGATGCAGCCGCCCGCTGCCGCAGCCGCGGCCGGGCAGTGTGACGTCCAGGGCTTCGGCCTGCAGCTGCGCTTCGAGCTGGGCGCGCTTGAGCGCGTCGCGGCGCTGCGTCCAGGGCCTGCTCGATCGCGTCCTTTCGCTGCGTTGATGGCGGCACCGGCCTCCTTGCGTTCCTGCGCCGGCAGCTTGCCCAGGCCCTTCAGCAGCTCGGTCAGCGAGCCGCTCTTGCCCAGATAGCGCGCCTTGGCCTGCTCCAGCTGGGCCGCGTCCGCGATCGCGGCGAACTCTGCGCTGGCCGCAGAAACGAGTTCGTGTACGTCATTCATCGTTGTTGCGTGCATGTCCGTCTCGGCCTTGCCCGCACGTCGCAAGCGCCATGCGGAAACAGTCCCCCATCCGGAGTCAAAAAAGGGAGGCGCAGCCTCCTCCGTTTCGCGATCGTACTTCGTCAGAGCGCCCAGTCCGGCTTTGGCCTGGTCCGCGATCTTGGCGAAAGCGGCCTTGTCGAAGACGGCGAGGTCGGCGAGGACCTTGCGATCGACCTCGATCGTCGCCTTCTTCAGGCCGTTCATCATGGTGCTATAGGTCAGGCCCAGTTCGCGGGCCGCAGCATTGATCCGGGCGATCCACAGGGCAGCGAAACTGGCGCTTGCGCTGGCGACGATCGCGATAGGCATACTGCCCCGCCTTCATGACCGCTTCTTTGGCGATGCGATAGACGTTCTTGCGACGGCCGCGGTAGCCCTTGGCCTGATCCAGAACCTTCTTGTGACGGGCGCGCGCCGTCACACCGCGCTTGACTCGTGGCATGGCTGGCCTCCCTTATGCGTATGGCAACATGGCGCGGACCGACTTGATATCGGTCTCGTGGACCTCGGTCGTACCGCGCAGATGGCGCTTCGACTTGGTGGTTTTCTTGGTCAGGATGTGGCGCTTGAACGCCTGCGAGCGCTTGACGCTGCCGCTCGGCGCGCACCTTGAAGCGCTTCGCGGCGCCGCTCTTGGTCTTCATCTTGGGCATCGTACTACTCCGTATTTTTGACATGGCGGCAGGTGGTTCCCGCGGAACGCTTGAGACCCTCGCCACTTGTGCTACTGCCGGAAACGGTCCGCCAACCGCGTGCGGCCCTGCTTGCTGCCGGCCGCTCAAGAAATCAGTGCTTCACCGGTCATCCTTCTTGATCGGCGCCATCACCATGACCAGCTGCCGACCCTTCCATCTTCGGGAACTGCTCCACCGTGCCATAGGCTTCCAGATCCGCCTTGACGCGCTCCAGGAGACGTATGCCGAACTCCTGGTGCGCCATCTCGCGGCCGCGAAAGCGCAGGGTCATCTTGGTCTTGTCGCCTTCCTGGAGGAACTTGATCAGATTGCGCAACTTGATCTGGTAGTCGCCCTCGTCCGTACCGGGACGGAACTTGACTTCCTTGACCTGTATCTGCTTCTGCTTGAGCCTGGCCTCGTGGGCCTTCTTGGCTTCGTGGTACTTGAACTTGCCGAAGTCCATGAAGCGGCAAACGGGCGGTTTTGCCAGCGGCGCGATCTCCACCAGATCGACTCCCGCTTCCTCGGCCATGGTCAACGCCTGCTGGATCGAAACGATTCCGACCTGGTCACCTTCTACACCGATGAGGCGAATTTCCGGGGCGTTGATCTCGCCGTTGACGCGCTGCGTCGACCTTGCTACTAGCTTGAACGATGGTGCAAATCTCCCAAAGAAACAGAAATAAAGCCGCGTCCCGCGGTTACTTACGCGCCTCGCTGCTCGCGCTCGCTTCGCAGGCGATCGACCAACGCTTCGAGGGACATTTGCCCAAGGTCCTGATTGCCCCGGGCCCGCACGGCCACCAGTTGCGCTGCCTTTTCCTTGTCGCCGACGACGATCTGGTAGGGCAGTTTCTGCATGCTATGTTCGCGTATTTTATAGTTAATTTTTTCGTTCCGCAAATCCGATAGTGCGCGCAAGCCGGCCGCTTGCAGCTTTTGCGCAACTTCCGCTGCGTAATCGGCCTGGTTTTCGGAGATATTCATCACCACCGCCTGCACCGGCGCCAGCCAGAGCGGGAACGCCCCGGCGTGGTGTTCGATCAGGATGCCGATGAAGCGCTCGAGCGAACCCAGGATCGCCCGATGCAGCATCACCGGCGTCCGGCGCGTATTGTCCTCGGCCACGTACTCGGCGCCCAGTCGGTCCGGAAGCGAAAAGTCCAGTTGCAGCGTGCCGCACTGCCACACGCGGCTCAGGCAGTCCTTGAGGGAGAATTCGATCTTGGGGCCGTAAAACGCCCCCTCCCCCGGCTGCAGATCGTATTTCAGCCCCTTGGCATCGAGCGCCTGCGCCAGCGCCGCCTCGGCCCGGTCCCAGGACTCGTCCGCCCCGATGCGCTTGTCCGGCCGCGTGGACAGCTTGACCAGGATGTCGGAGAAGCCGAAGTCCGCGTACACCTTGCGCAGCAGGTCGATGAAATCGGAGCGATTCGTCGAGCACCTGCTCCTCGCTGCAGAAGATGTGTGCGTCGTCCTGCACGAAGCCGCGCACCCGCATCAGGCCGTGCAGCGATCCCGACGGCTCGTTGCGATGGCAGGAGCCGAACTCGGCGATGCGCAGCGGCAGGTCGCGGTAACTCTTGATGCCCTGGTTGAAGATCTGGATGTGGCCCGGGCAGTTCATCGGCTTGACGGCGTAGTCGCGCTCCTCCGCCTTGGTCGTGAACATGTTTTCGGCATACATCTGCCAGTGCCCCGAACGCTCCCACAGGCTGCGCTCCATCACCTGCGGCGTCTTCACCTCCTGGTAGCCGTGCTCACGGATCACCTGCCGCATGTACTGCTCGATTTCCTGCCACACGACCCAGCCGTTGGCGTGCCAGAACACCATGCCCGGCGCCTCTTCCTGCAGGTGGAAGAGGTCGAGTTGACGGCCGAGGCGGCGGTGGTCGCGCTTCTCCGCCTCTTCCAGCATGTGGAGGTAGGCGTCCTGTTCCTCCTTCTTCGCCCAGGCCGTGCCGTAGATGCGCTGCAACATCTCGTTGCGCGAGTCGCCGCGCCAGTAGGCGCCGGCGACTTTCATCAGCTTGAAAACCTTGAGCTTCCCGGTGGAGGGCACATGCGGGCCGCGGCACAGATCGACGAAATCGCCCTCGCGGTAGAGCGACACGTCCTCGCCGGCGGGAATCGAGGCGATGATCTCCGCCTTGTAGTGCTCGCCGATGCTCTTGAAGAACTCCACCGCCCGGTCGCGCTGCCACACCTCGCGCACCACCGGGAAATCCATCTTGGCCAGTTCGTGCATGCGCTGCTCGATCTTCGCCAGATCTTCGGGCGTGAACGGGCGCTTGTAGGAGAAATCGTAGTAGAAGCCATTGTCGATCACCGGCCCGATGGTGACCTGGGCGTCGGGAAACAATTCCTTCACGGCGTAGGCCAGCAGGTGGGCGGTGGAATGACGGATGATCTCGACGCCCTCCGCATCCTTGTCGGTGACGATGGCGAGGCGCGCATCGCGTTCGATGAGGAACGAGGTGTCCACGCTGCGCCCGTCCACCTTGCCGGCGACGGCCGCCTTGGCCAGGCCCGGACCGATCGCGGCGGCGACCTCGGCTACGGTGACCGGGCGATCGAAGGACTTCTGCGAGTTGTCGGGAAGGGTGATGACGACGGACATAAGGACCGATCCTTCAGCAAAAAAAAAGTGCGGCCGAACCGCACTTTTCATTCAGTTGGCTCGACTCAGCGTCTGGAACAGGTGGTATGGCGAGTTCGGAACATGGGATTACGCGTCCGTCCTGATGTACTGTTCGCGCCGCAGCCGGATCGAAGCGGCCATTCCCTCACGCTTTCGCGATGGCGAATTGTCCCATAACCGCCCCCCTGCCGGCAACAGCCGCGGCATGGTCGCGTCGTCACGCCCGCGCCGATTCAAGGCGCGCCCCGGAGACCGCCTGCTGCGGCCGGCTGACGCGCACGGCGCAGTACTTGAATTCCGGAATCTTGCCGAAGGGGTCGAGCGCCGGGTTGGTGAGCAGATTGGCGGCCGCCTCGACATAGCAGAAGGCGATGAATACCGTACCCCGCGCCAGCCCGGGATCGGCTTGCGCGCGCGCCGTCAGAGCGCCGCGCCGCGTCTCCAGGGTGATGCGCTCGCCCGACGGCGGCGCCAACGGCGGCCAGATCGTCGGGATGGATGGCGACCTTGGGTTCCGGCTCCAGCGCATCCAGCACCTGCGAGCGACGCGTCATGGTGCCGGTGTGCCAGTGCTCCAGCTCGCGCCCGGTGATCAGCACCATCGGATAATCCCGGTCCGGCACCTCGTCGGCGGTGAGCAGTTTCGCCGGCACGAAGCGGCCGCGGCCGAAAAGTGTGGGGAAACGATCGGTGAAAATCACCTCTTCCGAGGCATCGCCTTCGCGCCGACGCGGGTAGAACACGCCACCCGCACGCTCCACCTCCTTCCAGGTGATACCGGCGATAGAGGGCATGGCATGGCGCATTTCCTCGAACACGTCGGCCACGTCCGAGTAGTACCATCCCAGTCCGAGGCGCTGCGCCAGTTGCTGAATGATCCACAGGTCCGGCCGCGCCTCGCCCGGAAGCGGCAGCGCCGCGCGCCCCATCTGCACGCAGCGATCGGTGTTGGTGAAGGTGCCGGCCTTTTCGACGAAGGCGCTCGCCGGCAGAATGACATCGGCAAACATGGCGGTCTCGGTGAGGAAGATGTCCTGCACCACGAGGTGGTCGAGCGCCGCCAGGGCCGCGCGCGCATGGTTGAGGTCCGGGTCCGACATGGCCGGGTTCTCGCCCATGATGTACATGCCGCGGATCTCGCCGCGGATCGCCGCGTGGATGACTTCCACCACCGTCAGCCCGGGCTTGTCGTCGAGGGTGACGTCCCAGTAGTCTTCGAAGCGCGCGCGCGCCGCGGCGTCGTCCACCCGCTGATAGTCGGGGAACATCATGGGGATGAGACCGGCGTCGGAGGCGCCCTGCACGTTGTTCTGGCCGCGCAGCGGATGCAAGCCGGTGCCGCGGCCGGCCGATCTGCCCGGTCATCAGGGCCAGCGCGATCAGGCAGCGCGCGTTGTCGGTGCCGTGCACGTGCTGCGACACGCCCATGCCCCACAGGATCATGGCCGCGCCCGGCCGTGGCATAGAGGCGCGCCACGGCGCGGATGGTGGCGGCGTCGATGCCGCAGATGCCGGCCATCTGCTCCGGCGCGAAATGCTTCAGGTTGTCGCGGAAGGCCTCGAAGCCTTCGGTGCGCTCGGCGATGAAGCGCTCGTTGACCAGCCCCTCCTCGACGATCACATGCATGATCGCGTTCAGCAGCGCCACGTCGGTGTCGGAGCGGAACTGCAGGAAATGGCGTGGCGTGGCGCGCGAGATCGGTGCGCGCGCGGGTCCATGACGATCAGCTTGGCGCCGCGGCGCACGGCATTCTTGATGAAGGTGGCGGCGACCGGATGATTCACCGTCGGATTGGCGCCGATGACGACGATGACGTCGGCGTACTCCACGTCGCGACACCGGATTCGACACCGCACCCGAGCCGATGCCCTCCAGCAGCGCCGCCACGCTCGAGGCGTGGCACAGGCGGGTGCAGTGATCGACGTTGTTGCTGCCGAAGCCGGTGCGCACCAGCTTCTGGAACAGATAGGCTTCCTCGTTGCTGCCCTTGGCCGAGCCGAAGCCGGCCAGAGCCGCTACTGCCGTGGGTTTCCTTGATGCGCTTCAGTCCCGCGGCGGCGAAGTCCAGCGCCTCGTCCCAGCTCGCCTCGCGAAACGCGGCGGCGGGATTCGCCGGATCGAGATCCATGGTCTTCGGCACGCCCGGCTTGCGGATCAGCGGCCGCATCAGGCGCTGCGGATGGCGCGGATAGTCGAAGCCGAAGCGGCCCTTGACGCACAGGCGGCCGTGATTGGCCGGACCGTCGCGCCCTTCCACCTCGACGATGCGCCCGTCGCGCACGTGATAGGTCACCTGGCAGCCGACCCCGCAGTAGGGGCACAGCGAGTCGACCCTGCTCTCTTGTGCCTGGCGCGGCAGCGCCAGGCGGGTGGCCGGGAGCAGGGCGCCGGTGGGACAGGCCTGCACGCATTCGCCGCAGCCGACGCAGGTGCTCAGGCCCATGGCATCGCCGAGATCGAAGACGATCTCGGCGTGCGCCCCGCGAAAGGCATAGCCGATGACGTCGTTCGGCCTCGATCTCGCGGCAGGCGCGCACGCAGCGCGTGCATTGGATGCAGGCGTCGAGCTGAACCGCCATGCCGGGATGGCTCAGATCGGGTGCCACCGCTGCGCGCCGAGCAAACCTGCGGCGCACCGAGCGCCGAGCTTCGCTACCAGCGAGTCGAGTTCGCAGTCGGGCGTGATCGGCGCTCGGGCACGTCCGACGTGCAGCAGTTCCAGCACCATCTTCTGCGGCGCTGCGTGCACGCTCGCTGGCGGCGTCGCACCTGCATGCCGGGCGTGGGCGCGCGACAGCAGGACGGGGCGAGCACGCGCTCGCCCTCGATCTCCACGATGCAGGCGCGGCAGTTGCCGTCGGCGCGCAGGCCGTCCCGGTAGCACAGATGGGGAATCTCGATGCCGTGGCGCGCGGCCGCCTGCAGGATGGTCTCGCCGGGCTGTGCGTCCAGCGTCCGCCCGTCGAGGAAAACGCGATCAGTTGCGCATCAGCGCTCGAGTCGCATCACCGTCCTCCAGCTCCTGCGGGAAATGGCGCAGCACCGACAGCAGGCGGATTGGGCGCCGCCTGGCCCAGGCCGCAGATCGAGGCGTCCATCATGGTGCGGGCCAGTTCCTCGCAGCAGCGGACGATCCCAGTGCGGCTGCGCCATCAGCTGCGCCGCCTTGGCGGTGCCGACGCGGCAGGGCGTGCACTTGCCGCAGGACTCGGCGGCGAAGAAGCGCATGGCGTTGAGCGCCAGCGCCCGCGCCAATCGTGCTGCGACAGCACGACGATCGCCGCCGAGCCGATGAAGCAGCCGTGGGGCGCCAGGGTGTCGAAGTCGAGCGGCACGTCGGCCAGTGCGGCGGGCAGGATGCCGCCCGAGGCGCCGCCCGGGAAGTAGCCGTACAGCTCGTGCCCGGGCAGCATGCCGCCGCAGTACTCGGCGATCAGCTCGCGCAGCGTGATGCCGGCCGGCGCGAGATGCACGCCGGGCTTCTGTGACGCGGCCGGAAACCGAGAACGAGCGCAGCCCCTTGCGGCCGTTGCGCCCCTGGCCGCCGAACCACTCGGCGCCCGCGCTCCAGGATGTCGCGCACCCAGAACAGCGACTCCATGTTGTGCTCCAGCGTCGGGTGGCCGAACAGCCCCACTTCGGCGACGAACGGCGGGCGCAGGCGAGGCATGCCGCGCTTGCCCTCGATGGATTCGATCATCGCCGATTCCTCGCCGCAGACGTAGGCGCCGGCGCCGCGCCGCAGCTCGATCGGCGGCAGGGCACAGGGTGGGTCGGCCTGCAGGGCGGCCAGTTCCCGGGCGAGGATCTCGCGGCAGTGGGCGTACTCGTCGCGCAGATAGATGAACACTTCGCCGACGCCGCAGCAATAGGCCGCGATCAGCATGCCTTCCAGGAAGCGGTGCGGATCGCGCTCCAGGTAGTAGCGGTCCTTGAAGGTCCCGGGTTCGCCTTCGTCGATGTTCACCGCCATCAGCCGCGGTGCCGGATAGCCGCCGACGATGCGCCACTTGCGACCGACCGGAAAGCCGGCGCCGCCCAGCCCGCGCAGGTTCGAACTCTCCATGACGGCGATGACACTCTCGGCAGCGCGCTCACCTGCAAGCAGTTGGGCCGCGATGCGGTAGCCGCCCGCCTCGCGGTAGGCGGCGTAGTCGATGTAATCGGGAATCGGTGCCGCGGTGGCGCGCGTCAGCACGGCCTGCTGGATCTGCTCCGGGGTCGCGGCACCGATCGGATTGCGCCCGACCACCGCCACCGGCGCCGTCTCGCAGCGGCCGACGCAGGGCACGCGCTGGACGCGCACGCCCTTCCCCAGGATGTTGCCCAGCACCGGAATCAACTCCTCCGCCCCGGCCATGGCGCAGGACAGGGAGTCGCATACCCGCACCGTCACTGGGGGCGGCGGCGCCTCGCCGGCCCTGACCACATCGAAGTGGTGATAGAAGGTGGCGACCTCATACACCTCGGCGCGCGCCAACCCCATCTCGTCCGCCAGCGCCGCCAGCTGCTCGGCGCCCAGGTGCCCGTAGCTGTCCTGGAGCAGATGCAGATACTCGATCAGCAGATCACGGCGCAGCGCGCCGGGGCCGAGCGCGCACCGCACCTCGGCGCGGGACTTGGCGCTCACGGCAGGCTTGATGCGCCCCTTTCCCTGCTTCATGTCGGGGGCTTCTCCGGTGCGGGCATGGGACTACCGGGCCTGCAGGTAGGCGGCTACTGCGCGCATCTCGTCCGGCGTCATGTTCTTCACCACCCGCTCCGCCATGACCACGCCGTGCGGGCGCAGCTTGGTGCGGAACTCCTGCAACTGCTTCACGATGTACTCCGCGTGCTGCCCGGCGAGCCGCGGAAACACGGACGCGCCTTCGGCGTTGTCGCCATGGCAGGAGGCGCAGGCCGCGACGTTGCGCGCCGGGATGCCCTGGGCATAGATGCGCTTGCCCAGCTCCATCCGCTTGGGCTCCGCCGCCTTGCCCGGCTTCGAGGTCTGCCCGGCGTAGTAGTCGGCGAGCCCCTGAATGGTGGCGTCGTCGAGCAGCGCCGAGATACCCCACATGTAGGCCTGGGGACTGGAATCGGAACGCTTTTGCGCGCGAAAGAGCTTGAGTTGTTCCGCCAGATAGAGCGGCTGCTGCGCTGCGAGCTTCGGGTAGATCGGGGCGGGGCTGTTGCCGCCCTCGCCGTGGCAGGCATTGCACACGTGTATCGCTCTTTCCACGACGTCGCCCGGCGCCTTGCCGCCCTGCGCCCGCACCATGCCGGTGGCGGTGACAAGAAGCGATACCAGGATCCCGGCCAGCAGATGTTTCATTCTCATCGTCACTCTCTCCGCCTCCAGCAGAAAAACAAGCCCCGGACGCAAGCGGGTCACACCCTGTCACCACTGCCGATCAAACCCGCTGCTCCTGGATCGAAATCGCGGTGCAAAATTGATGCCAGAACGTTTTCGTGGCGGTGCGGGGTACCGGTGAGCTGCCGCCGGGGCATCCGCAGGCCGCCCTCCGGCATCGCGGCACAGGACTTGCATCGCTTTTAGCCTTGTGACGACATTGCCCACCCGCGGTGAAACCCGGGATCGGATCGCCCCGGCCTCGCCCCGCCCCCTGTTCGGATTCGGAGCATTCCGTATTTGCCTCGTCACGCTTTTGGCGGTGCCTACCCTGCTGCATGGGCAAGGCGCCGCGGCCGAGGCGCTGCCGGTGCGCGAGCTCGCGCCTGGGCTGTTCGTCCACGCCGGTGAGCAGGCGGAAAGCTCGCCGCAGAACCTGGGTGACATCGCCAACATCGGATTCATCGTCGGCGCAAAGTGCGTCGCCGTCATCGACACCGGCGGATCCATCGTGGTCGGCACCCGGCTGCGGGAGGCGGTGAAGGCGGCCACCACGCTCCCCGTCTGCTACGTCGTCAACACCCACATCCATCCCGACCACATCTTCGGCAATGCGGCGTTCAAGGCGGACAATCCGGTGTATGTCGGTCACGCCCGTCTCGCCGCCGCCATGGCGGCGCGCGGCCGCAACTACCGCAACGCGCTGCTGCGGGATGTCGGCGACGCCGTGGCCGCCAGCGAGATCGTCCCGCCCACGCTGGAGGTGAAGGACGCCTGGACCTGGATCTCGGCGGCCGCATCCTCCGGATCAAGGCGTGGCCCACCGCCCACACCGACAACGACCTCACCGTGTTCGACACGCGCAGCGAGACCCTGTGGCTGGCGGACCTGCTGTTCGTCGAACACATCCCGGTGGTGGACGGCAGCCTCAAGGGCTGGCTCTCCGTCATGGCGGAGATCGCGGCGCTGCACCCGCAGCGGGTCATCGCCGGCCACGGCGAGAGCGCGGACTGGCGGCGCGCGCTGCGCGACCAGGAGCGTTACCTGCGCACCTTGTTCGACCGAAACCCGCGCCGCGATAAAGGCCAAGAGGACCATGCAGCAGGCCGTGGACTCGGTCGGCCTGGGCGAGAAGGACCAGTGGCTGCTGTCCGAAGGGTTTCACAAGCGCAACGTGACCGCCGCCTACGCCGAACTGGAATGGGAAGACTGAACCGCCCAGTGTCTATACTGGTCATATGCGGCACCCGAGGAGGAAAGCGAACTTGAAACCACTATGTCGTCATGGACTTGTTGTCGCCGCGATCCTGGCCTGCGTCAGCTCGCTGGCCGTGGTGCCCGCCGCGGCGGCGGAGCCGAAGGCCGACATCTGGGACAAGGTGCGGACCAGCCTGTTCGCCGGGCGCCCGATCTCCGAGCAGGCGGACGCGGTGATCGAACTGGAGGCGCCGGTGCGCGCCGAGGACGCCGCCACGGTACCGATCGCCATCCATACCAAACTGCCGCAGAGCAAGGATGCCTACATCAAGAAGGTGTACCTCGTCATCGACGGCAACCCGTCGCCGCTGGGCGCAGTATTCACGTTCGCCCCCGACAGCGGCAGGGCCGATCTGGAAACCCGCGTGCGCATCGAGGAATACACCCACGTGCGCGCCATCGCCGAACTCTCCGACGGCAAACTGTACATGGCGAGCCGCTACGTCAAGGCCTCGGGAGGATGCTCCGCGCCGGCCGGCAAGGATCAGGCGGCGGCGCTTGGCGCGGCTGGGCAAGATGAAGATTCGTATCGACAACGCGGTGGCGCTGAACCAGCCGAATCAGGCGCAGCTCATGATCAGCCACCCCAACAACTCCGGCCTGGCCATGGACCAGTTGACGCGCCTCTACGTTCCGGCCCATTTCGTGCGGCGCATCGACGTCAGCTATGCCGGCAAGCCGATCCTCACGGCGGAGGTCGATTTCACCATCAGCGAGAATCCGAATTTCCGCTTCTACTTCGTTCCGCGCACGGAAGGAGAATTGAAGGCAGAAGTGGTCGATTCCAACGATCTCAAGTTCGAGAGTTCGATCTCGGTGCGCCAGGGCGCGGGGGCGGGATCCTGAATCGGCGCTGCCGCCAGCCTGGCGGTTACGGTTTCTTGTCGATGCCGCACTGCTTGAAGGCGTCGGCCCGCAGCGTGCGGTAGCGCTTGGCCGCATCCTTCATCCCTTCCGGATCGCGGAATACGCCGGAGCGCTCGCCGCCCATGCCCTGATAGCGGACGATGGCCGACGATTCGACGTAGGTGTCATAGGGCATGTCCTTGGCGATGGCGTCGATGGCGCAGGCGCACTTGTACAGATATTGATAGTCGCCGCCATTGTTGCGCATGCATTCGAGCACGAACTCGACCCGGTCCGTGGTCGGGTAGTCGTGGGCGGAAACCGTGCCGGTCAGGGCCAGTCCGAAAACGAGTGATGCCAAACGTATGCTCATGAGGTCTCTCATCGAAGGTTGGGCAGGCGCGCATGTGCAGCTATCAAGCAAGATCGCTGCCCGATTATCTCCCGCGGATGCTGAGAACTGAAATGGCTGCAGCGCCACCGCCGCCGTGCCGGCAAGTATTCGTTCGGGTCAGGGGGCTGCCATCCTCCAAGCTGCGTCCGGTGCTGCTTCTGATCGCGGCCCTGATCGCCGCACTGGCGCCGCGCGCCCGGTCCGACCCATTGACGCCGCAGCTCGTCGCCCCCGGGGTCTATGTCTTTCCCGGCGACCTGGCGGCTCCCTCGGCCGCCAATCTGGGCGTGATCGCCAATGCCGGCGTGATCGTCGGCAGCGGCGGCATGGTCGTCATCGGCACCGGGACCAGCGATGCCCACGGCGAGCGACTGCTGCAGTCGATTGCCGCCCTCGGCGACAAGCCCGTGCTGCTGGCCCTCAACCTCTACGCTGCACCGGAGCATGTGCTCGGCAACACCGCCTTTGCCCGCCGCGGCATCCCGATTCTGGCGCATCGCGAGACCGACCGCTACATGGCGCAGAACTGCGACGTGTGCATCCGCAATCTCGGCGCCGCCATCGGCGCGGACAAACTGGCAGGTTCACGCCTGGCCCGGCCGGACCGTCTGATCGACGGCGCGACCACCCTCACCGTCGGCGGCCGCACGCTAGACATCCTGTATGTCGGGCCCGCCCAGCAGCCGGGCGGCATCGCCGTGCTGGACCGCGAAAGCGGTGTCCTGTTCGCCGGAGCCCTCGCCACCCTGGATGTCATTCCCGACGCCCACGACGCCGACATCGACGGCTGGCTCGCCATGCTCGACGCCATGCGCAGGACGGAGCCGCGCGTGCTGGTGCCGGGGCGCGGGCCGGTGGCGCCGCCGCAGAGACTTGCGGACGTGGCGGATTACCTCACGGCGCTGCGCGCCCAGGCGCAGCGGGCCTACCGCGGCGGCACCGGCCTCGGCGAACTGGGCCGCAGCCCGCCCCTGCCGCGTTTCGAGCGATGGCTGCAGTACGACACCCTGCATGCGCGCAATCTGCACCACCAGTACCTCAAGCTGGAGGCGGCGGACCTGGCGCACTAGTCCCGCATCACCGGGAGTAGGAGGCATCCGTCTTGCATGGGGTAGCGCAATCGTGCCCCGCCGCCCGGCGGCAGGCCCGGCCCCGCGACCTGCCGCCCACCGGGAGAACCTGGACATGAGCCGCAACGAATCCCTGCTTGCCGACTGGCGCGCCCGGGCGCTCGCGCTGGAGGAAGCGGTGGGGCGGGCGGTGATCGGCCAGGAACGGGTGATCCGGCTCATCGACGTGGCGGTATTCGCGCGCGGCCACGTCCTGCTCGAAGGCGACGTCGGCGTCGGCAAGACCACCCTGCTGCGCGCCTTCGCCCGCGGCATCGGCGGCGCCTTCGAGCGCATCGAGGGCACGGTGGACATGATGCCGAGCGACCTCGTCTACTACACCTACGTCGGCGAAGACGGCCGGCCGCGCGTCAACCCCGGCCCCCTGCTGCGCCACGGCGCCGACCTGTCGGTGTTCTTCTTCAACGAGATCAACCGCGCCCGACCCCAGGTGCAATCGCTGCTGCTGCGCACGATGGCCGAGCGCAGCGTCAGTGCCTTCAACCGCCAGTTCCGCTTTCCGCACCTGATCGTGTTCGCCGACCGCAACCGGGTCGAGAAGGAGGAAACCTTCGAACTGGCATCGGCGGCGCGGGACCGTTTCCTGTTCGAGTTGCAGATCGAGACGCCGACGCAGCGCAGCATCCAGAGCGCACTGGTGTTCGATCCGCTCTACCACGACGCCGACGCACTGGTGGAACGGGTGCCCGAGGCATTGTTGTCGCACCTCGAACTGAACCAGGTCGCCGGCGTGATCCAGGAGGAAGTGCGCGCCAGCGAAACGCTGCACCACTACGCCCTGGAATTGTGGCGCGCCACGCGCGAGCCGGCGGCTTTCGGCATCGAAGTCGACGGCGTGGACGTGGAACGGCTGGTACTGGCCGGCGCCAGCCCGCGCGGCATGAGCATGCTGCTGCGTGCCGCGCGCGTCGGCGCCTGGCTCGACGGCCGGGATTTCCTCACGCCGGAGGATCTGCGCTCGGTGTTCGCCGAGGCCATCGGCCACCGCGTCTTCTTCACGCCGGTCTACGAGATGCGCCGCAGCCAGATCGCGCCGCGACTGATGCGGCAGGTGCTGGACCGGGTGGCGGCGCCGTGAACGACCTCGGCAGCGTGCCGCCGCCGGAGTTCAGCTACCGCGTGCCGTGGCGCGCCGGCGCGCCGCGCCCCGGCCACCATCGCGGCGCCCATCACGGCAGCGGCATGGATTTCATCGGTCATGCGCCGCTGCCTGCCTCGCCCGATCCGCGCCGCATCGATTTCCGGGCCAGCCTGTACGACCCCTTCGGCCAGTGGCAGGTGCGCGTGTACCGCCAGCGCGCGAGCATCGCCGCCTGCCTCGTCGCCGACCTCTCCGCCTCGATGGGGTTCGCCGGCGCCCGTCGCAAGCTCGACGTACTCGCCGATTTCACGGCCGCCCTCGGCCATTCGGCGGTCCGCAGCGGCGATGCCTTCGCTTTCGTCGGATGCGGACGCCGGGTCGTGAGCGAACTGGTGCTGCCGCCGACCCATGCCCGCGGCGCCGCAATGGATGTCGCCGCCGCCCTGCGCGGTCTGCAGCCGACAGCCGACAGCGCAACGGGCCTGCGCGACGCGGCGGACTACCTGCCGCGCCAGCGTTCCCTGGTATTCCTCGCCTCCGATTTCCACTTCCCGATCACCCTGCTCGACGACATTCTCGACGGCTTGGGCCACCACGCCGTCGTCCCGGTGGTCCTGTGGCACGCCGCCGAAAGTGCGCCGGACGCGGATTTCGGGCTGGCGCGGGTGCGCGATGCGGAGACCGGACGCGCTCGCAGCGTCCTGCTGCGTCCGGCGTTGCGGCAGCGCTGGCAGGCGGCCTTCGAGCAGCGCCGGCGGATGCTGGAACACTGCTTTTCCCGCCGCGACCTGCGTCCGTTCTTTGTCGTCGGCGAATTCCAGACCGACGCCATGACGGCCTACTTTTTCGGCCGCGACTGAATCGGCTGCCCCGGTGCGCGCCGCCTGCCGCCTCCTCCTTGCTCTGTGCCTGCCGGGTGCGGCTTGCGCCACCGGCCCCGGCGCCGTGACGGTGGAAACGCTCAATCCGCGCCCCTTCGGCTATGTCATCGGCGACCTCGTCGAACAGCACATCAGCCTGGCCACGGACGGCACGCGCACTCTGGACACAGCACAACTGCCGCCTTCGGGACGGGTGGACCGCTGGCTCGAACGCCGCTCCGTCGCCGTTGCCGAGGCCCGCACTGGCCGGCGCTGGGACATCACCGTTCAGTACCAGATCCGCAACGCCCCGGAGCAGGTGACCACCGTCAGTCTGCCGGAGGTGCACCTGTACCTGACGGCGGCCGACGGCAGCAGCGAGGAGCACATCGGCGACTGGCCGATCAGCATCGCCCCGCTGACGCCGCCGACGGTGCTGGCGCGGGCGGGGCTGGAGGAAATGCGGCCGGACGCAACGCCGCCCCGGGTCAACACCGCCAGCTACCGAATGCGCCTCGGCCTCTATGCCCTGATCCTGGGCGGCCTCGGCGGGTTCGCCCTGTGGCGGCGTTGCGGCCTGTCCTGGGCCGGCGGCAGGCGCGGACCGTTCGCCCTTGCCTGCCGCGATGTGCAGCGGCTGGCGCACCGGCGCTCGCACCCGGGCGTCCATGCCGAAGCGCTGCGGCGTCTGCACCGGGCGTTCGATCAGTGCGCCGGCCACACGGTGTTCTCCGAACAACTGGACGCATTCTTCGCCCAACGGCCCCAGTTCGGCGCATTGCGTGCGGAAACGGAACAGTTGTTCCGCCAGTCGCGCACGCTGTTCTTCGGCGGCAGCGGCGACGCCGGCTCCCTCGACCGCGTGCTGGCGCTGGCCCGCGCCTACCGCGTCGCCGAACGACGGGGGATCTGAGTGTTCGCGGACCTGGCGGTGGAGCACCCGGCGCTGTTGCTGCTGTTGCCGCTGGCGCTGCTTCCCCTGCTGCGCCGGGCCGCCGACGCCAGCACCTTCTCCTGGCTGGAACTGATCCCGCCCGATCCCTTGTCGGACTTGCTGGACTGGCTGGAACGGGGACTGGCGGTGTTCGCCATCGCCGCCACCGTGCTCGGGATGGCCGGACCGCAGCGCGAGGAGGTGCCGGTGGAGCGTGTCGGGCGCGGCGCCGAAATCGTCCTGCTGCTCGACCGCAGCCGCAGCATGGACCAGCCCTTCGCCACCGCCGCCATGGTCAATTGGTTCGACACCAGCGGCGAAACCAAGGGCCATGCCGCGCGGCGCCTGCTCGCCGAGTTCACGGCGCGCCGCCGCAACGATGCCTTCGGCATGGTCGCCTTCAGCACCAACCCCATCACCGTGCTGCCGTTCACGCGCCAGCAAGAGGCCGTGCAGGCCGCCATCGCCGCCGCCGGCATCGGGCGCGGACTGGCCGAGACCGACATCGGGCGCGGCCTGCTGCGCGCGGCGTCCCTGTTCGAATCGCGCCCCTACAGCGGTTCGCGCATCGTGCTCATGGTGTCCGACGGCGGCGCCCATCTCGACGAGGACACGCGCCGGCGCGTCGCCGCCGCGATGAAGCGCAGCCGCATCGCCCTCTACTGGATCTACATCCGCTCCTTCGGCAGCCCCGGGCTGACGCCCGCCGCCGGCGGCGCGGACAGCGATTCCGATCTGGTTCCGGAATCTGCTTTGCACCGCTACTTCAGATCGATGGGCACACCCTATCAGGCGTTCGAGGCGGAGAGTGCGGATGCCCTGCAGCGCGCCATGGCCGCGGTGGACCAGGCCGAGAACCTTCCGATCGTATATACCACCCGTGTGCCGCGGTTCGACCTGGCCCCGCTCTGCTACGGCATGGCGCTGTTGGCGGCCCTGGCGCTGACGGCGCTGCACCTGCTCGAGGTCCGGCCATGGCGTTGAAGCGACGTGGCGCACGGCTGCTCGGGACGATCGCCGCCGCGGTGGCCCTGCTCGCCCTCTCGGACGGCTATCGATGGTGGCAAGCCACCCGCACCAACGCCGCGATTCGCTCCGAGCCCATGGTCGAGCCGGCGCTCGACGAAGCGCCGCAGATCGTTTTTGCCCGTGCCTGGCGCCATGCGGCGGCGGGAGACTACCACCGCGCGGTGACCGCCTATCGCGCGGCGGCAAGCCGGGGTGACGAAGCTCTGCGCCAGGCCGCGCTCTACAACAGCGCCAATCTGCATCTGCGCGAGGCCTTGCGGCTGCGGGAACAGGGTGCCGAGCCCCAGGTTCTGCCGCTACTGGAAATGGCCAAGCAGGGCTACCGCGACCAGCTGCGTGCCAATCCGGGACACTGGGATGCGAAGTACAACCTGGAACGCGCGCTGCGCCTGGCGCCCGAGACGGATGAGGACGAAGCCGGTGCCCTCGCCCCGCCGCCGCCCAGCGAACGGGCCGCCACCACCATGAAGGCCTTCACCCTGGGACTGCCATGAGTTCGCGGCTGGGATATCGCAGCGCGGCGATGCTGCTCGCCTGCGCCGCGCTGGCGGCGACCTTCCTCGCGCCGCAGGCGTCGTTCCAGCGCGCCACGTTCAGGCTGCTGGTGACGCTGGACATTACCCAGAGCATGAACACCGCCGACTACCAGGTCGGGTCCGCCATGGTCAGCCGGCTCGATTACGCCAAGGCCGCGCTGCGGAGCACCCTGCTGCGCCTGCCCTGCGGCTCGCACGTGGGCTGGGGGGTGTTCTCGGAATACCGCGCGCTGGTCCTGCTGGCGCCGGTCGAGGTGTGCGCGAACTTCGACGATCTCGCCGCCGTCCTGGAACGTATCGACGGCACCATGGCCTGGGCCGGCGCGAGCGAGGTCGTCAAGGGACTGCATTCGGGGATTCGGGCGGCGCGCGAACTCGGCGGCGACACGCGCCTGGTATTCGTCAGCGACGGACACGAAGCGCCGCCGCTGCATCCGCGCTATCTGCCGCGCTTCGACGGCAGGCCAGGCGAGGTCCAGGGACTGATCCTCGGCACCGGCGCGGCAGCCTTGTCACCGATTCCGAAGTTCGATGCGGACGGCCGATCCCTCGGTTTCTGGGGCGCGGACGAGGTCATGCAGACTGACGTCTACAGCCGCGGCCGCGCCTCCAGCGTGGCCGGGGAAGCAATGCTGGGCGCCGACGCGGACCCGGCCGCCCGAAGATCCCCGACGGAGCATCTGTCCTCGCTCAAGGAGTCGCATCTCCAGCAACTGGCCGCCGCGACGGGACTGTCGTACCGCCGGCTCGACCGACCCGATGCACCGTGGGACGCGGCGCGGCAGGCCGGCCTGGCGCAGGACACGGCAGTCATGACCGACCTGCGCTTCGTGCCGGCGACGGCAGCGCTGCTGCTTCTGGTGCTGCCCTTCCTGCTGCGGCGCAAAGCGGATCAGTAGTCGTACTTGATGTAGCGGAAGCGCTGGTCGTCCGCCGGCGTGCCTTCCAGCGGGCCCGCCTCCTTGGCCGGCTGCCAGTGCACGACCTCCTCGATCTTCTTCGCCAGGGCGAAGTCCTTGTCCGTGATCCCCTTGGCCGAATGCGTCACCAGCTTGACGATGACGAATGCGTAGGAGACGGTGAGGTCCGGATGATGCCAGGCCGCTTCCGCCAGATGACCGACGGTGTTCACCACCATCAGCGTGCCCTTCCAGCCCTCGGTGCGGTACTTGCGCCGGATCCAGCCATCCTCGTAGTACCAGTGCGGCAGCTCGCGCCCGAGCCGCTCCTTGATTTCCTGTTCCGGGTAAGCGTGTTCCTTGGTCCGTTCCATTATTCTCTCCATGAATGAGGCTAGGCACCGCAATTCCTGTCGCGAGCGCAAGCCCGCCCGGCTGCGGCCGCGGGTACGCGATGCGATGCTGCGACGCAACAGGCGCCGCAGGCGCCGCCCCTCCCGACCGCTACTTCCTGTGACACATAATGTTCATAAAGATGCCATTCCCGTTTCAGTTCTGACACAGGCACCGTCGGCAGCCGGCAATACGCCCGGTAGCGCCTCGCTTATCCCCCTCCGACGACCGATCGAGCGCGCGCCTTGATCCGGGCATGCAATGTGCTAAAAAGAATCAACCTCGGCATTTACTCGCCTGCTCGCGGCTCACCGAGGGATATTGCAGTGGCGGAAGAATGCGTGCCGCAAAGCAAAAATGGCACCGGATATCACACACAGGAGGAGACACTATATGTCGTGCGTCGCTCAACGAATGAAATGGCCGCTGGTCTTGGCTGCGCTGGCCGTACCCGGGCTAGTGCTGGCCAATGCCGACGTGGCCAAACTGACCAAGGATCCGAAGAATTGGGCCATGCAGGCGGGTGATTTCGCCAACAAGCGCCACTCGGATCTGAAGCAGATCAACAAGGACAACGTGAAGAACCTGCGGGTCGCGTGGACCTTCTCCACCGGCGTGCTGCGCGGCCACGAAGGCGGTCCGCTGGTGATCGGCGATACGCTCTACGTTCATTCGCCGTTCCCCAACAAGGTCTTCGCCATCGACCTGGAGACGCAGAAGATCAAGTGGAAGTACGAGCCCAAGCAGGATCCGAGCGTGATCCCGGTGATGTGCTGCGACACCGTCAACCGCGGCCTCGCCTACGCCGAGGGCAAGATCTTCCTGCAGCAGGCCGACACCAATCTCGTCGCCCTCGACGCCAAGTCGGGCAAGGAACTGTGGAAGGTCAAGAACGGCGATCCGAAGGTCGGCGCCACCAACACCAACGCGCCCCACGTCTTCAAGGACAAGGTGATCACCGGCATCTCCGGCGGCGAGTTCGGCGTGCGCGGCTACATCGCGGCCTACAACATCAACGACGGCAAGCTGGCGTGGAAGGGCTACAGCATGGGTCCCGACGCCGAGATGCTGATGGATCCGGACAAGACCATGACCTGGACCGACGGCAAGATGGCGCCGGTGGGCAAGGACTCCTCGCTCAAGACCTGGCAGGGCGACCAGTGGAAGATCGGCGGCGGCACCACCTGGGGCTGGTTCTCCTACGATCCCGAGCTGAACCTGATGTACTACGGTTCCGGCAACCCGTCCACCTGGAACCCGAAGCAGCGGCCCGGCGACAACAAGTGGTCCATGACCCTGTGGGCGCGCGACGTCGACACCGGCAAGGTGAAGTGGGTGTACCAGATGACGCCGCACGACGAGTGGGACTACGACGGCATCAACGAGGTGCCCCTGGTCGAACATCAAGGTCAAGGGCAAGGACCGCAAGGCGCTGGTGCACTTCGACCGCAACGGCTTCGGCTACACGCTCGACCGCGTCACCGGCGAACTGCTGGTGGCCGAGAAGTTGATCCGAAGGTCAATTGGGCGACCGACGTCGACATGAAGACGGGCCGGCCCCAGGTCGTGGCCAAGTACTCCACCGACCAGAACGGCCCCGACGTGAACAGCAAGGGCATCTGCCCCGCCGCTCTGGGCACGAAGGACCAGCAGCCGGTGTCCTTCAACCCGCAGACCAACCTGTTCTACGTCCCGACCAACCATGTCTGCATGGACTACGAGCCGTTCAAGGTCGAATACACCGCCGGTCAGCCCTACGTCGGCGCGACGTTGTCGATGTACCCGGCGCCGGACAGTCACGGCGGCATGGGCAACTTCATCACCTGGGATGCCGGCACCGGCAAGATCGTCCAGTCCAAGGCGGAGAAGTTCTCGGTGTGGAGCGGCGTCCTGACCACCGCCGGCGGCATCGCCTGCTATGGCACGCTGGAGGGCCACCTCAAGTGCGTCGATGCCAAGGACATCACCAAGGAGCTGTACCGGTTCAAGACGCCGTCCGGCATCATCGGCAACGTCAACACCTGGGAATACAAGGGCAAGCAGTACATCGGCGTGCTCTCGGGCATCGGCGGCTGGGCCGGCATCGGCATGGCGGCGGGCCTGGAGAAGGACACCGAAGGCCTCGGTGCGGTGGGCGGCTACAAGGAGCTGAAGAACTACACCGAACTGGGCGGCGTCATGACGGTGTTTTCCCTGCCGTAGGGACGGGTAGAGGTATGTGATGTGAAGGTGTAGGAAGTCGAGAGCGCGACTGGCATCCTGACCGCAGTCGGGATGCCAGTTTTTTTGAACCTCACGAATGTCCAAATCATGAATGCAAAGCTCGTCATCGCCTCGCTGACTCTCGCGTCGGTCGTAACGATCGCGCCCGCCCGCGCCGCCGACGCCGCGCCATACACCGTGGTGGACGGCACCAAGGTCGATGCCAAGACCATGGAAGGCTGGCGCACCTGGCGTGCCCTGGCCTGCGAACGCTGCCACGGCAAGAACCAGGAAGGGATGGTCGGACCATCCCTGCTCGAAAGCCTCAAGACCCTTACGAAGGACGATTTCAAGAAGACGGTGCTCGACGGTCGCCCCGAAAAGGGCATGCCCAACTTCAACGGCAGCAAGCAAGTGACCGACAACATCGACGGTCTGTACGGCTATCTCAAAGGTCGCTCCGACGGCGCCATCAAGGCCGGCCGCGTGGAGGAAATCAAGCCGTAGCGGCGGCGGGCGGCGCCTTGCCGCGCCACTTTCGCCGGTGTAGTCTGAGTCACTTGGCCCGTCACGAGATTCGATCCCAGCCCATCATGAATTCTGTCCCGCCACGGGCGCGCGGCGCGTTCCACGCCCTCGCGGCCGCTGTCCTCTTGCACGCCGCTGTGCCCGCGGCCCAGTCCCAGTCGCCGTCCCAGACCGGCGACGACCAGGACAAGGTGCTGCGGGTCTGTGCCGATCCGAACAACCTGCCCCTTTCCAACCGCCAGCTTGCCGGCTACGAGAACAAGATCGCCGAACTGTTCGCCCGCGACCTCGGCTGGAAGCTGGAGTACACGTGGTTTCCGCAGCGCATGGGCTTCATTCGCAACACCCTGCGCGCGCGCGACGCGGACGACCGGCGCTTCAAGTGCGACCTGGTGATCGGCGTGCCGGTCGGCTTCGAGCTCGCCAGCACCACTGCGGCCTACTACCGTTCCACCTACGCCCTGGCCTACGTCAAGGGCCGCGGGCTGGACGCGGTGCAGACGCCGGATGACCTGCTCAAGCTCGACCCGGAAAAACTCAGATCGCTGAAGTTCGGCGTCTTCGGTCAGACGCCGCCGGCGGATTGGCTCCTCAAGTACAAGCTGTTCGACCAGGTGGTGCCGTATCAGCGCCAGACCGGCGATCCCGAGCAGTACCCCGGCGAGATGGTGGAGAAGGACCTGGTCGCCGGCAAGATCGATGTCGCGTTTTCCTGGGGACCGATCGCCGGCTATTACGCCAAGAAGGTCACGGCCGCACCGATCGCCGTCGTTCCCTTCAAGCCCGACCGGGAGATGCACTTCGACTATGCCATGGCCATGGGCGTGCGCTACGGCGAGAAGGAGTGGAAGGCGCGCATCGAGCAGTTGCTGGAAAAGAACCGCGGCAAGATCCAGGGCATCCTCGCGGCCTACGGCGTGCCGCAGCTCGACGATGCCGGAAATTTCATCCGCGTGACCGCCGATCCGGCGATCAGTGTGGCGGGAGAGGCCCCGCCCTACCGGGTGGCGGACGGCAAGGTCGATGCGTCCACCTACATCGGCTGGCGCCTGTTCCAGACCAATTGCGCGCAGTGCCACGGCAGCAGCGCAGCGGGCACCGACCGCGCCCCCGACCTGCTGCCGCGGGTGAAGGAAATGTCGCAGGCGCGCTTCGTCGGCACCGTGCTCCAGCGCTACAAGGAACTGACTCCGGCTGGCGAGGCCTTCGCCGAGTCCGGCTCGCGCGAAGCCCTGATGGCGGAGATCCTGCAGCGCAAGACGGGGGGCATCCCGATGCCGGCCTGGGATGGCGATCCGAACGTCAAGCCGCACATCCTCGACATCTATGCCTATCTCCGGGCCCGCGCCGACGGAGCGCTCGACGAGCGCCGGCCGGAACAGATGAAATAGGCTGCCGCGCCATGATGCGTCTTGTCCTGGGCCTGCTCTGGTGCGCGTGGTCGATGGCGGCGCTCGGCGATGCCGACATGGACCTGTTCCGCAAGCTCACGGCCAGCGTTCTCAAGGTGGAAGCGCAGAACGGCGACGGCAGCGTATCGCTCGGCACCGGTGTCGTCGTGGGTCCTGGCATGGTGGTCACCAACTGCCACGTGACCCGCAGCGCGCGCACCATCGAACTGGTCAAGGGCGCCCTGCGCCGCGTCGTGGAATCGCAGCAAAGCGACGTCGAGCACGACCTTTGCCTGCTCTACTCGCCCCAGGTGGAGGACGACCCCGCCGTGTCGATCGTCCCGGACCGGCCGCGCGTCGGGCAGTCCGTCTATGCCGTCGGATTCATTCTCGGCATCGCGCCGCGGCTCAATGCCGGGGAAATCAGCGCGGTCTACGAATACGACGACGGCAAGGTGATCGAAACGGACGCTGCCTTTACCTCGGGCGCCAGCGGCGGCGGCCTGTTCGATCCCGACGGGCGCCTGCTCGGCATCGTCACCTTCCGCTCGCGCGGCGGCGACGCCCATCACTTCTGCCTCCCGGCAAGCTGGGTGACGCAGGCGTTGGAACGCTTCGACGGCCGGCCGGTCGCACCCATTACCGGCACCCCATTCTGGCAACGGCCACGCGACGCACAGCCCTATTTTCTGCGCGCCGCCACGCTGGAGGCGGAGCGGAACTGGACGGAACTCGCCGCGGTGGCCCGCCAGTGGTCCTTCGCCGAGTCCGGCAACCCGTCTTCCTGGTTTGCCCTGGGCAAGGCGCACGCCCAACTGCAGCAGCGCCCGCAATCGATCGACGCCTACGAGGCAGCGGTGGCGATCGAGGCCGATTTCGCCGAAGCCTGGTACGGCCTCGGCCTAGCCTACGCCGACAGCGGCAAACCGGAACACGCCGAACGGGTGCGCCTCGTCCTTCTCCGGCTCGACCCGCGTCTGGCCCAGAAGCTCGCGCAGCACATCGGCGCCTGCCGCGAAGGAGCAACGTTCGCATGCTGAAATTCTCCGTCCCCAGTGCCGTCCGAAGTACCCGTTCAGCGGCGGCGCGTCGGCGCTCCGCGCCGCAGCGCGCTGTCCTCGCCGCGCTGCTGGCGGCGGCCACCGCGGCCGGCGCCGCGGACGAACCATCGGAGGCGGAAACCGCACTCTTCCTGACCGACCACCTGCAGAAGCTGTCGCCGCCGATGGTGCTGCGTTATTCCTTCAGCAAGACCGGCGCGCTGGAGAAGGGTTTCAGCGACACGGTGGAGGTGGAGATCGGCAAGCCTGACGCTGGCGCCGGGACGCGCGTCGTGACCCGCTGCCTGAGCGGCGACAGGAAGGTGGAATTGCCGGCCCTCGATTTCGCCCAGGGAAATCCGGCCCTGCTGTGCTTCCTGGAACGGGATATCCGCCAGATGGAGCGGCTTACGGGCGGCAAGGCCAACTATTTCCGCAAACGCATCCGGCTGGCGCTGGCGGAGCGGGCGCAGATGCGAGCGGTCAAGCTCGAGGTGAACGGCAGACCGGTCGAGGCGCGGGAAATCCGCATCACGCCCTACGCGGACGACCCGTTGCGCGCGCGCTTCGAACGCTATGCCGGCAAGTATTATGTGTTCCGGGTTGCGGCGGACATACCCGGCGGTCTGATCGAGGCGGATGCCGTCATACCCGACCACAGCGGCAGCGGGCGGGCGGGCGAGGAAGCGCCGCAGTTGATCGAGGAAGTGCTGAAATTCGCCCCGGTAGAAGAAAGCAAGGAAAAATGAACCAGGAACAGCGTGCCTTCATCGGCCTCGGCAGCAACCTGAAATCGCCCGAGCGCCAGATGCTCGCGGCCTTCGATGCGCTCGCCGCCACGCCCGGCGTGCGGCTCACCAAACGCTCGTCCCTATACCGCACGGCACCGATCGGCTACGCGAACCAGCCGGATTTTCTCAACGCCGCCGCCGAGATATACACCCGCTTGTCTCCCCTCGAACTGCTCGAAGCGCTGCTGGCGATCGAACGCAGTCACGGCCGGGTGCGGGAGTTTCCCAATGCGCCGCGCACTCTCGACCTGGACATCCTGATCTACGGCGACCTGCAGATCAGCAGCGGCCAACTGACCGTCCCCCACCCGCGCGCCCATCTGCGCGCCTTCGTGCTGATGCCGCTGCTGGAGATCGCGCCCGACTGCGTCATTCCCGGGCTCGGCCCGGCGCGCGCCCTGCTGGACCAGGTGCGGGCGCAGGAAGTGACTCATGTCGCCGAGGAGGTGACCTTCCGCCTCGCCCTGGGCTCCCTCGCCGGCGCCGCCTGACACCCCCGTGCGGGGTGGCCAACGGTCACCGCTTGCCGCTACGCCGGCAGCAGGATCTCGCCGCGGCCGCCGTTGGCCAGATCGCCCATGTAGCGCCGGACGCGGCCTGGAATCGCGGGCGATCGCCCGAAGCCCCCGGGCAGGCCCTGCCACGAGCGCTGCAGCAGATTCAGGAATCCCAGATCGTGCTCGCCGCAATCGTTGAAGGTCGGCAGCAATCCCTGCCTCAGCGCACCCGCCAGCAGAGTGCCGCGCAGCATGGCAAAGCCCGGATTGGAGCCGACGCTCCCCAGCACCACGAGGGTCCCGGCGGTCATGCGGCTGGCGCAGTAGTCGCCGGCATTGCCCTCGATCAGCAGCATGCCGCGGCGCATCCGGTCGCCCGCCCGGTCGCCCGCATCGCCGCCCACCATCGACGGTGCCGCCGCGCATGCCGTGCAGTTCGCCGACAAGCGCCGAGCCGAGGAAATCGCCGACGCTGCCCCGCACCTGGATGACGCCGTTGCGCAGTCCGCAGGCGGCGTGGCTGCCGCAGCCGCCTTCCACCTCGATGCGTCCCGCCGGCCATGGCCAGTCCGAGATAGTCCCCGGCGTCGCCTTCGACCGTGACGCTGCCCGCCGGTCATGCCGGCGCCGATGCGGTCCAGCTTCGAACAGTTACCCTCGAAGCGCAGGTCGGCGACATCATCGCCGCGCAGATCGAACAGGTCACCCACCCGCAGCCGACGATTGCCCGAGGACAGTTCGACGGCCGCGATCTGTTCGCGCGACAGGCCCGACAGCCGGTCCGGCGTCAGGGCCGACATGTCGAGCCGCTGCGGCGGCGGCGCTCCGGAGCGCGAAGGTAAAGGCCGTCACGCCAGGATCTCCCGCAGATGGAAGTGGAACTGCCCCAGCTTGCCGCCGTAGTTGCCGGCCGTGATGCGGCGCACGCCGCCGGCGGCGCCCACGGCGCAGACCGCGTCGATGCCGACGCGCATGGCGCGCGCGCACGTCGGCTCGGTCAGGCCGTCGATGACGATCTCCAGCACCGCAGCCGACGTCCGGCGGCGAGCTCGCGTCTCGGTCGCGCCGCGCAGCGTCGGGCAGTAGGCGTCGTTGGTGGAGGCCAGCAGCGCCTTGTACTTCGAGCCGACCTTGGAGCCGGAGCGCACGACGCCGCCGGGGAACGGCAGGATGACGTTCGCGCAGCCGCCGCATGGCGCGCGACCGCCGCTTCGCAGGCCGCCAGCGCCCGGCTCGCGGTTCTGCGCCAGGATCAGGAAGTTGCCGCCGCCGACCGCCTTGCACCATGCCGGTGGTCTCCTCGCAGAGGAATTCGCCGTCCATCACCGGCACGCGCCAGTAGCGCCGGCCGCCGATCAGCTTGGACGATCTGGAAGCCGTCGCCGAAGTAGCGCAGCGTCTTGCCCAGCGGCAGCGGCTTCGCCGCTCGTCGAGGCCGGCGAAGCACGGCGCGTCGTCGGGCAGGTCAGCACGCATTGGCCGACGCGGCGCTCGACCTGCTTGGCCAGTTCCTTGGTCGACACCGCGAACAGCAGCACGCGCGACGCCGGGCCGGCCGTCGGGCGTCTCGTCCGGCGGCAGTTCGCGCTCGATCGCCGGCCTCGCCGCCGCAGCCGATGACCGAGGTGGCGAAGCCGGTCATGGCCGCGCCGCCGCGATCGCGCGCCCAGTTCGCGTTGCGGGCGGTGACGATGAGCGCGCGTCGCCTTCATGCCGAAGGCCTCGGCAAAGGTGTCGTCGATCGCGACGCCGTTGATGATCATGCGCGTCGCCCCGTCCGCAGGGGTGGACGTGACCAGGCGGCCGCCGGCTGCAGCCTCGCACATCTCGTCGTCGCCGATCGCGAAATTGCCACGCTGCGGCGTCTGGTAGCGCTCGAAGTAGGCGCGCGAGCTCGCGCTCGATGCCGCGGTCGAACTCCGGGCCGCACGACATGGGTGCTGCCCCACGACCGACGTCGACGACTGCGCCGTCGCGCACCACCAGCTCGCCGTCCTTGAAGACGTAGTCCGGCGCGGCGAACATCGCTTCGCGGTCCGGCTCGTCGCGATAGACGGCGATGTCGGCCGCGGCGCCCGGCGCCCAGATGGCCCGCGGTCGCGCCAGGCCCAGGATGCGCGCCGGCGCCGGCGCGGGTCATGATGGCGATCTCGTACAGCGAGTATTCGCGCTCGAGCTGCGGCAGGGTGGCTGAGCGGCGGCGGCATCGGGATGGATCTGCGCGCAGCTGCTCGTTGCGGAAGCTCCGGTCCATCAGCAGCCGGATCAGGTGCGGATAGCTGGTGAAGGGCGCGCCGTTGGGATGGTCGGTGGTCAGGAAGACGCGCCAGGGGTCTTCCACCAGCAGGAACAGTTCCAGGCCGATCGCCCATTGCAGCGCGTTGACGAAGTTCTGGTCGCGGTAGCGGAACGGCACCACGCCGCAGCCGGCGTCGCACTCGATGTCCATGCACACGCCACTTCTTCGGGCTGGCGAGATGGCGTGGTTGCGGTGCTGGCGCCATGGTGTCGCCGGAGGCGGTGACGGTCTGGCCGAACATGATCTGCCCGACGTCGATGGTGACGTTCGCCGCGCGGTTGACGGCCTCGGCGATGCGCGCCGCGCCGGAGGAGAACTTGCCGGTCGCCCTCGCGTGCCGTAGCTGTGGAACTGGATGTGGGTCAGGTGGATCGGCAGCCCCTCGGCCGCGTCCATGGTCGCCAGGGTCGTGTCCATGATTGCCGGGCACGCCCAGATTGCTGGCGTGGACATGCAGCGGGTGCGGCACGCCGAGTTCGTGCACCGCCCGGCTCAGCGCTGCGCAGGATGCGCCGCGGCGTCACGCCGGTAGTGCGGGTGCGCGCTCGTCGAGGTCGCAGCGCGCGCGCGTTGAACTTGAAGGCGCTGATGCCGCCGGGATTGACCACCTTGATGCCGATGCACTGGGTCGGCGTGCAGGGTCCAGGCGACATAGTCGTTGATGGCCTCCTGGGCGCCGCCCTCCGCCAGCAGTCGCAGCAGGAAGTCGTCGTTGCCGAGCATGGCGTAGCCGCCCGTGTCGAGCATCGGCGTGTCGGCCATCTCCATGTGGGCCTGGCGCGCATTGACCGGCAGCACGGCCGGCTCGAAGCAGGCGGTGTAGCCCATCTCGGCGTAGCGGTAGCCGGCGGCCGAGCGTGGCGGGCGCGGCGTGGCCGCCGCCGGAGCGGGTGAGTGCGGCGCGCGGCAGCGCGATCGGCGCGGTGATCCTCCGGCAGCATGGTGCGGGCGATGTTGACCTTGCCGCCGCCGATGTGGGTGTGCAGGTCGATGGCCCCGGCCATCACCACCTGGCCGCGCAGATCGTAGCGTGGTCGATGCGGCTCGTCCGGCGGCGGCGCCTCGGCCAGGATGCGGCCGTCGCGGATGTAGAGGTCGCGGACCTCGCCGTCGATCCCGTGGGCGGGATCGATAGACGCGGCCGCCGCGAAGCCGGGTCAGCATGGCGCGGATCGCCTCTCCGATCGCCGCCACGACCCGTGCCACGCTCGGCAGTCCGCTCTCGCGCAGCTGCCGCAGCGGCAGCATCACCACCTTGTCGGTGCGGAACAGATGGCCGGCATGATCGACGCCGGGCGTGCCGACGGGAATGAACACCTCCGGCTCGCGCTCGCACACCATGCCCGGGCGTCCCAGCACCACCGTCGGCACCGCGCTGCCCGGCGGCCCGCGGCGCTCGTCGAAGCTGGCGATCCAGAGCAGCGCATCGGCCTCGCCCTGCGCCAGCAAGCGCGCCGTCGCGAAGCGCTGCGGATCGTATTCGGGCACTCCGCTGCCGAAGCCGGTGCGAAACGGAAAGCCGGTCTGCCACAGTTCCACGCCGTCCGCCGTGAAGTCGCCGTCGCTGCCGCCGAGAGGCAGGCCGGCCGCGCGTGAGCTCCGGTTGAGGTCCTTGATCAGTTCGCACAGCGCCCGCACGGTGAGCTCGGCATGGGGAAAGTCGAAATCGGCCGCCGCCCACACCACGACGGCGTAGCGGGCGCTCTTCAGCTTGTCGGCGAGGGTGCGCCACTGCGCCATCGGCACACCCGCCGCCGTCTCCGCCTGCAGTTCCCGGCCCGCCACCAGGGCGCGCAGTGCGCCGAAGGCGGCGCCGAGGCGCGCCGACGTCGCAGGGGATCTGAAACGGGCGGCGCCCATCCGGCGCGATGCCGGCAATCGCGTCGAGGTCGCGCCCCAGATAGACCACCTCGCGCTGCGCCGACATCAGCCCGAAAAGTGTCTCCTCGACCCAGACGAAGCGCTCGAAGAAGCGCGGAAACCGGCTCACCACGTCGGTGCCCGCCAGTCACCACGAGATCGGCGCGGTTCTTCACCTCCGCCAGGGTGGTGGTGATCCAGCCGCCCTCCTGCACCGCCAGCAGATTGCGGAACTTGGCCGGCGCATTCATGTGGTCGAGCACGGCACCGATGCGGTCGGCGAGACTCATCACCGCGCGCATGCCGGCCACATCGGTGGCGAGGCCGCCGATCAGCGGTTGGCGCGCGTCAGCCAGCAGCACGGCGGCGGCCGCCACCGCTTCCTCCAAACCCGCCGCCCGGCCGCCGATGCGCGGCGACGAGTCGGGTGCGCTCTGCTGCAGCGCCCGCTGGCTCAACACGCAGCCGCGCTCGACGACCTGCATCGCGGCACCGCTCGCGCGCACCGTGACGTCGTCGCAGAGCAGGCCGCAGAACGGGCAGGTGGCCTGGATTGCCGGGGAGAGATCAGGCATCGACTCGATCATGGGCGAAGAAACGGGAAGAATTCGATGCAGGTAACGTGCCATGCCGGCCTGCCGTTGGCCGCAGCAGGCCCGCTCCGCCGCAGCACGGCACGGACGGCGACGAACGCCAGCCGGCGCCGCCTGCCGCTACCCGCAGAGCGTGACACTATGCTCCGCTGGCGCCACAGCAACGCCGCCCGACGCGGCCACGCGCCGGCACTGCAGAGAGAAGCCATGCGTGGCACGCAGGTTGCTAAACTGGATTATTCGTAACAACAAGAGGCCCCTCTCCAGGCTGAGACCCGATGCCGACCGCCCGTCCCGACCAGCGCCCATGGATCGTCGTTGAAGCACCGGCGCGGCTCCATCTTGGCTTCGTCGACCTCGACGGCGGACTGGGACGGCGCTTCGGCAGCCTCGGCCTGACCCTGGATGGGTTGGCGACGCGCCTGCGCCTGCAGGCGTCGTCGCGGACCACAGCCCAGGGCCCGCAGGCGGAGCGCGCGGCGGCGAACCTGGCGCGGCTGCGCGAGGCATTGCACGCGGGGGGCGACGCCACCTTGATCGTGGACGAGGCGATCCCCGCCCACGCCGGCCTCGGCTCCGGCACCCAGATGGCATTGGCCGTGGGCACGGCCGCATCCGAAGCCTGGGGGCTCGGACTGAGCCCGCGCGAGATCGCGCACATCCTCGATCGCGGCGCGCGTTCGGGCATCGGCATCGGCGCCTTCGAACTGGGCGGCTTCCTCCTCGATGGCGGCCGCGGCGAAAGCGACGCTCCGCCGCCCCTCATCAGCCGCATCCCGTTCCCGGGCCACTGGCGCGTGGTGCTGGTCTTCGACCGGGCGGCGCGCGGCCTGCACGGCGCCTCCGAGGTCGCCGCCTTCCGCGACCTGCCGCCGTTTGCGCCGCAGCAGGCCGCCCATCTTGCACGCCTGGTACTGATGCAGATCCTGCCGGCGCTGGCGGAGGCGGATCTCGAACCGTTCGGCCGCGGCCTGAGCGAGTTGCAGCGCGCCATCGGCGACCATTTCGCACCGGCCCAGGGCGGCCGCTTCACCAGCCCGCGCGTGGCGGCTGCCTTGACCGTCCTCGAAGCACGGGGCGCGTGCTGCATCGGACAGAGCTCCTGGGGGCCGACCGGATTCGCCATTGTCGATACGGCCGAGCGCGCAGTGGAACATGCACGCGAACTGCGCCAGCGCTTCCCGGACACGGCCCAGCTCGAATTTCGCGTGGTCGCGGCAGGCAATCGCGGCGCCCGCATCCGCATCCAGGAAACCGCCCTCGGCATGCCGCAGGGCGCCGGCTGAATCTCCCTCCCGCCTCCCGCTCACGCCACCGACGACCCCCGACCCAGACATGGAAAAGCCCTTTATCCTGCATATGTTCACGCCGGGCCGCAATGTCAGCCCGTTCGACGTCAATATGGCCTACGACGCCGGCTACCAGGCCGTCATTCCCTATGGCGACGTCGGCCTGGATCAGCTCGGGCCGCTCACCCAGGACGCGATCTTCTCGCGCGGGCCGAAGGGCGTGAAGCGCACCGGCATATTCATCGGCGGGCGCGAGATCGGCCTCGCTGCCGACATGCTGGACGCCGCGCGCAGCGCCATGGTGCCGCCATTCGAGGTGTCCGTCTTTGCCGACCCGAGCGGCGCCTTCACCACGGCCGCGGCGATGGTGGCGTGCGTCGAACGCCAGTTGAAGAAGGCGCACGGCGCCGACCTCGCCGGCCGTTCGGTGCTGGTGGTGGGCGGCACGGGGCCGGTCGGCGCCGCTGCCGCTGTGCTCGCGTCCGCCGCCGGCGCGCGGGTCAAGATCACCAGCCACACCTCCGCCAACCGCGCCCGCATGACTTCGGAAGTGGTCAATGCCCGCTACGGCGCCCGCACCGAACCGGCGGAGGCATCCTCCGACGAACAGAAGAGCGGCCTGGTGCAGGACGCGGAAGTGATCCTCGCCACCGCCAAGGCCGGCGTGCGCGTGCTGGGAAAGGCCCAGCTCGACACCGCCGCGCGGCTGCTGGTGGTCGCCGACGTCAACGCGGTGCCGCCGGCGGGCATCGAAGGTCTGGGCGTGATGGACGACGGCGCGCCGCTGGCCGCCGCCTCGGGCAAGGCGGTGGGAGTCGGCGCGCTGGCCATCGGCAACGTCAAGTATCAGGTGCAGCGCGGCCTGTTCGAGAGCATGTTGGCCGCCGACAAGCCCTTGTATCTCGACTTCCGCGACGCCTTCGCCGCGGCGCGCAAGTATGTCGCCTAGCGCTGGCGCACCGTATCTGATCGTCGCCGCGTCGGGCCGCCAACTGGCGCAGTCGGCGGCGCGCGGCGGTCACGATGCCGTCGTCGTCGACTGGTTCGCCGACCGCGACACCTGCGCCGCGGCGCGGGCCGTACGCCGCGCCGTGTCGCGCGACGAACTGCGCTTCGACCCCGACACCCTGCTGCAGGCGGCGGACGAACTGGCGCCGGGCGCATCCTGCGCCGGCCTCGTCGTCGGCTCCGGATTGGAGGACGCGCCGCAACTGCTGCAGCGGCTGGCCCTGGGGCGCCGGCTGTACGGCAACGAGGCGCAGGTCGTGGCCGCGACCAAGGACCCGGCGCGCTTCTTTCCCCTGCTCGACCGCCTCGGCATTGCGCATCCGGACGTCAGCCTGCGGCGCCCGCCGGATACCCACGGCTGGCTCGCCAAGCGCATCGGCGGCGCCGGCGGCGCCCATGTCGTGCCCGCCGCCGCCTTTGACGCGGAGGCGGACGGCGTCTATTTCCAGCGCCGGGAGGCGGGCCGCAGCCTGTCGCTGCTGTTCCTGGCGGACGGCAGGCGTGCCTGGATCGTCGGTTGCAGCGAACAGTTGCACGCCGGCTTGGCCCCGGGCATGCCGCGTCGAGCCCGGGCCAACCGTTCCTGTTTGCCGGGGTGATCGGCGGCGTGAGCCTGCCGTCGGCGGCCCTGTCCGCCCTGCGGACCGCCCTCGATGCGCTGGTCGCGAACTGCGGGCTGGTCGGACTCAACGGCATCGACTTCCTGCTGCGGGACGATGACTACTCCGTCCTCGAACTGAATCCGCGTCCCACTGCGGCCCTCGACTGCTACGACGCGGACTTCGCCTGCGGCCTGTTCGACTGGCACCTGCGCGCCTGCAGCGGCGAACTGCCCGACTTCGCCCGTGCCCCCGGCGTGGCGCGCGGGCACGCCGTGGTCTATGCCGGCGCGCCGGGCGCCGTGCACCCCGGCACGCGTTTCCCTGCCTGGTGCAGCGACCTGCCCCAGCCGGGAACGCGTTACGCGGCCGCCGATCCGCTGTGCACCGTACGCGCCTCGGCTTCCACTCCCGACGCGGTGCGGCGCCTGCTGGCGCAGCGCGCCGCAGCGATGCAGCACCTGCTGGCGGCGGAGGCGGCATGAACCCGATCCCGCAACCGAGCGTCAATGGGCTGACGCGGCCCCTGGTGGAAGCGCTGCTGCGCGACGCGGCGGTGCTGCGCCTCGGCGTCGAGTCCCTGCCCGGCGGCGCCTGCGTGGTGGACGCCGGCATCGGCCATGTCGGCGGCATCGAGGCGGGACGCCGCATCGCCGAGATCTGCCTCGGCGGCCTGGGCTCGGTCGCGCTGCAGGGAGCAGCCGGCCCCTGGCCGCTGCAGCTCGCGGTGCATACGGCGAACCCGGTACTCGCCTGTCTCGGCAGCCAGTATGCCGGCTGGAGCCTGTCCCACGGCGAAGGCAAGGGCGCCTTCCACGCCCTCGGCTCGGGTCCGGGGCGGGCGCTGGCGGTCAAGGAGGAACTATTCGGCGAACTGGCCTACCGCGACGAGGCCGATTCCGCCTGTCTGGTGCTGGAAGTGGACAAGCGTCCGCCGCCGCAGATCGTGGACAAGGTCGTGCGCGACTGCCATGTCGCGCCGGAGCGCCTCACCCTGATCCTGACGCCGACGCGCAGCCTGGCCGGCACCGTGCAGATCGTGGCGCGGGTGCTGGAAGTGGCGCTGCACAAGGTGCATACGCTGGGATTTCCGCTCTCCGCGCTGATCGACGGCGCGGGCGTGGCGCCGCTGCCGCCGCCGGGCGCCGACTTCCTCACCGCCATGGGCCGTACCAACGATGCCATCCTCTTCGGCGGCATGGTTCAGCTTTACGTCGACTGCAGCGACGAGGAGGCGCGCGAACTGGCGCTCAAGCTGCCCAGCAGCGCTTCGCGCGATTACGGCCGGCCCTTCGCCCAGGTGTTCAAGGAAGTGAAGTACGACTTCTATCAGATCGATCCGCTGCTGTTCGCGCCGGCCCAGGTGCTGGTGAGCAACCTGAAGAGCGGGTCGAGCTTCCGCGGCGGCAGGATCGACCCGGCCCTGATCGCCGCCTCCTTCGGCGAACCGGAAAGCTGATGCGGCGCGTCGCCATCATCACCGACGACCCCGGCTGGCACGGCGCGCAGCTGCGCCGCGCCTTCAAGGCCCGCGGCATCGAGGCGCGCTACCTCAGCCTGACGCAGTGCCGGGTTGACCTCGCCGCCTCGCTCCATGGCATCGTCATGGCCGGCTTCGAGTCGCAGCTGCCCGATGCGGCGTTCGTGCGCGGCGTTCCCGGCGGATCGCTCGAGCAGGTGGTGCTGCGCCTCGACTTCCTGCACCTGCTGGGGGAGATCGGCATTCCGGTGTACAACTCGGCGCGGGCCATCGAGAAGAGCGTGGACAAGGCGATGACCAGCCTGCTGCTCAAGCGCGCCGGCGTGCCGACGCCGGCGACCTGGACCACGGAGAACCCGGCCGAGGCGCGCCAGATCCTGCTGCGCGAAACCGCGTCCGGCGGCGAACTGGTGATCAAGCCCCTGTTCGGCTCCCAGGGCCAGGGTCTGCGCCGGCTGGCGGCGGGCGACGACATTCCCGACGCTGCCGACTTCCGCGGCGTCTGGTATCTGCAGCGCTACATCGCGGCCGAGCCCGGACAGTGGCGCGACTGGCGCGTGCTGGTGATCGGCAATGCCGCGGTGGCGGCGATGGTGCGCCGCGGCCGCTCCTGGATCAACAACGTGGCCCAGGGCGCCCGCTGCGAACCGGGCGGAACTGGAGGAGCCGATGCGGCGCCTGGCGCTGGACGCCGCCCGCGCCGTCGGCATGGACTATGCCGGCGTGGACATCATGCGCGAGGCCGACGGCCGCCTGCAGGTGATCGAAGTCAACAGCATCCCGGCCTGGAAAGGTCTGCAGAGCGTGACCGGCTTCAACATCGCGGAGTGCCTGGTGGAGGATTTCGTGCAGCGCCGCCGCCTGCCCCTGGAGGCCGTGTGCTGAGTCGGCGCGCCCCCGCCGCCGGCAGCCGCAGCGCCTTCCTGGCTCAGGCGCTGCGCGAGGCCTGCGAACTGGATCTGCTCGCCCTCAAGCCGGGGAACGTGGGCTTCCACGGCGACGGCCACGGCATGTACGACGGACGATTTCACGGCCAGCGCCGATGCCATCGCCGCGCCCCTCGCCGCCGCGGCGCTGACCGTCGGCCGCCGCATCCTGGCCGCGGTGGAGGCGACGCGGGCCGTCGTGCCCTGCAACACCAATCTCGGCATCGTGCTGCTGTGCGCACCGCTGGCCCAGGCGGCGCTCGACGCGCGTCCCGGCGACACGCTGGCGGCGGCGCTGAACCGCGTGCTGGCGGGGCTCGACGTGGAGGACGCGCGCCGCGCCTATGCCGCGATCCGTCTCGCCAACCCCGGCGGACTGGGTTCGAGCCCGCGCCACGACGTGCACGAGCCACCCGGCGTGACCCTGCTCGACGCCATGCGCGAAGCCAGCGACCGCGACTCGATCGCCCGCCAGTATGCGTCCGGCTTCGCGGACATTTTCGAGTACGGCCTGCCTGTCCTGCGCCGCCAGCGCGCGCGCGGGCGCGCGGAGGCCTGGGCGGTGACGGCGCTCTATCTGGACTATCTCGCCCGCCTGCCCGATTCGCATATCCTGCGCAAATACGGTTCCGGCGTGGCGGGCCGGACCAGCGCGCAGGCCGCGGCCCTTGCCGGCCGGCTTGCGTCCTGCGATGATCCGCGCCTCCTGGAGAACGATCTGCTCGACTGGGACCGGCAGCTCAAGGCGGCCGGCGTAAATCCCGGCACCAGCGCCGATCTCACCGTGGCGACGCTGCTCGCGGCGCGCATCGAAGACTGGATGGGGAACGAGTTTACCGCCGCGCGGCCGGCCTCCGGCGTGCGCGGTAATGCGATGTGGGGCAAGGAGGAGATCCGAACCCCGAGTATGCCAACCAACTGATGAGAGGGGAAAACTATGGCAAAAATCACTGGAGTATGTGTCGGAGAATCACTGGTCGGAGACGGCAACGAGGTCGCCCACATCGACCTGCTCATCGGGCCGCGCGGCAGCGCCGTCGAGGCCGCGTTCTGCAACGCGCTCACCAACAACAAGGACGGTTTCACCTCCCTGCTGGCGGTGGTGGCGCCGAACCTGCTGTGCAAGCCCGACACCGTGATGTTCAACAAGGTCACCATCAAGGGCGCGAAGCAGGCGGTGCAGATGTTCGGCCCGGCCCAGCGCGCGGTGGCCATGGCGGTCGCGGACTCGGTTGCGGACGGCACGATCCCGGCGGATCGAGGCCGACGACCTGTTCATCTGCGTCGGCGTGTTCATCCACTGGGAAGCCGAGCGACGACAACAAGATCCAGGACTACAACTACCAGGCGGTGCGGGAATCCATCAAGCGTGCCATCAATGGCGAGCCCAAGGCGTCCGAAGTCGTTGCCAAGAAGGGATCGGCGCAGCATCCGTTCCAGGCCCATTCCTGAACCCAGGCACGCGTCCCGCGCTGGTCGCGGGGCGCGACCGTTCCACCCGAGCAAGGCGTGCACCGCGAGGCGCCCGCCTTCACCCAAAATGTTTCAGGTCGTCGGCAGTCAGGCTGCCGTCGTGCAGCGCGCTGGCCAACAGCACGCCCGCCGCCCCGGCGGCGCCGGCAGCATCCACATCCGCGTGCGAGCGAATGCCGCCCGCGGCGAAGATTTCCCCTTCACTGCGACGCAGTCGCAGCGTCGCCAGCAGGGCCAGATCGGGGCCGCTGCCGCTGCCGACGCGATCCAGGTTCATCGCCACGATCCGCCGCGGCCAGCGTTCGGCCGAGGTCGCAAGCTGCGCCGGACCGAGAAAGGCGCCCGCCTTGAAATCGAGGGAAAGGATGACATCCTGCCCGCCCGCCGCGCCGTCGAGGAGATGAAGATCCTCCAGGGTCTCGCTGCCGATCACCGCCGTTCCCAAGCCTGCGGCGCGGAAGCGCTGCAGGGCCCCAGCATGCCCGATCCCGGCGTCCACCCAGAGCGGTGTGTCCGGCAGCGCGCGACGCAGACGCGCGATGGCGGCCCGATTGTCGCCGCGGTGCAGGATGGCGTCGAGATCGGCGAGATAGAGGGCGTGGAACGGATGCAGGGCCAACAGCGCCTCCGCGACCATCACCGCGTCGCAACCGGCGCACAGGCCGGAGCGCAGCGGCAGGTATGCATCGCGCCGGCCGCGGCGGGCATGCACCACCTGTCCGGCCATCAGGTCCATCACGGCTACGAGTTTCACGGATACTCGCGATGAAAGTCTTCGTCTTCGAGTTTATCACCGGCGGCGGACTCGCCCGGGAAGCCCTGCCGCCGGGTCTGGCGGAGGAAGGCGAGCGCATGTTGCGGGCGCTGGTGGCGGAGCTCGCGCTGGTTCCTGGAGTCGAAGTTCTGATCGCGCGCGACAGCCGCCTGCCCGCGCTGGCGTGGATCGAGAGCATCGCAGCCGGGCCCGGGCGTGACCCGCTGGAGCCTTATCTGCGCGGGCTGAGAATGGCGGATGCGGTGTGGCCCGTCGCGCCGGAGACCGGCGGCGTCCTGGAACGGCTGACGCGCCTGGCCGAGGACAGCGGCAAGCTCTTGCTCGGATCGCGGTCGGCGGCGGTGGCGGTGGCGGCTTCGAAGCGTAGCACCGCTGCTGCCCTGGCGGCGGCAGGCGTCGCCGTGGCACCAGTCTATACGGATCCCCTCACTCTGCCGGACCTGCCGGGCCCGTGGGTGGTCAAGCCCGACGACGGTGCCGGCTGCGTCGATACGCTGCTCGTCGCGGACAGCATGAAGGCGCGCGCCGCTCTCGCTTTCCGGCGCAAAGAAAATCTCGTCGCCCAGCCCTGGTTCGCGGGCGAAGCGCAGAGCCTGTCGCTGATCTGCCGCGACGGCGACGCCGCAGTCTTCAGCCGCAACCGCCAGCACGTCCGGGTTACGCATGGACGCGTCGGCCTCCACGGCCTGACGGTGGGAGCGCTGCCGGTGACGGCTGCCCACCAACGTCTGGCGCAGGCCACAGCGCAGGCGATTCCCGGACTGTGGGGCCATGTCGGCATCGACCTGGTAGACACCGCGCGCGGACCGCTGGTAATCGAAGTCAATCCGCGCCTCACCACCTCCTATTGCGGTCTGGCGTCGGCGCTCGGCATCAATGTCGCCGCGCGGGTACTCGCCTTGGTTGACGGTACCGCTCCGATGGGCACCCTGTCCAATTTCGTCCCGCCCTCCACCCGCCCCGTAGAGATCGGGCTCGAAGCCTGCCATGTCTGAGTCGGGGACGATCGGCTGGGACATCGGCGGCGCCCATCTCAAGGCAGCCCGGCTGGACAAAGGCGCGATCGTGGACGACGTGGTGCAACTGCCCTGCCCGCTGTGGCAGGGTCTGGACCATCTGCAGCATGCGCTGGCCGAGGCCCTGGCCCACCTCGGCCCGGCGGCGGATCACGCCATCACCATGAGCGGCGAGATGGTTGACCTGTTCCGCAGCCGGGACGAAGGCGTGCGGCGTCTGGTCGAGGTATTGGATGACCGGCTCGCGGGCAGCGGACGGCTGCATTTCTACGCCGGCGAGGGCGGCTTCGTCGATGCCCGCGCCGCTGTCTTCGAAGCCGCGCGCATCGCCTCCGCCAACTGGCATGCCAGCGCCGCGCTGGTTGCCGATCGTCTGCCGGCCTCCCTGTTCCTCGATATCGGCAGCACCACGACCGATGTCGTCGTCATCGCCGGCGGCAGGGTCCAGGCGCGCGGGCGCAGCGACGCCGAGCGCCTGATCGACGAGGAACTGGTCTACACCGGCGTGGTGCGCACGCCGCTCATGGCGCTGGCCGATCGCGCGCCCTTCGGCGGCGCCTGGATTCCCTTGATGGCCGAGCATTTCGCCACCACGGCGGATGTCCATCGCCTCACCGGACGACTGCCGGCGCAAGCCGATCAGCATCCCGCCGCCGACGGCGGCGAAAAGACCGCCACGGGAAGCGCACGGCGGCTGGCACGCATGCTCGGACATGACGCGGAGGACGCCGATCCCGCCGACTGGCAAAGGCTGGCGCGCTGGTTCGCACAAGTGCAGGAGGAGCGTATCGCCGGCGCCTGCGAACGTGCCCTGTCGCGTGGACTGCTCGATGATCGGGCGCCGCTGGTCGGCGCCGGCGTCGGCCGCTTCGTGGCGGCGAAGATCGCCCGGCGCCTGGAAAGGCCCTATCGCGATTTCGCCAGCCTGGTGACGAGCAGCCCTGCCGCCTCGGAGTGGATCGCGGCCTGCGCGCCCGCCGTCGCCGTCGCCTGCCTGCTGCAGAGCAAGCAGACCGCCCATGTGGATCGTTAAGCTCGGCGGCAGCCTCGCTGCCGACCCCATGCTGCGCGATTGGCTCGACATGCTCGCCGACAGTGGGCGTGGGCGCGTCGTGGTCGTGCCGGGCGGCGGGCCCTTCGCCGACCGCGTGCGCGAGGCCCAGCACCACTGGGAATTCGACGACCGCGCAGCGCACCGCATGTCCATCCTGGCCATGGAGCAGTACGGCCTGATGCTGGCGGCGTTGTGCCCGGCCCTGACCCCGGCCTCCACCCAGGACACGCTCTACGCCGTGCTCAAAAGCGCCGGCGTGGCAGTGTGGCTGCCCGGCGCCATGCTCCATGAGGACGTCGGCATCGCCGAGGACTGGAGTGTCACGTCGGACAGTCTGGCGGCATGGCTTGCGACGCGCCTCAATGCGCAGTACCTGGCGCTGGTGAAATCCTGCGAGCTGCCGCCGGAGGGCACCGCAAGCGAGGAACTGGCGCGGCTCGGCATCGTGGACGCTGCCTTTCCCCGGTTCGTGCACCAGGGCTGCTTCCGCGCCTTCACCCTCGGCAAGTCGGCGCCGGAGAGGCTGCGGCGGATGCTGGTGGAGGGCGATCCCGCCCGCCTGCGCTGAAGGCCCCCAGGCGGACTGCCGCAGCGACTCCCTCCACGCCGGGCAACGCCAGCCGTATGCTCGCCACCGCCGCGGCGTCGAGCCGGGCCGTGCGCTGCGCACCGGCGCACAGCGCGCCACGAAAGCCCAGGTAGTCCGGCTCCAGGCGCAGCAGCGCCGGAATATCCGCGGCGCGGAGGGAGCCGGCAAGCCCGCTGAACAGTCCGCTCGCCGCGGCGGCGGCGACAAAGCCGCCCAGCGTCTCATCCGGCAGGCACGCGCGCAGCCCGCCCCGTGCCTTGTGCGCCGTGTCCAGCATGACGCCGGCGAAACCGGCGGCGGCAAGGTCGGCAATGACCGCAAAGTCCGGGCGCTGGTCGGCGAACAACACCGCCACCAGCGGCTGCCTGGCAGCCAGGGGTGCGAGGGCGGCAATACAGGCGCGCTGGCGCGGGTCGGCGAACAGGCCGATCTTGACGAAATCCACGCCGCAGTCGGCCAGCGCGGCCGCCCGCTCGACCAGCAGCCCCGGCTCCATCGGCAGATCGCCCAGTGTGGCACTGACCGGCCGGCGCTGCGCGACTGCAGCCACGATCCCGGCGACGGCACCCACCGGCAGCGCGCCCAGCGCGCCTTGGCGCGGATCCTTGAGGTCGACGATGTCGGCGCCGGCGGCGAGGGCAATCTGCGCTTCCGCGGCGTCCAAAACGCTCGCCAGCATGTGCGTGCTCAAGCTGCCGCCTCCTCGCCGCTCCGGGTCGATCGACCGCCCTCGCGTCGGCGGCTGGACGTACTCGCCTTGCTGTCGATCCCCCCGTGGGGGCCCCGCGCCAGGTGGCTCATACCGCCACTCGCCTTGCTGTCGATCCCCCTGCGGGGGCCCCTCGCCAGATGGCTCATACGCCGCCTCCTTGCCGCTCCGGGTCGATCGCCCGCCCTCGCGTCGGCGGCTGGACGTACTCGCCTTGCTGTCGATCCCCCTGCGGGGGCCCCTCGCCAGATGGCTCATACGTCCGCCGTTTTTCCGGCGCGGTGCTGGGAAATGCGCGCCATGAGCCAATCCCAGGCCTCGCGCTCGACCGGGCCGGCGGTCTTGTCCATGGCGATGGTGAGGTAGCGCAGTTCGGTGTCGATCTTGTCCGAGGACAGCAGATGCAGCCGGCTGGCCAGGATCGCCGCCTCGATCACCGCCGCCTGGGCGCGGTTGAAGCCGCGGAACGGGGCGTGGTTCGCCTCGTGCGCCACGCGGCACAACAGACGCGGCCGCTGCGCATCCTCCTCGACGCGCTGCAGCACCAGCTCGGCGTGGGCCAGCGCGCCGGCCAGGCGCACACCCGCTACCTGTTGCGCGGGGAGCGTGGGCCAGTCGCGGCGGCCGGTGAGGCAGCCGGCGAATATTCTCACGTCATCGCAGTAGTTGACCACCGCGCAGCGGTTGGCGAGGACGTTGTCCAGGGTGGTGGAGGGCCGGAACGGCGCCAGCACCGTCAGCCCGTCGGCCTCGCGCACGCCCATCGGCGCGATGTGGATGCGCCCGTCCGCGGCACGCGTCGTGACGATGACTTCGCGGATCATGGGTCGTTCCCCGTCTTCAGCCCGGCCGGCAGGGTGGTGCCCGGCGCCCGATGCACGCGCTTGTCCTCCGGCGTCGGCTCCACCGCGCAGCCCCAGCGCAGTTCCTCGTCCTGCGTGTAGCGCTTGCCGAGCTGCAGGGCGATCTGCGCCCGCGCCAGCTCCACCCCCATGTAGAAGGCGTGGCCGGAATCGTTGCCCAGCTCGAGCAGCGGAAACAGCTCGAACGGATCTGTCGCGACGTGATGGCCGGCGCGGTTGTACACATGGATGCCGGCGCTGCTGACCTGCACGCGAAAGCTCGGGTCCTTGATGGTGCGGGCCAACTCCGCGATCTCCTGCGGCGAATCGGGAAAGGGCTTGCGCCCATGCACCGTCAGCAGCGCGTCGGAATAGTCGCGCGGCAGGCTGTGGTCGTGCCGCGCCGCGTACATCACGCGCCGGGCGGCGTCGATCTCCTTCACCGCGCGGCTGGCATGGCTGCTGACTTCGGTGGTGAGCACTGCGCTGACGTGCAGCTCGGAAGCCAGACCGAGCAGCACGGCATGGATGCCGCTGGTATCGGCGTCGGTGAGTTCCGACACGTTGCCGGTGCCCATCATGATCCGCACCTCGGGGAATTCGTGGCGCAGGCGGTGATAGCGGACGATCGAATCCGCCATGCCGAAATGGATCGGATCGAGGATCGCGTCGGCGAGAAATGCCCTGCCCCGCCCCTGCAGGGCACGCACGCAGCGCAGCAGGGAATCCAGATCGCCCGGGCGGGAGGGAATCAGCACCGGCGTCGCGGCCACTTCGTCGGCCAGCCACAGGGTGTCTTCGTTGAGGCTGAGCAGGAAATCGGCGCCGGCACGGCCGCCGCGCAGCAGTTCTTCCGGCTCCTGCGCGTCGACGCTCACCCGCTGGCCGTCTTCCTTCAGGGCGCGCACCGCGTCTTCCAGGTGCGGGAACGGCGTGTCGGGCAGGCAGCCGAGGTCGATGACGTCGGCGCCGTCGCGCCGGTAGCGCCGGCCGCGCTCGACGATGGCATCGACGCTCAACCGCGGCGCGTCCACGATCTCGGCGAAAATGTCCACGTCATGGCGCGAAAGATCGGGCTGGGGGCCGCGCCGGCCGAAATGCTGCGGGATGTCCTTCAGCTCGTCGGGGCCGCGCACCACGGGTATGCCGTAATGCCGCGCCAGATTGTCCACCTCGCCGCGGCAGCGGCCCGGCACCATGATGCGGTCCGCCGCGACCGGCGCCGGCACACGGCGCCGGATCATGTCCGCCGTCATCAGCCCGGCGACACTGATGCCGATGTCCGTCACGGTCCAGGTGAAGGGCGCCTGCTGCATGCCGGCGAGCACCTTCTCCAGGCTCTTCTGCGCCAGCCGTCCGGTCAGGAAGAGGATATGTTCAGGCATGCGAGTCGCTGCTCGAGCGCGGCACGCAGCTCGTCCGTGGTACGGACCACCGTGGTGTGCTCGAAGCTGCGGAGCCGGTTGCAACATTCTCCAGATCGATGCGGCGCGGGTACACCGTGACCCATTCGCTGGGCGACTCCGTCGTCACTTCGGGCTCGGTATCGCAGGCGAACACGATCGAAGGCACGCGGCACTTGCCGGCCTGGGCGTAGATGTTGCTGACCAGGGTGTCGGAAATGCCCATGACGCACTTGGCCACGGTGTTGGAGGTGGCCGGCGCAATCACCACCGTGTGGTAGTGGCCGTGATAGAACAGGCCCACCGGCGCCGCGCTGGCGGTGTTGTCGCGGAAGATACGGAAGCGCTTGCGCAGATCGGCAATGGAATAGTCGTACATGTGCAGCACTTCCTGCGCCGCCCGGGTCAGGAACAGGTCCACCTGGGGCAGCGTGGATGCAATATCGAGGGATTCCTTGAGAAAGTGACCCGAGCCGGTCAGGCCCCAGGCCAGGCGCGGCATGGCATCGCGCTTCATGAGCCACCCGCTGTTCGCGCCCGAGTTGCGGCCGTTGACGCCCAAAGCCGTGGCGGCGGGCACGCCGCTCCTAGTCGTCTCATTCCTCGGCGGGGCCGGCGTGGGCGCTGCGGATGCCGAGTCGCTTCATCTTACGGTAGATCGTGTTGCGGCTGGTCTTGAGCTGCTGGGCCAGACTGGAGATGTTCCAGCGGTGGCGCTCCAATTCCTGGACCAGGGCATCGCGCTCGGCCGACTCCAGGGAATTGAGGCTGCCCTCCAGGCTATGCGCGCTCGCCGGTTCCGCTACCGCTCGCCCCTGCTCGGCCCCGCGCTGGATCTCCTCCGGCAGATCCCGGACCGTGATGACGTTGCCGTCGCACAGCGCGAGCGCGGTGCGCAGCACATTGCGCAACTGGCGGATATTCCCCGGCCAGGGATATTGCTCGAGCATAGCCACGGCGCGGGCTTCGATGGTCACGCTGCCGCCGGCACCGGCCTCCTCCGCCAGCGCGTGCTGGATGATCTGCCTCTTGTCGCTGCGATCGCGCAGCGGCGGCAGCGCCAGCCGGATGCCTTGGAGACGATAGAACAGATCCTCGCGAAACTCGCCGCGCTTCACCATCTCCTGCAGGTTGCGGTGGGTGGCGCTGATGAGTTGGATATCCACCCGCACCGGCGCTTCGCCGCCGAGGGGAACCACCTCCCGATCCTCCAGCACGCGCAGCAGCCGCGCCTGCAAGGCCAGCGGCATGTCCCCGATCTCGTCCAGGAACAGGGTGCCGCCGTTGGCCTGGCAGATCTTGCCGCGGCGGCCCTCGCGGCTGGCGCCGGTGAACGCGCCGGACTTGTAGCCGAACAGTTCGCTTTCGATCAGGGACTCCGGCAGCGAGGCGCAGTTGACGGCGATGAAGGCGCCGCTGGCACGGTTGCTGGCGGCGTGAATCGCCTTGGCGAAGACATCCTTGCCGGAGCCGGTCTCGCCGCACAGCAGGATCGGGATATCGCGATTGAGCACGCGGGCGGCGCAGTGCACGTTGTGCGCCATATTGGGATCGCCGAATTCCAGATTGCTGAAGCGATACTCCGGACCGCCTTCCGGCTTGACCGTCAGGCGCCGCTCCCGCACCGCCTGGAACTGGCGCAGCAGGCGCTCGGGCTGCTGCGCCACGGCGTAGAAGCGACCACCCTGGCGCGCGTCATAGATGGGCACCGGATGGAAGGAGGCAGAGGCGCTGCGGCTGACGAGATCCGCGATGGTGGCATTGAACAGGCTGTCGATGGTGCCGCCGAAGACCTGGTCGAAGCTGCGAAACCCCAACTGGAACAGCGCATTGCGGTTCGCCGCGACCACCTTGCCCTCTCCCGACAACGCCAGCACGCCTTCGTTCAGGGTGTACAGGAATTCGGGGCGACTGTGGAAGCGGATGATGTAGTCATCGCGATGGCGCGCCAGCAGCGTGCGGTTTTCGATCATCTGCGCCGACATGCCCACCAGCACCATCGAGTGCTGCTGCAGCAACTGGGAGCGGCTGGAGACGTCGAGCACCGCCGCCATTTGGCCCTGGCTGTCGAAGATCGGGGCGGCGGTGCAGGTGAGATCGATGTTGCGCGCCAGGAAATGCTGGTCGCGATGGATGACGACCGGGCATTTCTCCATGAGGCAGGTACCCATGCCGTTGGTGCCCTGCTTCTGTTCGCTCCACATGGTGCCGTCGCGCAGGCCGTCGCGGGCGGCATCCTTGACGAAGTGGGGATCGCCGACGATGTTGAGAACGACGCCGTCGGCATCGGTGAGCAGCACCAGGGTCTGGGAATCGGCAAGCTGCTGGTAGAGGTTCGTCATCTCCAGCTTGGCGCTGGCGACGACCTCGGACACCCGTTCCGCCCGCTCCTGGAGTTCGTGCGCCCCGACCTGATACGGTTCGGCCTCGCAACCCGGATCGAGTCCGAATTCATGGACGCAGCGGATCCACGATCGGGCCACCACGTTCTGGTGCTCCCGCGGCCCCTGGGACACGACCGAATGGACTAACCGCACATGCTCCTGGACAAGGTTGGACATGCGCCCTGCTCCTCCTCGCTGGCTGCCGGCGCTTAAGTTCGCGCCCTGGAATAATAGGTCGGCTCGCCTGCGGCGAGCGTGCGGCGGATCCTCGATGATCTTTTGTTATTTCGCCGCGTCTTGCACCGGACTCATGGGAATCAGTCTAGCATTTTCCGGCGCCGCACACAGCGCGACGACGCTCTTCAAGGCAGCGCCCCGCCTTCACCGTATGCGGCACGGCACCGGTCTGGGCGTCACGCTCAGAAGCGATACGCCACGCTCGCGCCCAGCAGGTAATTGCGCTCCGCCGCCGGCGCGAAGAAACGCTGATTGGCATCGTTCACATAGACCGCGCCGATGTACTCCTCGTCCAGCAGGTTGTCCACGCGGACGAACTCGCTGAAGCGCCAGTTGCCGGAATTCTGCTCCAGGCCGGCCCGCAGGTTGGCGATGAAATAGGCGTCGGCCGCAACCGTGTTCACGTCGTTGGCCATGACCTTGCCGTTCCAGCGCGCCTCGACCGCCGTGGAGAAGCCGAGCGGCTGATAGGCCCACGACAGCTCGCCGTAGACGGTGTAATTCGGCACGCCCGGGATGCGATTGCCCGCCGCAACCGTCGTGTTCGGCGCGGTGCAGGTGGTGGCGGGCGGAACGGGCACGCAGGAGCGGAAGCTGTCCTTGAACTCCGCCTCCAGCCAGGTAGCCGCGACATAGCCGGCAAATCCGCCGCCGAATCTGCCGTCCGCCGCGAGTTCCACTCCCCGCCGCTGGGTATCTCCGGCATTCTGGTAGGCGGTGCGGCCGCCGGCATTGCTGAAGACGACGATCTCGTTGCTGGTGTCGATGAGGAACACGGCGGCGCTCAGCAGGGCCTCGGCGCCGAGGAAAGCCTTGACGCCCGCCTCGTACTGGTTGCTGGTGCTCGACTTCAGGTCGAAGTTGAGGCCGCTGCTGCCGTCGGGGCGATAGGTGAGTTCGATGAAGGTCGGCGTTTCGAAGCTGCGGCCGGCATTGGCGTAGAGATTGACCCTGGGCGACAGGCGGTAGAGCAGGCCCGCCGTCGGCGTCCATGCGGAATAGGTGGCGCTGCCGCTGTCGTCGGGGTTCACCTGCCGGATGCCCCCCGCCACCGAGCCGATGGTGTTGGTGGAACCACTGCAGGTGTTGGGCCGCGTACCGGGAGCGGTTACCAGGGTGGACGTGCAGATGAAGTTGTCCCTGGAGTCGAAGGCAACCCGGGTATAGCGCAGCCCGGCGGAGAGCGTCGCGTCACGGGCGAACGCCCATTCCGCCTGGGCATAGCCGCCTGCCTGGTAGACCGTGTTGTCCTCGTCGCGCTTCAATGCGCCGATGGCACCGGTGTTGTTGAGGTAGCCCTTGCGTGCATCCTGCGCGGAATCGTAGTCGGCACCGGCGGTGAGGGTCAGGGTCTCCGTCCTGCGCGTCCAGCGCAGACCGGCACCCCAGAAGTCGCGGTCGAAGGCGCTCACGCCCCCGGATTGGGTGATCCCGTTCTGCACGGCCAGGGGGATGGCGAGGAACTGCTCATTGCTGCGCGTGCCGGTATATGCAATGGCGCGCACGGTATCGATGTCGCTGACCGCACCCTCATAGACCACGCCGCCCTGGAGATTGTCCAGGCTGCGCCGGGTCTGGAACTGCAGTGCAGCCGGGCTCGCCTGGCGCCGATCCTGCGCCACCTCCCGCGCCGTCAGGCCGAGCGGATCCAAGTTGTTCGGCTGGTCCAGATAATTCGCCACCACGGTCCAGGTGGACCTGGGTCCGGCGGCTAGCGTCAGCTTGGCGTTGAACTGGTCCTTCTGCGCTTCGCTCCACTGGCGGTAGCCGTCCGTCTCGTAGCGCGACAGGCTGCCGATGTAGTTGAGGTTGCCGGACTGGCCACCGAACTTGACTCCCGTGCGCCAGGAATCGTAGCTGCCCGCGGCAATGTCCGCGAAAACTGTCGGCCGCTCCGGGCCGTCCTCGGTGAAGATCTGCACCACGCCGCCGGAGTGATTGCCGTACAGCGCCGAGAATGCTCCGCGCAGAACCTCGATGCGCTTGGCCGAGGCCAAGTCGAACAGGCCGGAACCGCCCTGACCGTCGGGGGTGCTGGCCGGGATGCCGTCGGCGATCAGCTTGATGCCGCGCACCCCGAACTGGGACCGCGCGCCGAATCCGCGCAGTACGATCTGCTGTTCCTGCGCGTAGGTCTCGCGGTTCTGCACCACCGTGCCGGGCACGCGGACCAGGGATTCGCCGATATTGGTCTTCAGCTTCTGATCCTGGATCTGCGCCGCGTCGAGCGAATCGATCGCCACCGGGAGATCGAAGCTCGACTGTTCCACGCGCGTCGCCGTCACCACCACCGGCGCGGTGACGGCCTGTGCATGCGCGAAAAGAGGAAGGGTCAGGCTGGCGAGAGCGAAAGGGAGGACGTTCCGGTTCGGTAGGCGCAGGCTCATGGATGGTGTTCGGGGAAAGGGAAAAAGCTCGCCGTGTGTCGGCTCCAGTCAGCCGCGCAGGCGGAACAGTATCGGCACATCGACGGTGAACTCTCGGTTGCGCAGGCCATCCGGCGCGCGCGGCAAGTCAGCGGTTCGCACCATGTCCAGCGCCGTCTCGTCGAGCACGGCGAAGCCGCTGGAACTCAGAATCGAGACCTGCCCAACCTGTCCGCCGGGCAGGAACTGCACCCGCATCTTCACCAGCCCCTGCCAACGGCGCTCGCGCGCGATGCGCGGATAGCGGTGGTTGGCGTCTACGGCTTGTTGGATTCCGCGAACGTGGCCCTGCATCAGGGCATCGACCGGTTCTTCCACCGCTTCCACCCGTTTCGCCGCCGCCTCGGGTACCGCCGCCACCGGGGGCGCGAAGGCCTGCACCGGCTCGGGCTCGGGTTCGGCTGCGGTGCGATCGGTGGCCGGCTCGATCGGCTTCGGCTCGACCGGCTCGCTGCGCACCGGCGTCGGCGCGGCGGGAGCGGCGACCCGTACCGGGGCGCGCCGCAGCGGAGGTGGCTGCCTTATCTCGGCCGCGGCTGTGGTTTCGAACGTGGGCTCGACGGCGGCCACCGGCTCGGCAGCGCGCGCCGGCAGCGGCGCCAGCCGGACTTCCAGAGGCGACGGCGGCGGCGCCAGCGGCGCGGCGCCGCGCAGTCCGGGAAACAGGGCGAGGACCATCGCGTGGCAGGCGAGCGACACGACCGCCGCCTGCAACAGGCGCCGTTGCGGCGGCGGGGGTGCGACGTCCCCGATCAGCCTCATGACTCTCCCCTCCTCCTCGCTCCTGCGCGCCGCCCGCTGGCGGCGCTGCGGCGTCTTGCAGCCCGCGCGGCCGCCGCGACGCTCTATACGTCCTATGCCGATTCTAGTTCAAAGCCGCATCCTGCGCGCTTTCCCGGCCCATCCACGACGGCTGCGACTCACTTGGCATCGGAAAAGCGCAGCGCCACCCATAGCGCCCGCGGCGCGCCCGGAGCGTAGAACGTATCGTTGCGCCACAGTTCCGGATCGGCCTCGAATGTGCCGTTCGGAAACGCATCCTCGCCCAGTTGCCCGGACGTGGCGTAGCGCTTGTCGAACAGGTTGCTCACTCGCCCCAGAAGCTCCCACTTGGGGGCGAAGTTCCACGCCGCGGTGAGGTTGACCACGGCGTAACCGGGCACGGTGCCCGAACCTTCGAAGCTACGCTCGTTGAAGCTGCCGGCCTGATGCTGATTGTTTTCGTTGCCGCGCACGTACTGACTGGAGAACGCGATCACGCTCGCCCCCAGGCGCAGGCTGGGCAGCGCCGTCCAGCCGCCGCCCAGGCGGAGCTGGTGCAGCGGGATGCCCGGGATGCGGTCGCCCGAGGACACCAGGATCTCGTCGTCGGCGGTGCCGGGCACGGTTCCCCGCGTGCTGTTGCCGGGCGAAACGATGGTCGCGTCCGACTGAAAGGTGGCATCCACCAGCGCGTAGCCGAGCGACCAGTCGAAGGCCGCCACCTGGCCGCCAAGGCTGGCTTCCAGTCCCTGGCGCCGAGTTCTGCCGAAGTTCTGGAAGTACCCCTGGCTGTTGCCGGCGCTGACGAACAGGATGTCGTCCTGGCTGTCGGCGCGGAACAGGCTCAGATCCCAGGAGGCGGCGGTGCCGATCCTGCCCCGCACCCCGCCCTCCAGCGTGCGGGTCACAACCTGCTCCAGGAACGGATCGGATTGCATGGCGTTCGGCAGCAGACAGGGCGCCTCCTTGTCGGCGCAGGCCAGTTCGATGGGTGAAGGAGCGCGGCTGCCCTGGCTGTAACTGCCGTAGAGCGTGAGCGACGCCGCCGGTTTGAAGGTGAGGCCGAACGCCGGGTTCAGCTTGCTGTAGGTGAAATCGTTATCGAGGCCCTTGGCAGGCGGCGGAAACGGTATCCCGATCTGGTCCTCCGTGGTGACGTGGGTACGGTTGTAGCGCGCGCTGGCGGTGAGGGACCAGGCCGGCGCGAAGCGCCAGTTATAGGTGGCATACAGGCTCTCGGTGCGCGTTGTCCCGTCCAGGTTGACGCTCTCGATTTCGTCTCCGGACGCCGTGACGCCCCGATCGGCAGTGAAGCTTCCCAACTGGTAGCTGCGAAGGTAAGTCGCATCGCCACGTTCGAAGGCCACCCCGGCGGTGAGCTGGCTCGCCTCCGCCGGCTGCCAGGTGGCCTGCAACGTGAGCCCGCTCGCTTTCTGCGTCAGGTTGGAACGGTTCAGCGAGGCGGCGCGGTCGGCATCCGTGGGGTCGTCTTCATAGGGCTCGACGCCGAAACGTTCATCGCTGATCTGATTCACGTCCGGATTGGAACTGGCGGTGCGCGTCTGGCGGTGATAGACGTTTCCCCCCAGCCACAGGGTTTCACTAACCTCCCGGCTCGCCGTGAGGTTCAGCCCCCAGGCGCGATTGTCCGTGACGTCGGGGTGGGTGTAGACCGCTTCCCAGCGCTGCTGCAGCATCTGGGACGGCGCAAGCTGGTTGCCGGTGAGGCGATTGTCGGCGCCCAGGACGCTCAGATCGAGATCCGTGTCGCGGGTCTGGTAGCCGAGCTTGGCGAAGCCCTGGTTCACCCGCGAGGGCGAGAAATCGCGCCAGCCCTGATCCTCGACTACGTTGCCGGCGACGAACCAGCCCAGCGGCCCGCGGCTTCCGCCGTGCTCCCCTTCCACCTGCCAGCGGCCGAAGGATCCGCCACCCGCCTGCAGCGCCGTACCGGGATAGTTCTCTCCCGATTTGGTGCGCAGACTGAGAGCGCCGCCGAGCGTGTTGAGGCCGAAAACGGGATTGGATCCGGGCAGCAGGTTGATGGCCGAGATAGCGTTCTGCGGAATCAGGTCCCAGTTCACCAGCTCCCCGAACGGCTCGTTCAGGCGCATGCCGTCGAGATAGACCGAAAGTCCCTGAGGCGTCCCGAGCAACGGCGAGGCGGTGAAGCCGCGGTAGTTGAGATTCGGCTGGTAGGGATTGCCGGTGATCCCGTTGGTATTGACGGAGGGCAGGGTCTCGTCGAAGAACTCGGGTAGCGTGGTCGACTGCCGCCGCTGCAACTCTTTGCCGCTGAGGGCCTGGACGTTCGACGGCACGTCGTCCTTGGCCACGCCGAGTCCCGGCAGGGGCGTGTCGCCGATCACCTCCACCGTTCCCGTTTCCAATGGCGCCAGGCGCCCCTGGGGCGACTCCGCCCGGCCGTCCGCCGCGCCGAGGCCGAGCCCGCCCCACAGTGCGAGCAACCCGAGGCGCACCGTCAAGGTCGCTCGCGCCCGGCCCGTCGCGCACGCCGGCGCTCCCGCACCTATGACCGCCCTGATCGAATTTCGCATCCTTCCCTCGTCAATGGAGATTACAGACCCGCAACATCAAGGCCAAACCTGTTGGCAAACCGCAAGAATTGCGCCATGGCCCTCCTGCTGCGACGCGCCCCGGACACCTGCCGGGCAAGGTAGTATGGCGGCGCCAGCCTGCTTCCGCGACCTGTCACCGAAACTGAACACCTGTCACAGGGTGTGCCACGGCATGGGCGCATTCGCGGCTGGCTGATCCGGTTCGCATGCCAGCGTCGGCGCGCCGTAGCGGAGCCGCGCGGCGAGGTACCGGCACCTTGGGAACAAATGCAGGCCGAACGAAACCAAGGGTAGCAGCCGGTCGCCTGTCCCGTGACCGGTCCCCATCAATACGGAGGAGATCCTGATGCGAAGCATACTGGCGCTCGTGGGTACGCTGTTTGCCGGAGCGTTGTCGGCAGCACCGCTGGCCTATGTACCGAACGAAAAATCCGGGACGATTTCCGTGATCGACACCGCCACGGACGAAGTGCGCGCCACCATCAAGGCCGGCACCAAGCCGCGCGGCACCGCCGTCAGCAGGGACGGCAAACGGCTCTTCGTCAGCGACCAGCCGCACAACGCCCTGCTGATCGTCGATCTGGCCAAGGCCGAAGTGGTTTCGCAGATCGATCTCGGCGAATCGCCGGAGGGCGTCGGCCTCTCGCCCGATGGCAAGTGGGTGGTGGCGGCGGTGGAATTGTCCAACAGCATCGCCTTCATCGATGCCGAAACCGGCGTCAAGGCTTTCAGCATCAAGACCCTGGGCAAGAACCCGGAACACGCCGTCTTCAGCCCGGATGGGAAGTGGCTCTTCGTCAGCGCCGAGGAGGCAGACCAGGTGGATGTGGTGGACGTGGCGGCGCGCAAGCAGGTCGGCGCCATCAAGGTCGGCGAGCGGCCGCGCGGCATGGCCTTCACGCCCGATGGCAGATTCGCGTATGTTGCATCCGAGCACGCCGACAAGGTCTATGCCATCGACGTGGAAAAGCGGTCGGTCGCCGCCGTGATTCCCGCCGGCAAGCGCGCCAACGGCGTCACCATGGCGCCCGACGGCAAGCGGGTCTATGTCTCCAACGGCGGCGACGCCAACGTGATCGTGATCGACACGGCGAGCAACAAGGTCATCGCCACGGTGCCGGTGGGAGAGCGGCCGTGGAACATGGCCATCACGCCCGACGGCAAGAAGCTCTACGTGGCCGCCGGCCGTTCACACGCGGTGACGGTGATCGACACGGACGCCAACAGCCGCATCAAGGACATCAAGGTGGGTGAACTGCCCTGGGGCGTGGTCATCCGCTGAAAGCAGCCGGGGGCGCCCCCCCGCTGGCGGGCCCCTGCCCCGGTCATGTCCCGGCGTCGGGAAATTGCCAAGGCACGCCCGCGCCGTCGCCGTCGACCTGGCACAACCGCTCGTCGGCCTCGCGCAGCCTGCGGCTGACTTCCCGGCCCATGTTCATCTGGATCAGGGCGAATTGCTCCAGGTCCCGCTCCCCGACCTGCTGCAGATGCCCGGCCGAGATCTCGATCGCGGCGCAGTCCTCCACCGCGAGCACGGACGCACTTCGGGGATGCAGGTCCATCAGCGCCATCTCGCCGAAGCAGTCGCCGCTTTCCAGGAACCGCAGCAGGCGTTGCTTGCCGTCGCGCGTCTTGAGCACGGCGACCTTGCCGTATTCCAGGACGAACATGGAGTCTGCCGGATCGTCTTCGCGAAAGAAGAACCGCCCTCCGGCGACGCTGACGGGGACGCAGCGTTCCACCAGGAACTCCAGAATATCCTCGCGGATGCCGCCGAACACAGGCATGCGCTGCAGCAGTTCGACGCGCGCCCGTTTCATGCCGAATCGCCGCCGGTACCCTCTCGCTTCTCGCCTTCTCGCATCTGGTCCTCCCCGATCCGTCATGCGGATCATAGAAAGAGGCCGCGGCCGCGTCAAAGGGTCAGAATGGGCGTCGTCGTTCCGTCGTCGCCGAAAGCCGATTTTTCCGGGGACTCAGCTGACTTCTTCGATCCAGGCCATCTGGATCGCTTCGAGAATCTTCTCGCCGCAGTGCTTCCTGTCGTCGCTGAAGCCCTCCAGGCCCAGAACCCAGGTCATCAGGTCGACGAAGTTGATGCTTCTGGGATCGACGTCCGGGTACTTTTCCGTCAGCGCGATGGCGATGTCGAGGGTATCGGTCCATTTCATCTCAGTGCTTTCCTTCGCTGACCATGTTGATGGTGTATTTCGGAATCTCGATCACCAGCGGCGCGTCGCGCACGATGGCCTGGCACGACAGCCGCGAGGTCGGCTCCAGGCCCCAGGCCTTGTCCAGCAGATCCTCCTCCTTCTCTTCGGCCGCTTCCAGGGCGTCGAAGCCTTCCCGCACCACGACGTGGCAGGTGGTGCAGGCACAGGATTTCTCGCAGGCATGCTCGATGTTCGATGCCGTGCTCCAGCAGGTTGTCGCAGATCGATTTGCCGGGCACGGCTTCGATCACCGCGCCATCCGGGACACAGTTCCTCGTGCGGGAGGACGATGATTTGGGTCATTGTCAGTCGGTCCATGTTCTGTCGCCTCGTGTCTTTCAGACGCTCAACTCGTCCACCCGTTGGCCGGCCAACGCCTTGCGGATGCTCTGGTTCATGCGGCGCGCGGCGAATTCGGTGGTCACGGCATTGAGCTCCTCGATCCCCGCCTTCATGGCGCGATGATCCGTCCCCTTGCGCAGTGACCTTCACCTTTTCCAGCAACCTGGTCGATGCGGCCGCGCTCGTCGAGGTCGAGCAGGTGCAGCGTCCTTCTTCAGCGCCGCTTCGGTGGCCTCGATGCCGCGCTGCGCCTCGACCTGCTGCTCGCGCAGCGCGCGCAGGTCCAGGTCGTCGCCGGCGTGATCGAAACCGTCGCGCAGCATGCGCGGCGATCTCGTCGTCGATCAGGCCATACGAGGGCTTGACCGTAACCGACGCTTCGACGCCGGAGGACATCTCGCGCGCCGACACTGCCAGCAGGCCGTCCGCATCGACCTGGAAAGTGACGCGAATGCGCGCCGCGCCGGCCACCATGGGCGGAATGCCGCGCAATTCGAAGCGCGCCAGAGAGCGGCAGTCCTTGACCAGTTCGCGTTCGCCCTGCACCACGTGGAAAGCCATGGCGCGTCTGGCCGTCCTTGAAGGTGGTGAAGTCCTGCGCCTTGGCGATGGGAATGGTCGAGTTGCGGGGAATGATCTTCTCCGTCAATCCGCCCATCGTCTCCAGGCCGAGGGACAGCGGGATGACGTCCAGCAGCAGCCAGTCGTCCTCCGACTGGCGGTTGCCGGCGAGCACGTTGGCCTGGATCGCGGCACCGAGCGCCACCACCTTGTCCGGATCGAGGTTGGTGAGCGGCTCCTGCTTGAAGAACTCGCCCACCGCGCGCTGGATCTGGGGCATGCGCGTCGCGCCGCCGACCATCACGACGCCCTTGACGTCGTCCGCGCGTCAGTCCGGCATCGCGCAGCGCCTTGCGCGTCGGGCGCCAGCGTCTTGCGACCAGGTGCCGGGTAATGTCGGCGAAGTCCTCGCGCTTCAGCGATCAGATCGACGTTCTCGCCGGTGCGACAGCGTGGCGATGACGTTCGGTGCTCGTCGTCGACGGTGAGGTGCTCCTTGGCCTCGCGCGCCTTCATCAGCAAGCGACGCGAGTCTTCGGCTCCCGGCGGGCTGATGTCGGCGTTGTCGAGGATCCAGCAATAGACACGCTGGTCGAAGTCGTCGCCGCCGAGCGAGGCATCGCCGTTGGTGGCGAGCACCTCGAAGACGCCGCGCGACAAGGCGCAGGATCGAGATGTCGAAGGTGCCGCCGCCGAGGTCATAGACAGCGTAGACGCCTTCCGAGGCGTTGTCCAGGCCGTAGGCAATCGCCGCGGCGGTAGGTTCGTTGAGCAGGCGCAGCACGTTGAGGCCGGCGAGCCTGGCCGCGTCCTTGGTCGCCTGGCGCTGGGCGTCGTCGAAATAGGCAGGTACGGTGATCACGGCGCCGGCGAGTTCGCCGCCCAGGCTCGCCTCGGCGCGCACGCGCAGCGCCTTGAGGATCTCCGCCGAGACCTCCACCGGAGTCTTCACCCCGGCGACGGTGCGCAGCCGCACCATGCCCGCGGCATCGACGAAGTCGTAGGGCATCATCTCGCATGTGCGCCACGTCCTTCAAGCCGCGCCCCATGAAGCGCTTCACCGAGACGATGGTGTTGCGCGGGTCGCGCGCCTGGACAGCGTAGGCCGGGTAGCCCACGTCGACGCCGCCGTCGTTGCGGTAGCGGACCACGGAAGGCAGCAGGGGACGCCCCTGCTCGTCGCTGAGGACCACCGGCACGCCGTTGCGCACGGTCGCCACCAGGGAATTCGTGGTGCCGAGGTCGATACCCACCGCCAGCCGGTGCTTGTGCGGCTCGGTGCTGAGTCCCGGCTCCGCGATCTGAAGTAAGGCCATTCTGTTGAGCCTCTACGAAAGTGAAATCGCCATCGACGCTGCCGCCACGGACTCCTGCGCCGGATCGGAGCTGCCTTGAACCATGTCCGCTAGGACTCCATCGATTCGAGCGCTTCGTCGATCTCGTCCTTGAGCTTGAGGATGAACATCAGGCGGCGCACCGCATCGGCAGCACCCGCATAGTTCTCCTTGCGGTCGATGTCTTTCTCGATCTCGTGCGAACAGGCCATCGGCCTGCGCCCGCAGCCGGTGGTGCAGGCTCTCCAGTTCGCCGACGTCCTCCGCCTCCCGGGCTTCCGCCACGGCCTCGCGCCATTCCATCTGCTCCATCAGGAATTCCGCCGGCATGGCGGTGTTGCTCTCGTGGCGGGTATCCATGCCATACAGTTCGAGCAGATACTGGGCCCGGCTCAACGGGTGCTTCAGCGTGCGATAGGCTTCGTTGACCCGCGTCGCCCACTGCATCGACAAGCGGCGCTCGGTCTCCGGCAGGTGAGCGAAGCGGTCGGGATGGACCTGGCCTGCAGTTCGTGATAGGCGCGGTCGAGGCGGGCCGCCTCCAAGCCGAAAAACGGATCGAGGCCGAACAGTTCGAAGTAGTTCTGATTGAAATCGAGATTCATAGGGGCCGGCGACCAGGGTTAGGAGTTAGGCGATCGGAAGCACGATCCACCACGATGGCGCCGCCTATTCTAACCAGACCACGGCCCGCGGGCGCCCTAGACGTTGAAGCTTTCGCCGCACCCGCACTGGTCCTTGACGTTCGGGTTGTTGAACTTGAAGCCCTCGTTCAAGCCTTCACGCGCGAAGTCGAGTTCCGTGCCGTCGATATACGGCAGGCTTTTCGGGTCCACCAGCACCTTGACGCCGTGGCACTCGAAAACGAGATCCTCGGGATGGACGTCGTCGGCGAACTCGAGCCTGTACGCCATGCCCGAACATCCGGAGGTGCGCACGCCGAGGCGCAGTCCGACGCCCTTGCCGCGCTTGGCGAGGAAGTTGGTGACGTGTTTCGCCGCCTTCTCGGTAAGCGTGATCGCCATGGGTTCTCCCTTACGCGTCGGCGGTTTGCGCCGACTTGGTTTCTTCTTCCGCGCCGTGCTTCTTCTGGTAGTCCGCGACCGCCGCCTTGATGGCATCTTCCGCCAGGATCGAACAGTGGATCTTCACCGGCGGCAGCGCCAGTTCCTCGGCGATCTGGGTATTCTTGATCGACGTCGCCTGATCGAGCGTCTTGCCCTTCACCCACTCGGTGACGAGCGAACTCGAGGCGATGGCGGAGCCGCAGCCGTAGGTCTTGAATTTGGCATCCTCGATGATGCCGTCCTTGCCGACCTTGATCTGCAGCTTCATCACGTCGCCGCAGGCCGGCGCGCCGACCATGCCGGTTCCGACGCCGTCATCTTCCTTGCCGAACGATCCGACGTTGCGCGGATTCTCATAGTGGTCGATAACCTTGTTGCTGTATGACATGACATCCTCCGTATCGAGTTTCAGCTTCCGGGTTCCGCGTTTCTCGCTTCAAACCGCGACACCCGGAACGCAAATCAGTGCGCCGCCCACTGCACCGAATTCAGATCGACGCCGTCCTTGTACATCTCCCACAGCGGCGAGAGTTCGCGCAGCTTGGTGAGCTTGCGGTGCAGCAGATCGATGGTGTAGTCGATCTCCTCCTCGGTCGTGAAACGTCCGATGGTGAAGCGGATCGAGCTGTGGGCCAGTTCGTCGCTGCGCCCCAGGGCGCGCAGGACATAGGACGGCTCCAGGCTCGCCGAGGTACAGGCCGAGCCGCTCGACACCGCCATGTCCTTGATCGCCATGATCAGCGACTCGCCCTCGACGAAGTTGAAGCTGACGTTGAGGTTGTGCGGCACGCGGTGTTCGACGTCGCCGTTGACATGGCTCTCCTCGATGTCGGAGACGCCCTTGAGCAGCTTGTCGCGCAGCATAGCGGATGCGCTCGTTCTCGGCGGCCATCTCCTCCCGCGCAAGGCGGAAGGCCTCGCCCATGCCGACGATCTGGTGGGTCGCCAGCGTGCCGGAGCGCAAGCCGCGCTCGTGACCGCCGCCGTGCATCTGCGCTTCCAGCCGCACACGCGGCTTGCGCCGGACGTAGAGCGCGCCGATGCCCTTGGGGCCATACGTCTTGTGCGCCGAAAAGGACATCAGATCGACCTTCAGCTGCTGCAGGTCGATCACCACCTTGCCGGTGGCCTGGGCCGCATCGACGTGGAAGATGATGCCCTTGGCGCGGCACAGTCTCGCCCGATCTCGGCGATCGGCTGGATGACGCCGATCTCGTTGTTCACGTACATCACCGAGACCAGGACGGTGTCCTGGCGGATCGCCTGCCTTGAACTGATCGATATCGACCAGGCCGTTGTCCTTGACCTCGAGGTAGGTCGCCTCGAATCCCTGGCGCTCCAGTTCGCGGAAGGTGTCGAGCACCGCCTTGTGCTCGGTCTTGACGGTGACGATGTGCTTGCCCTTGCCGGAGTAGAAATGCGCGGCTCCCTTGATCGCCAGGTTGTTCGACTCGGTCGCGCCCGAAGTCCAGATGATTTCCTTGGGATCGGCATTGACCAGCGCGGCGACGTCCGTCGCGCGCCTCTTCGACCGCCGCTTCCGCCTCCCAGCCGAAGGCGTGGGAGCGACTGGCCGGATTGCCGAACTTTTCGGTCAGATAGGGAATCATCTTCTGCGCCACGCGCGGATCCACCGGCGTGGTCGCAGAGTAGTCGAGATAGATCGGCAACTTGAGCATTACCTGTTCTCCGTGATGACTTTGACGTCGTTGCTTCAGACCGCCATGGCGGTCATGCGTTTCAACTGCTGCACCAGATCGGCGAACGTTCTCAGAAACCGTTCGACCTCGTCTCTGGTATTGCCGCGACCCAGGCTGACGCGCACCGCACCGCGCGCAATCTGCGGCGCCACGCCCATGGCCAGCAGCATATGCGACGGCTCCGGGATAGCACTGGAACAGGCGGCACCGGCTGGCCACCGCAAAACCGGCCGATCGAGCTGCGCCACCAGCGTCTCGCCGTCGATGCCGGGCGAGGCGAACAAGGTGGTGTTCGGCAGCCGTTCCGCCGCGGCGCCGAATATCGTCGCGCCCGAGCTGCGCCAGACCGCTTTCCAGCGCCCGGCGCAGGTCGTTCAGGCGCGACGCGTTGGCATCGAGCGCCGCTGCCGCCAGTTCGCAGGCGCGACCGAAACCGACGATGGCCGGCACATTCTCGGTACCGGATCGCAATCCGCGTTCCTGTCCGCCACCGGCAATCAGGGGCTTCAGATCGACGCGCTTGTCCACCACCAGCGCCGCCGCGCCCTTGCGGGCCACCATCTTGTGGGCGGACAGGGTCAGGGCATGCACGCCGCAGCGCCGCGGAAATCGACCGGGATCTTGCCCAGCGCCTGCACCGCGTCGGTATGGAACCAGGCACGCGCACCGCGACGCGCGCGGCCGCGAGCGCCGGCACCTCCTGCATCACGCCGGTTTCGTTGTTGGCCAGCATCACCGAAACGATCTTCGGCCGGGCTGGCCAGCACCTCCGAGTACTCCGCCATGTCGAGCCGGCCTTCGCGCATCCACCGCGGATCTCGTGCAGCCGCCAGCCCTGCGCGCACCAGTTGCTTCGGCCGGCTCGCGCACGCAGGGATGCTCGATGGCGCTGATCGCGATCGGCCGCCGGCTTCATGCAGGCCGCCGCACCCTTGATGAACAGGTTGTTGGCTTCGCGTGCCGCCGCTGGCAGAAAACCACTTCGCGTCGGCATGCGCACCGACCGCGGCCGCCACCTGCTGACGCGCCTCGTCGATCGCCCGGCGCGCCGCACGACCGTACTCGTGCCGGCTGGAGGCATTGCCGAAGCGCTGCGTCAGCTACGGCAGCATCGCCTCCAGCACCGCGGATCGAGCGGTGTCGTGGCGTTGTGGTCGAGGTAGACGGGCGCGAACATGGTTCGCAATCAGGCGGAAACCGCGATGTCCACCGGCTTGCGCGACGGCGTCTCTGGGCGCTCGTCGCCGCATCGCACCGGCGCATGCCGCGTGCTTCTGCTGCTGCGTCGACCAGTTCGGCGAGCGTTACCGAAGCCAGATACTCGAACATGCGCTTGTTCAGGTTCGTCCACAGGTCATGCGTCATGCAGCGGTGCTCGTCGTGGCAGTTCTCCTTGCCGCCGCACTGGGTGGCATCGAGCGGCTCATCCACCGCCACGGATGATGTCGGCCACCGAAATCTCGCCCATCGGCCGCGCCAGGCAGTAGCCGCCGCCGGGTCCGCGCACGCTGCCGACCAGCCTGTGGCGACGCAGCTTGCCGAACAACTGTTCGAGATAGGACAGGGAAATCTTCTGGCGCTCGCTGATGCCGGCCAGCGTCACCGGGCCGTCGTGCTGGCGCAGCGCCAGATCGATCATGGCGGTTACTGCAAAACGTCCTTTGGTCGTCAGTCTCATAGTCTGTCCCTCGTCAGGATTGAAACGCTCACCGTCAATACTTGATCATTTCTATCAACTATACGATTCCCGATGAATTTAGTCAACTATTTTACTCAGGTAGTTCGGGATCGAACTTGTCCGCCGTGGCCAGCATCGTCGTCGAGCGAGACGCCGGCGCGCTCGCAGCTTGCGCCAGCAGGCGCTCGATGCGCCGATCGGTCTCGACCGCATGATCGAGCAGGCCGTGGATGGCCTTGGACCAGCGGATCGTCCTCGTCGCGCGCCACGGCATAGGCGGAAAAGCCCAGTTTCTCGGCCTTCTCTTCGCGCGCCTGGTCGCGCCCCGGCTCGATGATGCGCGCCGGAATGCCGACCGCCGTGGCCCCGGCGGCACGTCGCGCACCACCACGGCATTGGAGCCGATCTTGGCGCCCTCGCCCACCGTGATCGGCCCGAGCACCTTGGCGCCGGCACCGATCACCACGCCCTTGGCCAGCGTCGGGTGGCGCTTGCCCTTGTTCCACGAGGTGCCGCCGAGCGTGACGCCATGGTAGAGCGTGCAGTCGTCGCCGATCTCGGCCGTCTCGCCGATCACCACGCCCATGCCGTGGTCGATGAAGAACCGGCGACCGATCGTCGCGCCGGGATGGATCTCGATGCCGGTAAGCCAGCGCGCCGAGATGCGAAACGAAGCGCGCCAGCCAGCGCAGTCGCTGGCCCCACAGCCAGTGGGCGAGGCGATGCATGGTCAGTGCGTGAAAGCCCGGATAGCAGGTGAGGACCTCCCAGGTCGTACGGGCGGCCGGATCGCGCTCGAATACGCAGGCGATGTCTTCACGCAGACGGCTGAACATGGAAACTTTCTATAAGCAATTGCTGATGAATAGTAAAATGGCCCATCGTTTCAGTTCAACTTTGGGCACGAAGGACCGCAGCATTCCGCGCAGGATGTTGATCTCCTCCTTCTCCAGCCGGACGCGCGCAAACAGCCGCCGCAGCCGCGGCATCAGGCGCTTGGGATTGGCGGGATCGAAAAAGCCGCTGGCGGTCATGGCGCGTTCGAGGTGGCCGAGGAAGCGCCTCGACCTCCTCCGACCGCGCCTTGTCGAACTCCACCCCCTGAGGCGGCTCCGGCAGCGACGCGGCAGCCATGCGCAGTTCATAGCAGGCCAGTTGCACGGCCGCACCGAGATTGAGCGAGGCATACTCCGGATTGGCCGGAATCATCACCGGCACCTGGCACAGGGCCAGTTCCTCGTTGGACAGACCGAAGGTTTCGTTGCCGAACACCAGCGCCACATCGCCGTGCGCCGCGTACGCCACGATCTCGCGTGCGGCATCGCGCAACCAGAGCGTCGGTGCCGCCAGTTCCCGTTTGCGCGAAGTAAAGCCGGCCGCCAGCACGGCGCCCTGCAGCGCTTCGGCGAGGGTTGCGCAGACCGCGGCGGAATCGAGCACATCGGTCGCGCCCGAAGCCCGGGCCGTCGCCTCGGCGCTCGGAAAATGACGCGGGGCGACCAGCGTCAAGCGCGTGACCCCCATTGTCTTCATGGCGCGCGCCGCGGCCCCGATGTTGCCGGGATGGCTGGGATGGGACAGGACGATACGAACGCGCGACAGCGGGTCAACGCCGTTCATATTAGAATTCGCTCACTTCCCGCGCCCTGCGCGCGCCCTTCAAGGCCACAAGCCGATGCATCCCGCCCTCAATATCGCCATCAAGGCCGCGCGTCGCGCCGGCCAGATCATCAATCGCGCCAGCCTCGACCTCGACCTGGTGAAGGTCAGCTCCAAGCGTCACAACGATTTCGTCACCGAGATCGACAAGGCGGCCGAGGCAGCGATCATCGACGTCATTCGCGACGCCTATCCGGAGCACGCGATCTTAGCAGAAGAGTCGGGCCCTTCCGGCGAGTCCGAGTACCGGTGGATCATCGATCCGCTGGACGGGACCACCAACTTCATCCACGGCTTTCCCCAGTATGCCGTTTCCATCGCCCTGGCCCACAAGGGCGTGCTGACCCAGGCGGTGATCTACGATCCGACGCGCAACGAACTGTTCACGGCGTCGCGCGGCCGCGGCGCCTTCCTCAACGATCGCCGCTACGCGTCGGCAAACGCGTCAAGACTGGAGGAGGCCCTGCTCGGCACCGGTTTTCCGTACCGCGTTTTCGAGCACATGGACGCCTACCTCGGCATGTTCCGCGAGCTGATGCAGAAGACTGCCGGCATCCGGCGCCCCGGCTCGGCTTCGCTCGACCTGGCCTATGTCGCGGCCGGGCGCTTCGATGGTTTCTGGGAGATCGGCCTGGCGCCCTGGGATCTGGCCGCCGGCGCTCTGCTCATCACCGAGGCCGGCGGACTGGTGGGTGATCTTACGGGCGAGGCCAGCTACCTCGAGTCCGGCAACATCGTCGGCGGCAGCCCGAAGATTTTCGCCCAGATCCTGCAGGTCATCGCGCCTCACCTCACGCCCGCGCTCCGGCGCTGATCGACCGGGAATCGAACCGACCGAGCCGCATGGGGACCGACCGACAGAGCCCGCCCCCGGTTGCCGCGGCCGGCGAGGATGGTCGTGCACGCGGCGCCGCCTTGAGCGCGGGCAACCTCGATCAGCACACGCCCATGATGCGCCAATATCTGGGCTTCAAGGCGCAGCATCCGGACCTGCTGCTGTTCTACCGCATGGGCGATTTCTACGAGCTGTTCTTCGCCGACGCGGAACGGGCGGCGCGCCTGCTCGACATCACCCTGACCACGCGCGGCCAGTCGGCCGGACAGCCGATCAGGATGGCGGGCGTTCCCTTCCATGCCCTGGAACAGTATCTGGCGAAGCTGATCCGGCTCGGCGAATCGGTCGTCATCTGCGACCAGATCGGCGACCCGGCCGCCGCCAAGGGCATCGTCGAGCGTGCCATCACCCGCGTCGTCACCCCCGGCACGCTCACCGATGCGGCGCTGCTGGACGAAAAGAGCGACAACCTGCTGCTCGCCGTCGCCGCCGCCAGGAACCGTCTCGGCCTGGCCTGGCTCAACCTGGCCAACGGCGATCTGAGGCTGACCGAGATTCCGGCCGCCAGCCTCGCCTCCCAACTGGAACGGTTGCGGCCGGCCGAGGTCCTGATGCCGGACCTGCTGCCTTTGGACCTGTCCTTTCTCCGGAACACGCCGGTCAAGCGCCTGCCCGACTGGCATTTCGATCACGACACGGCCACTCGCCTGCTGACCTCCCATTTCGGCACCCGCGACCTTGCCGGCTTCCAGGCGGATGGCCTCCCACTCGCGCTCGCGGCGGCAGGGGCTCTCTACGAATACGCGCGGGGCACGCAGCAGCAGGCCCTGTCCCACGTCACAAGCCTGGCCGTGGAGGCGGACGGGGAGTACCTACGCCTGGATCCCGCCACGCGGCGCAACCTCGAGATCAGCGAAACGCTGCGCGGCGAGCCGGCGCCCACCCTGCTCTCCTTGTTCGACTGCTGCGCCAGCGGCATGGGCACGCGCTGGCTGCGCCACAGCCTGCACCATCCGCTGATGGACCGGGAACGGTGCGCGGCGCGCCACATGGCGGTGGCGGAACTCGCCGGCGATGACGGCCACGGACCCTGTGCCGACATTCACGCCCTGCTGCGCGGCTTCGCCGATGTCGAACGCATCACCGCCCGCATCGCCCTGAAGAGCGCCCGGCCGCGGGATCTGTCGGCGCTGCGCGACAGCCTCGATCGGCTCGCGGCGCTGCGCGCCCTCGCCGAGCGCCCCGCCGCTCCATTGCTGGCCCAGCTTGCCGGCGATCTGGTGGCACCGGCCGAATGCATCGATCTGCTGGCCCGCGCCGTGGCGCCCGAGCCGGCGGCGGCGCTGCGCGACGGCGGCGTCATGGCGCGCGGCTACGATCCCGAGTTGGACGAACTGCGCGCCATCCAGGAAAACTGCGGGCAGTTCCTGGTGGATCTGGAGACCCGCGAACGGGCGCGCACCGGCATCGCCAACCTCAAGGTCGAGTTCAATCGGGTTCATGGCTTCTACATCGAAGTCACCCACGCCAACAGCGACAAGGTTCCCGACGACTACCGCCGCCGCCAGACGCTGAAGAACGCCGAGCGCTACATCACGCCCGAGCTCAAGACCTTCGAGGACAAGGCGCTGTCGGCGCAGGAACGGGCGCTGGCGCGGGAGAAACTGCTGTACGAGGAACTGCTCGACCGCCTCGGCGCCTGGATCCTGCCGCTGCAGCGTATCGCCCGCGCCATCGCCCTGCTCGACGGCCTGTGCGCCTTCGCCGACATCAGCGTGCGCCACGCCTACTGCCGCCCCGAGTTCGCCGACGAGCCCGTGATCGAAATCGAGGGCGGCCGCCATCCGGTGGTGGAGCGCGAAGTGAATACCTTCATCGCCAACGATGCCCGGCTCGCAGCGACGCGCCGCATGCTGCTCATCACCGGCCCCAACATGGGCGGCAAGTCCACCTACATGCGCCAGGCGGCACTGATCGTGCTGCTCGCCCATTGCGGCTCGTTCGTGCCCGCCAAGCGCTGCCGCATCGGGCCGATCGATGCCATCTACACCCGCATCGGCGCTTCCGACGACCTGGCCTCGGGACGCTCTACCTTCATGGTGGAGATGACAGAAGCAGCGGCGATTCTTCACGGCGCCGGCGAGCGCAGCCTGGTGCTGATGGACGAGGTGGGACGCGGCACGTCCACCTTCGACGGCATGGCGCTCGCCTTCGCCATCGCCCGCCACCTGTTGGAGCGAAACCGCTGCTACACACTGTTTTCCACCCATTACTTCGAACTCACGCGCCTGGCCCAGGACTACGCGGAATGCGCCAACGTCCATCTGGACGCGGTCGAACATGGAAACAGCATCATCTTTCTGCATGCCGTCGAGGAAGGACCGGCGAGCCAGAGCTACGGCATCGAGGTGGCGGCGCTGGCGGGCGTGCCCGGCAGCGTAATCCGCGACGCCCGGCGCCGCCTGCGGCAGATGGAGAACCGGGAGATCGGTCATGGTCCGCAGCCCGATCTGTTCGCTGTGACGGAGATGCCTGAAGCCGAGCCCCATCCGGCGCTCGACGCCCTCGCCGCGCTCGATCCCGACAGTCTCAGCCCGCGTGAGGCTCTCGACAAGCTGTACGAGCTGAAACGCCTCGTGCAGTGACGCGCTGCCGTGGTGCGGCGCGCTCCGACCCGGCGGCCTAAAGGACTCGCCCGGGCATGTCGATATCCTCGAACTGCGTCTCTCGCCCTGATGACCCGAGGAGGAATCGTGAACACCCCATCCCTAGTCAGGAAAATCCGGTTCTGGATCGGCCTCCTCGCTGCCTTGGCCTGCGCAGGCGTGCGAGCCGAACTGGTGATCGGCCAGGTCGCGCCGTTCAGCGGCCCATTGGCGCCCACCGGAATTCATATCCGCGCCGGCGCTCAGTTCTATTTCGACACCGTAAATGCAAAAGGCGGCGTCCATGGCGCCAAGCTGCGCCTGGCGACACGGGACGACGGCTACAAGGCCGAGGAGACGGTCAAGCTGACGCGGCAACTGGTGCGGGAGTCGCAGCCCATCGCCCTCATCGGCATTGTCGGTACCGGCAACGTAGAGGCACTGATCAAGGAGAACGTGCTGGCCGAAGCCGGCGTGCCGCTGATCGGCGCGCGCAGCGGCGCCAGCTCCATGATCCGTCCGGTCAACCCCTGGATCTTCCAGGTGCGGGCAAGCTATGCGGAGGAAGTGGAGAGGGTGGTGAGCCAGTTCGCCACCGTCGGTATGACGCGGCTCGCCGTGTTCTATCAGGACGATCCCTTCGGCAAGGACGGACTGGCAAGCGCGGAAGCCTCGATCGCCAAGGCGAAGGTCGAGCTGGTGGCGAAGGGAGCCTACGAGAAAAATACCACCAAGGTCGAGAACGCCGTCAAGACCATCGCCGCGGCCAAGCCGCAGGGCGTGATCATGGTGTCGAACACCGCGGCCAGTGCCGAATTCCTCAAGCAGTCGCGGGCGGCGGGCAACGATGCGCAGTTCATCGCCCTCTCGGTCACCGACGGCCCGCAGGTGGCAAAGCGCATCGGTGTCGAAGCCGCGCACGGCTTCGGCGTCGTGCAGGTAATGCCGGACCCGAACAATCGCGGCGTATCGGTGGCGCGGGAACTGCAGGAGAGCTACCGGGCATTCCAGCCCAAGGACATCGAGCTGAATCACACCCTGCTGGAGGGTTACGTAGCGGCCAAGGTGATGGTCGAGGGCCTGCGCCGGGCCGGGCCGAATCCGACGCCCAAGCGTCTGCGCGATGCACTGGAATCGATGCGGGATTATGACGCCGGTGGCATGTTCATCAGCTTCGCCCCCGGCAACCACGCCGGATCACGCTACACCGACATCACCGTGCTGGATCGCCAAGGCCACCTGCTGCGCTGAATTCGTTAACGCGGCAGCCGATCGCTCAGTGATGATGATGTGCGCCCGGGGCATGCACATGGCCGTGGGTGATCTCTTCCGCTGACGCCCGCCGGACATCCGTTACCTCGCACTCGAACACGACGGCGGTACCGGCCAGGGGATGATTGCCGTCCACCACCACCTTGCCGTCGGCGATATCGGTGATGGTATAGAGCATCTCCTCCTCTCCATCATCGGTAACGCGCTCGAACTGCATGCCGATCTGAATATCGTCGGGAAACACCGATAGCGGCTCGATGCGGACCAATTCCGCATCGTACTCGCCGAATGCATCCTCGGGCTGCATCTTGACGCCCACCTGGAATCCGACGTCCTTGCCCTCGAGGACCTCCTCAACGCGCGGGAAAATGCCGGCGTAACCGCCATGAAGGTAGACAAACGGCTCCTGCCCCTCGTCAATCAGATTGCCGTCCGGGTCCGACACCCGGTAGCTCAGCGTGACCACGGTGTTTTTGGCGATCAGCATTGACATCCTTTCGGTCGAGTTGTTTGACCATTTCGAGCACTTCCGCCGCGTGGCCGCGGGGATTCACGCCATACAGGGCATGGCGCACGATCCCCTTCTTGTCGATGATGAAAGTCGAGCGCAGGATGCCCATCTTCTTCACACCGTCGACTTCCTTGGACTGCCAGACATCGTAGAGCCGGCACACCTCGCCCTCGGTGTCGGACAGCAGGCGCACCGACAGCCCGTGCTTGTCGCGGAATTCGGCATGGGTCAGGCAATCGTCGCGACTGACGCCGATGACCACGCAGTGGTGACGCGTATACTCGTCCTCGTGATCGCTGAAATCGATCGCCTGCGTGGTGCACCCGGGTGTGCCGTCCCGCGGGTAGAAGAAGAGTACGACATGCTTGCCGCGAACGGAATGGAAGTCGAAAGACTCCATGTCCGCATCGGGCAGACTGAACGCTGGCGCTGGTTGTCCGGCTTGGAGCATGTCCTCTCCCTCTCCTGAGGTGCGCTCTGATTGTATCCCATCGCCTGAAGAAAACGATCGCCCGTGGGACATGCAATCTCGGGCGCATGATCCGGCCTCGTTTGCCGCAAGTCAATACAACGAAGCCCTGCCGATTTCCCCCTGATCCGTTCGAGGAGAGCCATCGTGACCCGTACCATGCGCGCCATGCTGCTTGCAGAGCCGCGCCAATTGCTGCGGCCAGCCGAGATGCCGGTGCCCCATCCTGCGGCAGGCCAGATCCTGCTGCGGGTGGAGGCCTGCGGCGTATGCCGGACCGACCTGCATCTGATCGACGGCGAACTGCCGAATCCGAGAATGCCCATCATCCCCGGGCACGAAATCGTGGGCCGGGTCGTCGCCACCGGTCGCGAGGTACGCGGATTCGAAGCCGGTCAGCGCGTCGGGGTACCGTGGCTGGGCTGGACCTGCGGCGTATGCCGACATTGCGCGGGCGGGCGCGAAAACCTTTGCGACGAAGCGCGCTTCACCGGTTATCAGATCCACGGCGGATACGCGGAATATGCGCTGGCCGACGCGCGCTACGCCTTCCCGATGACGGATGGCGGCGACGCCGCGCCGCTCGCGCCGCTGCTGTGCGCCGGACTGATCGGCTATCGCGCCCTGTCGATGGCGGGCGAGGCGCGCCGCATCGGCATCTATGGCTTCGGCGCGGCGGCCCACATCGTCTGCCAGGTCGCAAAATACCAGGGACGCGAAGTCTTCGCCTTCACGCGCACCGGCGATGTCGAGACACAGGGCTTCGCGCGCGAACTGGGAGCAGTGTGGAGCGGCGCTTCGGATCAGGCGCCGCCGGTCAGACTGGATGCCGCCCTCATCTTCGCGCCCGTCGGCGCGCTGGTGCCGGCGGCGCTGTCCGCGGTGGAAAAAGGCGGCACCGTGGTGTGCGCCGGCATCCACATGAGCGACATCCCTTCCTTCCCCTACTCGATCCTGTGGGGCGAACGCAGCGTGAAATCGGTGGCGAACCTCACGCGCCGCGACGGCGAAGAGTTTCTTGCCCTGGCGCCGAAGGTGGCAGTGCGGACCGAGACCAAGCGCTACCGGCTGGTGGATGCGAACGAGGCGCTCGACGATCTGCGCCATGGACGGTTCCAGGGTGCGGCGGTACTGGTGATGGATTGATCGGCCGTGGCTCCGCTGCCGGCCGGCGATGCGCCGCGCAGACGAGGCTTGCATTTGCCCGAATACTGTATAAAATTACAGTCATCGAACGGAGACTGACATGTCCGACGAAAACCTCACGCCGCGCCAGGCGCAAATCCTGCAATTGATCCGCGACGCCATCGAAGCCGTGGGTTATCCGCCGACCCGCGCCGAGATCGCACGCCAACTCGGCTTCCGCTCCGCCAACGCCGCCGAGGACCATCTGCGGGCGCTGGAGCGCAAGGGCATGATCACCATCGAAGCGGGCGCCGCCCGCGGCATCCGCCTCACCGAAGGACTCGGCATCCCCCTCATCGGGCGCGTCGCCGCCGGCCAGCCGATCCTGGCGGAAGCCCATATCCAGAGCCGCCATCAGATCGACCCCGGCCTCTTCAAGCCGCGCGCCGACTACCTGCTCAAGGTGCGCGGCATGAGCATGCGCGATGTCGGCATCCTCGACGGCGACCTGCTCGCCGTGCACAAGACGGATGAGGCGCGCAGCGGCCAGATCGTGGTCGCCCGCCTCGCACGACGAGGTCACGGTGAAGCGCCTCAGGCGCCGCGGCAGCATGGTGGAACTGCTGCCGGAAAACCCCGATTTCGCCCCCATCAGCGTCGACCTCAAGCGCGAGGCGCTGGCGATCGAGGGCATCGCGGTGGGCTTGGTGCGCAACGGAAAAATCGCCTGATCTTCCAAAAGCCGACGGTTTGTTCGCCCCGTTAGAAACCCGAGCAAATTCAATCAATGTCCGCTTCATTACAAGCCGTTCCGGATCAACCCCTCCTCTGGCACGGCAACAGCCTGGCTGCCCCGGACCTGGCCGGTGTGCCGACGGGCTTCGCCACGCTGGACGACGTGCTGCCCGGCGGCGGCTGGCCGCAGGGGGCGCTGACCGAGATCCTGCCGGCGCGCGCGGGCATCGGCGAAATGTCGCTGCTGGCCCCCGCGCTGGCCCGCCTGTCGCGGCAGGAAGCGCGCTGGATCGTCTGGATCGCGCCGCCCCACACTCCTTACGCACCGGCATTGCAGGCAACGGGCATGGATCTGTCGCGCCTCGTCGTGGTCACGCCGCGCTCCACCAGCGAGGCGCTGTGGACGACGCGCCAGGCCCTCGCTTCCGACTGCTGCAGCGCGGTGTTGTCGTGGCTGGCCGTGCCCGATCATCAATCGCTGCGCCGCCTGCAACTCGCCGCCGAAGGCACGCGCACGACCGCCTTCCTGTTCCGCCCCGCCTGCGCGGCCCGCGATTTCTCTCCCGCCCCCCTGCGCCTGTCGCTGGAGCCCGCCGGCGGCCGGCTTGCGGTGCATGTGCTCAAGCGCCGCGGCGCGCTCCTGACGCGGCCGCTGCTGCTCGACCTCGATCGCCCGGCACGAAACGATGCTGTGGTTCGCCCTCTATCTGCCGAATCTGCCGCTGCAGGTATTCCAGCGTGCTGCGCCTGAACCGCAGCCGCTGGCGGTGGCCGACGCGGTTTCCCGCGTTCGCCGCATCGTGGCGGCGAATGCGGCAGCCCAGCGGCGCGGCGTGCATGCCGGTCTCGGCGTGGCCAGCGCACTGGCACTAGCACCCGAGCTTGCCGTCCGTCCGCGCGACGAGCGCGCCGAGCAGCACGCATTGCAGGAAATCGCCGCCTGGGCGCTCCAGTTCACCCCCGGCGTCAGCCTCGATGCCCCGGCCTGCGTGCTGCTCGAAGTCGACGCCAGCCTGCGCCTGTTCGGGGGCGCGCAAGCCCTGATGCAGCGCATCGGGCAGGATTGCCGCGATCTCGGTTTCGCCGCCGAGATCGCCGCCGCCCCGACGCCGCGCGCCGCGCGCTGGCTCGCCCGCTCCGGCCGCCACGTCCTGATAGAGCAGGCGGACGATCTGCAGCAGGTGCTCGCGCCTCTGCCCCTGGATGTGCTGGATGCGCCGCCCGAGACGATCGAGATGCTGTTTTCGATCGGCGCCGTCACGCTGGCGGACTGCTTCCGGCTGCCGCGGGCGGGGCTGGCGCGGCGCGGCGCGGCGCCGCTCACCCAGGCGCTCGACCAGGCGACGGGGAGGCTGCCCGATCCGCGCCGGTGGTTCGTTCCTCCTGCCACCTACGCGGCGCGCCTCGAACTGGCCGTGCCCTCGGACAGCAGCGAAACCCTCCTCTTCGCCGCGCGCCGCCTGTTCGTCGGCCTTGCCGCCTGTCTCGCCGCGCGCCACGCCGGCATCGAGCATTTTGTGCTGCGCATCGAGCACGAGGACGCACCACCCACGCCGCTCGCCATCCGCCTCGGCTCGGCCAGCCGCGACGAAACGCGTTTCATGCTGCTGGCGCGGGAGCATCTGGCGCGGCTGGAACTGGGACGGCCGGCCACGGCGCTGGCGCTGGAGGCGGACGAAATCCACCCCCAGCCCGGCGCCAGCGCCAGTCTCTTCGGCGATACCCGCGGCGCCGCCGAAGAGCGCCAACTCCTCGTCCAGCGGCTGCGGGCACGGCTCGGGAACGAAGCCGTCACGGGCCTGCGTGCGGCGGCTGACCACCGCCCGGAGCGCGCCTGGCAGATCGCCGAGCCCGGCACGGCAGGCTGTCTCCCCGACCGTCTTCCGCCGCGCCCCCTGTGGCTGCTGGCCCATCCGCAACGGCTGGAAGTACGCGACACCCAACCCTGCTGGCACGGCCCGCTGCAACTGCTGGCGGGGCCGGAGCGCATCGAGGCGGGCTGGTGGGATGACGCCGAGGCGACGCGCGACTACTTCATCGCCACCGCGCCCGGCGAGGAGATGCTGTGGATCTTCCGCGAACTCGCGCCGCCCCACGACTGGTACCTGCACGGCAGGTTCGCGTAAAAAAAAACGGGCCGCAGCGCGGCCCGCCTGATGCTCGTGAATCGATCTACTTCCTGACTTTGAATCCCGTGATGCGGATGATGTCGTCGGTGCCGTAGCCATCCAACAACGGCATGTTGGCGTCGTCGGAATGCTGGATCGAGACATAGGCCGTCTCGCCGTCGTCGGCGAAGAGGAAGCCGGTCGGTTCGGCCGACGAATCCTTCACCGACAGAATCCTGACGCAGCCGTCCGTCTTGATATCGCGGTCGGCACCGTCGGGCAGGCAGGCGAAGACGTCGCCGTTGTCGTGATCCTCGATCACATAGACATTGCCGGTCCTGGGCTGGAAGTCCAGGTTGTCGAAGGAATTGAAGTCGGCGTCGCCCTCGACGAAGCGATTGACCGCCACCGTACGCTCCGTGGCACTCGCCGTAAGAGGCCTGGCGTCGACGCCGCACACCACTTCGCCGTAGTTCTTCCCGTCCTCGTTGCCGGTATTGGCCCAGCAGAAGCGCACCGCGTCGGGATTGGCGGGATCGGCGTAGAGCGGATCCTGGTGCAGGTCTTCGGGACGATAGTAACCGGTGGCGCCGGCGGCGTCGGCATCGCGGCGCGCGGTGGCGGCGTTCACCCTGAGCCACGCGGCGTTGCCGATCTCGCAACCCTGGCCGTACTGCTGGGCGTTGTTGACGCAGGACACCTGCAGCGCGAACACGTCTCCCGCGGCAAGCGGGGAATCCGCCAGATCGGCGATCGGGCCGCCGCCGCTGCGCGGACTGGCGGGAACGAACTTGAAGATGGCGCCGCCGTCGGCGTCGGCCGTGCCGGTGCCGGGCCGCAGTTCGTCGCCGGCGATCACCACACCGCTGGGCAGCACCGCCAAGCCTTCCCAGGCCATGGTCGGCAGCGCCGTGCGCTTGACGATGTTGCCCGCGGTGGGCCCGGCAATGGTGCCGAGGGTGCGGTCGGTCACCGTGTTCTCGGTGGTGTCGAGCGGATCGATGATCTCGTAGGCGCCGCCGCTGCCGGTCTCTTCCGTGGCCAGGATGGTGCCCCAGGGCGTAGTGCGGATGCCGTCGCAGGCGGTCATGCCGCGCAACAGGGTTTCCACCGTGCCGCTCCTCAGATCGATGCGCTGCACCGACGGATTGAGCTTGCCGTTGGCCAGGGTCTGGCGGCCGCCTTCGACGCAGGTGATGAGATGAGTCGGCCGCGCCGCGGGGTAGAACGCCATCATGTCCGTGGCGTTGGCGGCGTCGCGGGTCAGGTACTCGACCTTCAGCCCTCTGGCGAACAGGAGCTGATCGCCGGCCTTCTGCGTGGCGCTACGGTAGGGGCCGGTGGTGGCGGGGGCGGACGCGGCGAGCGGCTCCTGAACGCCGAACAACTGCTGCGACCGGTCGTTCAGCATGTTCTGCATTTTCAGGCCGAAATCGGTGTCGTCGCGGGCCAGGGCGGACCCCGAGCTCAACGCCGCCGCGGCCACCGCGAGCGTCAGATGCTTCATTTGCAGACTGCGATTCATTTTGGTGTCTCTCCTTGGGACGGGGGTACGGTCAACTTTCGGACCGCGCCGCGCATGCTACGGAGCGCGCGTGACGCTGCGATTACAGTCCTGCGCTGCGCCACGCACGGGCCGGCGGCCCCGACTCAGGTTTCGATCAGCCCGTGGCGCACCGCAATCAGTGCAATCTCGGCCTGATTGGAGACATTGAGTTTCTGCTTGATGTTGTAGAGATGGGTGCCGACGGTGCGCGGACTCAGCGTCAGGATCTCCGCGATCTGGTTCACCGAAAGCCCCTTCGCCAGTTGCAGGAATATCTCGAACTCGCGTTCGGACAGCAGTCCGACCGGATTGGTCTCGCCGCGGAACTCCTGCATCGCCATGCGCTGGGCGACGATGGCATCGACATACATGCGCCCGGCCGCGATCTGGCGGATGGCATCGATCAGCGCCTCCGGTGCACTGCGCTTGGAAAGGTAGCCGAGAGCGCCGGCCTTGAGCATGTGCCGCGCATGGCTCGGGTCCTCGTGGGCCGACAGGGCCAGGATGCGGGCGCCCTTGTCGCGGGCGAGGATGCGCTTGGCCGCCTCCATGCCGCCGGCGCCCGGCATCGCCAGGTCCATGACGATGACGTCGGGCGCGGCGTCCTGGAACGTCTGGTAGGCCGCCTCGCCGGTCTCGGCTTCCGCCACCACCGTCATGTCGTCGGTCGCTTCCAGCAGCATGCGAAAACCCATGCGCACCACCGCGTGATCGTCCACCAGCATGACCCGCGTCTTGCCGCTCATGCCGGCTGCTCCGCCGCCAGCGGCAGACGCGCCTCCACGCATACCCCGCCCTGCGCCGCCGGGTGACGTCGACACGGCCGCCGAGGGCGCTGGCGCGTTCCCGCATGCCCCGCAGGCCGTAGCGTCCGCCCTCGTCGGCCTCTCCCGACAGGCCGCGGCCGTCGTCCCTGACCACGATGGCGAGTTCGCCGCCTGCGTGCTGCAGGTCGATGTCGATGCGTTGCGCCGCGGCGTGGCGAAGGGCATTGGTGACCGCCTCCTGGACGATGCGATAGGCGGTGATCTTCACGGCGTCGCCGAGTTCGCCGGGCAGTTCGCCGCAGCGCAGGCCGAAATGCAGGCCGGGATGCTGAAGTCGCCAGGCGGCCACCATGTCCTCCAGTGCATCGGCCAGCCCGAGGTTGTCCAGCGCCAGCGGCCGCAGCCGCGAAATCATGCGGTGGGTGGAGTCGTACATGTGTCCGGCGGTGTCCACCACCATCCGCGCCGAACGCTCGATCGTGTCATCGCTGCCGTGGGCGCGCTGGGCGATGGCCAGTCCGATGCTCTTGATGGCGGTGACGGACTGGCCCAGCTCGTCGTGCAGCTCGCGCGCAATGGCGCGCCGCTCGTCCTCGATACGGGTCTGCAACTGCTGCGTCAGCTCGCGATGGGCGACGAGGCGCGCCTCCGCCTGCGCCGCCGCACGCTTGGCGGCCATGCTCTCCTCCACCGCCTGCGCCATGCGGTTGAAGGCGCTGCTCATGCGCCCCGCTTCGAACCCCGGCAGGGGCGGCAGCCGCGTCTGGAAATCGCCGCTCTCCATGCGCGCCAGCCCGTCCACGACGCGTTCCAGAGGCGAAATGGCGCGCCCCAGCAGCCAGAAGACGAGCACGTTGCCGAGGACGAACAGAATTCCGCCCACCTCCACCATCAGCACCAGTTCGTCCCAGCCGTCGAGGGCCGCGCGGGATGCGTCCGGCTCGATCACCAGCTTCGCTCCTCCCGCCAGCGCGATCTCCCTGCGTTCGATCTGCGGCAGCACCAGCGCCGAAAACCAGGCCGGCGCGTCGCGGCCGAACTTGTACGCGGACGGCGGCGTGCGGAACATCAGCCGGCCGGTCTCGTCGTACAGTGCGATGTCGTTGGCCCGAACGCGTCCGAGGCGGGCGATGAAATCGGCCAGGGCCGGCAGTCCCGCCCCGCTGTAGATGCGGCTGATGCGGCCCAGCAACTGGGTGGTGACGAGGCTCGCCGCATCCACCTCCTCATGCACGCTGCGCCGCGTGTTGTCGATCTGCAGCGCCACCAGCACGCCGACGAACAGGGCCATCAGCAGGGCGACGAGGAGATTGATCTTCAGGCGAAGGCTCATGTCGCGCTCCAGCCGGCGAAGTCGCCGTGCGCCGCGAAATGATCGATCACGCCGGTCAGGCAGCGCGCCATCGCCGGCACGAAGGGATCGTGACCGCAGCCTTCGACCAAGGACAAGCGGCTGCCATATAGGGTGCGGTGCACGCGCCAGGCGTTCGCCGGCCGGCACACCAGGTCCAGGCGCCCATGCACGAGAGCGGCGGGAATGCGCTGCAGCAGGCTGGTGCAGTGGAGCAGCCGGGCCTCGCCGAGAAAGCAGCGACGGTTGAGGTAATGGGCCTGCACCCGGTACTTGTCGACGAGGCGCAGCGCCGCCTCCGTTCCTGGCGCCGCTTCGCGGCGTCGGCGCCGCCGGGCCGCCGCTCAATGCCTGCTCGTAGCGCGCCCACGCCGTCGCCACCCGCAATGCCTGGTCCGGATCGCCGCCCGCCAGGCTGCGCTGCCAGGTAGTCCAGCAGATTGCGCCGGCGCCGCTGCGGCGCGATCGCCGCGAAGCGCTGCCAGGCGTCGGGCGCGAAGGCCGCAGATTCCTGGAAGAACCACTCCAGATCGCGCCGGCCGGTCAGGAACACGCCGCGCAGCACCAGTCCGGCCACCGAGTTGGGGTGGCGCGCCGCGTAGGCGATGGCGAGACTGGCGCCCCAGGAACCGCCGACCACCAGCCAGCGCTCGATGTCGAGATGGGCGCGTAACCGCTCCATGTCGGCGATCAGGTGTTCGGTCGTGTTGTGGCGGGTCTCGCCGCGGGGAGTGCTGCGGCCGCTGCCGCGCTGGTCGAACAGCACGGCACGGTAGCGCCGCGGATCGAAGAAGCGGCGCTGGCGCGGGCTGCAGCCGCTGCCGGGACCGCCGTGGAGATACACCGCCGCCAGACCCTCCCGGCAGCCGACCTGCTCGAAATAGAGGCGATGGCCGTCGCCGACATCCAGCCAGCCCGTGTCGAAGGGCTCGATTTCGGGATGGAGTTCGATTGCCGCCGCCATGACCGCATTGTAGCCGGCCGCGGTCGGCGTCTCCCGCATCGCCCGGCGACTCATGAAAATCATGAGGCGCGTTTCAGGCTTTTGCCGAAGCGCCGTCCTCGTCCGGCATTGATAATTATTCCGCGATCACGAGTCCAGGAGTTGGGCGCCGGGTTTTCGGCGCCAACCCGGCCGGACATGCAGTCGCACATTCGGGCGCAGTCCCGTAACCGACAGAGAGGAGACACACCATGACCTGGGAAACACCGCAAGCCTGCGATTTCCGTTTCGGCTTCGAAATCACGATGTACGTGGCCAATCGCTGACGCCGGTTCGCTTCGGCCGGTGCTGTGCCGGCCGGACCGGCGCGGCTTCGCGCCGCTTCGCTGCGGTGCCTCGTCGGCGCCGGATTTCTTCGCCCGCCCCGGTTTCGCTCTGCCGGCGCACTTTTTCTCCGACTGACAGGATGCGCCTGCGTGTGCTCGGCGCCGCCGCCGGCGGCGGATTTCCCCAATGGAACTGCAACTGCCGCAACTGCGACGGCGTGCGCAAGGGCACGCTGCGCGCGCTGCGGCGTACGCAATCGTCCATCATCGCCAGCGGCGACGGCGTCGATTGGGTGCTGTTCAACTGCTCGCCCGACATCCTGCAGCAGATCCAGGCCACGCCGGCGCTGCAGCCGGGGCGGGCACTGCGTGACACCGCCATCCAGGCCATCGTCCTCATCGACGGCCAGGTGGATCACACCACCGGCCTCTACATGCTGCGGGAACGGGGCCGACCGCTCGACGTCTGGTGCTCCGATGCGGTCCACGCCGACCTTACCCAGGGCAACCCGATCTTTCGCGTGCTGGACCACTTCTGCGGCGTAAGCCGCCACGCGCTGCCTTTCACTGCCGAGGGTTTCCGGATTCCCGCCGCCGGCGGGCTGCGCTTTTCCGCCGTGCCGCTGCGCAGCAAGGCCGCGCCCTACTCGCCGCACCGCGACGCGCCGCAGCCCGGAGACAACATCGGCGTCACCATCGCCGACGCCGAAAGCGGCAGGTCGGCCTTCTACGCGCCCGGGCTGAGCGAGATCGAACCCCATGTTTGGCAGGCGCTGCACGCCGCCGACTGCGTCCTGGTGGACGGCACCTTCTGGACCGACGACGAGATGATCCGGCTCGGCATCTCCGCCAAGACGGCGCGCGACATCGGCCACCTGCCCCAGTCGGGGCCGGGCGGCATGATCGAGCAGCTCGATCGTCTGCCCGCGACGACGCGCAAGATCCTGATCCACATCAACAACACCAACCCGATCCTGGACGAGGACAGCGCCGAGCGCCGGCTGCTCGCCGAGCACGGCATCGAGGTCGCCTACGACGGCATGGAGATCGAGCTATGAACGCCGCGCCCGACCGCCCCTGGACCCACGACGAATTCGAGGCGGCGCTGCGGGAGAAAGGCGCCGGCTACCACATCTATCACCCGTTCAACGTGATGCTCAACTCGGGCAAGGCTACGCCCGACCAGATCCGCGGCTGGGTGGCAAACCGCTACTACTATCAGATCGCCATTCCGATCAAGGACGCGGCGATCATGGCCAACTGCCCGGACCGGGAGATGCGGCGCGGCTGGGTGCAGCGCATCCTGGACCACGACGGCTACGAACTGGGCGGAACGCGCGACGCCGGCGGCATCGAAGCCTGGATTCGTCTGGGCGAGGCCACCGGACTCACGCGCGAGGAGATCACCGACCTGCGCCACGTGATTCCCGGCGTGCGCTTCGCAGTGGACGCCTACGTCAATTTCGCGCGCCGGCAGCCGTGGCAGGAGGCGGTGTGCGCCTCCCTCACCGAGTTGTTCGCGCCGATCATCCACAAGGAACGGCTCGCCAACTGGCCGACGCATTATCCCTGGATCGACACGGAGGGGTTGCAGTACTTCCGCAACCGCGTGACCCAGGCGCGGCGCGACGTGGAACAGGGGCTCGCCGTCACGCTGAATTACTTCGACACGCGCAAGCTGCAGCAGCGCGCCCTGGAGATCCTGCAGTTCAAGCTCGACATCCTGTGGTCCATGCTCGACGCCATGCAGATCAAGTACGGGTTGAATCCGTGAACCCTGCCGCCGCCATCGATCCCGCCGCGCGGCCGCGCCTGGCGCGGCTGTTCCGCCTGCAGTGGGAGGAAGCGCAGCAGGCGCACGTGCTGCTCTACCCCGAGGGCATGGTGAAGCTCAACGCCAGCGCGGCGGAAATCCTCAAGCGCTGCGACGGCACGCGCACGGTGGACATGATCGTGGCCGAACTGGAGCAGGCTTTCGGCGCCACGAACCTTTCCGGCGACGTCGGCGCATTCCTCGACATCGCCGCGAAACAGGGCTGGGTGGCTCCATGAACGGCGCCTCTGCGACGGCTCGCCCCGGCCCGCCGCTGTGGCTGCTGGCGGAGCTTACCTATCGCTGTCCGCTGCATTGCGTGTTCTGCTACAACCCGGTGGATTTCGCGCGCCGCGAGGACGAGCTGACGACGGACGAATGGCTGCGCGTGCTGCGCGAGGCGCGCCAGACCGGCGCCGTGCAGTGCGGCTTCTCCGGCGGCGAGCCGATGCTGCGCGAGGACCTGGAAATCCTGGTGGGCGAGGCGCACCGGCTGGGCTTCTACACCAACCTGCTCACCTCCGGCGTCGGTCTCAACGAACCGCGCATCGCCGCGCTCAAGCAGGCGGGGCTGGACCACATCCAGCTTTCGTTCCAGGACTCGACGCGCGAGGTGAACGACTTCCTTTCCCATACCCGCACCTTCGAACTGAAGCAGAACATCGCCCACCTCATCAAGAGCCACGACTATCCGATGGTGATGAACGTGGTGATCCACCGCCTCAACATCGATCACATCGGACGCATCATCGAAATGGCGGCGGAACTGGGCGCGGAATACCTGGAGCTGGCCAACACCCAGTTCTACTCCTGGGCCCTGCTCAATCGCGACCACCTGCTGCCGTCGAAGGAGCAACTGGTGCAGGCCGAGCGCATCACCAACGAGTGGCGCGAACGGCTCGGCCGGCGCATGAAGATCTTCTTCGTCGTGCCCGACTACCACGAGAAGCGCCCCAAGAAATGCATGAACGGCTGGGGCAGCGTCTTCCTCACCGTCACGCCCGACGGCACCGCCCTGCCCTGCCACACCGCGCGCATGCTGCCCGGGCTGGCCTTTCCCAGCGTGCGCGATGCCGACGTGGGCGAGATCTGGTACGAATCCGAAGGCTTCAACCGCTACCGCGGCACCGGCTGGATGAAGGAGCCCTGCGCCAGTTGCCCGGAGAAGGAAAAGGATCTGGGCGGCTGCCGCTGCCAGGCCTACATGCTGGCCCAGGATCCGGCCGCCGCCGATCCGGTGTGCGAGTTCTCGCCCCATCATCACCGCGTCGACGAGGCGGTGGCGCAAGCCGAAGCGGCGCAGCGCAGCGCCACGGTGCATCCGCTGATCTTCCGCGGTCCCAAGGAATCCCTCGCCCACGACCGCTCCTTCTGAGCGGCGCCGGCAGGCGGGGAATCCGGCCGCAATCCGCCGCGGCGGCGGTTTGCGCTGTGGCTTGCATCGATGACTGTGTTTATATACAGTTTCCCGATGCAGGCCCAGCACCATGCTCCCCGCCTACGCCGAACTGCACTGCCTTTCCAACTTCACGCTTCCTGCGCGGCGCTTCGCACCCGGAGGAACTGGTGGAGCGCGCCCTCGCGGCAGGCTACGACGCCCTGGCGATCACGGACGAGTGCACGCTGAGCGGCGTGGTGCGCGCCCATCTGGCGGCCCGGGGAACCCGGCTCCGGCTCATGATCGGCACCGAGATCGCCCTCGCCGACGGCCCGCAACTGGTGCTGCTGGCCACCAACCGCAACGGCTACGGCAATCTCTCCGAACTGATCACGCACGGGCGCCGCGCCGCGGCCAAGGGCGAGTACCACCTGACGATGGCCGACCTGGAGAGGGGGCTAGCCGACTGCCTCGCCGTCCTGATTCCACCGGCGCAGCCGGTCACGACGCTCCCCTCTCCCCCCGCGGGAGAGGGGCCGGGGGAGAGGGGCGAGGACGAGCACCCGGCCTTGCCTCGCCATGCCCGCTGGCTGAGGGAACGCTTCCCGGACCGCGCCTGGCTGGCAGTGGAACTGCACCGCGGCGCCGACGACCGGGCGCGGCTGGCGCAACTGCTCGATCTCGCCAGCGGCGAGCGGCCTGCCCGCCGTGGCGGCGGGCGGTGCGTACATGCACGTGCGCGGCCGGCGCAGGCTGCAGGACGTGCTGACGGCGGTGCGGCTGCAAGACTCCCCTCGAGGCGGCGGGGACGGCGCTGTTTGCCAACGGCGAGCGCCACCTGCGCTCGCGCCCGGTCCTGGCGCGGCTCTACCCGCCGCACCTGCTGGCGGAAACGCTGCGCATCGCCGAGCGCTGCCGCTTCTCCCTGGACGAATTGCGCTACGAATACCCGGACGAGCTGGTCCCGCCGGGCGAGACGCCGGCCAGCCGCCTGCGCAGCCTGGTGGAGGACGGCCTGCGGTGGCGCTTCGGCCGCCCGGATCGAACGCCCGGCGGGAAGCCGACCGCGGATGCCGGAGCCGTCCCGTCCCGCAGTCCGTAGCCTGATCGAGCACGAGCTGGCCCTCGTCGCCGAACTCAAGTACGAGCCCTACTTCCTCACCGTCCACGACATCGTCACCTTCGCCCGCGGCCGCGGCATCCTCTGCCAGGGGCGCGGCTCGGCGGCCAACTCGGCGGTGTGCTACGCGCTGGGCATCACCGAGGTGGACCCCTCGCGCATGTCGATGCTGTTCGAGCGCTTCATCTCGCGGGAACGCGACGAGCCGCCGGATATCGACGTGGACTTCGAGCACGAGCGGCGCGAGGAGGTCATCCAGTACCTCTACGCCAGGTACGGCCGCGACCGCGCCGCCCTGGCCGCCACCCTCGTCACCTACCGGCCCAAGAGCGCGCTGCGGGACGTGGGCAAGGCGCTCGGCTTCGACGCCGACCGCCTCGACGAGCTGACGCGCAACCTCGCCTGGTGGGACCAGCGCGAGCAGTTGTCCGAGCGCCTGCGCGAAGCCGGCTTCGATCCGGAGCAGGCGCGGGTGAAGAAGCTGCTGGAACTCGCCACGGCGCTGATCGGCTTTCCGCGCCATCTGTCGCAGCACGTGGGCGGCTTCGTCATTTCGCGCGGGCCGCTGTCGCGCCTGGTGCCGATCGAGAACGCCGCCATGGCCGAGCGCACCGTGATCCAGTGGGACAAGGACGACCTGGACGCCCTCGGCCTGCTGAAGGTCGACGTGCTGGCGCTGGGCATGCTCAGCGCCATCCGCCGCGCCCTCGACCTGGCCTCGCGCCGGCACGGCCGGCCCATCGCCCTGAGCGACGTGCCGGCGGAAGATCCGCGGTCTACGAGATGCTGAGCCGCGGCGACTCGGTCGGCGTGTTCCAGGTGGAGTCGCGCGCCCAGATGTCCATGCTGCCGCGCCTGAAGCCGCGCCGCTTCTACGATCTGGTGATCGAGGTGGCGATCGTGCGCCCCGGCCCGATCCAGGGCGGCATGGTGCATCCCTACCTGCGCCGGCGCCAGGGCATCGAGCCGGTGACCTATCCGTCGGCGGCGGTGCAGCAGGTGCTGGAGCGCACCCTGGGGGTGCCCATCTTCCAGGAGCAGGTGATGCAGCTTGCCGTGGTGGCCGCCGGCTTCACGCCCGGCGAGGCCGACCAGTTGCGCCGCCCGATGGCGGCCTGGCGCAGGAAGGGCGGCATCGACCAGCTTCGAAGCCCGTCTCGTCGATGGCATGCTGGCGCGCGGCTACGCCCGCGAGTTCGCCCAGGCCATCTACCAGCAGATCCTCGGTTTCGGCGAATACGGCTTCCCCGAGTCCCACGCCGCCAGCTTCGCGCTGCTGGTCTATGTCTCGGCCTGGCTCAAGCGCCATGAGCCGGCGGCCTTCCTCTGCGCCCTGCTCGACTCCCAGCCGATGGGTTTCTACGCGCCGGCCCAGTTGATCCAGGACGCGCAGCGCCACGGCGTCGAAGTGCTGCCCGTCGATGCGACGGTGAGCGAATGGGAGTGCGCCCTGGAAGGCGCAGGAGGCGCGGAGCACGCGAGAAACGCGGCGCCGGGGTTGCAGGCTTTGCCGCGGCCGGCACCGTCCGTCCGGCTCGGCCTGCGCCTGGTGACGGGCCTGCCAGACGACACTGCCCGGCGCATCGTCCGCGCCCGCGGCGCGCAGCCCTTCGACAGCGTGGACGACCTCGCCGCCCGGGCACGGCTCGATGCCCGCGACCTGCGCCTGCTCGCCGCCGCAGGCGCCTTCGCGCAACTGGCCGGCCACCGCCGCCAGGCCCGCTGGCAGGCCGCCGCCGCCCTGCCCCTGCCGCGGCTGCTGCAAGACGCCCGCATCGAAGAGCAGCGGCTGGAACTGCCTCCGCCCAGCGAAGGCGAAGATCTGGTGGCCGACTACCGCGCCCTCGGCTTTACCCTGGGACGCCATCCGCTGGCCCTGCTGCGGCGGCAACTGGCGCGCCTGCGCTTCGTCACCGCCGAGGAGCTGAACGCCTACCCCGACCGCAAGCTCGCCCGCACCGCCGGACTGGTCACCTGCCGCCAGCGGCCCGGCACCGCCAGCGGCGTGGTCTTCGTCACCCTCGAGGACGAGACCGGCATGGCCAACGTCATCGTTCATGCCGATCTGGTGGAAAGGCAGCGCGGGGAACTGCTCGGCGCCCGACTGCTGGGAGTCTATGGCCAGTTGCAGCGCGAAGGCGAGGTGGTGCACCTCGTCGCCAAACGGCTGGTGGACCATTCGACCCTGCTCGGACGGCTCGTCAGCCGCAGCCGGAATTTTCACTGAGCGCGGCCGACCCCGTCACACTCTGTCCCACCGCCTGCGCTACCATAGCGCCCATGCACTCCCACAGGAGCCCGGACATGCAATTCACTTCGAAGCTGGAGACGGCGGCGCGATGGACCCTCGCCCTCGCCGCCGCGATCCTCGCCGCAGGCTGCGCCTCGACCCATATCGCCTCCACCTGGAAGGATCCCGACGACAAGGGCGGCCCCGTCAAGAAGATGCTGGTCATGGTCATCAACCCCGACGAGGCGATCCGCAAGCTGGCGGAAAACCGCGCCGTGCAGACCATGCCGCGGGGAACGGTCGGCGTGGCGAGCTACACCATGTTCGACAAACCCGATCCGGACCCGGAAAAGATCAAGGCGAAGCTGACCAAGGAGGGCTTCGACGCGGTGCTGGTATCGCGCCTGGTGTCCCACGACAAGACCCAGACGTATGTGCCGCCCCAGACCTATCTCGCCCCGTCCTACCTTCCCCCCTACGGCTACCCGGCCGCGCCCTACTACCGCTCGTTCTACGGCTACTACCCCTACGCCTACAACTACTACACGACTCCGGGCTACACCACCGAGACCCAGCGCATCCTGGTGGAAACCCTGCTCTACCGCCTGCCCGACGGCAAGCCGGTGTGGTCCGCGGTGAGCGAGACGGTCAACCCCGAATCCAAGATCGTGCTGGTGAACGAGATCCTGCGCATCGTCGGCCAGGAATTGCGCAAGCAGGGACTGATCGCGGCAAGCTGACCGGCTGCGCGGCGGCGGCGCTCACCCCTTGACGCAGATCAGCGGTTCCAGGCGCGCCACGGTGCGCGCCAGTCCGGCCGCGGTCCGCCGCCTCCACCACCGCGCTCACGTCCTTGTAGGCATCCGGCGCCTCCTCCGCCACGCCGCGCAGCGACGGGCTGCGAATCAGGATGCCCCGCGCCGCCAGTTCGTCCACCACCGCCCGGCCCGTGCCAGCGCTTGAGGGCGGCATTGCGGCTCATGGCGCGGCCGGCGCCGTGGCAGGCCGAGCCGAACGCCTTTTCCATGCCGCCGGCGAGCCCCGCCAGAATGTAGGAGCCGGTGCCCATGCTGCCGCCGATCAGGACCGGCTGGCCGGATTCGCGGAACTCGGGCGGCAGGTCGGCGTGATGCGGCCCGAAGGCGCGGGTCGCGCCCTTGCGATGCACATGCAGCCGGCGCGCCACGCCGTCCACGACATGCGTCTCTTCCTTGCAGGTGTTGTGGGAGACGTCGTACAGCAGCGGCAGGCGCACGCCCGGCAGCACTTCGCGAAATGCCTCGCGCGTGAGCTGGGTCAGGATCTGGCGGTTCGCCAGGGCGCAGTTGATGGCGGCGCGCATGGCGCCGAGATAGCGCCGGCCCAAGGCCGAGTTCAGGGGCGCGCAGGCGAGTTCCCGGTCGGGCAGTTCGATGCCCGCGTCCCGCGCCCCCATCACCATTTCGCGGAGGAACTCGGTGCCGATCTGGTGGCCCAGGCCGCGCGAGCCGCAGTGGATGCTGACCACCACGTCCCCTTCCTCGAGGCCATAGGCGTCGGCGATCTTGCGGTCGTGGACCGCCGACCACGTGCTGCACTTCGAGATAGTGGTTGCCCGAGCCCAGGGTGCCCATCTCGTCGCGCTGGCGCTTCTTGGCGTGGTCGGAGACCGCCGCCGGATCGGCGCCGCCTCATGCTGCCGTTCTCCTCCGTGCGCTGCAGATCGGCGGCATCGCCGTAGCCGCGCTTCACCGCCCACTTGGCGCCGCCGGCGAGCATGGCGTCCATTTCCGCAGGCGACAGCCGCAGGCTTCCGGTGCTGCCCACGCCCGCCGGAATGCGCGCGATACAGCACATCGGCCAGACGCGACTTGACGGCCTCGATGTCGCCGCGGGCGAGGCCCGTGTGCAGGGTGCGCACGCCGCAGGAGATGTCGAAGCCGACGCCGCCGGCCGAGATCGACGCCGCCCTCGTCGGGATCGAAGGCCGCCACGCCGCCGATCGGAAAGCCGTAGCCCCAGTGCGCGTCCGGCATGGCGTAGGCGGCCTGGACGATGCCCGGCAGCATGGCGACGTTGGTCACCTGCTCGTACACCTTTTCGTCCATCGCCTCCATCAGTTCGCGCGAGGCGAAGATCACCGCCGGCACCCGCATGCGGCCGTGCGGCTTGACGAGCCACTCGTAGTCCGACTGACGCTCGAAACGGGACAGGTCCATGATGGCCTCGATGACTGCGGTTCTTCAGACGTCGACCACGCACTGGGCGACCCACCAGCCGTCCGGCCGCCGGCGCACGTCGAGTTCGGTGTAGGTCGCACCCTTCACTTCCACCGCCGGCTGATGCTTCGCCACATCCACCGCTTCGCCCCACGCCGTCGCCCGCAGCCGGTCGCCCTCGATGACCACGTCGAAGCGGCGGAACAGCATGTGCCGCACCGCCATCTCCAGGATCAGCGCGTTCAGCCAGTCCGCCAGCAGCAGCCCATCTTCCGGCGCCCGGCAGGCGATGTCCACCGCGCTGCGCGTCCGCCACCGACTCGGGATCGGTGACGACGGCGGTCATGGCGATCGCGGCCTGGGCGAAGGCGGCCTGCCGCGTCGGTCCGACGCCGCGCACGCCGACATCGGCCTCGTGGTGGAAATGCTCCCAGTGCTCTACCATCCGACACATCCTAGTCGCGTCGTGCCGGCCAGTGTTGACGCTCGGCAAGCCGCCCCTGCGCCGTCGCAGCGCACGGCGCGCGACGGCCCTCACCGGACGACAGCCATGACCGATTCCGCACCTCGCATCCGCGTCCTTCAGGGAGACATCACGCGGCTTGCCATCGACGCCATCGTCAATGCCGCGAACTCGACGCTGCTGGGCGGCGGCGGCGTGGACGGCGCCATCCATCGCGCCGCCGGGCCGGAACTGCGCGCCCATTGCGCCACCCTGGGCGGCTGCCCCACGGGCGAGGCGCGCATCACTCCCGGTTTCCGGCTGCCCGCGAAATACATCATCCACACCGTGGGACCGGTATGGCACGGCGGCCGCCACGGGGAAGCGGAACTGCTCGCCGCCTGCTATCGCCACAGCTTCGCGCTGGCGGGCGAACACGGCGTGCGCAGCATCGCGTTTCCGGCGATCAGTTGCGGCGCATACGGTTATCCGAAGGCAGAGGCGGCGCAGATCGCCGTCGCGGAATGCCGCCGTGCGATGGCCGAAAATCCCGCATTGCTGGAGGTGATCCTCGTCGCGTTCGACGAGGAAATGAGATCGCTGTACGAAGCAGCCCTGGCCGGGAAGCCGGCGCGATGAATCCGTCGCCGATGGTTGCCGGGTGACGCAGGCCATGGAATCGGATGAAGGCGCGCACCCAATGGACATAGACATCCTCCGTCCGTATGCTGTAGTGCAAATAGCGAATGCGCTCGCGCAATGGATCGAGCACTTTCACGGATTTCACGGGCGGCATCGGTGATCTGCTGCTTTCCGTGACTGGATCAAGGGGAAATGACCGGATTCGGGTTTGATTTGGGGACAAACCGAGTTAACCGGCGAATTTGTCTCCCGATAACAACGATGGACGCCCTATGAACGCCCGAGATCTGCTAGACCAATTGATCAGCACTTCAGCCGTTCGCTTGATTGATCTACCAAAGGACTTTGGCATCTACGCATTACGGGACCACGAGCAGCGCATTCGCTACATCGGATGCACCCATACGGAGTCCATGGGCTTTCGAAGGCGAATATTCAACTATCACAGGAGCGGGAATGAAGGGCAAAGCCACAAGTTCTCGCAGGCCTATTGCACCGGACGAATGTGGCGTTTCAAGAAGACGTTCCACGGCTCTGGTTTCGAGTATCTGCATGACGAATATGATGCCAATGTCGCGAAAAAACTTCGAAACGACTTCGTAGAGCGATTCTGCACAGCAAGCTACGTCGCAATAGAGGGTCAAGGGAGCACTAGCTATTTCGCCCGCCTGCAGTCTTTGGAGGCAGAGGTTCAGAGGCTTGCCGCCCCTGAGATGCGTCGGTGGGAGAGGAAGTTGTTTCGTGAAGAGGACGAACCTGAAGCGCTAACTGATTTGTTGATTGCCGAGGGTGTCTGCTTGGACCGCGCCGCGGCCGACCGCCAACGAGAGCGTTACAACAGCCACATGAGAAATCGGTAATGCAATTAGGCATTAAAGGGGCTAGGCTCGCTTTATTTATGCTACGACGCCTCCCATCACGCCGCCCGCGCGGTTCCACCTCGAGAGGGGAACCATCGGGGAACCATCGGAACCATCGGGAACCATCGGGGACAGACCACGTTTTTCTTGCCCGGACCTATCTGTTGTGACAGCATTTCCCCCTGAACCTCGCGATGGCGGATGCTATGAAGTTCAACGTGACGATCAACTTGAAGCAGGGCCGAGAAAGTGCGGGCAAACCACATGCATCCGCAATCGGTTCCAGCCGCGAAATAACGTGGTCTGTCCCCTGTTACTTGAAGCCGCGCAGCGCCGGTTAGCTCTACGTTAGCCGTCGAAAGAGAGTCCGTGGTTAACTACACGATCGATACAGACCCTCGGCCTCGGTTGCACTTCTGGCTGGCAGCACTGTCACTGCTTGTATCTCTGACCGTACCGGCACTGCTTCAAGACATTACTGCGCGCGTACTCGTTCCATCGGCCTTCGCGTTATATGGTGGACTGGTCCTTCTATATGACCGGTATCTTTGGCGGATTAGGCCATTCTCGTACATGGCTGGCGTCCCTAGCATCGTCGGCAAGTACAAGGGGGTTATGGCAAGGAGCAAATCCGAGACTGCGGAACCGGAAGAGATCCCCGTTGACGCTGAAATAACCCAAACTTGGTCGAAGATTGATGTGGTCGTCGAGAGTCCCAGAACAATGTCCACTCTAAGAACCTGCGCATTCTTCGTCCAGAATTGCGCCAAGCCATCTCTCGTCTTCACATTCCAGTATCGTGATCAGAAGCCACACGTAGAAACAGGATCAATGAAGTTTGGTGAAGGCACGCAGGAACTTCACATTGAAGATGATGGCAACACCCTTAGGGGTCCCTTCTATTCCACCAAGGGACGCCGAGGAACTGTGCTATTGCGACGCGAAGACACTTACGTAAAGTAGTAAATTAACGGGGCCAGGCTCGCTTTATTTCGTGCTACGAATGCCTCCATGCCCCGCCGCCCGCGCATTCACCTGGATGGTGTTCCCCTGCACATCGTGCAGCGCGGCCACAACCGCGAGCCCTGCTTCTTCGGCGAAGAGGACTACCTCAGCTACCTGCACTGGCTGGGGGAAGCGCTGGAGGAGTCCCGCTGTGCGCTGCACGCCTATGTCCTGATGACCAACCACGTGCACCTGCTGCTGACGCCGAAGAAGGCCGAGGCGGTGCCGCGGCTCGTCATCTCGCTCGGGCGGCGCTACGTGCAGTACGTCAATCGCAGCTACCGGCGCGGCGGGACGCTGTGGGACAGCCGCTACAGGTCCTCGTCCATCCAGGCGCAGACCTACCTGCTCGCCTGCCAGCGCTACATCGAACTCAACCCCGTGCGGGCGGCGATGGTGGACGACCCGGCCCACTACCGCTGGAGCAGTTACCGGGCGAACGGCCTGGGACAGGTCGACACCCTGCTTACCCCGCACGCCCTGTACAGCTCCCTCGGTGACGGCGACAAGGAGCGCCGCAGCGCCTATCGGGCGCTGTTTCGCAGCGCAGCTGGACCGGGCGGTGATCGACGACATCCGGCTGGCGCTGAACCAGAACCAGCCGCTGGGCAGCGAGCGCTTCTACGCCAGGATCGAGAAGATGACCGGGGTGCGGCGCGAAGCGAGGCCGCGCGGTCGGCCGCGGCGGGAACCGGAAGCCGCGAACGGCTCCCCTGCAGGGCGGGGCGGACTCGATCTGTGAAGATATTCCAATCCGGCCCCTTTGGGCTCGTCGCCCTCTTCTGTGTTTGTTCTGCGCTTTTTGGTTGCGCGTCCACCAAGGTCGAGACTTCCGGCTTGCGCCTGGAGGAGCCGCTATGCCCGGTCGGGTGTCGGGAAGTTCTCGGCACTGGTTACTGGGGGCCGCAGTGGCGGCCGGACCAGAAGGAGCCGGCACTGCGCGAGGCCGCTGCGCTGCGTGGAATTCAGGACTTCTTCGCCAATTCGCCCTGCGTCGTCAGGGGCGGATATCCGTTCACTGCCGGGCGAACCAGCCGCATCCGCGCCTTTCGATGAACAGCTTCTGCGCCTGCCGCTGCCGAGGCGTCGGTTCCGGATCGAGTGGTACTGATCGTCGTCCGCGAGTTGGGGCCGAAGCTTGTGATCGGTTTTCCGGTGCTGGTCGATGGAGGCACCGAGGTCGTGATCGAAGTGCGCGTACTCGACGGCCACACGTCCGAGTCCATGGCAAACGTTCGAACGCATTGGCAGAACGGCGGCACGCTTGCGTAAAGGGCGTCAAGACACTGGATCAGGATATGAGTGCCGCACTGCGGACCACCTTGATGTCCGGCGCTGCATCGCAATGAAGCCGGCCGACGCTTCCTGCTACGCGGACTGCCTGCGGCAACCGGGC
>CAWGLO010000014.1:0-217294 GCA_963823455.1 uncultured beta proteobacterium
CGCAGGACAGCGGCAAGAACATCCTCTACTCCGCCTTCACGGAGCGGCCGAAGCACCTGGATCCGGTGCAATCCTACTCCGAGGACGAGATCACCTTCACCGCCCAGATCTACGAGCCGCCGCTGCAGTACCACTACCTCAAGCGGCCCTACGAGGTGGTGCCGGCGACGGCCGTGGCCGTGCCCAAGGCCGCGTACTTCGGCGCCGGCGGCGAGCGACTAGCGGACGACGGCGATCCGGCCCGGATCGCCTATACGATCTACGAAATTCGCATCAAGCCGGGCATTCTCTTCGCGCCTCACCCGGCGCTGGCGAAGGACGCCTCCGGCAACTACCGCTACCTCGATCTCCCGGGCAACGCACTGCACGACGTCTACGCCCTTTCCGATTTCAAGGATCGGGGTACGCGTGAACTCACCGCCGAGGATTACGTCTACGAGATCAAGCGTCTGGCGCATCCGCGTCTGCATTCGCCGATCTTCGGCCTGATGAGCGAATACATCGTCGGCCTGAAGGAATTGAGCGAGGCGCTGCGCCAGTACAACGACGGGCTGCCGTCCGAGCGTCGCGGCGAGTGGATCGATCTGCGCCAGTTTTCCCTTGCCGGTGTGGAGGTTGTCGATCGCCACACCTACCGCGTCAAGATCAAGGGCAAGTATCCCCAGTTCGTCTATTGGCTCACCATGCCCTTCTTCGCGCCCATGCCGTGGGAAGCGGACAAGTTCCACGGCCAGCCCGGCATGGCGGAGAGGAACTTGACCCTGGATTGGTACCCCATCGGCACCGGACCCTACATGCTTACCGAGAACAACCCGAATGCGCGAATGGTGCTGACGCGCAACCCCAACTTTCGCGGCGAGACCTATCCATGCGTGGGCGAGGCGGCGGACAGGGATGCCGGCTTGCTGGCGGACTGCGGCCGGGCCCTGCCGTTCGTTCGACCGGGCGGTGTTCACGCGCGAGAAGGAGCAGATACCCTACTGGAACAAGTTTCTGCAGGGCTACTATGATGCCTCCGGCATTGCGTCGGACAGCTTCGACCAGGCGGTGCAGGTCGCCGGCAGCGGCGAGGTGACGCTCACCGACGACATGAGGGCGCAGGGCATCAAGCTATTGACGTCGGTATCGACGTCAACCTTCTACATGGGATTCAACTGGCTCGATCCGGTGGTGGGCGGCAGCGATCCGGCGACCGCAGAACGTACGCGCAAGCTGCGCCAGGCCATCGCCATCGCCATCGACCAGGAGGAGTTCATCTCCATTTTCCAGAACGGCCGCGGCATACCGGCCCAGAGTCCGCTGCCGCCCGGCATCTTCGGCTACAGGGAGGGCCGCGCCGGCATCGACAATCGCGTCTACGACTGGGTCGACGGCCGGCCCCAGCGCAAAAGCATTGAGGCGGCGCGTCAATTGCTGGCCGAAGCAGGCTATCCGGACGGTCGCGACGTCACAACCGGCGAGCCCCTGGTCATCAATCTGGACTCGACGTCCGCCGGCGTCGGCGCCAAGTCGCGCATCGACTGGCTGGTCAAGCAATTCCAGAAGATCAACGTGCAACTGGTGGTGCGCAGCACGGACTACAACCGCTTCCAGGAGAAGGTGCGCAAGGGCAACACGCAACTCTTCTACTGGGGCTGGAACGCCGATTACCCGGATCCCGAGAACTTCCTTTTCCTGCTCTATGGCCCGCAGAGCAAGGTGAGAAACCAGGGCGAGAACGCCGCCAACTACGCCAATCCGGAGTTCGACTCCCTGTTCGAGCAGATGAAGGCGATGGAAAACAGTACCGAGCGGCAGGCTATCATCGACCGCATGCTGGACATCCTGCGGCGCGACGCGCCCTGGGTCTGGGGTTTTCATCCCAAGGACTACTCGCTGCACCACGTGTGGCTCACCAATCGCAAGCCGACCAAGGTCGGCAACAACACGCTCAAGTATCAGCGCATCGATGCCCGGGTGCGGGAGCAACTGCGCACCGAATGGAACGCTCCCGTGCTGTGGCCGCTGACGCTGATGGCCGGGCTGCTTGTGGTCTCCGTGTTGCCGGCGATTCGCGCCTATCGCCGGCGCGAGCGGGCACTGGGAACGAATCGCGGACCGGCGGGAGCCGCCGAGCGGGCCGAAGGGCGGGCGGCGTGATCGCCTATATCGTCCGCCGCCTGTTCTATGCCATTCCCATCCTTCTGGGTGTTAACCTCATCACCTTCGCCCTGTTCTTCGTCGTCAACACGCCGGACGACATGGCACGCATGCAACTGGGCATGAAGCGGGTGACGCCGGAGGCGATCCAGAAGTGGAAGGAGGAGCGAGGGTACGACCGGCCGCTGCTGTGGAATCGGCAGGCGCCGGGCGTGAACAAGCTCACCGATACCATCTTCTTTTCCAAGTCGGCGAAGATGTTCGTATTCGACTTCGGCCGCGCTGACGACGGGCGCGACATCGCGCACGAGATCAAGACGCGCATGGGGCCCAGCCTGGCGATCGCGCTCCCGGTGTTCGTCATGGGATTGTTCGTCACGGTCTCGTTCGCGCTGCTGCTGGTGCTGTTCCGCGCGACCTATTTCGACTTCTGGGGTGTGGTGGCGTGTGTGGCGATGATGTCCATTTCCAGCCTTTTCTACATCATCGGCGGCCAGTACGTGGTGAGCAAGATATGGAACCTGGTTCCGATCTCCGGCTATGCGGCGGGCCTGGATGGCGCGAAGTTCCTGCTCCTGCCGGTGGTGGTGAGCGTGATCGCCGGCATCGGCTCAAGCACGCGCTGGTACCGCACCATCTTCCTCGAGGAGATCAGCAAGGACTACGTTCGCACCGCTCGCGCCAAGGGCCTGTCGGAGGCGATCGTCCTGTTCCGGCATGTGCTGCGCAACGCCATGATCCCGATCCTCACCGGGGTCGTGGTGGTGGTACCGCTGTTGTTCATGGGCAGCCTGATCACGGAGTCGTTTTTCGGTATTCCCGGGCTCGGCAGCTACACCATCGATGCCATCAGCGCCCAGGACTTCGCGGTGGTGCGGGCGATGGTATTTCTCGGCTCGCTTCTCTACATCATCGGTCTGCTGCTGACCGACATTTCCTACACGTTGGTCGACCCGCGCGTGCGCTTCGAGTAATGCCCTTCCTTCCCGTGATCTTGTGGACCGACGCGCTGATTTTCCTGCTGGCGACGGTGGTCGTGGCAACGACGTTTTATACGCGGCGCCAGGCTCACTTGCTGTCCGCCTGGCGCCGCGTTGGCGAGTCCCGGGCCGGCATGGCTGCCCTGACGGTGCTGGCCCTGTTCGTCTGCGTGGGGCTGCTGGACTCGATGCATTACCGACCGCGGCTGGATCGGGTGGGGGCGCAGGCCACCAACGCGGCGGCCAGGGCCGAGGGCGCCTATGCCGTGGAAGTAGTGTCGGCCTTCGATGCGCTGGCGGCGGGGCTGCGCGCACGTACCGAGAAGACCTATTCGGCGCCGCTCGCCACCCATTCCTACGCCAAGGAGAACCTGGAGCGCTCGGACGGGACGACGTACCGCGACTTCCCGCGGCTCAAGTACGGCGGTGCACATCTGAAGGATGTCCCGGCCGACTGGGTGTCCGATGTGGCGACGACAGCCTTGCGCGGGCTGGGGATGGGCTTCGTCTTCTGGCTGATGGCGGCCGGCGGTCTTTGCCTGGTGCTCGGCTACCGTCATGGCACGACGCCCGGCGCGGCATGGCGGACGATCATCGGCAATGACATGGACATCGCATGGGGCGCAGTGCTGTGGACGCTGGCGGTCGTGCTGGCGCTGCTCGGCCCGGTCGCAGCGCTGGCTGCGAACTACCACGTTTTCGGCACCGACAAGGTAGGGCAGGATGTCCTGTACCTTACGCTCAAGAGCATCCGCACGGCGTTGGTCATCGGCACCATCACCACGCTGGTCATGCTGCCGTTTGCGGTGGCACTGGGGATCATGGCGGGCTACTTCGGGGGCTGGGTGGATGACGTCATCCAGTACCTGTACACGACGCTCAACTCGATTCCGGGCGTGCTGCTCATCGCGGCGGCCGTGCTGATGATGCAGGTGGTCATCGACAATCATGCCGAATGGTTCACCACGGCCGCCGAGCGGGCCGACGCGCGGCTCCTCGCGCTGTGCTTCATCCTCGGCGTGACGTCCTGGACCGGGCTGTGCCGGCTGCTGCGCGGAGAGACGCTGAAGCTGCGGGAACTGGAGTACGTGCAGGCGGCCCAGGCGTTTGGCGTGACCCATGCCCGCATCATGGCGCGGCACCTGCTGCCAAACGTGATGCACATCGTGCTGATCGCGGTGGTCATGGACTTCTCCGGACTGGTCCTGGCTGAGGCGGTGCTTTCCTACGTCGGCATCGGCGTCGATCCGAACACCATCAGCTTCGGCACCATGATCAATACCGCGCGCATGGAGCTGTCGCGGGAGCCGGTCGTCTGGTGGTCGCTGGCGGCGGCCTTCGTCTTCATGTTCGTCCTGGTGCTGGCGGCGAACCTGTTCTCCGATGCGGTGCGGGATGCGTTCGACCCGCGCGTCATGACGCGCCCGCGCAAGGCGGTCATGGCCGCGGCATGAGGGAGGCAGCGTGACCCGGCCGATACTCGAGGTCAGCAATCTCGGCGCCTGGATCGAAACCGCCGGCGGCACGCTGCGTGCCGTGGATGACGTGTCCTTCGTCGTCCATGGCGGCGAGACCTACTCCCTGCTGGGCGAATCCGGCTGCGGCAAGTCGATGACTGCGCTGGCCCTGATGCGCCTGCTGCCTGATGCCGGTCGAATCGTTTCGGGCGGGGTCCGCCTCGACGGGCAGGATCTGTTAGCGCTCACCGAAGCGCGGATGCGGGAGGTGCGCGGACAGCAGATGGCGATGATCTTTCAGGAGCCGGCGACCAGCCTCAATCCGGTCCTCAGCGTCGGGACGCAGATCGGCGAGGTGCTGGCGAGACACTCCAACCTGCGCCGGAACGCCAGCCTGCGGGCGGCGCAGCTGCTCGATTCCGTCGGAATTCCAGATGCGGAGCGCCGGCTGAAGGAGTTTCCGTTCCAGTTTTCGGGGGGCATGAAGCAGCGCGTGATGATCGCGATGGCCCTGGCCGGAGAACCGAAGCTGCTTATCGCCGACGAGCCGACCACGGCGCTCGATGTGACGATCCAGGCGCAGGTACTGGACCTGCTGGCCGCGGTGCAGGAGAGCCGCGGCATGGGGATGCTGCTGATCACCCACGATCTCGGCGTGGTTGCGCGCATGGCGCACCGCGTCGGCGTCATGTATGCCGGACGCCTGATCGAGGAGGCGCCGCGCGAACCGTTTTTCCGGGCAGCCTGCCATCCCTACACGCACAAGCTGTTTGCGGCGCTTCCGCGCGCCGACCGCCGTGGCGTGCAACTCGAAACCATTCCCGGTACCGTGCCGCCTCTGACGCGTCGGTTCGCCGGCTGCCGCTTCGTCGAGCGTTGCGTCCATGCCTTCGAGCGCTGTCGCGGGGAAGAGCCAGCGTGGCACGCGCTAAGCGCCGACCACCGCGTGCGCTGTCATCTGTACGATCCGGCAGCGCGGCGGCCGCTGTCCGCGCTCGCGCCGGGTGCCGCTGCCGCCGGAACCGAGGCGCGGCAGGCTCAAGCGCTGCTCGAGGTGCGCGGTCTGAAGGTACATTTCCCGGTGCGCAAGGGACTGCTCAAGCGCGTGCATGGTCATGTCCGTGCCGTGGACGGTATCGACCTCACGCTCGCAGCGGGACGGACGCTGGCGCTGGTGGGCGAGTCCGGCTGCGGCAAGACTACCGCCGGCAAGGCGATCCTGCGCCTGATCGAGCCAAACGCCGGTGCCGTCGTCTTCGACGGCGAGGATCTGGTCCTGCGCTCGCGGGCGGCGATGCGACCGCTGCGCCGATCCCTGCAGATGATTTTCCAGGATCCGTTCGCGTCGCTCAATCCGCGCATGCGGGTGGGTGACATCATTGAGGAAGGGATGGCTTCACTCGCGGCCGCCGTGCACGCCGCCGACCGGCAGCGTCAGGTCGCCGCGCTGTTGCGCAGGGTCGGACTGGATGCGGACATGGCCGGTCGCTATCCACATGAGTTTTCGGGCGGTCAGCGTCAGCGCATCGCCATCGCGCGCGCCCTCGCCGTGAATCCGCGACTGCTGGTGTGCGACGAGCCGACCAGTGCCCTCGATGTTTCGGTGCAGGCGCAGATCCTCAACCTGCTCAAGGAACTGCAGCAGGGACTAGGACTATCCTATCTGTTCATTACCCACAACATCGCGGTGGTCGATTACCTGGCACACGAGGTGGCGGTCATGTACCTCGGCCGCATCGTCGAAAGCGGAACGGTGGAGGAGATACTGCGCGCGCCGAAGCATCCCTACACGGAGGCGCTGCTGGCGGCGGTGCCTGCGGTCGATGCGGAATTTGGGCAGCGCACGATTCGGCTGAAAGGAGATATCCCGTCGCCCTCCAATCCTCCGACCGGTTGCCATTTTCACCCGCGCTGTCCGCGGGTCATGGACGCCTGCAGGCGCGAATATCCGGCGCCGGCGCGGCTGTCGGACAGCCGTGTCGTGGCGTGCCACCTGTATCGGGGATGAGGCCTCCGGCGGCGGTCGCCGCCGGACGTGGATCAGGAGCGGGAGCCGCCCTTCTTGACGGCAACGTTCTTTGCGTCGGACTTGGCGGCCTTGGCGACTGTGCGCGAAGCCTTGGGGGATGCGTAAACCTTGGTGACGCGCGCGCCGCCCTTGGCCGTCTTGCCGCGTGAATCCGACTTGGCGACCACCTTGACTGCCTTGCCTTGCTTCCCACGCAAGCCTGACTTTCTGGTTTTGCCCGCCGCAGGATGGGCTTCCGGTTCGCTGGGAACGGGAGGCAGAGCGGCAAACAGCGATTCACCTGCCACGGGCGCTCCGCCTTTCGGTACCAGCAGCGTACGGCCGGCAGCGAGCTTGGTGCGTGCGCCCAAGCCATTGATCTGTCGCAGTTTGCTTCCGCTCAAGCCGAAGCGTGCGGCCACCTGATCGATCTTCTCGCCGCGCTTGAGGGTGTAGTCGGTCCAACTGACCAGCGGTTTGTCATGATCTTCAAGGTTTGCCAGGAAAGTCTCGACCTTGTCCGCGGGCAGGACGAGCTTTGCCTGGCCCGTGACTACCGGGCGGTTGAAAGCGGGATTGAGCGCCACGAACTCCCGAACCGGCATCTCGGCGAGTTCCGCGGCGAGGGCGATGTCGATGTCGCCGGGTTTCTTGACAGTCGCGAAATAGGGTTGGTTGGGAATCGGTGCGAGGCTGACGCCGAGAACTTCCGATTGGGCGACGATGTTCTTCAGTGCCAGCAGCTTCGGCACGTAGTTGCGCGTTTCGTCCGGCATCGACAGATTGACGTAGTCGGCCGGCAGGCCCTTCGCCCGGTTCTTCTCGATGGCTCGCCCGACGGCGCCCTCCCCCCAGTTGTAGGAGGCGAGCGCCAAGTGCCAGTCGCCATGCATCTGGTAGATCATCTGGAGGTAGTCGAGTGCTGCGCTGGTGGAGGCGACGATGTCGCGACGCTGGTCAACCCACCAGTCCTGCTTCAGCTGATAGTTGCGCCCGGTTGAGGGTATGAACTGCCACAGGCCCGAGGCGCGCGCACGGGAATAGGCCATCGGATTGAAAGCGCTTTCCACCATCGGCAGCAGGGCCAGTTCCATTGGCATGCCCCGCTTCTCGATTTCCTCCACAATATGGTGCAGGTAGCGACGGCTGCGCTCGGTCAGGCGCGCGAGATATTGCGGATGGTTGAGGTAATAGGCCTGCTGTTTCGCGACCAGAGCGCTGTCCAGGTCGGGCATGGCGAAGCCGTTGCGGATGCGCTCCCATAGATCGTCTGGTTGTGCCGTCAGATCGATGGTGGAAATGGGAGGCGAGTCATCCTTGATCTCCAGCACCGTTGGCAATGGCGAAAGGGACTCGATGCCGGGGACGGCAGTTGGACTGTGCACTGCAACATGAAGCAGGGCGCCATTGAGCGTTTCTTCTGCCGCCGACGGTATTGCGACGAGGGCGCCAAGGGCGGCGAAAAGCGGTACGAGCCTACGCTTCTTCTCGTCCATTTGGGCGACTCGTGAAATAAAACAGCATGTTAGCGTTTGCACGCAGGAGCGTCAATTCAAATAAACGTCAATAAAACCAGAGTCTTGAGGGGAAGTTCGCATAATGGTGCCAAGCAGCACGGCGCCGCTGGCTGCGATAATCTGCCGCCGGCCGCCACGCCTGATGACATCAATTACTCGTCTGGAATCACCCATGAAAGTGCTCGTTGTCGAAGATTCGCCGACTTCCCTCAAGGCCGTGAGTCAAAAATTGCGGCGCATCGGCGTGACGCCGGTCGCAGCCGACGATGGGGCCAACGGAATCCGCATGTACCAGGAGCATAAGCCGGACCTGATCCTGCTCGACGTGGTGATGCCCGACATGGACGGCTACGAGGTGGCGCGGCGGATCCGGTCCGGCGAGAATGCGGGTGAATGGACCCCCATTGTCTTCCTTACCGTACTGGTTGGAGATGACGATCTGGCGCGGGGCATTGCCGCCGGCGGCGACGATTACCTGCTGAAGCCGGTGAGCGAGGTGGTACTGGGGGCGAAGCTGCGCGCCATGCAGCGCATCATTGACATGCGCGGTTCCCTGATCACGGTGACCCACAGGCTCGATGCGGCAAACCGCGAACTGCGCCGTCTGTCCGCCCAGGACAGCCTCACCGGGATCTCCAACCGACGCCATTTCGACCAGACCCTGACGCAGGAATGGCGTCGCGCACTTCGCGCGCGGCGCCCGCTGGCGCTGATCCTGTTCGACATCGATTACTTCAAGCAGTACAACGATCTCTACGGCCACCAGGCGGGCGATGAATGCCTGCGTACCGTGGCGGGAAATCTGGCGCGGCACGCGCGCCGGCCAGGCGACTGGGTGGCGCGGTTCGGTGGCGAGGAGTTTGCCGTCGTGCTGTCGGAGACCGATGCTCGGGGCGCAGTCCATTTGGCGGAGCAGATGCGGGCAGCGATCGAGGCGCTGGCGATTCCCCATGCCGGCTCGGCGGTGGGGCGCGCAGTCACGATCAGCGCGGGCGTGGCGAGCGTGGTTCCGGAGTCGGCATCGGGCGACCAGGGTGAACTCGTGCAATGGGCCGATGCAGCGCTCTATGAAGCGAAACGTCAGGGTCGCAATCGTGTCGTCAGCTACAATCTCGTTCCGCGCGATGCCTGATCCGTATCGCTCAGAACTGGTTCTTCCATTCACGGATGGCGGCGAAGATGCTGATCGGATCGGATAGGGCATGGCCGCGGTAGCGGCTGGCGGCGTCCGCCACCGCAGGCGCTGCGGTGCGCAGGAACGGATTGGTGGCGAGTTCTTCCGCGAGCGTCAACGGCACGCTCGGCCTATGCTGCGCGCGCAGGGCGTTGACGCGGCTTTCCCTTGCCGCCAACTCGGGGTTGTCCGGCTCCACGGCGAACGCGAAGTCCAGGTTGGCCTCGGTGTACTCGTGGGCGCAATAGACGCGCGTTTCGCCGGGGAGGGCAGCGAGCTTCGACAGGGAATGCCACATCTGCGCGGCGCTGCCTTCGAACAGCCGGCCGCAGCCGCAACCGAACAGCGTGTCGCCGCACAGCAGCAAGTTCGCACCATAATAGGCGATGTGCCCGCGCGTATGTCCCGGAACGTCCAGCACCGCAAGTTCCAAATCGAGGCCGGGAACGCGGATCACGGCGGGCTCGCGCAGGGGTACGGTGATGCCTGCGATGCCCTCGTCCGCCGGCCCGAATACAGGTGGCCCCGCATGCGCCATCAGTTCTTCCACCCCGCCGGTGTGATCGGCGTGATGATGGGTGAGCAGAATCGCCCTCAGAGCGAGTTTTTCGCGTTTCAGGTAATCCAGCACCGGCCGCGCGTCGCCCGGATCCACCACGGCGGCCACGTCGCCGCGGCGCAGCAGCCAGATGTAGTTGTCGCGAAACGCGGGCAGCGGCACGATGTCCATGGGTGAAAGTTTGTCGTCGCGGATCGTCAAATGTCAATTCCCGGGTTGAATGAATGGTTGCGCACGCCCCAGGGACGCTACGTGCTGGCCTGGGAGCAGAGCAAGTACGACGAGGTGGTCACCGACATCTTCGGCTTCAACGCGCTGCAAATGGGCATGACGGAGTGCAACTTTCTCCATGCCAATCGGATGCCGTTGCGACTGAGCTGCGATGTGCAGGGTACGGCCCAGGTGCGGGCGACGGCGGAGCAACTGCCATTCGCCTCGGCCAGTCTGGATCTGGTGGTGCTGCCCCATGTGCTGGAGTTTTCCGTCAATCCGCACCAGATCCTGCGGGAGGTCGAACGGGTGCTGGTTCCGGAAGGGCAGGTTGTGGTGACCGGCTTCAATCCCTACAGTCTGTGGGGCGTGCGACGCCTGCTCGGCGGTTCCCGTGCCGCGTTTCCCTGGCACGGCTCCTACCTGGGCGTGCTGCGCCTGCGCGACTGGCTCAAGCTGCTCGGATTCGAAACCCAGCTCGGCAGCTTCGGCTGCTATGCGCCGGCGGCGGTACGGGAACAGTGGTTGCGCCGCTGGCAGTTCATGGAACTCGCCGGCAATCGCTGGTGGCCGATCGCGGGTGCCATTTACATGGTGCAGGCGATCAAGCGCGTGCATGGCATGCGCCTGATCCAGCCGGCGTGGCGCGACCGCAAGGCGCAGGCCAAGGCGCTGGCGCCGGTGGTACAGCGTACGGATCGTGGCCGATAAGCGGCGGGTTAACGCCTGGGGTACGGGGTCCGGTGATGCCATCGCGTGCAGGTCGCCGCGGCGAAGCGCGACACCGGATCGAGCATGGATGAAGTAGAGATCTTCACCGACGGCGCCTGCAGCGGGAATCCCGGGCCGGGCGGCTGGGGCGCGATCCTGCGTGCCCGGGGACAGGAAAAGGAACTGTGTGGCGGCGAGGCGCGCACCACCAACAACCGCATGGAACTCACTGCCGTGATCCGGGCCCTCGATGCCCTCAAGCGGCCGGTACGGGCGCGGGTGCACACGGATTCCCAATACGTACAGAAGGGAATCAGCGAGTGGATCCACAGTTGGAAGAAGCGCGGCTGGAAGACCGCCGACCGGCAGCCGGTGAAGAACGTGGACCTGTGGCAGGAACTGGATCGGCTCGCGGCGCAGCACGATATCGAATGGATTTGGGTGAAAGGACATGCCGGACACGCCGAGAACGAACGCGCCGACGAACTGGCGCGACGCGGCATGGCCGGATTTCTGCGGATGTGAACTGACATGCGACAGATTTTTCTGGATACGGAAACGACGGGGCTCGAGTTCCGTCTCGGCGACCGCGTGATCGAGATCGGCTGTGTCGAGATGACGAATCGCAAGCTGACCGGGCGGCGCTTCCATCGCTACATCAATCCCGAGCGGGAGGTGGAAGCGGGCGCGCTGGCGGTGCACGGCCTGTCCAACGAGTTCCTGCAGGACAAGCCGAAATTCCGCGACATCGCAGGCGATTTCGTCAACTTCATTCGCGGCGCGGAACTCGTCATCCACAACGCGCCCTTCGACGTCGGCTTCCTGAACCACGAAATGTCCCTCCTCGGCCTGTCGCCGCTGGACGGAGTTGTGGAGGGAGTGGTCGATTCCCTGAGGATGGCGAAAGATCTGCACCCGGGGCGCCGCAACTCGCTGGACGCCCTGTGCGAACGCTATCAGGTCAATCATTCGCAACGCACGCTCCACGGCGCCTTGCTCGACGCCGAGCTGCTGGGCGAGGTGTACCTTGCGATGACCCGCGGCCAGGAGAGCCTGATCATCGATCTCGATCAGGGTGGCGGAACCGAGGACGTGCATCCGGCGGGTGGCGAGCGGCCGGCGCTGCGAGTCGTTCGGGCGACGGCGGGCGAGCTGGCGGACCACGAACGTCTGCTCGACGAGATAGCCAGGGAAAGCAAGGGCCGTTGTGTCTGGCGGCTGGAGACCGCGGCGGATCGCTGATGGCTGCACCGCGCCGGCCCTCTGCCCCGCCGGCACCGGTCCCGGCGGCGTCGGAGCCGATGAGGTGACCATGCGAAGCGCCTTGTGCCGGGCTGTGCTCCTGTCCGCGCGCAGCGCGGCAATATCGGCTTTCGGCGCCGCGCAGCGGTCACAACCACCGGTGCAACAGCGCGAACTCATCCAGGGTGCGGAATTGATGAGCGCTCCTGAGGGTAACAGCTGCCGCGCCCGCTGGCGGGTTGCGGCTGCTCTGGCGGCGCGGCTGACGATGCGGCGCGAGCACCGGGCGCAGCCGCTGGAGCGGGCAAGGTAGCGCGATCTGAGCATCGGTGCATCCGGCGTCGTCGCTGCGGCCGGCATGACGCCGCCCGCAGCGAACTAGATCGCCCCAGGAGCGGGTCGAAATCGCGTCGATGAAGGTGGCGGGGCGCTACGACGACTGCCTCCACAAGAAAACTGATGATAGAATTCATGCGCCTTATGTAGTCCGGGCGGGCCGCCTGGTCGGTCTGCTCAGCGCCGACGGGGCCGAGGCGGCGCAGGGCGAAAAGCTGCATGGCGTCTGTCTGCAACGCCGCTCACGGAGACTTGCCTGCCGGAGCGGTGCCAGATCAAGACGTTGCGGGCGCTGCGCAGGGTAATCGAGCGCCCAACGGCTACTACTATCCGAAGATGAGAAAGTTGGCGTTGGATGACCTGATGGAGTACCTGAACGCCCGCTTTTTCAACTTCCCTGCATGCGGAAACCCGCGTGAACTGTTTTGAGGACGTATTCGATGGCCAATGATAGGAGGCAGGAGGCAATCCCGGCGACGCTTATACCCGGCGACGGCATCGGACCGGAAATCGTAGACGCGACGCTGACGGCGCTGGACGCGCTGGCGGCGCCCTTCGTTTGGGAGACCCACAAGGCAGGGATGGCGGGCGTGACCGAGTTCGGCGATCCGCTGCCGCAATCGACGCTGGACAGCATCCGCCGCACGCGCCTGGCCTTGAAGGGGCCGCTGGAAACCCCGGTGGGCGGCGGCTACCGTTCCTCGAACGTGCGCTTGCGCGAGGAGTTCAAGCTCTACGCCAACGTGCGTCCGGCGCTCACGTTGATGCCCGGCGGGCGTTACGAGAACATCAATCTGGTGCTCATCCGGGAGAACCTGGAAGGGCTGTATATCGGTTTCGAGCATTACATCCAGATCGACGGCGATCCCCATGCCGTGGCCATCGGCGCCGGGGTGAATACCCGCGCCGGGTGCAAGCACATCGTGGACTTCGCCTTCGACTACGCCATCAAGAACGGGCGCAGGAAAGTCACCGTAGTGCACAAGGCCAACATCATGAAGGCCTTGACGGGTATCTTCCTGGAAACTGCGCGCGAAGCCTATGCCGAGCGCTACCAAGGCAAGATCGAGATGGACGAGCGCATCGTCGATGCTTGCGCCATGCAACTCGTGCTCAACCCATGGCAGTTCGATGTCATCGTCACCACCAACCTGTTCGGCGATATCCTGTCCGATGAAATGGCCGGTCTCGTCGGGGGGTTGGGCATGGCCCCGGGCGCCAACATCGGCGAGCACGCCGCGATCTTCGAGGCGGTACACGGTTCAGCTCCCGACATCGCGGGGAAGAATCTCGCCAATCCCCTGGCGCTCATGCTGGCGGCGGCGATGATGCTCGACCACATCGGTCGCCAGGATCTGGGCAACCGCTGGCGCGCTGCGATCGACCAGACGCTGAACGTGGACCAGGTACGCACCAAGGATCTGGGCGGCAATGCGGGGACGAAGGAGTTCACCGCAGCCCTGGTCAGCCGCATCCGGAATGCCTGAGCGGTCTTACGTTCGAAGCGAGTTCCCCCTTTTCGCACAAAGCCGTGCTGCTGCAAGTTCCGGGTGTCCGCCCGGAGCTTCGCTGTTCCTTTCAACGTCCCGAGTAGTGGGCTGGGCCTCCCCGGAATTGGGGCGGGCTCCAAAGGCCCGACTCAAGGTTTTCCCCTTTTACATTTCGGCCTTTTCCGACCGGGTTCGCCGGCGTTGTCCGGCGACCATTCGAAGCACTCTCGCTAGTGTGTTGATCTAGCGCCACTATCTTTCCTGTCGCAACGCGGCGAGGTTCCGGTTCGTGTGCTATGGTGAAACTGCATGGCGTTTCCGGCCGAGGCGGTACGGGTGGGTGCGACGGCTCGACTCAGGGAATGCAGAGACGGCAAGGCCTGCCGAAATCAGGCATGGCGACGCGAGACGTGCAGATGCCTTGCGTCTGTTGGACCGCCCCCACTCTAGCGAGGAGCGACTATCGAGAATCCTATAAGCATCAGCGACATACGGACCACTCTTGAATAGGCGGCGACGCCGCCAGGATCAGCGCCGATTTGATCGACAGCTTGCGGGCGCTATAGAAATACTTGGCCAAAGCGAAAGAAACCCGTTCCGGCGAAATCGAACGGGTTTCGCTTTTTTGTGGCGGAATTTGAAACGATCTTGCTTTCGAAGCCCCAGCGGAGAACGGAATTATTAATAATAATGTACATAAATAACGTGTCTCAATTTTCTGAATTACAACATTATTGTTTGATTTAACGTACGGTGTTCGCGAGTCGCTGCGGCCCGGACAGGAAGCCGGACATGCCACCGGGGTCGAGCAAGAGAAGGGCGCGCTCTGTAGTTAAGAAAAAAGGCTAGGAACAAATCCTAACCTTTTGTTTAATATGGTGGGCGGTACTGGGATCGAACCAGTGACCTCTCGCGTGTGAGGCGAGCGTTCTACCGCTGAACTAACCGCCCGAAGGACGCGCATTGTAATGGCCGAGCGCCGCACGGTCAATCCGCGCGCCGGCTTGGGGTTACCGGAGTGAATCCGCGTAAAATGCTGGCTTTTTCGCCATGACTACGGTCCGTACCCGTTTCGCTCCCAGCCCGACCGGTTATCTCCACATCGGCGGCGCGCGCACCGCGCTCTTTTCCTGGGCCTACGCCCGCCGGCACGGCGGCCAGTTTATTCTGCGCATCGAGGACACGGACGTCGAGCGCTCGACCCAGGCAGCCATCGATGCGATTCTCGACGGCATGCGCTGGCTCGGCCTGGACTGGGACGAGGGCCCGTTCTATCAGATGCAGCGCCTCGACCGCTACCGCGAGGTGGCGCAGCAACTGATCGCCGCCGATCATGCCTACTGGTGCTACGCCAGCAAGGAGGAATTGGACGCGATGCGCGAGGCGCAGCGGGCGCGCGGCGAGAAGCCGCGCTACGACGGCCGCTGGCGGCCGGAAAACGCCGCCGGGCGGACGCCGCCGCCCGGCGTCAAGCCAGTCCTGCGCTTTCGCAATCCGACCTTGGGTACGGTGCATGGAAGGACCTGGTCAAGGGCCACATCGAGTTCGACAACGGCGAACTGGACGATCTGGTCATCCTGCGCGCCGACGGCGTGCCGACCTACAACTTCGGCGTCATCGTGGACGACCTGGACATGGGCATCACCCATGTCATCCGCGGCGACGACCACGTCAATAACACGCCGCGCCAGATCAACATCCTGCGGGCTCTGGGCGCGCCCCTGCCGCAGTACGCGCACCTGTCGATGATTCTAGGCGACGACGGGCAGAAACTGTCCAAGCGCCACGGCGCGGTGAGCGTCATGCAGTACGACGAGGACGGCTTCCTGCCGGCGGCAGTGATCAATTATCTTGCCCGCCTCGGCTGGTCTCACGGCGACGCGGAGATCTTCTCCGTCGCCCAGTTCTGCGAGTGGTTCGACCTCGATCACATCACCGCCCTCGGCGGCGCAGTTCAATACCGACAAGCTGCTGTGGCTCAACGCAGCACTACCTCAAGGCTGCCGATATCACCGTTCTGGCGGCCGAGGCGGAGCGGCGCCTTCAGGCGCGCGGCGTGGCGACCGCGTCCGGGCCGCGGCTGGAAAGCGTGGTGGAGCTGTACAAGGAGCGGGTGGCGACGCTCAACGAACTGGCGGATGCAGCCGAGCCCTTCTATGTGGAGATCGACCCCGCGGTCGATCTGCTGCTGCAGCATGTCACCGATCAGGTGCGGCCGGCGCTGCAGGCCTTGAAGCGCCGCTTCGGTGAGGTGGCGTGGGAGCGCGCTGCGCTCAGCCAGACGCTCAAGGAGGTTGCGTCGGCGCACGGCCTGAAGATGCCGCAGGTGGCCATTCCGCTGCGCGTGCTGATCCTCGGACAGCCCCAGACGCCCTCGATCGACGCGGTGCTGGAAGCTCTCGGGCGCGCCATCGTGGTGGCGCGCATGTCGCGCCACGTCTGAGGGCAGCCCGCGAAGGGTGGGCACGACCGGCGGCGAGGCGACGCCGAGGTGTTCGGGTGCGGCGCACGCACAGCGACGCCGGAGTACGGCACCGGCTTCAGTTGGCAGTGATCACGCCATTGACGACCTTGACGCGATCGCCGCTGCGCCAGGAGGGCGGCTGGTCGTGCTCGAATTTCTGGCTCGATCCGTCGTCGTAGCGCACCACGATTTCATACCTGGATCCGGTGCGTACGGTCTTTTCCACCTGATGACCGGCGATCGCGCCGCCCACCGCTCCCACCACCGTGGCGACATCCTTGCCGCGGCCGGCGCCGACCTGATGGCCGAGCACGCCGCCGAGCACGCCGCCGGCCACCGCGCCGAGGCCCGATCCTTCGCCCTGCTGCTTCAGTTCGCGCACCGATTCGATCATGCCGCAGTCCTTGCAGACGCTGGCGACCGGCGCCGGTGCTTCGACGCTGCGGGTCGGGGAGCGTTCGACCACCGGCGCCGGCGCGTAGTCGTTCTGCGCCAACTGCACCGGCTTGGGCTTAGCGTGGGATGCCTGTTTCTTCGGCACCGGCTTCGGTTCCGGCTGGACGGCCTGGTGTGCCGTGACCGGCGCCGGCGCGGGATGGGTCTGCGGCGCTGCTGGATCAGCGGCGGACGCGGACGGGGCGCCGGTGGCGGCGGGCTGCCCGCTCTGCGGCTGTAACGCAGGCGTGGTCGCAGTCAGGGGGGCGAGCGCTTTGGGACTGCTGCCGGCGATGGGGAGGATACCCGTAATGGCGGCGATGCCGACGGCGCTGAAAACGGTGACGGCGACTGCCGCCACCCACAGCACGGGATGAAGTCTGGTCTTGCCTTGCATGGTTTCCATGATCTTTGGCTCTCTGGGGACATTGCCTGGGGATCATAACGCCGGCGGCAAGGCATTGATGACGTTCGAAAAACCTTGTTACACATTGGTCCGCCGGCGTCGGGAGAACCCGACAGCATCGGATCAATCGGAGTCGCGGGGAAGATGCCTGCGGGCGCGGCCGCGGAGCAGGAAGCGCGCCGGATCGACTGCGTCCACCAGATCCCTGGGCAGGGGCAGGGGCTCGCCGTTGAGCCGGGAGGCGACAAGCTCCGCCGCCAGCGCCGCCCAGACCAGGCCGCGGGCGCCGTAGCCGAGGAGGCCGTAGAGGCCGGGCCAGCGCCGCACATCCCGCAGTTGCGCCGCGCCAAGCGACCCCGCCGGCAGCGGCTGCGGCAGTTCGCCGGCGATGGGCAGACGATCCGGCAGCATGGCGCGCAAGCCGACCCGCCCGTCGAGCGCAGCCGGTTCGATTCCCTGCGCGTAATTGGGCAGCATGAATTCGAGACGCGCCAGGTTTTCCCGGTGATCCGCCTCGCGCATCCCGGTATCCGTGTCGTCGGCCAGAAACGTGGCGCCGGCGCAGCGCACGCCGTCCACGGCCGGCGCGACGTAGCCGAGACGGCACACGACGATGTCCAGGGGAGGGGTTCGTTCTGCGGGAAGGTGCGAGACCTGGCCGCGCGCCGCGCGCAGCGGCAGCCCGGCGGCTTGGCTGAAATCCGCCGCCTGGGCGCCGTTGGCGACGATCACCACCGGCGCCCGGGCGATCGTCGTGCCCGCCGCGTCCAGCACCAGCCAGTCGCGGCCGTCGCGCTCCAGGCGGCTTGCGCGGATGTCCGTGCGCAACCGCACCCGTTCCCCGTGGACCGCGAGATTGGCGTGGCACAGGCTCGGCGGATCGACCCAGCCGCCGGAAGGAAACCACCAGCCGCCGGCCGCGACGGGCCAGCGCGCCAGTTCCGTCGCTTCCTCGCGGGTCACGATGCGCACGAACTCGGCAGGGAGCGCCAGCGCCTCCACCGCCTGCCGCTGCTTCGCGGCATGGGCCGCGTCGCGCGCGAGATGCAGCACGCCGCAGGCCTGCCAGCGCGGCGCATGGCCGGCCTGCGCCAGGGCGGCGAGATGGCCCAGGGCATAGAGGAAGCCGGCGCGCGTCAGGCGCGCCAGCCGGTTGTCGTCGATGCTCGGCAGCGGTCGCAGCACGCCGGCGAGATTGCCGGATGCGCCCTGCGCCGGGGCGCCCGCCTGCTCCAGCACCTCCACTTGCCAGCCGCGCGCCGCCAGCCGCTCCGCGGCGTGGGTTCCGGCGAGGCCGGCGCCGATGACCACTGCCTGCCCGGCGCGGGCCGCTTCACCGAGATGGCTGCGGCAGGTATGCGAAGCGGGCAGGGTGCCGCAGAGCATCTCGCGCTTGCGGCCGAAGCCGGGACGTTTGGCGACCAGGAATCCGGCGTCGGCCAGTCCCTGCCGCACCGCTCCGGCGACCGTCCAGGTGGCGAGGGTGGCCTCCGGTTTGGCCAGTCGGGACAGGCGCTGGAAGATAGTCTCCGACCACATTTCCGGATTCTTCTCCGGGGCGAAACCGTCGAGGTAGATGACGTCCGCCGACGCGCGCAGTTTCGGCAGCAGTTCGGCGATGTCGCCCAGCAGCAGCGTGAGGGTGAGCCGTCCGTCTTCGAGATGCAGGCGGTGGAAACCCGGCGCCAGCGGCGGCCATGCCCGCACCAACTGTCCGGACAGGGCGGCGAGTTCCGGCCAGCGCGCATGCAGGCGGGCCAGATCGTCGGCGCCGAAAGGATGCTTCTCCACCGAGACGAAATGCAGGCGGTCGCAGCGCTGCGCGTCGGCGCGCCATGCGTCCCAGGTGGCGAGGAAATTCAGGCCGAGGCCGAAGCCGGTCTCGACGATGACGAAGGTGTCGCGGCCGCGCCAGCGCCGGGGCAGGGCGTTGCCGCCGAGAAAGACGTGCCGTGCCTGAGCGAGTCCGCCGTCGGCGGAGTGATAGACATCGCCGAACTGCGGCGAGTACGGCGTGCCGTCGGCAGCGAAGGCGAGGCGGGCGGGGAGGATCGGCATCCGGGCGGCGTAGGGCGGGTTGGCCGCGCTTGCGGCGCAACCCGCCGACCGGCGCGAATCGGCAGGTTACGCCAGCCGGACGGTCATTCGGGCCGCATATGGGGAAAGAGGATGACGTCGCGGATGTTGGGGCTGTCGGTGAGCAGCATCACCAGCCGGTCGATGCCGATGCCGCAGCCGCCGGTGGGCGGCAGGCCGAACTCCAGGGCGCGCACGTAGTCGGCGTCGTAGTACATCGCCTCCTCGTCGCCGGCAGCCTTGGCCTTGGCCTGCTCCTCGAAGCGCGCCGCCTGGTCCTCGGGATCGTTCAGCTCGGAGAAGCCGTTGGCGATCTCGCGGCCGACGATGTAGAGCTCGAAGCGCTCGGTGACGTCGGGATTGGCGTCGGAGCGGCGCGCCAGCGGCGACACTTCCGCCGGATAGTCGATGATGAACGTCGGGTCGAACAGCTCGCTCTCGGTCGTCTCCTCGAACAGGGTGAGCTGCAGCGCGCCCAGCCCGGAATGCGGCCGCACATCGACACCGAGTTCCCGCAGCTTGGTGCGCAGCCAGGCCTGGTCGCCAAGCTGTTCCAAGCTGAAGCCGGGATGGTACTGGCGAATCGCCTCGACCACTGTCATGCGGGCGAACGGCTTGGACAGATCCAGGGTGCGCCCCTGATACTCGAATTCCAGGCGCCCCAGCGCCTCCTGCGCGGCGTGGCGCAGCAGCCCTTCGGTGAAGTTCATCAGCAGCCGGTACTCGGTGTAGGCCTCGTAGAACTCCATCATGGTGAATTCGGGATTGTGGCGCGGGCTCAGGCCCTCGTTGCGGAAATTGCGGTTGATCTCGAACACCTTCTCGAAGCCGCCCACCACCAGCCGCTTGAGGTAGAGCTCGGGCGCGATGCGCAGGAAGAGCTGCATGTCCAGCGCGTTGTGGAAGGTGCTGAAGGGCTTGGCGGCGGCGCCGCCGGGGATGGGATGCATCATCGGCGTCTCCACTTCGAGGAAGCCATGCCCTGTCATGTAGTGGCGGATGGCCTGGATGATGCGGCTGCGGGCGACGAAGGTGAAGCGCGTCTGCTCGTTCGTGATGAGGTCGAGATGGCGGCTGCGGTACTTCTGCTCGGTGTCGGTGAGGCCGCGGAACTTCTCCGGCAGCGGCCGCAGCGCCTTCGACAACAGCCGCAGTTCGGAGCACTTCACCGTCAGTTCCCCGGTCTTGGTCTTGAACAGGGTGCCGACGGCGCCGACGATGTCGCCGATGTCCCAGTGCTTGAAGTCGCCGTGCGCCGCTTCGCCGATGCCGTCGTTGCTGATATAGAGCTGGATGCGCCCCGACAGGTCCTGGATCGTGGCGAAGCTCGCCTTGCCCATGACGCGCTTGAGCATCATGCGGCCGGCCACCTTGACCTGCACCGGTGCGGCATCCAGTTGTTCGTGCGTCTTCTCGCCGTAGATCTCGTCCAGCTTGCCGGCGGTGTTCTCGCGGAAGAAATCGTTCGGGTAGGCACCGCCGCTGCGCCGCCATGCGGCGAGCTTGGCGCGCCGTTCGGCGATGAGTTGGTTTTCGTCCTGCGGCACCGGTGTGTTCTTCTCGCTCATGATCGGCTCGTCAAAGGGTAAGGTTGTGCTGCAAGCATCGCATTGTGAAACGGGGACCGGACTGGGGCAAACCCCTGGTTCGGACGGACGGCGGGGCGGGCAGGGACCGCGCACGCCGATCCACCCGCGCCGCGCAAAGCCGGTAACATCCGAGGCTTTCCGCCAACGAGGAATGCTCCATGAACCTCAACCTGAGCATTACGCCCCTGGTGTCGCTGATCGCCGGCATCCTGATCCTGGTTGCTCCGCGACTGCTCAACTACATCGTCGCCATCTATCTCATCGTCATCGGCGTTACGGGTCTGCTCGGCATGAATCAGCTGCACCTGCGCTGACCGATACTCGGGCTCACACGCCCTGCTTCAGGCTGGCCTGGATGAATTCGTCCAGGTCGCCGTCGAGCACGGCCTGGGTGTTGCCGATCTCGACGTTGGTGCGCAGATCCTTGATGCGCGACTGATCGAGCACGTAGCTGCGGATCTGGTGGCCCCAGCCGATGTCGGTCTTGGAGTCCTCCAGCTTCTGCTGGGCGTCGCGGCGCTTGCGCAGTTCCAGTTCGTAGAGCCGGGATTTCAGCATCGCCATCGCCTCGGCGCGGTTGCGGTGCTGCGAGCGGTCGTTCTGGCACTGCACCACGATGTTGGTCGGCAGGTGCGTGATGCGGATGGCCGAGTCGGTCTTGTTGATGTGCTGGCCGCCGGCGCCGCTGGCGCGGAAGGTGTCAACGCGCAGGTCGGCCGGGTTGATCTCGATCTGGATGGTGTCGTCCACCTCCGGGTAGATGAACACCGAGGCGAAGGAGGTGTGGCGCCGCGCGTTCGAGTCGTAGGGCGACTTGCGCACCAGGCGGTGGATGCCGGTCTCGGTGCGCAGATGGCCGTAGGCGTAGTCCCCCGAGACCTTGATGGTGGCGGTCTTGATGCCGGCCACCTCGCCTTCCGATTCCTCCAGCACCTCGGCCTGCAAGCCGGTGCGCTCGCAGTAGCGCAGGTACATGCGCTCCAGCATCGACGCCCAGTCCTGCGCCTCGGTGCCGCCGGCGCCGGCCTGGATGTCGATGAAGCAGTTGTTCGGATCCTGGGGATCGTGGAACATGCGCCGGAATTCGAGGCTGGCGACGCCTTTCTCCAGCGCCGCGACGTCGGTCTCGATGCTGGCGACCGTATCCTCGTCCTCCTCGGCGCGGGCGAGTTCGAACAGTTCCTCGGTGTCGTGCAGTCTCTGATCGATGTCGCGCAGCGTGACGACTACGCCTTCCAGGGACTTCTTCTCCTTGCCCAGGTCCTGGGCGCGCTGGGCATCGTCCCAGACTTTCGGGTCTTCCAGGGCGCGGCTGACTTCTTCCAGCTTCGACTGCTTGCCATCGAAGTCAAAGATACCTCCGCAGATCGGCGCTGCGGGCGCGCAGATCGGACAGGTGGTTGGCGAGGGCGTTGAGTCGTTCTGCTTCCATGGTCGAATGCTCTGAAAAAACGTTGATTATACCGGGCGCGACGCATCGGCCGCCCTTCATCCCGGGCAGCGACGGTGTCGGAGGGTGCCGTAACGCATTGCGCCCCGCGTTCCCTGTTTATTGGCCGATAAATTTTCCTGTTGACATTTGTCCTGGACACAACTAAGTTTCACTTATCCGACTAATCTCGTCGGGTAAAACTGACCCCAGATAGGAGACCAAGCATGAATGCGACGCAAGCGAGCACCACCGCGGTTCCCCAGGCTGCGGCCGTTCCTCCCGCCCACGACCCTGCCGACGACGTGGAGATTCTTGAATCCTGCGTCGAGGGCAGCCGGTTGCACTGGATCATCAACAACCCCCACGACGAAGGCATCGACGAGGGCTGAGCGTTCCGCAAGACCTCCTCGGATACCCGCTGCAGGGAGGCGAAAGCCTCCCTGTTTCGTTCACAAGCGAGGAAGGTGGGGTTTCTTGTCTCTAATTGTCCAAGACAAACTCTATGCCCTCCCGGCGGGCTCTCCGTGCTCCAGCACCAACTGAACCGTGGCGAGCCCGTTGTATTCGTTGATGGCCAAGCGGTACGCGCAATGCAGGCGGTCGGGCATGGGCTCGACATGGTTGAAGCAGATCGCCTCGAAGCGGGCTGAATTCTTGCGCAGCATCAGCTTCAGGTGCTTCGCCTTGAGCAGACGCTGGCTCTCGACCACGAACTCGTCGTCGAACAGCGGCGCCGGAAAACCCTGGCCCCAGATCTCGCCGCGCATCCGGCGCGCGGCGGCGAGCGTCATGTAGCCTGCTTCAAGGGCGCCGTCGGTCTCGATGGTGCGGGTCAGGTCGGCGGGAGCGATCAGCTCCCGTGCCACCGACTCGAAAGCCTGTTCGAAGCGCGGCAGATCCCGCTCCAGAATGGTGAGCCCGGCCGCGGCGGCGTGGCCGCCGAAGCGCAGCAGCAGACCCGGCTCGCGCTTCGACACCAGGTCCAGCGCGTCGCGCAGATGCAGGCCGGGGATCGACCGTCCCGAGCCCCTGAGTTCGCCCTGTCCGCCGGCGTCCGCGCCGTCGCCGGCCATGTCGGCGCGGGCGAAGGCGATCACCGGCCGGTGCACTCGATCTTTCAGGCGCGAGGCGACCAGTCCCACCACACCCTGGTGCCACTGCGGGTGGAACAGGGCGAGGCTGGCGCGGGACGCCGCGTCCAGCGTCTCCACCGCGTCGACCGCCCGCTCCTGCATGTCGGCCTCGATGATGCGCCGCTCGCGATTCAGCGCGTCCAGTTCGCGGGCGATGTTGAAGGCGCGGGCAAAGTCGTCGGTGATCAGGCACTCGATGCCCAGGGTCATGTCGGACAGGCGCCCGGCGGCGTTCAGCCGCGGCCCCAGCGCGAATCCGAGATCGAAGGTATTGGCCTGCTGCGGATCGCGGCCGGCGGCCGAGAACAGGGCGTGCACGCCGGGCTGCAGGTTGCCGCGGCGGATGCGCTGCAGTCCCTGCGCCACCAGTATGCGATTGTTGTGGTCGAGCTTCACCACGTCCGCCACCGTGCCGAGCGCCACCAGGTCGAGCAGGCTGGCCAGGTTCGGCTCGCGGCGCGCGGCGAAGGCGCCGCGCCGCCGCAGTTCGGCGCGCAAGGCCAGCATCACGTAGAACATGACGCCCACGCCCGCCAGGTTCTTGCTCGGAAAGCCGCAGCCGGGCTGGTTCGGATTCACGATCACATCCGCCGCCGGCAGCTCCTCGCCGGGCAGGTGATGGTCGGTGATGAGGGTGGCGATGCCGAGGCGGCGCGCCTGCGCCACGCCTTCCACGCTCGCTATGCCGTTGTCAACCGTGATGATGAGATCGGGCTTGCGCTCGGCGGCGAGGCGCACGATCTCGGGGGTCAGGCCGTAGCCGTATTCGAAGCGGTTCGGCACCAGGTAGGACACGGTTGCCCCCGTGTCGGCACAGAGGGCGTTCAGGGCGCGCACGCCGAGGGCGCAGGCGGTGGCGCCGTCGCAGTCGTAGTCGGCGACGATCAGCAGGCGCTTGCCGCTTGCGATGAAATCGGCGAGCAGGGCGGCCGCGGCGTCGATGCCGCGCAGGGTGTGCGGGGCCAGCAGGGCATCCATGCCGTAGAGCACTTCGCTGCGGCGGCGCACGCCGCGCCCCGCGTACAGCCGCGCCAGCAGCGGATCGACTCCCTCGCCGGCGAGACGCTCGCGGATGGGCAGCGGTGCGCTGCGGGCGACGATGCGGGTCATGGCGCGGCGATGTCCCGGCCCACATCGCCCAGGGCTACGGGCCGGCGCCAGAACTTCCAGCGGTCGTGGGCGGCGAGCGTGACGTCGATGGCCCCCTCGTCGCCGAGGCCGGTGAGCCGCAGTTCGCGCAGGCTTGCGCCGTAGAGGGCGCCGAGCAGCGGCGCCAGCCACTCCTGCTCCAGGCGCACCAGTTGGCTGCGCCAGAGGGAGGCGTCGCGATACGTTCCCGCCGCCGCCAGCAGGTCGACGAGCACCAGCACCGTGTCACGATCGGCGCGGGCGATCGCCTCCGCCGCGTCGCGCGGCAGCCGCGCGGCCGCGGCCCGGGCGCCCCGCGCCAGCCCCAGCACCAGCGGGTCGTCGGCGAACACGGCGCCGAAAGGGCGGGCATCCTGTCGCGGCAGGCTGCCCGCGCCCCACAGCCAGAGGCTGTTGATGACCGGCTGGCCGGCGGCTTCGCGCGCGGCATTCACGGGATGGGCGTGGAGCAGCATCTGTGCCTCGTTCAGCACCGCGCGCCAGCGCCGGGCATCGTCGCCCTCGGGCAGGAACTGGTCGAAGCTGCGTCCGATGACCCGCTCCAGCGGCTGCGTGCGCAGCCGCGGCACGGCATCCAGACCCAGGTACCAGCGCTCCGGGCTGGCGGCGTGGAAGCGCCCGACAGCGGCAAGGTGGCTGTTGAGCGCGGCCGTGAGCTGCTCGGCTTCGTCCGCGGTGACCGCCAGCTCATGCGCATCGGCCAGCACGAGGGTGTCGCGGGCGAAGCGCAGGTTCGCCGGGTCGGCGCACAGCCAGACACCGTCTGCGCTCGCTGCGGTCTCGCCCGACAGGCGCAGTGCACCCCAGGGCAGCTCGTCACCGGACAGGGAAAAGGCGTCGGCGAGCCAGTCGAGCAGGCCGGCGCCATGGGCGATTCGCCGCTCGCCGCGGCCGAGCAGGACCGACAACGACGGCAGAGGAAGGTCGCGGCAGGTTTCACGCAGAGTGGCGGAAGGCCAGAGCAGGCCGGGCACGACGAGATGCAGGGACATCGGGGGATTGGCGCGCGGCGTCACCGGAATTGCGTCGCTGAGTGTAGCATAGCGCCCGCAATGAACTACGAGCTCATGATCGGCCTGCGCTACACGCGGGCCAAGCGCCGCAACCACTTCATCTCGTTCATCTCCGCCATCTCCATGCTCGGCATCGCGCTGGGCGTGGCGGCGCTGATCGTGGTGCTGTCGGTGATGAACGGCTTCCAGCAGGAGCTGCGCACGCGCATCCTGGGCGTGGCCTCCCACGTGCAGGTCTCCGGCCTCAACGGCGAGCTCGCCGGCTGGGAGAAGGTCGCCCAGCAGGCGCGGAACAATACCCATGTCATGGCGGCGGCGCCTTACATCTCGGCCCAGGGCATGCTGGCATTCGATCAGACGGTGCGCGGCGCGCTGGTGCGCGGCATCGTGCCGGACCTGGAAGAGAAGGTCGCGGATTTCAATCAGCATATGAAGAGCGGCACCCTGGCCGATCTCAGGCCCGGCGAGTTCGGCATCATCCTCGGCGCCGAACTGGCCCACGCGCTGCAGGTGTTCACCGGCGACAAGGTGACGCTGATCGCACCCCAGGGGCTGGTGACGCCGGCGGCGATCCTGCCGCGGCTCAAGCAGTTCAAGGTGGTGGGCATCTTCGAGGTCGGCATGTTCGAGTACGACTCGGGGCTGGCGCTGATCGACCTGCAGGACGCCCAGGTGCTGTACCGCATGGAGGACCGGGTCTCCGGCGTGCGCCTCAAGCTCGACGACCTGTTCCGGGCGCCGCTGGTGGGTCGCGAGCTGATGCGCGATCTCGATGCCGATGTCTTCGTCTCGGACTGGACGCGCAATCACGCGAATTTCTTCCGCGCCGTCGCGATCGAGAAGAACATGATGTTCATCATCCTGTCGCTCATCGTCGCGGTGGCGGCATTCAACATCGTGTCCACCCTGATCATGGCGGTGACCGACAAGGAGTCCGACATCGCCATCCTGCGCACGCTGGGGGCGAGTCCGCGTTCCATCATGTCCATCTTCATCGTGCATGGTTCGATCATCGGCGTCATCGGCCTCGTTCTCGGCGTGGCGGGCGGGCTGGCGCTGGCATTCAACCTGGACGTCGTCATTCCGGCGATCGAGCGCGTGCTGGGCGTGCAGTTGTGGACCAAGGAGGTGTATTACATCAGCGAGCTGCCGTCCCAGGTGCAGTGGCCGGACGTGACGGTGATCGCCGCCGTGTCGTTCGTGCTGACCCTGATCGCCACGCTGTATCCGAGCTGGCGCGCGTCGCGCATCAATCCGGCGGAGGCGCTGCGCTATGAGTGAACGACGCCTTGCGTCGCGGCGTGGGCAAGCTGCCGGCGCAGCACGTTGCGCAGGGAGGAAGCGGCGATGACGGCGCCATCTCCTGGCGATGCCGTGGTCGCCTGCCGCGGCCTGCGCAAGGTGTTCCGCCAGGGCAAGGTCGAGGTCCCGGTCCTGCTTGGCGTCGACCTCGAAGTGGCGCGCGGCGAGCGCGTGGCGATCGTGGGCGCCTCCGGATCGGGCAAGAGCACGCTGCTGCATCTGCTGGGCGGCCTCGATGCGCCGACGGCGGGCACGGTCAAGCTTCTCGGGCGCGACTTTACCCAGGTCGGCGATGCCGAGCGCGGCCGTTTGCGCAACGAGGCGCTCGGATTCATCTACCAGTTCCACCACCTGCTGCCGGAGTTCTCCGCCTTGGAGAATGTGGCGATGCCCCTCTACATCCGCCGCACCGAACGCGCCGAGGCGGACGAGCGCGCCGCCGTCATGCTGAAGCAGGTGGGGCTGGGTCACCGCCTGACCCACACGCCGGGCGAGCTTTCGGGAGGCGAGCGCCAGCGTGCCGCCGTCGCCCGCGCCCTGGTGACGCAGCCGTCCTGCGTGCTGGCGGATGAGCCGACGGGCAATCTCGACCGCCACACGGCGCAGGGGGTGTTCGAACTCATGCTCAAGCTCAATGCCGATCTCGGCACCAGCTTCATCATCGTCACCCACGACCACGATCTCGCGGCCCGCGCGCAGCGGGTGCTTCAGCTCGAAGACGGCGTGCTGACGCAGTAGGGCGGGCCATGCCCGCCGTGCGCATGAATCGGCGGGCATGGCCCGCCCTACGAGTCGCCGTGCAGAATTCGCGGGTCAGAGCGACGCCCGGCGCGCCAGCCAGATCCCGGCCAGCACCACGACGCCGCCTGCGGCCTGGGTCCAGGTCAGCGTCTCGCCCAGGATCAGCCAGGCGAACACCGCCGCCATCACCGGCTGCACCAGCAGTCCCACCGCCGAGAACGAGGCGGGGAGGTGGGCCAGGGCATAGGTGATCAAGCCCTGTCCCAGGAGCTGGGCGATGAGGGTGAGCAGGACCAGGATGAGCCAGCCGCGGCCGCTCACCGGCCACACCACTTCGCCCGAAATCAGCACGAAGGGCAGCAGCGTCGCCGCGGTGATGCTGGCGCCGATCGCCATCAGGGCGGCGGTGGGCCAGGCCAGACGCGCCCGCGACACCGCCAACAGATAGCCGGCGTAGCTCACCGCGGCGAGCACCGCCAGCAGATCGCCCAGCATCTGCCGGCCGCTGGCGGCGATGCTGGCGCGCACCAGCAGGCTGGCCCCGATCAATGCCAAAGCCATGGCTGCCCAGAACAGGGGCCGCGCGCGCTGGCCGTACACGAGCCAGGCGCCGAGGGTGACGAACACCGGCGCCACGTTGACCAGCAGCGTGGCATTGGCGACCGGCGTCAGCATGATGGAGAGATGCCAGATGCCGAGGTCGCCGGCGAAGAACACGCCGGCCCAGACGAGCGGCGCCAGCCTGCGCTTGCCCTGCGGAAGGTCGTACTGCCGGTGGTGAACCAGCCACCATGCCCATGCCAGCGGCAAGGACAGCAGCACGCGCCAGAATGCGGTGGCGAGCGGGCCGGTCTCCGCCAGGCGGACGAAGATCGGCGCCGACGCGATCGCCACCGCGCCGCCGAACAAGGCCGCGACGGCAAGCGCGCGCTGCGCGGAAGTCCCGGCCAGGTTCAGTCCTCGGCGGCGAGGGTCGCCTCGATGCGCATGCGCCCGAGCGGGGTGGTCATCGCGACCAGGGTGAAGCCCGCCTGCAGGTTGAAATCGGGCGGTGGGTTGAATTCCCAGCCGTCTTTCGAGCGCACGGCGAGCAGCAGGTAGTCGGGGTTCTGCAGCTTGAGGGAACCGAGGGACCTGGGGTTGAAATGCTCCGGCACCAGCACTTCGTCCAGTCTCAGACGGTGTTCGGTGCGCAGCATTTCGTCGAGGAACGACACGACGTGGGGGCGGATCATGGCCGATGCCAGTCGCATGCCGCCGGTGAAGTCGGGCGATATGACCTGGTCGGCGCCGGCGCGGCGGATCTTCTCGATGTTGCGCGTGTCGTGGCAGCGCGCCACCACCCGCACCCGCGGATTGAGCTGCTTGGCGGTGAGGGCGATCATCAGGTTGCGGCTGTCGTCGCCGGTGACGGCGAAGACCCCGCGCGCGTCCTCGATGTCCGCCGCGAGCAGGGTGTCGTCGTCGTTGGCGTCTCCCTGCAGGTAGAGCAGGCCGGGCATGCGCTCCTTGACCGCCAGCAACTGCGCCTCGTCGCTGTCGATGGCGACGAAGTGGCGGTTGGTGTCGCTCAGCTCCTGGCCGACATTGCGGCCGACGCGCCCGAAGCCGCAGATGATGTAGTGATGGCGGAGTTTCTTGATCTGCTTTTCCATGCGCCGTCTCCGGAAGGTGTAGTCGAGGTCGCTCTCGAGAAAGAAGACCGTCAGACTGGTGAACAGGAAGGTGATGTTGCCGAATCCCGCCAGCGCCAGCATCCCGGCGAACAGCCGCTCGGCGAAGGTGTCGGTGCGCACGACCTCGCCGATAGCCCACCGTGGTGATGGTAATGATCGTCATGTAGAAGGCGTCGGACACGCTCGGTGTCGGATCGGAGCCGAAGTAGAAACCCGCGGTGCCGAATCCGATCATCCCCACCAGCACCGCCGCGGCGACGTAGATGCGGATCAGGATGCGCGGCAGTTGGGACGGGCGTTGCGCTCTGGGAGGTGCGCGCGGCGCCGGCGGCGCCGGTAGAGCAGGCGTGGCAGTTTCATGCGGCGCGACTTTTCCTGCGGTTGCGCCAGGCGCGGATCAGGTAGATGCGCCAGGCCGCCTGCACGACGAAATAGCCGATCCCCGCCAGGGCAGAGGGCCAGCAAGGGCAGGCCGAGGGCGAGGGGCTTGCCCAGCCCCGCCATCCAGTCGAAGGTGGCGCCGACCCACTGGCCGAAGTTGTGCCAGTCGAACTCGGGCGGCGTCACGAACTCGCCCGCGTCGCCGAAGAACAGGCGGCCGATCCGGTAGGCCACGAAGTAGAGCGGCACGATGGTCAGCGGATTGGTGTACAGGGTGGAGACCAGGGCGAGCGGAAAATTGACGCGGAAGATCACGGACAGGATGGCGGCACCCAGCATCTGCAACGGGCCGGGGATCAGGCCGCAGAACAGGCCGACGGCGACGCCGCCCGCCGCCGAGTGGCGGTTCAGGTGCCACAGCCGCGGATGCAGCAGGGTGTCGCCGAATATTGCCAGCCAGCGGTTGGAGCGGACCGCGTCGTGATCGGGAATGTATCGCTTGAGGTGTTTGCGCATGTCGGCGCCTGGCGGCAACCCGTCATTCTATCGAAAAGCGCGGGCCGCAGCGCCGCGCCGGTCGGCATCGAAATGCGGCTCCGGGCGGCGGCGCAGATGGTGAAGGGTGCGCTCCGTGCAGCGGTTCGAACGCTTTCAGGAGGTGCGCACAGCGCACCCTACGGCGCTATCGAAAATAGCGGCCTGAAGCGCCGGGACGGATCGGATGGAATGCCGGGGCCGCCGGGTGGCGCGCTTGCGCATCCTCGATGACCAGGATGCCGGCGCGGGAACACTCATGTAGCGAGCCGACGGCGATGCGGCGGCCGTCTATTCGAAGCCGGCGAAGTGCTCGGCCAGCACCTGCTTGCCGACCGCCTTGCCTATCCTCTGCAGGTCCTTGACGTATGCGACCGAGTCGAGCTTCTGCACCTGCTCGGGCTTGACGTCCTGGAGCCCCAGCGCGTCGAGGCCGGCGCGGGTGAGTTCGGCGTTGTAGCGGGCGAAGGTAAACAGCTTCGGACTCACCGGTCCCGGGACGCCGATCAGGTCTCCCACTTCCCGGTCGAGGGGCGCACCGGCGACGCACTTGCCGAAAACCCGGCACAACAGGTCCTGCTCGTTGAGCGCCGCAAACATGAGGGCGGAGGGCAGGGAGGCGGCGTTGTAGATCAGGTTCATCTCCGACGGGCGCAGATTCTCGTTGGCTTCCGGGCTGGTGCCGGTGCCGATGGAGATCAGCAGCAGCCTGTCCTCGCCCGTCGCCCAGCCCATCTTGTAGGGCGGCACCGTCGCCATGAGAAAGGCCTGGAACGACGGATTGTTGTACATCGTGATGCCGCCGTCGACGAACACGAATTCCTTCTTGCCCACCGTCACCACCTCGGGCGGAAAGTAGGTGGGGGCGGCGGTGCTGGCCCGCACCAGTTGCCACAGCGGCAGATTCAGGTTGCAGTCGGCCCGGCTCTTCTGGTTGTACTTGGCGAAGGGATTGTTGGACAGGGGCCAGGGCGAATCGGTGCTGACGTTGCGCATGACCATCATGAGCACCGTGCGCAGCTTGTCGCTGCCCAGGGTGGTTTCCTTGCCGAACACCTCCTGCATCTTCCGGGCCAGCTTCTCGTCCTCGAACTTGTAGCGGAAACGCTTGAGCAGGTTCGCCTCGTCGAACATGTCGCGGCCGCTGCCCAGATAGAAGTCGCGGATGTCATCCACCTTCATGCCGAGCGAGACGCAGACGGCGATGATGGCGCCGGTGCTGGTGCCGGCGACGAAGTCGAAGTAGTCGGCAAGGACGAACTGGGGTCCCTGCTTGAGTTTGCGCCGCAAAAGGCTCTCGATCTGGGCCAGCACCTCGACCGTGATCATGCCGCGGATGCCGCCGCCGTCGAGGGCGAGGATCTTCTTGGGACCGGAGGACTTGATCCTGTCTGCCGCTGTCATCGTTGTTCTCCCTTCCTCGAAAGTGTCAGTCGGCGGCTTGTCTGCGCCGGCCCCTACCAGAGCGCCTTCGTATCCAATATATACGCCCGACCGGCGTGCTGCTCGACGCTCGTCAGCATGTGCTGCGTGCCGCCGGGGCCGTCGCCGCCCTCGCCGTTCCACAGGCCGACGAAGCGCACCTTCTCGGGTCCGTGGGAAAGGGCGGTGTAGAGTTGCCACAGGTTGTTGCGCTCATAGGGGTTCACGCCCTTCGGCAGTTCCCCCAGTTCCTCCGGCATGACGAGCAGGGTGGTGTTGTCGTGTGCCCGGAGCTGATCGTAGCGCTCCACCCAGCGTACGCCGGCGAAGCTCACCGATGCCTTGAGGAACTCCGGCTCCTGGAACTGGATGTGAAGCTCCAGGCGCAGGCCGCGGGCGAGGCAGGCCTCGGCGAACAGGGTGTCGCCGCCGCAGGCGCCGCCGCAGATGGCCAGATCGCCGGCCGCCGCGCCGAGCTGATCGAGCAGGTCGGCAATGGCCTTGGCCGCGAGCGGCTCCTTGTCCGCCGGAAAGCGGGGCGGGACGCGTCCCGCATGGTCGATCATGTGGCCGCTGAAGAGGAAGACGCGGCGCGGTTTCCACGGCGGCGTGGTCTTGGCGATCTCCTTCTCGATCACCGCCAGCGCCGCGCTCACCTGTTCCGGCCGGAATTCCAGATCCTGCAGCAGACGCAACTGCTGGCGGCTGGAATCGAGGGCGAACCAGTCGCGGTTGGCCGCCGCCACCGCCGACCGGTATTCGGTCACTACCTTCTCGGTGCCGGCAAGCAGCAGATTCAGCTCGGCGAAACTGGCCCGCGCCCAATAGTCCCTGGGGTCCCGTTCCAGGGCCGTGAGACAGGCCCACAGCACGCCGCCTTCCAGATGCGGCAGCGTCGCCGGCTTCCTCATCCGGCCGCCGAGGTGAACCTGCAGGTGGCGCAGCGTGAGGGCGTTGATGCCGGAATAGAAGTGCGCCGGCGCCTCGACGAAGGCGTTCATGTACGGCTCGATCGCCTCCAGCAGCAGCGCCTCCTCCCCGGCGGCCAGTTCGCGCATCTGCGCGGGCTGCTGGCCGGGGAGGCGCCAGCGCCCGACCCACTGGTCCTTGCACACCCGGCCCAGCAGAGCCCAGGTTTCGGCGTCCTTGGGACGCTCTTCGAGAATCGCCTTGATCCGTTCGCTGCCTTCTTCCGGTTTGCCCAGGCGGCCGAGCAGGATGCCCTGCTGCTGCCGGCTCTGAAAATCGGTGGGGTCGACGGCCAGCGCCTCCTCGAACTGTTCGAGGGCGAAGCGGAATTGTCCGAGCTTGGTCAGCGCCTTGCCCGCCATGCGCTTCGCCTCCAGCCGCAGCACCCAGGTCGGCGTCTCCTCCGTCAGCACCAGGATGTCGCCCGGCCGGTTCTTCAGCCGCGCCACCTCGACCTGGCGCGACCATTCCTTGTACAGGTCCCAGAACTCCTGCGAGCCTGCGACCGCCAGCGTGCGCCAGTCGGGTTCCTGCAGATAGGGCAGGAGCTGGTATACGGGGCTCACCTTCCAGCCATGCCAGGCGGCCATGGTCTCCGTGGCGAAGGCGGCCAGTTTCGTCTTCTGCTCGTCCAGCGTCGCCGGGTCCGGGGCGCCGTCCTTCAGCTCGTAGCGCAGGGTGCGGTCGGTGACCACGTCGAAGGGCAGGCGGTCGCGGCGGGAGCCGATCTGGATCACGCCGCGCTTGCGCAGGCCGTGGCGCACGCCGAGTTCGTACCAGACGTTGGGGTTGTCGATCGACAGGTCCACCACCACCAGGTCCGCCAGCAGCAGTTCCTGGAACATGTCCTTGCGGATCTCGCCGGCGCGCATCTCCTCGTCGGCGCGGAAAACCTCGAAGCCGGCGCCCTCCAGAGCGGGCTTGATGAACTCGCCGAAGACGCGATTGAAGTCGATGCCTTCCTTGGTACCGAAGGGCATGGCGACGAAGGCATGCAGGGACATGGCGTGGCTCCACGTGGGACGGGCGCCGCCGCCCCCTGGGCGGAACGCGGCAAGGCGCTGATCGGTGCCGCCGGCGCGGGCCCGGCTTGTCGGCAAGCGCAGAGCATGCTACCCAAGGCCGGCGCCTTGTGCAAACGCCCGGCTTGCGCGGCGCGCAACTCCGCTGTCCGAAACGTATATGATGCGCGGGAATGTTCCGGCCGTGGTCCACGGCGGGTGACGGCCGCCCCGTGCGCAGGAACCGACACCAACAGGAGGAAGGCATGGCGATCTACAAGCTGGGTTCGCGCGGCGACGAGGTGCGCGAGATTCAACGCAAGCTGGCCGCGTTGCGCGATTACCGGGGACCGATCGACGGCGATTTCGGCGGTGGAACCCAGGCCGCGGTGGTGGCCTTTCAGCGGCGCAAAGGCATCGATCCGGACGGCAGCGTGGGGGATAAGACCTGGGAGGCCTTGTTCGGCAGCCCGATTCCCAAACCCGCCATCGGCAACAAGGATCTGGCCTACCGCTGCCTCGCCCTTACCGGATCGTTCGAGACCGGAACCGGCATCCCGGATTGCTTCTGCGGCATCAGCGGCGACTTCGACGGCCAGGGCATCAGCTTCGGCGTGCTGCAATGGAATTTCGGCCAGGGATCGCTGCAGCCGCTGAAGATGGTGATCGTCGCCAACCGCCGGGCGGAGGCGGCCAACCCGCGCTGGATCGACGACGTGCGGGTGCGCAAGCTGTGCATCGCTCGCGGCGAGGGCATGGTGCACGGCATTCCCTACAGGCTGGACGATCAGTATGCGATCGGACTGACGAAATTCGCTGCCTGAACGGCGCCGCTCGATCCGACGGGGTGAACGATGCGCGGAATCTTCATCAGCTATCGCAGGGAGGACAGCGAAGGTCACGCCGGCCGCCTGTACGAGGACCTGGCGGAACATTTCGGCAAGGACTCGGTGTTCATGGACGTGGTCGCCATCGAGCCGGGGCGGGATTTTCGCCGCGTCATCGACCAGCAGGTCGCCTCCTGCGGCGTCCTGCTGACGCTGATCGGCAAGAGCTGGATCGAGGCCAGCGATGAGTCCGGTCGCAGGCGGCTCGACGACCCGGGGGATTTCGTGCGCCTGGAAACCGGATCGGCCCTGAAGCGGGACATTCCGGTGATCCCGGTGCTGGTGCACGGCGCCGCCATGCCGCGCGCCGACCAGTTGCCGCAGGATCTCGCAGAGCTTGCCTACCGCAACGCGGTGGAACTGACCCATGCGCGCTGGGAGTCCGATGTCCAGGTGCTGATCAAGGCGCTCGGACCGCACGTGGGGGCGCAGCGGGAGGATGCGCGGAGCGCGACCGCCGGACCGGCTGCGCCCGGATCCGCCGCCGCGACCGGCGGTCCGGCCGGAGCGTCGAATGCGCCGCGGGTGGGCGAGGGCGCCGCGCCGGGCGGGGCGCCGCCGGCGAACCGTTCCCGCACCGGCATCATCGTTGGCGCGCTGGCGGCGGTCGTTGTCGCGGTCGCCGGGGTGGCGGCCTACCGTTACGGGCAGGTCCCGACGCCCGCGGGGGAGCCGGTGATCGGCAACAAGCGAACCCAGACTTACCATCTTCGCAGTTGCCCCGGATATGCCAAGGTGGCCGAGCAGTTCCGGGCGACGTTTCCCAGTGCCGCCGCTGCGGAGAGGGCCGGCTACCGCCGGGCGGAAAACTGTCCCCCGGGGTGACCCGGACGCGCCGCGCGTCGTCTGCCGGAGCTATCGGAATCGGCCCCGCCGGCTCGCCGAACGGATTGCCGGCGACCCGGGAAGGCGCCTGAATCCTTGCGACATCGCCCTTGCGCATCCTCATCCTCTCCTTCGCCGCCGGCATCTGGCTGACCCAGCAGCAGGCCGAACTCCCGAGCTGGCCCGAACTGGGATGGCTCGCCGCCGCCGTGGCGGCGGCATCGGCGCTGGCCGCGGCGTTGCGGGGACGGTTGCCCGGCGCGGCGCGCGTGGTCGCGGCGGTCGCGGTGTTCGCTCTGGGATTCCTGTTCGCCAGCGGCCGCGGGCAATTGCAGTTGGCCGACACGCTGCCCCTCGAAAACGAAGGCCGCGACGTCGAGGTGGTCGGCGTCGTGAGCGGACTGCCGCAGGAATTCGACCGCGGCCTGCGCTTCGATTTCGACGTGGAGCAGGCGCAGGCACGGGTGCCGCAGCGAATTTCCCTGGCGTGGTACCGCGGCCAGCGCGAGGAGGAATGGCAGCTTTTTCGCGAGGTGCATGCCGGCGAGCGCTGGCAGCTCACGGTGCGCCTGAAGCGGCCCCACGGCAACGCCAATCCGCACGGCTTCGACTACGAGGCATGGCTGTTCGAGCGCGGCATACGCGCCACCGGCTACGTCCGGTCGCGCCTGCCCAACGCAGCGGCTCGACGACTTCGCGGCGCGGCCGGGCACGCTGGTCGAGCGCCTGCGCGAGCGCATCCGCGAGCGCTTCGCCGCGGCGCTTGCCCGAGGGCGAATTCGCCGGCGTGCTGGTGGCACTGGCGGTCGGCGACCAGCATGCCATCGACGCCGAGCAAGTGGCAGCTCTTCAACCGCACCGGGACGACGCACCTGATGTCGATCTCCGGCCTGCACGTGACCATGGTGGCGGGACTGTGCTACTGGCTGCGTCGGCGGCCTGTGGCGGCGCGTGCCGGCGCTCGCGCTGCGCCTGCCGGCGCAGCAGGCGGGGGTGGCGGCCGGCTGGCTGGCCGCCTTCGGCCTATACCCTGCTCGCCGGTTTCGGCGTGCCGGCGCAGCGCACCCTCTACATGCTGACCGTGGTCGCCGCTCGCGCTGTGGCTGGCGGCGCACCACCGCGCCCAGTCGCGTGCTGGCTGCTGGCGCTGCTGGTGGTGCTGCTGATCGATCCCTGGGCGGTGCTGTCGGCCGGATTCTGGCTCTCCTTCGGTGCGGTGGCGCTGCTGTTCTAGGTCGGCAGCGGACGCGTCGGGCGCGCCACTGGCTGGCGCACGTGGGGCCGGGCGCAATGGGCGGTGACGCTTGGGCATGATCCCCGCGCTGCTGGCCCTGTTCCAGCAGTTCTCGCTGGTCTCGCCGCCTGGCCAATGCGGTGGCGATTCCCGCTGGTGAGCCTGGTGGTCACGCCGCTGGCGCTGCTGGCGGCGCTCATTCCCTTCGCTCCGCTGCTGTGGCTGGCCCACTGGCTGCTGGCCGGGCTGATGGCCTTCCTGGCTGGCTGGCCGGCCTGCCCATCGCGGTGTGGCAGCAGCCGGCGCCGGCCGCCTGGGCGGTCGTCGTCGCCGTGCATCGGCTGCCTCTGGCTGCTGCTGCCGCGCGGCGTACCGGCGCGCTGGGTGGGTGCGGTGCTGCTGCTGCCGCTGCTGCTCACCGCGCCGCCGCGGCCGGCACCGGGCGAGTTGCGCGTCACCGTGCTCGACGTCGGCCAGGGACTGGCGGTGCATGTGCAGACGGCGAGCGCACGACCTGCTCTACGACAGCCGGACCGCAGTTCTCCGCCGACAGCCGACAGCGGCGAGCGCATCATCCTGCCCTACCTGCGGGCGCTCGGCGTGCAGCGTCTGGACGGCTCGTCGTCACCCATCAGGACAATGGACCATGCCGGCGGCGCGGCGAGCGTGCTCGAGGCGCTGCCGGTGGCCTGGCTGACCAGTTCGCTGCCCGACGACGATCCGTTGCGCGCCGCACCGGTGCCGCAGCGCCGCTGCATCGGCGGTCAGAAGCTGGGAGTGGGACGGCGTGCGCTTCGAGTGTTGCACCCGCGGCCGTCGGACTACGAACAAGCCTCCGCGCAAGAGCAACGACCTGAGCTGCGTGCTCGAAGGTCGCGGCGCCCGGGGGCTCGCTGCTGCTGACGGCGGACATCGAGGCGGCGCCGAAGCGCGGCTGGTGGCGCCGCGCAGCCGCTGCGCGCCGACTACCTGGTCGCGCCGCATCACGGCAGCCGCAGTTCGTCCTCGCCGGCTTTCGTCGCGGCGGTGCGGCGCAGCGCACCGTCGATCTTCCCGGTCGGCTATCGCAGCCGCTTCCGTCATCCCCATCCCGAGGTCGTGGCGCGCTACGCGGCCAGCGGCGCGGCCTTGCTGCGCACCGATCGCGACGGCGCGGTGACGCTCCTCATCGCGCCGGATGGCGCCACGATCCGGCGCGAGCGGGAGCAGATCCCGCCGCTACTGGAACGGCCGGTGATGCCGCGCGGCGCTCGTCGTCGATCAACGATCCGGGTTAGACTTCGGGCGTGCAAAGGAAAGGAGCCCAGATGCGCCAACGCACGCGTTCAATGCCTCGGCCCCCACGGCCTGCACCGCATGGCCTACACCGAGTGGGGCGATGCCGCCAATCCGCGCGTGCTGATCTGCGTGCATGGTCTGACGCGCAACGGCCGCGATTTCGATTTCCTGGCGCAGGCCCTGGCCGACCGCTACCGCGTGGTGTGCCCGGACGTGGTCGGACGCGGACGCAGCGACCGGCTGCAAGGTGGCGGACGACTACCACCTCCCGCTCTATGCTCGGCGACATGGTGACGCTGATCGCCCGCCTCGACGTCGAGCAGGTGCATTGGGTCGGCACCTCGATGGGGGGGCTGATCGGCATGGCGCTGGCGGCGCAGGAGAACACGCCGGTCACGCGCCTGGTGCTCAACGATGTCGGGCCGCTCATCACCGCCGCCTCCATCAAGCGCATCGGCGAGTACGTGGGCAAGGCGCCGACCTTCGCCTCCATCGAGCAGGCGGAGGCCTATATCCGCTTCGTCGCCGCCACCTTCGGTGCCCTCACCGACGCCCAGTGGCGCCATCTCACGGTGCATGCCGTGCGTCCGGCAAGCGGCGGCGGCTACGAGATGACCTACGATCCGGCCATCGGCGAACCGTTCCGCAAGGCGATGGGGGACGAGGACGTGAATCTGTGGCCGCTCTACGACGCGGTGCACTTTCCCACCCTGCTCATGCGCGGCGCCCAGTCCGACCTGCTGCTGCACGACACGGCGCTGGAAATGGCACAGCGCGGACCGAGGGCGAGACTGGTGGAGGTTCCCAACGTCGGCCATGCGCCGATGTTGATGGACGAGTTTCAGATCGGGGCGGTGCGCGATTTCCTGCTGGCCGGTTGAGCGCGGGGATGTGCCCGTGACCGTCCACGATCTCGGCCGACCGCCGCCGTGGCCGCAGGTGGCGCCGGTCCAGTTCGTCAACGTCGCCGGCCACGACCTCGAATATCGGCTGCTTCCCGCCCACCAGACGAACCGCCCGACGCTGGTGTTCCTGCACGAAGGGCTCGGCTGCATCGCGCTGTGGCGCGACTTTCCGGCGCGCGTGGCGGCCGCCACCGGCTGCCCGACGCTGGTCTACTCGCGCCACGGCCACGGCCAGTCCGCGCCGCTGCAGGGGCCGCGCGCGCCGCAATATCTCCATCGTGAAGCCCTGGTCGCGCTGCCGGAATTGCTGCAGAAGTTGCGCATCCTGCGGCCGCTGCTGATCGGCCACAGCGACGGCGCCTCGATCGCGCTGGTCCACGCCGGGGACGGTCAGTGGGAGGTGGCGGGGGTGGTGGCGATGGCGCCCCACGTCTTCGTCGAGGATCTCGCCCTGCAAGGCATCCGGCGTGCGGTGGAGGCGTGGCGCACGAGCGACCTGCGCCTGCGGCTGGGGCGCTACCACCGCGACGGCGACGCGACCTTCCGCGCCTGGGCCGACATCTGGCTGAGCGGTGAATTCCGCCTGTGGAACATCGAGGACTACCTGCCGGCGATCCGCTGCCCGGTCCTCGCCATCCAGGGAGAGGACGACGAGTACGGGACGATGGCGCAACTCGAAGCCATCGCGCGCCAGACGCGCAGGGTCGAATTGCTCGAACTCGCCGACTGCCGCCATTCGCCCCACCGGGATCAGCCGGAGGCGACGTTCGACGCCATCGTGCGCTTCGTGGCTGCAATCGCCTGAGGGGCGGCCGGTCCTCCTGCGTCAGCCTGCATCGTCTTCCCGCGGGGGAAGGCCGGCCTCGCCGGCCGCCGGGTCCTGGCGGAAAAAGAGCTTCAACTGTTCGTACACGGCGGGAAAGTCCTCCTGCAGCCAAAGCGGCGTCTCGAAAAACGCTTCGGCAATGACGGCGAAGAACTCGGACGGATGTTCGGCGGCGTAGGGGTCGAGCCAGGAATCGTTGCCGCGGTTGACGTAGGCGCGGAATTCCCGGTAGTCGCCCTCGAAGGCCTCGCGCCAGGCGCGCGGGCTCATGCCCTCGTGCAGCGGCGGCATGCCGTCCACGCTGCCGTCCAGCATGTCCAGCTTGTGGGCGAACTCGTGAATCACCACGTTGATGCGGTCGCCCGCCTGCGGCTCGTCGAGCCACGACAGCAGCACCGGGCCGCCCTCCCAGGCCTCGCCCAGCACCGCGTCGTCGAACTCATGCACCACGCCGGCTTCGTCCACCATCTCGCGAGGGATCACGAAATCGCCCGGATAGACGATGACGCCGACCCAGCCGCGGTACCAGTCCAGCCCCAGGTTGAGGATCGGCAGGCAGGCCTGGAGCGCGATGCACAGTCGAATCGGGTCGCTGAGGTGAAAGCCGTGGGCGCCCGTCATCTCCTTTTCGGCGAGGAACTCGAGCGCCAGTTGGCGCAGCCGCGGCCGGTCTGCCGGCGGCAGGTAATCGAGAAACGGCAACCGGCTTTCGGCCGCCGCCCAGGCGTCGGCGCTGACCTGGTAGCCGCGGGCGGTGCGCTGACGCCGCCAGTTTCGTATCCGGGAGAACATCGGGCGGTGGGAACGGGTCTATGGGAGATGGAATCACCGCCGCGGGCGGGCGGATGCGCACGAGATGATAGAGCGCGAGCCGCCCGCGAGCAAAGTACGCAGCGCAGCGGGTCGGGGTACTTCAATCTTCCGGGCGTCATGGGATAATCGCGACATGGTCTCCGTCACCCATTCCATCGCCAAGCCGGCCACGGAGCAGGACCCGTTCGATCTCATCGGCGAAGGTCTGCCGCAGGAATCCCGCGACCGCCTGCAGCGCGCCTACGCCCTGGTCGAGCCCCTCTACCGCGGCAAGTCCCTGGGCACGGGCGAGTCCATCTGGCACCACGTGCTGGGCATGGCGCTCGTGGTCGCTTCCCTACGGCTGGACGTGGAAACGCGGCTGGCGGCCTTGCTGTTTGCGGTTTCCGAGCACCTGGAAGATGCCGGCGAGCGCATCGAGCAGGAGTTCGGCGGCCATGTGGCGAACCTGGTGGCGGGGCTCAACCGGCTCAACGGCCTGCGCCTCGTCACCCGCACCCGCGACGATGCCACCACTTCGGAGATCAAGGCGCAGACCGAAATCCTGCGCAAGATGCTGCTGGCCATGGTCGAGGACATCCGCGTCGTGCTGCTGCGGCTGGCGTCGCCGCACCCAGACGCTGCGCTATTTCACCGAGCATCCGGACGACGAGCGCGCGCGACGCTGGCGCGCGAGAGCCTGGACATCTACGCGCCGCTGGCCAACCGCCTCGGCGTCTGGCAGCTGAAGTGGGAACTGGAGGACCTGTCGTTCCGCTTCCTCGAGCCGGAGACCTACAAGCGCATCGCCAAGAAGCTCGACGAGACGCGCGTCGAGCGCGAGCAGTTCATCGACGACGGCCGTCGCCCGCCTCAAGGGCGAGCTGGCGGCGGTCGGGCATCGCGGCCGAGGTCTATGGCCGGCCCAAGCACATCTACAGCATCTGGAACAAGATGCGCGCCAAGGACCTCGACTTCTCCGAGGTCTACGACGTGCGCGCGCTGCGCGTGATCGTCGACCGAGGTGAAGGACTGCTACACCGCGCTGGGCATCGTGCACCAGCTCTGGCAGCCGATCCCGAGCGAGTTCGACGACTACATCTCCCATCCCAAGGGCAACGACTACCGCTCGCTGCATACGGCCGTGATGGCCGAGGACGGCCGCTCGCTGGAAGTGCAGATCCGCACCCGGGAGATGCACCAGCACGCCGAACTCGGCGTCGCCGCGCACTGGCGCTACAAGGAAAGCCGGCGCACCGGCGCGGCCGGACGGCCTACGACGAGAAGATCGCCTGGCTGCGCCAGCTGCTGTCGTGGCGCGACGAGGTCACCGACGCGGCGGACTGGGTCGAGCAGTACAAGCGCGCCGCGCTCGACGACACCATCTACGTGCTGACGCCGCAGGGGCGCGTGATCGATCTGCCGCGCGGGCGCGACGCCGGTCGATTTCGCCTATCGCGTGCACACCGATCTCGGCCACCGCTGCCGCGGCGCCAAGGTGGACGGCCATCTGGTGCCGCTCAACACGCCGCTGGCCAGCGGCCAGCGGGTGGAGATCATCACCGCCAAGCAGGGCGGTCCGTCGCGCGACTGGCTCAATCCGCAGCTCGGCTACCTGGCCACGTCGCGCGCGCGGGCCAAGGTCAAGCGCTGGTTCGCGGCGCTCGAGGAAGCGGAGACGCTGTCGCAGGGCCGCGCGATCGTCATGCGCGAGTTGCAGCGCGAAGGCCAGACCCAGGCCAACATCGACGAGCTGGCCGCACAAGCTCGGCTTCGCCAACGCCGATGCGCTGTTCCTCGGCCGCGGCGCGCGGCGAAGTCGGCCCGCGCGCGATCCAGGTGGCGCTGCGCGGCGCGCCGGAGGAAGCCGCAGCGCCGAGCCGCGAGATCCAGACGCGCAAGAGCCGCGCCGGCGATTCCGGCGACGGCGTCCTGGTGGTGGGCGTCGGACAAGCTGCTGACCCAGCTCGGCCGTTGCTGCAAGCCGGCGCCGCCGGACGCGATCCGCGGCTTCGTCACGCGCGGCAAGGGCGTCTCGGTGCACCGCGCCGACTGCTCCAACTTCGCGCAACATGATGCGGCGCAATCCGGAACGCGTCATCAGCGCGGAATGGGGCGAGGCCGGCAGCGTGCGGCAGGCGAGCAGGCGGCGGTCTATCCGGCCGACATACTGGTCGATGCGCGTGGACCGCCAGGGCCTGCTGCGCGACATCACCGAGGTGCTGTCGCGGGAGAAGATCAACGTCACCGCGGTCAATACCCTGTCCCGCAGCGGTCAGGCGCGCATGCAGTTCACCGTCGAGATCACCGGCGTGCCGCAACTCGCGCGCACGCTCAAGCTGGTGGCGGGGATTCCCAGCGTCATGAGTGCGCGGCGGGGGTAGGCGGGGCGATGGCCTTCTCCCGGCCCAGCCGCGCCTTCCACCAAGGATCATCGGCTTCCCCGAATCGCGTGTCGCCCGTACGGTGGCGGACGGCTAGGACGAACGGTACAATGGAACCATTTTGGTGCCATTGTGGTGGGAGATAGTGATGCCTACGACCTTGACGTTGAAGAACATCCCGGATGACGTGTACGAGCGACTGAAGGCTGCGGCAGCGATGCACCGACGCAGTCTCAACAGTGAGGCGATCGTGTGTCTGGAGACTGTGCTCGTTCCCGCGAAGGTTGGCCCCGCCGAGCGAGTGGCGCGCGCGCGCCAGCTACGAGCCGGACTGACCATGGCGAAGTTTCGAGCTCGTGATATCGATGCTCTGAAGAGGCAAGGGCGTCCATGATTGTCGTGGACTCGAACGTTCTGGCATACCTGTATCTTCCAAGCGAATACACCAAAGCGGCAGAGACTTTGCTGGAGCGCGACGCCGATTGGGCCGCGCCGATTCTGTGGCGTAGTGAGTTCCGGAACATCCTGGCCGGGTATTTGAGGCGAGGAAGCCTGACGTTCGAACAGGCGCACGGTCTCCAAGCCGAGGCCGAAGATCTGCTCAACGGCGCCGAATACGAGGTGGATTCACTCAGCGTATTGGAACTGGTTCGTGACAGCGCATGTTCCGCATACGACTGCGAGTTCGTCTCGCTGGCGATGAAACTGGGCACGAAGCTGGTGACGATGGACAGGAAGGTATTGCGGGCATTCCCTGAGGTCGCGGTCGCGCTTACTGCGGGCTGAAATACACGCAACCGGTTGGGAGCGCGGGGCACCTGGGGCTTCAGGCGGTCGCTGGCTTCGGCATGCAGTTGTCAAACCCAAAGCTCCGATCACTTTGAGGATGGTATCGAAGCCGGGGCTGCGTTCGCCGGAACGCAGACTGGGGTGGCGGCACTGACGCGATCGACGATGAGCCGGCGATCGTCGTGCGAGTTCCTGAATCGTCCATGCCTTCCTTCTTAGGCGCGGGCAATCGTCAACCGAAGAATCTTCGGCGATGACTTCAGCGGAGTAGCGATCCCTTCGGTTCTCACCGGCGTCGAGTTCCCGCAAAGCGCCATTAGGCGTCCCAGTCTTGTAGCGCCGTCGAGGTCTCACGCTCGGCGACGACCGTATCGAGTTGATCTCTGCGGTTCTTGGCCGAACGTCGCTCATTTGGATAGGCTATGCCAAAGGACCAATGCGGACTCCTTATGCTCGGCCGGGATCGCTCCGTCATGCCGCTTCGGCCAAAGATGATGTCGAACGTCTTCTTTCTGAATTCCCGGCGGGGCGATAACGTCGATACGCACTATCCACCCGGCCGTTGTCGCCGACCGGTTCATGCATCAGGCCCGGGGCGACAGCGGGCAGCAGGCCCCGTACGACTCAGGCTTGAACACGCGACCTGGCTCGAGGTGTCGCGCAGGCCGTTCGAGCCCGAGACGAGAGGAGCAACCCGGTAAACTTGCGAATGACGCATCACGGCGTCACTGTAGCCGTGCGGCTACGAGGATCGGCCACCGGAACGAGTGACGGCGCTTACCGCGTGCGAAGCGCTCGTGGTGACTACGGCGGTTCCGACATGAAGTCTCGCACAAATAGGCGTGCGGCGTAAACCTGCCAGCGGTGGGAATGGCTGGTCGGAATGCCCGCTCATCTCGCTACGGATACGACCTCCTCAGTTTGCTCGCAGAGCGCTTGTCGCTGGCAGCGCTAGCAGACATGGGTGTGTGGGGCCTGCCGTCTGAGCATAACCGGCGCAGCGCGGCTTCGAGTCGCGCAGCGTCCGTGTTGATGCGATGGGTTGGGCATATACGAGCAATGGCTTTGCCTTTATGACCGGGAGCCGATTGACGCGACAGAAAGAACCAAGGCAGTAATGGCCACGCCCAGTGACCGGAGTTGCGGTTGTGCTCTTCATGCTTTTCCGCGAGCCCTGCTGCAAGGAACGGGAAATTCACGCAATGCATTTGCGCCCCCACCTAAGTGCGAAGAGATGAACTTGATACGCATACCGTCTTCGCGAAGAGGATTTGGCGTCCAGGTGATAATACAAGGCCAAAACAGAATTTCGGGGGAGCAGCCAGGACGGGATGCAACCTCATGGATTTTGAGTGGGAGGTACGGATCGTTCTTGCACGGATTTCTCCCGGTTGCGTCCAGAATGCTCGGCGCATACATCTCAAAGATGCACCTCAAAATTTCACGGTCGGCCGGAAGCGAATTCATGATGCGCGGACTGGGGTGATAGGGCGGCAGCCTTGGAGGAGTAAGGGGCCAGGGTCGTACCTCCTCACGGCCACAGCCGCGTTAAGCCGCTGCCGGCCGGCAGCGATGCGTTAACACGAAGCACTTCCCCGGCGGTCGGCTTGAACGCAGAGTTCAAGGCTCATGCACGCCACGCATTGATGAACTCATCCGCAGACACGCCGGCTTGCTTGAGCACCCCAGCGAGTGTGCCAAGCTTGACCTCGCGGTGATTGGGTACAACGCAGCCAGATGCGCCACGCCGCAAGACAATGTGTGACCCACGTTGTCGAACAACCACGAATCCGAGGCGCTCAAGAACTCGTACCACGTCCGCACCCGAGAGGTGCGGTAGGTTAGGCATGCTCGACAACCTCGAACGTCGTCACCAGGGGACGCCCGGAAACTTGATGGGGGAACTCTTCCAGGAAAAGCTCGGTTGCCTCGCGCAGATTGGCGATGGCTTCCTCGACACTCTCTCCCTGTGACGTGGTGCCCGTCTCAGGGTTCAGGGCGGTAAAGCCGCCCTCGGGTGCAGGGAGCAGTAGTGCAGTGAGCAACATGGCCAATCCTCGACTAACGGCAGAGAGTCCATTGTGCCGCATTCGGGCTGGGTGAACCTAATAACGCCGCGCATGAGGGGCCGGCGGCCAGTAAGCGAAGCGCCGCTGGTTGACGGTCTCCTCGATGCGCTGGTTGAAGGTGGGCGGCGGCGTGCGCAGCCCCATGGACGTGCCGCCCGAGATGTCGGGCCAGCAATCGGTTGCCGCTTCGAGGGGCGAAGGGGAACGCGACCTGTCTCTTACCGCCAATGGACCCTTTGCCGTGCAGGCTCGACCATCTCCTCTGGGCGGGGTGTGAAAGATTATCGAAGTGATCGGCCCGCCGCCGCATCCTGCGCCTCAGCCCGGAGCGGAGGTCAGAAAGTAGGCGGTGGCGAACACTCCGATCATCGTGAACGCCAGCGCCAGCTTGGCGGCGATGCCGAAGATCAGGCCGACCCAGGTGGCGAGACCGGCTCTGGTCGCCTGTCCGGAATCGCGTCCGGAGAGCAGTTCTCCTGCCACCGCGCCCAGCAGCGGTCCGAAGAGCAGGCCGAGGAAACCGAAGAACAGGCCGGCCACGGTGCCCAGCACCGCGCCCACCACCGCCAGGGCGCTGGCGCCGGCCCGCTTGGCGCCGAGGCTCGCGGCAACGAAGTCCACCAACCACGCCAGCGCCGCCAGGGCGCCGAGGACGGCGACGGTGAATCCGCCGATGCGCTGAAAGTCGTCGATCCAGGCGGCCACCAGCAGGCCGAGGAAGATCAGCGCGGTGCCGGGGAGTGCCGGCAGTACGACGCCGACCAGGCCGATCAATACCAGAGTTGCGGCAAGAATCCAGAGCAGGGTGATTTCCATGTGCTTATGAGTTTTGCATCGAGCGGGTTGGGCTGTCGGCGCGGCGCCTGCCGGTGGAACAAAACCGGGGCGTCGAGTGTCTGTTTTCGGTGCATGCGCCGGTCAGACACCGGGATGCGCTGGGGGTTCGTGATCGGGGCGCTGCATGCCGCCGATATCCGGCGCTTCACCGCAACAGGAGGGGAATCGTGAAACTGAAGATCTCACAACTGGCTGTCTGCACTGCAATTCTGGGGACGAGCCTGTAGCTCCAGGCCCAGATGCCCAACGATTACGGCGCGCCGATCGGCGGCGACCAGGCGCGCAAGGTCGCCGCCGCGGCGATCGCGGAAGGGAAGAAGAACGGCTGGACGGTGGCAGCGGCGATCGTCGATACCGGGGGCAATCAGGTCCATTTCGAGCGCATCGACGGCACCCAGGTGGACAGTTCCGACGTGGCGCTGCGCAAGGCCCAGTCCCCCAACGCCTTCAAGCGGCCGCCCAGGGCGTTCGAGGATGCGGTCGCGGGCGGGCGCAACGTGGTCATGACCTTGCCCGGCGCGCTGCCGATCGAAGGCGGGCTGCCGCTGGTGGTGGATGGCAAGATCGCCGGCGCCATCGGCGTTTCCGGCGCCACCTCGGCGCAGGACGGGCAGTGCGCCAAGGCGGGAGCGGACGTCCTGGCCAAACCGTAGAGGGCTGCCGGAACGACCGTGTGCGCTGGTCCCCGGACTCGGCGCGCACGGCGCGCCCTGCGAGTAGTGGCTAGTCGCCTGGCGGGCTTGCGGCGGCGATCCAGTTGATCTCCCGCGCCGTTCGCGGGCCGACCACCACCTCCTGCAGCGAGGCCGGAATCTCGGCTTCGGCGTCGGAGAGCGGGGTGCGGCCGCCCATGATCTCGGCCGCGTCCTGGGGATGCAGCGGCTTGCGCTCCGGCTCGGCGTAGCCGTCGGGGTAGAGCGGCTGGTTGGTCGCGGGATCGTACTTGTCGCTGGCGCCCAGGGTATGCAGCAGTTCGTGGGCGATGACGACATTGTTCTGGGCGGCCATGCGCTTCGCGCCGAACGCGTGGACGACGCCGATCATGCCTTTCTCCAGACCGAGGGAATTCTCCACCCGCTCGTTGTTGTTGGCATCGTGGTACAGCACGAAGATCTTCACCTGCGGCCTGGGCCCCTGGTAGGGGTCGTTGCGCCAGGCCCAGAAGCGCATCTGCAGGCTCCACCCGATGACCTTCAGGGGGTTGCCGTCGTGCGGTGCGGGTGGCGGCAGGCCGGCGATGACCGGAGCGAGGGAGACATCGACCGGGCGCAGGGTGGCGATGCCGTAGCGCTTCGCCTCCTCTTCCAGAAAGGCCTCGATCGGCTCGAAGTGTTCCTCGCGCAGCCGTTCGAGGTAGCCGGCGACCACGTCCGATCCGTCGCCGTTCAGCGGATAGATCACCACCTGCAGCGAGGACCGCCAGTCCGTGGCGCGCGATTTCGCCAGCCACGCCGATTGGGCGACGGTGGCGAGGATCAGCAGCAGGACGACGATCCGGATGCGGCGGAACATGGCGCGGGACGATATGCGGCAGCGCGGTCAGCCGGACCGGGAGGACTTCCGGCGGCAGGTGTCGCCGACGCAGCCCCGCCCCACGGGAATTACGCCACGGCCACCGGGATCTTGCCGATGCGCGCCTGCCATTCGCGCGGGCCGGTCTGATGCACCGACGTGCCGCGGGCGTCCACGGCCACCGTGACCGGCATGTCCTTGACGTCGAATTCGTAGATCGCTTCCATGCCCGAGATCCGCGAAGGCGACGACGCGGGCCGCCTTGATCGCCTTGGACACCAGATAGGCGGCGCCGCCCACCGCCATCAGATAGACCGCCTTGTTGTCGCGGATCGCCTCGATGCCGGCCGGGCCGCGCTCGGCCTTGCCGATCATGCCGATGCAGGCCGGTCTGCTCCAGCATCTGGCGGTGAACTTGTCCATGCGCGTGGCGGTGGTCGGGCCGGCGGGGCCGACCACTTCGTCGCGCACCGGGTCCACCGGGCCGACGTAGTAGATGAAGCGGTCGGTGAAGTCCACCGGCAGCTTCTCGCCCTTGTTCAGCATGTCGATCATGCGCTTGTGGGCGGCATCGCGGCCGGTGAGCATGCTTGCCGTTGAGCAGCAGCACGTCGCCCGGCTGCCAGGTCGCGACTTCCTCGCGCGTGACCGTGTCCAGGTTGACGCGCTTGCCCTTCGAGGTGTCGTAGGTGAGCTTCGGCCAGTCGTCGAGGGACGGCGCTTCCAGCACCGCCGGGCCGGAGCCGTCGAGCGCGAAATGCACGTGGCGCGTGGCGGCGCAGTTGGGGATCATGGCGACCGGCAGGCTGGCGGCGTGGGTCGGGTAGTCCTTGATCTTGACGTCCAGCACCGTGGTGAGGCCGCCCAGGCCCTGGGCGCCGATGCCCAGCGCATTGACCTTCTCGTACAGTTCGATGCGCAGTTCCTCGGCGCGGTCTTGCGGCGCCGCGGGCGATCAGCTCCTGCATGTCGATGGGCTCCATCAGCACTTCCTTGGCCATCAGCATCGCCTTCTCGGCGGTGCCGCCGATGCCGATGCCGAGCATGCCCGGCGGGCACCAGCCGGCGCCCATGGTCGGCACGGTCTTCAGCACCCAGTCCACGATGGAGTCGGACGGATTGAGCATGACGAACTTGGACTTGTTCTCCGAGCCGCCGCCCTTGGCCGCCACGTCCACCTCCACCGTGTCGCCCGGCACCAGCGTCGACGTGGACCACCGCCGGCGTGTTGTCCTTGGTGTTCTTGCGCGCGCCGGCCGGGTCGGCGAGGATCGAGGCGCGCAGCTTGTTGTCCGGGTGCAGGTAGGCGCGGCGCACGCCCTCGTCGCACCATCTCCTGGATCGCTCAGCGTCGCTTCCCAGCGCACGTCCATGCCGATCTTGAGGAAGACGTTGACGATGCCCGTGTCCTGGCAGATGGGGCGGTGGCCCTCGGCGCACATGCGCGAGTTGATCAGGATCTGGGCGATGGCGTCCTTCGCGGCCGGGCGATTGCTCCAGCTCGTAGGCGCGCGCGAGGCTTGGATGTAGTCGACCGGGTGGTAGTAGGAGATGAACTGCAGCGCGTCGGCGATGCTCTGGATGAGGTCGTCCTGGCGGATCGCGGTCATGGGCGGTCCTTGGTGAGAAGTCAGTGGGCAGTGCTCAGTGCGCTTGCTTCGACATCAGCAGTGTGGCATTCATCACCTTGTCGGTATAGGCGACGGCGAGGGCGGACACCAGGAAGGCGAGATGGATGACGACCTGCCAGCATGATCGCGCGATCCGGCAGATTGGCGGCGTTGATGAAGGACTTCAGCAGGTGGATCGACGAGATGCCGATCAGCGCGGTGGCCAGCTTGACCTTGAGCACGCCGGCGTTGACGTGCGACAGCCACTCCGGCTGGTCGGGATGTTCTTCCAGGTCGAGGCGCGAGACGAAGGTCTCGTAGCCGCCGATGATGATCATGATCAGCAGGTTGGCGATCATCACCACGTCGATCAGGCCGAGGATGATCAGCATGATGTCGCTTTCCGACAGGTGTCCCGCCGTGGTCACCAGATGCGACAGCTCGACCATGAACTGATAGACATAGACGCCCTGGGCCACGATCAGGCCGAGATAGAGCGGCGCCTGCAGCCAGCGGCTGCCGAAGATGACGGTTTCGAGGACGCGGATGATGCCTTTCATGGGTGTTCTTTCGTGACGGCGAGCGTGGCGCCGGACGACGGCGCGAAGTCGGCGGATTGTACATCGCGCGCTGCGCTGCGTCAGGCCGCGGAGGCGGCCGGCCGGGCGCCGCTGCGGTTTCGGTGCGGCCTGTCGACGCGACCGCCACGTAAGTCGCAATGTAAGAATTATTCCGTTTAATCGCGGAATTAACCTAAAATGTGCCGCTCCAAAAAGAGGCGTCCGCGCGCGACTGCGCCCGAAGCACAGTGCCGCTCGCAGCCGACCGGGCGGGCTGGGAGAACCCGGTGGCACATTCGGCAGATTGATTTCCCTTAATTCGTCTTCAGCAAGAGGAGAGGTATCCAGATGTCCGCTATCAGTTCCGTGATGCAGGAAACCCGCGTATTCCCGCCGTCGGAACAGACCGTCAAGAACGCGACGATCGGCGGCATGGCCGCGTACGAAGCCCTGTGCAAGGAGGCGGAACAGGACTACGCCGGCTACTGGGCGCGCTTGGCAAAGGAGCATGTGGAATGGCACAAGCCCTTCACCCAGGCCCTGGACGAGAGCGACGCGCCGTTCTTCAAGTGGTTCACCGACGGCGAAGCTGAACGTCTCCTACAACTGCCTCGACCGCCAGGTCGAAGGCCGGCCTCGGCGACAAGGTCGCGATCATCTTCGAGGCGGACGACGGCAAGGTCACCAAGGTCACCTACAAGGAAATGCTGTCGCCGCGTTGCCAAGTTCGCCAACGCGCTGCGCGCCCAGGGCGTCAAGAAGGGCGACCGCGTCATCATCTACCTGCCGATGTCGGTCGAAGGCGTGGTCGCCATGCAGGCCTGCGCCCGCATCGGCGCCATCCACTCCGTGGTGTTCGGCGGCTTCTCCGCCAAGTCGCTGCAGGAACGCATCCAGGATGCCGGCGCCGTCGCCGTCATCACCGCCGACGAGCAGTGCCGCGGCGGCAAGAACATCCCGCTCGAAGCCCGCCGTCGACGAAGGCATCGCCATGGGCGGCTGCGAATCGATCAAGAGCGTCATCGTGTACAAGCGCACCGGCGGCCCCTGCAACATGGTGGCCGGGCGCGACCTGTGGTGGCACGACTGTCGCCGAGCCAGCCCGACACCTGCGAGCCGGAATGGGTCGACGCCGAGCATCCGCTGTTCCTGCTCTATACCTCCGGTTCCACCGGCAAGCCGAAGGGCGTTCAGCATTCCACCGGCGGCTATCTGCTGCACGCCATCCTGACCATGAAGTGGACGTTCGACATCAAGCCGAGCGATGTCTTCTGGTGCACCGCCGACATCGGCTGGGTCACCGGCCACACCTACATCACCTACGGCCCGCTGGCCTGCGGCGCCACCGAGATCGTGTTCGAGGGCGTGCCCGACCTATCCGGACGCCGGCCGCTTCTGGAAGATGATCCAGGACCACAAGGTCAGCATCTTCTACACCGCGCCGACCGCGATCCGCTCGCTGATCAAGGCGTCGAGGCAGCCGACACTGCCCGAGGAAGTACAACCTGTCGTCGCTGCGCATGCTCGGTTCGGTGGGCGAGCCGATCAACCCGGAAGCCTGGATGTGGTACTACGACAACGTCGGCGGCGGCCGCTGCCCGATCGTGGACACCTTCTGGCAGACCGAGACCGGCGGCCACATGATCACGCCGCTGCCGGGCGTGACGCCGCTGGTGCCGGGCTCCTGCACGCTGCCTTTCCCGGGCATCCAGGCCGCCATCGTCGATGAGACCGGCACCGACGTGCCGTGGGGCAAGGGCGGTTTCCTGGTGGTCAAGAAGCCGTGGCCGTCGATGATCCGCACCATCTGGGGCGATCCGGAGCGCTTCAAGAAGTCCTACTACCCGGCGGATTTCAGCGGCAAGCTCTACCTCGCCGGCGACGGCGCCATCCGCGACGCCAAGACCGGCTACTTCACCATCATGGGCCGCATCGACGACGTGCTCAACGTCTCCGGCCACCGCATGGGGACGATGGAGATCGAGTCGGCGCTGGTGGCCAATCCGATGGTGGCGGAAGCCGCCGTGGTCGGCCGTCCGGACGACCTGACCGGCGAGGCGATCTGCGCCTTCGTCGTGCTGAAGCAGGCGCGGCCCGACGGGCGAGGAGGCGGTGAAGATCGCCAACGAGCTGCGCAACTGGGTGGGCAAGGAGATCGGCCCGATCGCCAAGCCCAAGGACATCCGCTTCGGCGAGAACCTGCCGAAGACGCGTTCCGGCAAGATCATGCGCCGCCTGCTGCGCTCGCTGGCCAAGGGCGAGGACATCACCCAGGACGTGTCCACGCTGGAGAATCCGGCCATCCTGGATCAGCTCAAGACCACGGCCTGATCGGCGGCGAGGTCGACGAGCGAAAGGGCGCCGCGGCGCCCTTTTTCGCTGGCAGCGCTGAAGGCGCGCACGGGCCCTGCGGCGATGTCGGGCTACGCGATGCCGCTGCCGGCTCGATCTTGCGACGGAGGAGGCACCATGAATCGCGGATGGATCACCGGACAGCGGCTGGTCGGCCTGTTCCTGCTCGGCTGCATGCTGTTCAACTATCCGCTGCTCTCTCTGTTCAATCATCCCGTATCGCAGGTGTTCGGCATTCCGCTGCTCTACGCCTATGCTGTTCGGCGCCTGGGCGCTGCTGATCGGCTTGATGGCCTGGGTCATCGAGCGCCGGCGCGGACTGAGGGCGTCGGACGATGCTGCAGGGCTGGGTGATCGTCGCCGCCTCCTTCGCCTACCTGGGCGTGCTGTTCGCCATCGCCTGGACTACGGCGACAAGCGCGCCGACGCCGGCCGCTCGATCATCGCCAACCCCTACATCTACGCGCTGTCGCTGGCGGTCTACTGCACGACCTGGACCTTCTACGGCAGCGTCGGGCCGCGCCGCGTCCACCGGCATCGGCTTCCTGCCGATCTATCTCGGCCCGACGCTGATGCTGGCGCTGTGGTGGTTCGTCTGCTGCAAGATGATCCGCATCAGCAAGGCCAACCGCATCACCTCGATCGCCGACTTCGTCGCCTCGCGCTACGGCAAGAGCCAGCTGCTGGGCGGGCTGGTGACGGTGATCGCGGTGGTCGGCGTCATTCCCTACATCGCGCTGCAGCTCAAGGCCGTCTCCACCAGCTTCACCATCCTGCTGCAGCTACCCGGACGATCGTCATGCCGGCGCAGCGTCGGCAGCGGTGCCGCTGCTGCGGCGACAGCACCCTCTACATCGCGCTCGTCGCTGGCCGCCTTCACCATCCTGTTCGGCACGCGCCACCTCGACGCCACCGAGCGCCACGAGGGCATGGTGGCCGCGATCGCCTTCGAGTCCGTGGTCAAGCTGGTGGCCTTCCTGGCCGTCGGGCTGTTCGTCACCTTCGGCATCTACGACGGCTTCGCCGACATCTTCTCGCGCGCGGCCGCAGGTGCCCGAACTGGCGGCGCTGATGACCGTGCGGCGCCGCCGCCAGCTACGGCACCTGGGCGTCGCTGACCTTCCTGTCGATGCTCTCGATCCTGTTCCTGCCGCGCCAGTTCCAGATCGCCGTGGTGGAGAACGTCAACGAAAACCACCTGCGCAAGGCGATCTGGCTGTTTCCGCTCTACCTGCTGCTGATCAACCTCTTCGTGCTGCCGATCGCGCTCGGCGGGCTGCTGCACTTCCCGGCCGGCACGGTCGATGCCGACACCTTCGTGCTGACCCTGCCCATGGCCGCAGCAGCAGGCACTGGCTGGCGCTGTTCGTCTTCATCGGCGGGCTCTCGGCGGCACCGGCATGGTCATCGTCGAGACCATCGCCCTGTCCACCATGGTCTGCAACGATCTGGTGATGCCGCTGCTGCTGCGCCAGCGCTGGGCTGCGCCTGCAGCGAGCGCAGCGACCTGTCGGGTCTGCTGCTGGCGATCCGGCGCGGCGCCATCGTCGCTCATCCTGCTGCTGGGCTACGTCTACTTCCGCGCTGGCCGGCGAGGCCTACGCGCTGGTCGCCATCGGCCTCATCTCCTTCGCCGCGGTGGCGCAGTTCGCGCCGGCGATCTTCGGCGGCATGTACTGGCGCGGCGGCACGCCGCGGCGGCGCGTCGCCGGCCTTGCAGCGCCGGCTTCGCGGTCTGGATCTACACCCTGCTGCTGCCGTCCTTCGCCAAGTCGGGCTGGCTGCCGCTGACCTTCCTCGAGCACGGGCCGTTCGGCATCGAGCTGCTCAAGCCGCAGCAGCTGTTCGGCCTGGCCGGGCTGGACGAGATCACCCACTGCCTGTTCTGGAGCATGCTCGCCAATATCGGCTGCTACGTCGGCGTCTCGCTGGCGCGCCGCGCCGACGCGCGCGGAGACCAGCCAGGCGACCCTGTTCGTCGACGTCTTCAAGCACGGCGCGGCGGGCACCGGCTCGCAGCTTCTGGCGCGGCAGCGCCCAGTCGCCGATCTGCTGGCGCTGGTCGGGCGCTTTCTCGGGCCGGAGCGCGCGCGCGCGGCGTTCGCGCGCCTACGCCCGCCAGCGCGGAGCTCGACCGGCGTCGAGGATCTGCCCGCGGATGCCGGTCTGGTGCACTTCGCCGAGACGCTGCTGGCCGGCGCCATCGGCAGCGCCTCGGCGCGGGTGATGGTCGCCTCGGTGGTGAAGGAGGAGCCGCTCGGCCTCGACGAGGTGATGAACATCCTCGACGAGGCCTCGCAGGTACGCGCCTACAGCCGCGAGCTGGAGCAGAAGTCGCGCGAGCTGGAGGCGGCCACGCGCGAGCTGCGCGCCGCCAACGAGCGGCTCCAGGAACTGGATCGGCTGAAGGACGACTTCATGTCCACCGTCACCCACGAGCTGCGCACGCCGCTGACCTCGATCCGCGCCTTCTCCGAGATCCTGCTCGACAATCCGCGACATGGAGATCGGCGAGCGGCAGAACTTCCTCGGCATCATCACCAGCGAGACCGAGCGGCTGACGCGGCTGATCAACCAGGTGCTCGACCTGGCCAAGATCGAATCGGGCCACGCCGAGTGGCAGAACGACGGAGCTGGACCTGCGCGAGGTGATCGAGCAGTCGATCGCGTCCACCAGCCAGTTGTACCGCGACAAGGGCGTCGCACTCGCCACGGACTTCGCCGGGGAACGTGCCCGGCATCGTCGCGGACCGCGACCGCCTGATCCAGGTCATGCTCAACCTGCTGTCCAATGCCGTCAAGTTCTGCCACCGGGACGCGGCCGGGTCGCGGTGCGTCTCGGATTGCAGGGCGGCGACCTGCGCGTCGACGTGCAGGACAACGGACCGGGCATCGCGCGGAGGACCAGCCGATCATCTTCGAGAAATTCCGCCAGGCCGGCGACGCGACTGACCGACAAGCCGCAGGGAACCGGCCTGGGCCTGCCCATCAGCCGCCAGATCATCGAGCACTTCGGCGGCAGGCTGTGGGTGGACAGCGAGCCCGGACGCGGCGCGACTTTTTCCTTTACGCTGCCGCTGTCGGAAGGGTCGGCGCAACAGTTGGCGGCGTGAGCGGGGCGGGGTGAGCGGCTGCCGCCGGGGAGGATGCGGGGGCGGCGCAGGGGCGCGATGCACCGGCGGTCGCGCGTGAGACAGCACAACGATGCAGTCGCGGCGGCGCGCGACGGCGAGGCCAGCGTCCGTCGCCGCGTCGCCGGTGCCTGCCGGAACGGATGAACTTCAACGTCAAATTCGGATTGGCGCTGACCGGGGTCCTGGCATTCCTTGCCACCGCCGGCGGGTTGATCGGCGCGGTGATCTGGGGCGATCTCAAGCCCCAGGAACAGGCGATGCTGCGCAACCTGGTGGTCGAGCGCCTCGGCCTCCTGATCTATCTCCTTACGATCGTCGCGGTCGCCATCGGCCTGGCGCTGGCGCGCGCCTTCCGCGCCTACGTTCGGCCGCCGCTCAAGCTGGCGGAGGATGTGCGGGTGCTGCTGGCCGCCGATGGCGCACCGACTGTGTCGACGGCGGGGGCGCCGGAGTTCGCTCCCCTGGTGGAGTCGATCAACCTGCTGGCGGGGCAGCGCGAGGCGCTGCGGCGCGACACCGAAGCCAGGATCGCCGCCGCCCGCTTCTCGGTCGAGGAAGAGCGCAACCGCTTCGCCGCCCTCATGTCGGAGCTCAGCCAGAGCGTCGTGGTGTGCAACATGGGCGGGCGCATCCTGCTCTACAACAACCGCGCGCGCTGGCAGTTTCAGGCGCTGGCCGACGCACCCGCGCCGGGGGGCAGTGCGCTGATCGGTCTGGGGCGGTCGATCTTCGCCGTCTTCGACCGCAACCTCATCGCCCATGCGCTGGACAGCATCCAGACCCGGATCCGGCGTGATGGGACGCAGCCGGTCGCCAACTTTGTCACGACGACGCGGGCCGGACAGCTGATCCGGGTGCAAATGGCGCCGGTCCTGTCCGGTGCGGACGCCGGACAGGAGCGACAAATCGGCGGTTACGTGCTGGTGCTGGAAAACATCACCCGCGCCTTCGAGACCGAGAGCCGGCGCGACCAGGTCCTGCAGTCGCTGACGGAGGGCAGCCGCGCCGCCTTGGCCAACATCCGCGCCGCGGTGGAGAACCTGCTGCAGTATCCCGACGTCGAGGCGGAGCAGCGCGACCGCTTCCTGCGCGTCATCGGCGACGAGGCGCGCGTGCTCAGCCAGCGCCTCGATCGCGTCGTCACCGATCATGCCGATTCCCTGAAGGCGCGCTGGCCCCTCGAAGACATGCTGGGGGCGGACCTGATCCAGGCCGTGCAGCGCCGCATCGAGCAGCGCACGGGAATGCTCACCAAGACCGAGGAGGTGGCGCCGGACCTGTGGGTCAAGGTGGACAGCTTCTCGCTGCTGCAGGGTCTCGCCTATCTTGCCGCCCGGCTGAAGGACGAGTTCCAGGTGCGGGAGGTCCGTTTCCGGCTGGCGCAGGCGGGGCGCCTGGCGCGGCTGGACCTGATCTGGTCGGGGGCGGTGATCGGCACCGAGACGCTGGTGGCGTGGGAACTGGAGCCGATGGAACTCGGCGGCGAGGCCAGTCCCCTCACCCTGCGCGAGATCGTCGAGCGCCACGGCGGGGAGATCTGGTTCGAGCGGGAAAAGGCCTCCCATCGCGCCTTCTTCCGGCTGCTGGTGCCGGCCGCGGCGCCGCAGGAGGCGGCGGAGGCAGCGGCCCTGCCGCGACAGGAGAGCCGGCCCGAGTACTACGATTTCGACCTCTTCCGCGAGAGCGGCGAGTACCGCGAACTGGACGAGGTTGCTCTTCCGACCTGACCTATACGGTGTTCGACACCGAAACCACCGGACTCGAACCGTCGGCCGGCGACGAGATCATCCAGATCGGCGCCATGCGCATCGTCAATGGCCGCCTGCTGCGCCAGGAGAGTTACGAACAGCTCGTCAATCCGAACCGGCCGCTGGCCCGGGAGTCGGCCCGCATTCACGGCATCACCGAGCAGATGCTGCAGGGCCAGCCGGGGATACGGGAAGTTCTGCCGGCGTTTCACTCCTTCTGCGCGGACACGGTGCTGGTGGCCCACAATGCGGCCTTCGACCTGCGCTTTCTGCAGTTGAAGGAAGAGGCGACGGGCGTTCGTTTCACCCAGCCGGTGCTGGATACGATGCTGCTTTCGCCCCTCATCCACCCCAACCAGGAATCGCATCGGCTGGAGGCCATTGCCGAGCGGCTCGGGGTGAATGTGATCGGTCGTCACACGGCGCTGGGCGACTCCATCGTCACCGGCGAGGTGTTCCTGCGCATGATTCCGCTGCTGGTCGAGAAAGGCATCCGCACGTTGGGGCAGGCGCGTGCGGCGGCGCAGCAGACCTACTACGCCCGCATCCGGTATTGACCATGGCACAGAACGGCCTCGCGAGCATTCTCCAGGGCGAGTACCAGTCGATGTACAGCCCCTTGTCCGGCATCGTCCGTCGTGCGCCGGTCACCGTCGGACCGGAGGCGACGGTGCGCGAAGCCCTGGCCGTGATGGAGGCGAACCGCATCGGAACCATCGTCGTCGCCCAGCCCGAGAGCGGTGCGCCGCTCGGCATCTTCACTCTGCAGGACTTGCTGCGCCGCGTCGCACTGCGCAGCAACGATCTCGCCCAGCCGGTCGTCAACGTCATGACCACCGCGCTGGTGGCGCTGCGCACGGACGCGACGGCCTATCAGGCGGCGGTGACCATGGCGCGGCACGGGCTGCGGCATCTGCTGGTGGTGGACGCGGAGCACCGGCTCGCCGGCATCGTGTCGCAGACCGACCTGTTCGCCCTGCAGCGCGTCGGCATGAAGGAGATCAGCGAGACCGTACGCCACGCCAGCGACATGGGCGTGCTGCAGGGGGCGGCGGCGGACATCCGGCGTCTGGCGGACACCCTGTTCACCCAGGGCATGGGGGCGGAGCCGCTGGCCCACCTCATCTCGACCTTGAACGACCTGCTGACGCTGCGGGTGATCGACCTCACCATGACCGAGTTCCGCCTGCCGGTGGTGAAGTGGTGCTGGATAGCCCTCGGCTCGGAGGGGCGCCTCGAACAGACCCTCAGCACCGACCAGGACAACGGCCTCATCTTCGAGGCCGAGTCTACGCAAAAGGCCGAGTCGCTGCGCGCGGCCTTCCTGCCCTTCGCACAGGAGATCAACCGCCGCCTGGACGGCTGCGGCTTCCCGCTGTGCAGGGGCAACATCATGGCCGGCAATCCCCAGTGGTGCCTGTCGCTGGACGAGTGGCAGCAGACGTTTTCCGACTGGATCCGCGCCGCCGAGCCCCAGGCCCTGCTCAACGCTGCGATCTTCTTCGACTTCCGGCCGATTTACGGCGACGAGGAACTGGCCGGGTTGCTGCGCGGCTGGCTGTCGAGCCGCGCCGACTCGAACCCGCTGTTCCTGCGCCAGATGGTGGCGAACGCGCTGCAGTGCCAGCCGCCGCTGGGACTGATACGGGATTTCGCCTACGACGGTTCCAAGGACTTCCCGCACACCATCGACCTCAAGATGTACGGCTCGCGCCCGTTCGTCGATGCCGCGCGGATCTATTCCCTGGCGCTGGGCCTGCCGTACACGGGGACCGCCCAGCGCCTGCGCGCCGCCGCTCCGCGCATCCGCCTCGACGGCGACGAACTGGCGGCGATCATCGACGGCTTCTATTTCATCCTGCAGTTGCGGCTGCGGCGCCAGCGCGCGCTGAAGGGTGCGGAGGGCGCGGCGAACCGCGTCAATCCGGACGATCTCAACGAGCTGGACCGGCACATGCTGCGCGAGTCGTTCAAGCAGGCGCGGAAGCTGCAGGCGCGTCTGCAGCTCGAATACCGCCTCTAGCACGGGGCTGCCGCCGCGCCGGTTTCGATCGGCCGTTCTTCCATAGCAATCAAGGCCATGCTGCTGCACTGCAGCGTTGCGCGCGCCCCACGTGGTTGCTACATTACTTGGCCGACCAAAAGAAGGCGCCGGAAGACGAAAGGCGCAGGCCAGGCGGAGGGTGCGCAGGCATCCGCAGGTCCGCACGGCCGACGAGTCGGGCAGGAGCGGTCCCTTGGTCCGTCTCACAGGCTTACCAAAAATCATTGGAGGAGGTACGAGCATGCAACTCTCGCAAGGTCATCAGGACTACTGGCGAAGAAACCTGAAGGTCACGGTAATCCTGCTGGCGATCTGGTTCTTCGTCACCTTCGTCGTCGGCTACTATGCCCGCGACATCAGCGACATCACCGTGCTGGGATTTCCCCTGCCTTTCTACATGGGGGCGCAGGGGGCGCTCGTCATCTATGTGCTGATCATACTGTTCTACGCCAAATACATGAACAAGCTCGACAACGAGTACGGTGTTCAAGAGGGAGAGGACTGAACCATGGCCGCCCAGACCCAGACGCAGTTCACCGCATCGCTGCGCAAGTACTACAGCTTCTACACCGGCGGCTTCGTTGCCTTCGTCATCGTTCTCGCCATCCTGGAACAGATGGGGGTGCCGAACAAGTTTCTCGGCTACATCTTCCTCTTCGCCACCATCGGCCTCTATGCCGGCATCGGCATCATGAGCCGCACCGCCGACGTCGCCGAGTACTACGTCGCGGGACGGCGTGTGCCGGCGTTCTTCAACGGCATGGCGACCGGCGCCGACTGGATGTCGGCCGCCTCCTTCATCGGCATGGCCGGCACCCTCTACCTCACCGGCTATGACGGACTCGCCTTCATCATGGGCTGGACCGGCGGCTACTGTCTGGTGGCCCTGTTCCTCGCGCCCTATCTGCGCAAGTTCGGCCAGTTCACGATCCCGGACTTCCTCGGCGCGCGCTACGGCGGCAACATCCCGCGCCTGATCGGCGTGGTCGCGGCGATCATCTGCTCGTTCACCTACGTGATCGCCCAGATCTATGGCGTCGGCATCATCACCAGCCGCTTCACCGGCCTCGAGTTCGGCATCGGCGTGTTCGTCGGTCTCGCCGGCATCCTGGTCTGCTCCTTCCTCGGCGGCATGCGGGCGGTGACGTGGACGCAGGTGGCGCAATACATCATCCTGATCGTGGCCTACATGATTCCGGTGGTGTGGCTGGCGGCCAAGCAGACCGGTGTGCCGGTGCCGCAGGTGGTCTATGGCTACCAACTGCAGAAGGTCACCGCCCTGGAGAAGAAGCTCAACGCCGATCCCAAGGAGCTGCAGGTGCGCGATGCCTTCAAGGAGCGCGCGGCCGCGGCGGAGGGCCGGCTCAAGCAGCTGGACGCCGAAGGCGCGGCATTTCTGAACCAGGGCAAGGCGGGGCTGGAGAAGAAGGTGGCCGATCTCACCGCCGCCGCCGCACCCGAGGCCGAGCTCAAGGCGGCCCAGACCGCGCTGGAGAAGTATCCGAAGGACGTGGCGGCGGCCAAGGCCGCCTGGAAGAAGGACGTGGACACCAACAAGGCCAGGGCGGCGCCGATCAAGCCCCATGCCGAGGCGTTCCCGGGCAAGGACGAGAAGGCGCGCGATGTCGCGCGCAAGAACTTCCTGGCGCTCATCTTCTGCCTCATGGTGGGCACCGCCGCGCTGCCCCACATCCTGATGCGCTACTACACCACGCCCAGCGTCAAGGATGCCCGCATCTCGGTGTTCTGGTCGCTGTTCTTCATCTTCCTGCTCTATTTCACGGCGCCGGCCCTGGCGGTGCTGGTGAAGTACGAGGTCTACAACAACGTGGTCGGCACTTCGTTCGCGGCGCTGCCGGCGTGGGTGGCGGCATGGGCGAAGGTGGATCCGACGCTGATGAGCGTGACCGACATCAACATGGACGGCATCGTGCAGCTCGCCGAGATCGTGATCGGCGGCGATCTGGTGGTGTTGGCCACACCGGAGATCGCCGGCCTGCCGTACGTGATTTCCGGCCTCGTGGCGGCGGGCGGTCTGGCGGCGGCGTTGTCCACCGCCGACGGCCTGCTGCTCACCATCGCCAACGCCCTCTCCCACGACGTGTATTACAAGATCATCGATCCCAATGCGCCGACGACGCGCCGCCTGACCATTGCCAAGACCCTGCTGCTGGTGGTGGCGGCGCTGGCGGCCTACGTCACCTCGCTCAAACCGGGCGACATCCTGTTCCTGGTGGGGGCGGCATTCTCGCTGGCCGCGTCGGCGTTCTTCCCGGCGCTGGTGTGCGGGGTGTTCTGGAGACGCGCCAACAAGCTGGGGGCGATCGTCGGCATGCTGGCGGGCCTGGGGATCTGCATGTACTACATGTACATCACCTATCCGTTCTTCGGGGTGAATGCGCCCAAGTGGTGGGACATCAACCCGATCTCGGCGGGCATCTTCGGCATTCCGGCGGGCTTCATCGGCGTGATTCTCGGCTCGCTGATCTCTCGGGCGCCGGCGCGCGACATCCAGGAGTTGGTGGATCACGTGCGCTACCCGAACCTCGGCAACGAGGCGGGCGCCGCGCGCGCTACGTGAGCGATGGTTTGACGTGACCGGCCTGGCCGGCCGTTCCTGATCGTGGCCCGCCTTGTGCGGGCCACGATCTTTTCATGCGCCGCGATGCAACATTCAGGGGCGAGTGCTCAGGTACCGATGAGGTGGGCGAGGTCTGTCCGGCCGGCGTCGGTGATCAGCTTCTGCGCCAGCTTCGGGTCGAAGCGGTGAAGATGGCGGATCACCTCCTCGACCCGGTCCACGTCGTGCAGCGTGTGGTAGGCCATGCCGAGGTGGTACCAGGCCTGGCCGTTCATCGGCTGCAGCTCCGCCGCTTTTTGCAGCGCGGCGGCGGCGGCATCGTGTTCGCCCAGGGCGGCGTGGGCGAGACCCATGCCGTACCAGGCGCGGTCGATGCTCGGCTTGAGGGCCACCGCGCGCGCGAACGCCTCGATCGCCTCGCGCCGCTTGCCCTGCTGGTCGCGCACGAAGCCGAGGTTGAACAGCGCCACCGCGTCTTGCGGGCGCCGGCGCAAGGCTTCTTGGAACAGGGACTCCGCCTCGCCATAGCGCTGGGCACCGGCGTGCAGCCAGGCCAGGCTGTTGAGCACGGTCGGCGCGCCGGGCTCATGGCGCAGCGCCGCTTCGTATTCCCGCACTGCCTTCTCGCGGCGGTGCAGCAGCAGGAACAGGCGCGCGCGCAGCTTGTGGCGCCAGAAGTCGAAATTCATCATGAACGAGGCAGGGACGGCGGATTCCGTCGCGCATTCTGCGGACTGATGGATGGGTTGGCAAGCCCGGGTCCGTGTCTTGTGATGAAATGACGTGGTAATCCCCAGCCGTGGGGAACCATGAAGCAATTATGGGTATTCGTCCGCCATGCCTGGGGTCGCTGTCAGCAGATGGTCAGGCATCTCGTTCTGCAATATTTCAATTGCATCAGCTTGTTAGCTTTTCTCTAAGCGCCTAGATGGCTTCCGGCACGCTTAATGCAGGAAACCGCTTGGGCTCCGACCAGACGCTGCACATTCCAAACAGATATTGTCAAAGGCCGCTTTTTCGGCGAGGTGGGCTGGCGTCTTCTCGGGGTCAGGGTTCCCCAGAACCACGACTTACCTCACGGAGGAGGGCTGGAAATGTTTTTTCTCTCACAGGAGAAGACGCGGGCGCGCCTGCGCGAAGCGGAAAATGCACGGAAGAATCGGGTAGAGATCGTACGAGCCCTGTTGAACGGGCCAGATCAGCCGGCGGGACCTGATAAAGGCCGGGATCTTCACGGCAGGGGGTCTGCTCGCGATGAAGCACGGCCTGAACCCCTTTGCCAACAGCGCCTATGCCGCGGTCCCGACGGGCACCCCGCGCAGCCCGGTACCGGCACCCGGCGATCGGCCGTTTGTCCAACCGCTGTTCCGTTTGCACAATCTGACGCGGCGCTCCCTCAGTTCGACGGGCGGGTCCGATGCGCAGTTGCTGTGGCCGGCCGGCCTGGGCGAGCCGAACGCGATGCGGCGCTCCAATACCAACATCATTCGCCATTCGGTGAATCTCGCCAACGCCGCGAACAGCGGCAACGTCTCCGTGAGCGGGACGACCGGACCGCAGGAAGGGCGCGCCCCGGGAGAAGCCTTCGCCCACCAGCGGTGGAACGAGATGGTCAATGGCCATCTGGGCGTGACGGGGCTGGACGGGCAGGTTTCCCACCCGCTGTCCCCCATCGGCGTCGAGATGTCCATCGGGCAAATCGCGCCGGGGCTCAGCTACAACCTCGCCAACAACTGGCCGGCGCAGGATCCCAGCAGCGTGTGGACCTTCGGCGAGGGCAAGTTCGTCCGCGGAAGCCTGCCGCCCGCCCTGCTGCAGGCCCGGTATGGTGAATCGGTGATCTGCCGGATTTACAACAACCTGCCCTTCTTCGATCCGCAGTTCGGCTCCACCTGCTACCCCAACTGCGCCAATACTACGAACGGGGGCTTCGGACGCCAGGAGCCTGCCATCCACAACCACAATGGCCACAATAGCTCGGACAGCGACGGCGCCCAGAACTGCCACTTCTTCCCCGGCCAGTACTATGACTACCACTTCAGCCTGATGCTGGCCAGGCGGGACGGCGGCCTGAGAGACTCGCTCGGCCGGGATCTGGACACGCTGCTCCGGGTGAACCGGGGAGATCTCCGCGCCTCCACCCCCACGGACGATGGCGGCATCATCCCGGTGCCGGGAGACTTCCGCGAGCTCCAGAGCACCCTCTGGTTCCACGACCACCGGATCTCCTTCACCTCCGAAAACGTCTACAAGGGCTATGCCGCCCTGCTCGAGTATTTCAGCGGGCCCGACCGCGGCTATGAGCGGCCCCTCGGCAACGCCGATGCCGACCGGGCCAATCTCCGGCTCCCCAGCGGCTGGCGCAATGGCAAGACTTGGGGCAACCGGGATTTCGACGTCTACCTCGCCATCCAGGACGTCGCCTTCAACCCCGACGGGCAGCTCTTCTTCGACATCTTCGACACCAAGGGCTTCCTCGGCGACGTGCTGCACGTCAACTACCAGTGGAAGCCGACCATGGACGTGCTGCCGCGGAGGTACCGCTTCCGCACCCTGAGCGCGGGCATGTCGCGCTGGATCAAGCTGGCCGTCGCGGACAGCCTCGATCCGAGTACCGCGAATGCCGTGCCGATCACGGCCATCGCCAACGACGGCAACCTCTACCCGCGCTTTCTGCGCAACATCACGGACATGGACATCCAGGCGACCGCCGAGCGCTACGACTTCGTCATCGACTTCTCCCGGTTCCCGGTCGGCAAGAAGCTCTATCTGGTGAACATGCTCAAGTTCTCCACCGGAGAGAAATTCGACACCGTACTCACGCTGAGGGACGCCCTTTCGGCCAGGGCCCAGCGGGACGATCCGGCCTTGGGCGCGATCATGGAGTTCAGGATCGCCAGCAAGGTGCCGAGCATCGACGAGCCGGGGGCCATCAACACGATCGCGAATAGCTGCGGCGCCAATGACATGAGTCTGGTAAACGATCCCGGCGCCGACTGGGAAATCCCGACGGTCACACCGGTCAGGACCAGGACGATCGAACTGGTCCGAGGCGCCGATGGCGGAGGTTTCCCCTTCGACCACCCGGACGGTCCCGAGCCGTGGGGGGTAACGGTGAATGGCGGGGCCGCGTTCCTGGCCGACATGAGGCGGGTGTCGAACCTGCCGCGGCCGGGCGACGTCGAGCACTGGACGATCAAGAGTGGCGGCGGCTGGGGCCACCCGCTCCACCTCCACTTCGAGGAAGCGAAGACGCTGAGTCGCAGAGGCAAGGGCAGCCGGCTCCACCCGATGGAGGCCAACAAACGCAAGGATGTCTGGCATGTCGGCAATGTAGGCGAGGTCACGTTCCAGGTGGCCTTCGGCGAGTTCGGCGGGGCCTATGTGAACCACTGCCACAACACGGTCCATGAAGACAACGCCATGCTGCTGCGCTACGACCTCATCCGCGGCAACAGCAACGCCGGGATCGACGACGTCCATGTCACGGTCCTCCCGACTCCGGACCCGCGGCCCGAAGGCGTGAGCTACGTCGATTCGTGCTACCTGACCGAAGGCAATCCCCAGGGCTTCAACACTGGAGTCGATGTCTGCCGTACCGACGATCCGCATATCGGGCCGGCGGTTGCAAACAACGACCCGCGAACGCTCTGAGCGCGCTTGCTCGCGAGCAGCAGGGAGCACCGGGGCTGCGCCCGCAAGGTGTGGTCCCGGGCTTGCAGCCGGGAAAGAACCATGAGGAGAGAAACAACCATGACCAAGCGCCTCGCAACTGCCATGGCGTTGTTCGCGGCCTTCTTGATGCTGGGGGGCACCGCCTCGGCCGCGCCGAAGGACTCGCCCTGGGGAGCGGACTACTTTCCTAACGTGGCTCTGGTGACCCAGGACGGCAAGACGGTGCAGTTCTACGATGAGCTGATGAAGGACAGGAAGGTGCTGGTAAATTTCATATTCACCAGTTGCAGCCAGTCCTGCCCTCTCGACACCGCGAAGATGGCGCAGATGCAGAAGTTGCTCGGCGCCCGCGTGGGCCGCGACATCTTCATGTATTCGATCACCCTGGATCCGGAGAACGACACACCCAAGGCGCTGAAGGCATATGCCGAACAGTTCGGGGCGGGGCCGGGCTGGCTGTTTCTGAGCGGCAAGCGGGAGGACATCGACAAGATCCGCTCCAAACTCGGCGAAAACGGAGAGAAGGAGGAACATGCCAATTCCGTGCGCGTCGGCAATGTCGCGAAGGGGCAGTGGATGAGGCTGCCGCTGACCGCCGACGCCAGCTATCTGGTCATGGAGGTCAACAATACGTTCGACCCGGGCTGGTCTGCCGGCAAGACGCTGAAGAGCATTGCCGAGGCCCCGCGACCCGAAGTGTTCGGACCTGGGCAGCTTCTGTTCCACAACCGTTGCGCCGCCTGCCACACCTTTGGCAAGGGAGATCAACTGGGACCGGACTTGAAGGGAGTGACGGCCCGCCGGGAGCGTGCCTGGCTGGTGCGCTTTCTCGCCGAGCCGGAGAAAATGCGGGCCAGCAAGGACCCCATCGCTGTCGAACTCGCCAAGCGCTACAAAGTGTTGATGCCCAACCTGTCATTGACCAACAAAGAGCTGGAAGAGCTGATGACCTACCTGGAGGCCCAGAGCGCCTCCCCCGCGAACCCTGCGGCGGCGCAGGCGATGGTGGCGGCACCGGTCGCGGCGGACGATGCCAGGCCCGGCGCCGATGCGCACCCTGACCATCATCATCACCACCATCAGGCCGGCGCGCCAGAGTAACAGCGGCTTCCATGGATTTCCGGTGCCCGCTTGCGCCCGGAGTGGCTGATCGAGACCTTCGTGACGCCAGGGATGTAGCGAACATGCGTTCGATCGGGTGGGCGACGCTGAGCATTTGCCTGCTCGCGGCCGTGCATGGCGGCGACACGATGGCGGCGGACGCGGGTAGTGGCGTCGATCTGGCCACAGATTCCGTCGCGGCGGTGCACAACGGCGAGGGCGGCGCCGAGAGCGCATTTGAGATCGGACGCGGAGCGCTTCGGGCCGGGGACTACGCGACCGCGTATCGCTCGCTGCGCGCCGCCGCCGAGCAAGGCGACGCGCAGGCGCGAACCGCCCTGGGGGACATGTACGTCGCCGGCCAGGGCATCGACGCCGACGGTGCCGAGGCGCTGCTGTGGTATGGCAGGGCTGCCGAACAGGGGGATGCCCAAGCCCAACTGAATCTCGGCCGCATGTATGCCGACGGACAGGGTGTTGACCGGGACGACGAGGCAGCCGTCAAGTGGTTTCGCCTCGCCGCCGAACAGGACGACCCCGCCGCTCAGGGCAGTCTCGGCCTGATGTACCTGGAAGGTCGCGGTATCGAGAAGGACGAAGCGCGAGCGGCGCACTGGCTGGAAATGGCGGCGCTGAGTGGCGAGCCGCTGGCCCAAGTCAAGCTGGGCATCCTGTTCCTAGAAGGCCGAGGCGTCGAGCAGGACTTCGCCAAGGCAGCACTGTGGTTTCTCAGCCCTGCCGAACGAGGAATCGCCCTCGCGCAATACCATCTCGGCGTCAGCTTCGCGGAAGGCCGCGGCGTCGCCCAGGACGGCGAACAGGCACTCAAATGGCTGACGAGCGCGGCCGGGCAGGGACTTTCGCCGGCCATAGACTACTTGGGGACGTATTTGCGGGCGAACGCAAACATGACTGCTGAATCCCGCAACTGACGTGCTCTTCATCCCGCAGCGCCGGGGAAAGGCGCTGTACGCGTTCGCCCGCAGCCGCGTGGGCGGGAGCCGTGCCGTACCGGGCGCGTCTGTGCCCGGATCGAGGGCCGCCGCGCGCGCGAACCCCTCGATCGCCTCGCGCCGCTTGCTCTGCCGGTCGCCCGCAAAGCCGAGGTTGAACGGTGCCACCGCGTCCTGCGGCCGCCGGCGCAAGGTTTCGAGCGACTGAGTCTCCACCTCGCCATAGCGCCGGGCGGCAGGCGGCTGCGCCGGCGGCCGCGGTGCAGCCATTTGTTGTTAGAATCGAGCGCCACTCAGAGGTCCTGGACGCGCCGAAGCCGAATGCTGGAATACAAACTGATCACGATCGCCCGTGCGCTGGTGGAGGTGGCCGGCTACACCCTCATCGGCCAAGGTATCCTGGCCCTGTTCGCCGGTGCCTCGCGCGAGAAGAATTTCGCGTATCAGCTTCTGTCTGCCGTCACGCGACCGGTGATCGCAGCGACGCGCTGGATCACGCCGCGCTTCGTCGCGGACCAGCACCTGGGATTCGTGGCGTTCTTTCTGCTGTTCTGGATATGGATCGGGCTGACCGTGGCCAAGCGCTACATCTGCGTGGCGGAGAAACTGGTCTGCTAGCGGCGCGATGCCTGGACCGGACGGTGGGCGACAGGGCACGCGCCGTTACGATAAAGTGAGGGGGAGGGGCGATAGCGATGGCCAAGACGGTGTTGATCGTCGATGACGAACCGAACATTGTGATCTCGCTCGAGTTCCTGATGAAGCGCGAGGGCTTTCAGGTTCTGGTGGCGGGCGACGGCGAGGCGGCGCTGGCCCAGATCGCGGCTCGAATACCCGACCTCGTGCTGCTGGACGTGATGCTGCCGAAGAAGAACGGCTTCGAGGTCTGCCAGCAGATCCGCGCCACTCCCGAGTGGCAGGGCATCAAGATCATCATGCTCACGGCGAAGGGTCGCGATACCGAGGTCGCGAAGGGGATGGCGCTGGGTGCCGATGCCTACATGACCAAGCCGTTCTCCACCAAGGATCTGGTGACCCAGGCCAAGCAGATGCTGGGCCTGTGATGGCGGCTTGTGCAGGTCGCATCGACCCGGCGCCGGCACCTGCGACAGCGGGCATTTCACCCGCCGGTCATCCTTCGTGAAGCCCGCAGCCAAGTTCTATACCACCCTGGCCGCCTGCGTCGTCTTCGTCGGGCTGGGCTTCGCGCTGATCGTGGCGGCGATCTGGGCCGATCTGCAGCCCCACGAGCAGGAGCATCTCGGCGAGGCCATGGTGCAGCGCATCGGCCTCGTGGTGGTGATGCTGCTGGTTGGCGCAGCGGCGATCGGTGCGGCGCTGAAGTCCGCGTTCAAGGCCTACGTCGATCCGCTGCCGCGCCTGGCGGAGGAGGGGCAGCTCGTGCTCGGCGCCAACCCCGAGCGCCGCCTCGCCCACAGCGGGGCGTCCGAATTGCTGCCGCTGGTGCAGGCCTTCAACAAGCTGGCGGACCAGCGCGATGCCCTGCAATGCGACGTGGCGCAGCAGATCCGCGACGCCCGGGCTTCGGTGGAGGAGGAGCGCAACCGCCTCGCCGCCCTCATGTCGGAGCTGACGCAGGGTGTCGTGGTATGCAATCTGGACGGACGCATCATTCTCTACAACAACCGGGCGCGCCTGCAGTTCCTGGCGCTGAGCGACGGCACGGCAGGCAAGGGCGCCGGGCTGATCGGCCTGGGACGCTCCATCTTCGGCATCTTCGAGCGCAACCTCATCTCCCACGCCCTGGAGAACATTCAGCACCGCCTGAAGCGCGGCGGCTCCCAGCCCGTGGCGAATTTCGTCACCACCACCCGTGCCGGCCAGTTGCTGCGCGTGCAGATGGCGCCGGTGCTGAGCGCTGTGTCCGGGGCCGACGAGGAGGAGGAGGCAGCGGCGCAGCGCGAGGCGGAACGGCAGGTGAGCGGCTACGTGCTGATGCTGGACAACATCACGCGCAGTTTCGAGACCGAGACCAAGCGCGACCAGATGCTGCAGTCGCTGACCGAGGGCAGCCGCGCGGCGCTCGGCAGCATTCGCGCGGCGGTGGAGACCCTGGCCGATTATCCGGACATGGACGCGGCGCAGCGCGACGGCTTCATCAACGTGGTGCGCGAAGAGGTTAGCGGCATGAGCCAGCGCCTGGACCGGACGTCGAGCGAGTTCGCCGGCGCCCTCAAGGCGCGCTGGCCGCTGGAGGAGATGCTCGGCGTGGATCTCATCCAGGCCGCCCAGCGCCGCATCGAGGGCCGCCTCGGGCTGCCGACTCGGAGCGAGGAAATCGACGAGAACCTGTGGCTGCGGGTGGACAGCTTCTCGCTGCTGCAGGGGCTCACCTACCTGGCGTATCGCCTGAAGGATGATTACGACATCCGCGAGGTGCGCTTCCGTCTCGCCTCCGAAGGCCGGCTGGCGCACCTGGACCTGATCTGGTCGGGAGCGGTGGTGGCTTCCGAGGTGCTGATCAACTGGGAGCTGGACGCGATGAACGTGGGCGGGGAGGTGAGCCCGCTCACGCTGCGCGACGTCATCGAACGTCATGACGGCGAAATATGGAGCCAGCGCGAGAAAGCGCGGCAGCGCTATTACTTCCGCCTGCTGATTCCGCTGGCGGCGCCGCAGGAGGCGGTGGCGCCCGAATCCCTGCTGCGCGCCGACAGCCGGCCCGAGTATTACGACTTCGACCTGTTCAAGATGTCGGAGGGCAGCCACGAACTCGACGACCGGCTGCTGTCGGAGCTCACCTACACGGTGTTCGACACCGAAACCACCGGCCTCGATCCGTCCGCCGGCGACGAGATCATCCAGTTCGGCGCCCTGCGGATCGTCAATGGCCGCCTGCTGCGGGCGGAAAGCTTCGAGCAGCTGGTGGACCCGCGCCGGCCGCTGACGCCGGAATCGATCCCGATCCACGGCATCACGGAGGACATGGTCGTCGGCCAGCCGACCATCGACCAAGTGCTGCCCGCCTTCCACGCCTTCTGCGAGGAGACCGTGCTGGTGGCCCACAATGCGGCCTTCGACCTGCGCTTTCTGCAGATGAAGGAGGCTGCGACGGGCATCCGCTTCGCCCATCCGGTGCTGGATACCCTGCTGCTGTCCGCGGTGGTTCACCCCAACCAGGACTCGCACCGGCTGGAGGCGATCGCGGAACGCCTCGGCATCGCCGTCATCGGCCGCCACACGGCGCTGGGCGACGCCATCGTCACCGGCGAGGTGTTCCTCAGGATGATCCCGCTGCTCGCCGAGAAGGGCATTCGCACCCTGCGCCAGGCGCGTGAGGCGGCGCAGCAGACCTACTATGCGCGGGTGAAGTATTGAGATGTTGAAGTCAACCGGCGCGGCCTGCGCTACCCGGCCGGCGGCCGACGAATGATCCCGGTCCGTGCGCAGACCCGCAGTGCGGCCGAAACGACGAGAAAGAAATGGAAGCCCAAACCGAACCCCAAGTCCCTCAGGGCGAATATCTGTCGCTGTACAGCCCCCTCTCTTCCATCATGCGCCGCACTCCGGTCACGGTGCCGCCCGAGGCGTCCATCGGCCAGGCGCTGACGGCGATGGAGCAGAACCGCATCGGATCGGTCATCGTGGCCGACGCCGACAGCCGCCTGCCGGTGGGCATCTTCACACTGCAGGACCTGCTGCGGCGGGTGGCGCTGAAAAGCTGCGACCTGGAGCAGCCCATCTCGGCGGTCATGACGACCGATCTGATTACCCTGCGGCCCCAGGCCACGGCCTACCAGGCCGCGCTTTCCATGGCGCGGCGCGGCTTGCGCCATCTGCTGGTGGTGGATCAGGAGCGGCGCCTGGTCGGCATCGTGTCGCAGAACGATCTGTTCGCGCTGCAGCGCGTCGGTGTCAAGGAGATCAGCCAGGAGATTCGCGACGCCAGGGACCTGTCCAGCCTGCAGGCATCGGCGCGCGACATCCGCCGCCTGGTCGACACCATGATGGCGCAGGGCGTCGGCGCCGAACCGCTCACCCATTTCATCTCGACGCTGAACGACCTGCTGACCCTGCGCATCATCGAGCTGACGCTGGCGGAGGTGCCGGCGCCGGAGGTGAAGTGGTGCTGGATCGCGCTCGGCTCGGAGGGCAGGCTGGAGCAGACGCTGTCCACGGATCAGGACAATGGCATCATATTCGAGGCCTCCTCGGCGCAGCGGGCGCAGGACCTGCGCAGCCGCTTCCTGCCCTTTGCCCAGCGAAGTTAACAAGAAGCTCGATGCCTGCGGCTTCCCGCTGTGCAAGGGCAACATCATGGCCGGAAACCCGCAGTGGTGCATGTCACTGGAGGAATGGCAGGGCAAGTTCTCCGAATGGATACACAACGCCGAGCCGCAGGCCCTCCTGAACGCCGCCATCTTCTTCGACTTCCGCCCGCTCTACGGCGAGGACGAGCTTGCCGACGCGCTGCGCGACTGGCTGTTGTCCCACTCCGCCGGGGCGCCGATCTTCCTGCGCCACATGGTCCAGGGTGCCATGCAGTGCCAGCCGCCGCTGGGCCTGATCCGCGATTTCACCTATGACGACCACAAGGACCATCCGCACACCATCGACCTCAAGATGTACGGCTCGCGGCCTTTCGTCGATGCGGCACGGGTTCTCGCGCTGGCCAAGGGCGTTCCCCATACCAGCACCGCCCAGCGGCTGCGGGCGGTGGCGGAGAAGGTGGCGTTCGCCCGCGACGACGTGTCGGCCATCATCGACGGCTTCTACTTCATCCAGCTGCTTCGCCTGCGTCGCCAGCAGAAGATGGACGGCGCGGCCGCAGCGGCGAACCGCATCGATCCCGATCACCTCAATGAACTCGACCGCCACATCCTGAAGGAGTCGTTCAAACAGGCGCGCAAGCTGCAGAATCGGCTGGCGCTGGATTTCCGGCTGTAGCGCAAGGGCTGCGCCGCGCAGCCCCCGGCGTCCGGAGGAGACGATGCAGATTACGCCGAGGTACCGCGAGTACTGGTCGAAGAATCTCAAGGTCACGGGTGCTCTCCTGGTGGTGTGGGCGGCGGTGACCTTCGTCCCCGTACTCTGGGCGAAGGATCTCAACGAACTCGGCTTCTTCGGCTGGCCTTTGGCCTTCTACATGGGGGCGCAGGGCGCTCCCATTGTTTACGTTCTGCTCATCTGGATCTACGCCCGCATCATGGACGGGCTGGACCGCGAGTACGGCGCCGGCGAGCAGGAGGATTGACCGTGCCGTCCGCCGGCCACGCCACGTTCGCCCGGCAGATGCGGAGGTACTACCTCTGGTACACGGGGGGCTTCCTGCTATTCATCGCCCTCATCACGGTCGCGGAACGACTGGGGCTGGCTCCCCGGTACATCGGCTACGCCTTCATCTTCGTCACCATCCTGCTCTATGCCGGCATCGGCGTCATGAGCCGCACCGCGGATGTGTCGGAATACTATGTGGCAGGGCGGCGCGTGCCGCCGCTGTTCAACGGCATGGCCACCGGCGCCGACTGGATGAGCGCCGCCTCGTTCATCGGACTGGCGGGCTCCCTCTACTACGGCGGCTTTCAGGGGCTTGCCTTCGTCATGGGCTGGACCGGCGGCTACGTGCTGGTGGCGCTGCTGCTGGCCCCCTATCTGCGCCAGTTCGGGCGGTTCACCATTCCCGACTTCCTGGGCGCGCGCTACGGCGGGAACCTCGCACGCGCCATCGGCGTCGCCGGCGTCATCCTCGCCTCGTTCACCTACGTGGTGGCGCAGATCTACGGCGTGGGCATCATCACCAGCCGCTTCGTCGGTCTGTCGCTCGAGATCGGGGTGTTCGTCGGGCTCGCCGGCATCATCGTGTGCTCCTTCCTCGGCGGCATGCGGGCGGTGACCTGGACCCAGGTCGCGCAGTACATCATTCTCATCATCGCCTATCTGGTTCCGGTGGTGCTCATGTCCTACAAGGTCACCGGCGTACCCGTGCCCCAGGCCGTCTACGGAGGCGTGCTGCAGAAGCTGGGCGAGAAGGAGAAGACGCTGTTCGACAGCGAGAAGGAGCGGGACGTACGCGCCCGCTTCGCGGTGCAGGCGGATTCCTACGATACCCGGATCAGGGCACTGCCCTACTCGATCGAGGCGGAGCGCCAGGCGCTGCTGCGGCGCGTGTCCGATCTGAGAGCTGCCGATGCCTCGGCGAAGGACATCGCGGCGGCGGAGAGGGCCCTGATCCACCTGCCGAAATCGCCGGAGGAGGCGCGCAAGGCGTGGACCAAGGCGAGGGATGCCAGCCTCGCCGCGGCGAAGCCGCCGACGCCGCACGCGCAGGCGCACCCGGGCGACGCGAAAGCCTCGAGCACGGCGCGGCTCAATTTCATCACGCTGGTGGTCTGCCTCATGATCGGAACCGCGTCGCTGCCCCACATCCTGATGCGCTACTACACGACGCCGTCGGTGCGCGACGCGCGGCGATCGGTGTTCTGGTCGCTGTTCTTCATCTTCCTGCTCTACGTAACCGCCCCGGCGTACGCAGTGTTCGCGAAGTGGGAGGTGTACAACAATCTGGTCGGGACCTCCATCGCCTCGCTGCCGCACTGGATCGCGTCGTGGGGCCGGATGGGCCTGATCAAGATCACCGACATCAATTACGACGGCATCTTGCAGCTGGCGGAGCTGAGCCTCAATACCGACGTCATCGTACTGGCGACGCCGGAGATCGCCGGACTGCCCTACGTGGTGTCCGGTCTGGTGGCGGCGGGCGGCCTCGCCGCCGCCCTGTCCACCGCCGACGGCCTGCTGCTGACCATCGCCAGCGCCCTGTCGCACGACGTGTACTACAAAATCATCCACCCGGGGGCGTCGACCCAGCGCCGCCTGATGGTGTCCAAGCTGCTGCTGCTGGTGGCGGCCCTGGTCGCCGCGTACGTCGCGTCGATGCGTCCCGACGACATCCTGTTCCTGGTCAGCCTGGCGTTCTCTTTCGCCGCGGCCACCTTCTTCCCGGCCCTGGTAATGGGCGTGTTCTGGAAGCGGGCCAACAAGTGGGGGGCAGTAGCGGGCATGCTGGCGGGGATCGGCACCACGCTGTACTACGCCGCCGTCACCCATCCGTTCTTCGGCGGCAGCATGGAGGCGGCGTGGTTCGGAATCGGTCCGATTTCGTCCGGCATCTTCGGCATTCCGGCCGGATTCGCGATGCTGATCCTGGTCAGCATGCTCACCGCCAAACCGGACCAGGAAGTGCGCGATCTGGTCGAGCGATTGCGCCATCCGCCGTCGGAAAAGGAGATGAAGTCCGATGCGGCATGAAAACTGGGGACCGGACGGCAGGCGGCGAAGTTCGGCTTGACGCGCCTGAGGGTTGTTCTGCGCGGCGCGGCGGATTTTGCTAGAATCCGCGCCTTCCGGAGAGGTGGATGAGCGGTTTAAGTCGCACGCCTGGAAAGCGTGTTTAGGGTAATACCCTAACGCGGGTTCGAATCCCGCCCTCTCCGCCACTAACCTATTGATCTCATTAGCATCAACGCCCCAAGGTTGGCGTAAGCCTGTCCACATTTGGCTTGGCAATGCCAGCATTCTTGCCCGCATTGCTGCCGAAGATTGCCACGGCTTTTTATCCTGCATCGGGCGCCGCTTCCGGGATCCACCGCCCATACCCTCGCGCGATCACGGTCCAGTCCGCATGTCCCATCTGCGGTGCCACCCACATGGGGCGATTCACCGCCAGATGACATGATGCTCGCATCGGTGATGCGATGCCTGGTTCGGCCGCCGGTATCGAACCCGGGCCTTCCGTTTTGCCGGCACCCATACGCCGTGCCGTAGACGAACATCACCGCCAGCAGCGCCCCCATGAAGGGCAGATCCGGCAGCAGGGTGGCGAGGCTGCCGGTGATGAATTCGCGGATCGTTTCCACGCCGCGCGGCCGCGCCACCGGCGCGCCGGTGGGACGGTGGCGGAAGTAGGGCAGCGGCAGGCCATGAGGTGGCGCAGTACGTGGCTTCCGAGCACGGCGCCGGTGCGGTTGCCGGTGTGGATCACCTGATACTGGAGCAGCCAGCCGAAGGCGGCGGAGAACAGCACGGCGATGGCCAGCCCCACCCCAACCACCGTCCGCATGCTCAGCGTGTGTTGCACGACGACCGTGTCGATCACTACCTGGGTGAGCAGCGGCGTGGCGAGTCCCAGCACCTGCATGACGAAGGAGACGAGGGGCACTTCGCGCCGGATGTGCTTGTGGAACTCGGGCACGAACCACGAGAGTCCGAAGGCCTTGGGCGCGGCACCGCGGTCGGGATCGTTGGCGGCTTCCGGGTGCGCTTGACGAGCAGGACTTCGGATTCGAACGGCGCCTGAAACGGGCTGGCCAGCCCGGTGTGGGGCGTTTCGCTGCCGGCTTCGAGGTAGAGCAGGCGGTCGCGGTCGGCGCGCACGATGAGGGCGGGTTTGGTGGTGCCGGTAAGGCCGGACGCGGGGGCGGGAAAAGCAGCGACCTGGGCGGGGACGTCAGCGGCGGCCGATGCGGCATCCTGTTCGATGTCTTCGGCATTGCCCCGCAGCCAGTCCACGCCGGGCAAGGGCAGCGTGTCGATGCCGTGATGCGCTTGCTCGTCGGCGAGAAGCAGGCCGATCTTCTGGGCAGCAGCGATGAGGTTGGCAGCGTCGGGCCGAGGGGACGCCTGCTCAAGCTGCTGTTGAGCCGCGAGCAACTGCCGGACCTGTTGTGAGAGGATGAGGACTTTGCTCATCGCCCACGGCCGTGACGACTGGCTTCCCATCTTTGCCGCATCCTGATTGCATCGGATTGCACCGGCACGCCGATCCCGGTGTCGGCCGGGCCAAGCGGCCGGCGCCCCTGCCAGGCTCGCCTCGGGACCCGTGATGGGATTGTCCGGCCGCATCTTCCTGCTCGATGAGTACGACGGCCTGTATCGTCTGCCGAACCGAACGTTCGAGCAGACGCTGCGGGATGCGCGAAGCTGCCGCCTTGCACGCTTCGCCGGGGCACGGGTGCGCATGGCCGACCTTGTGGTCGAGCTTCGCGACCGCCAGCCCCTTCGTGTCGTGCGGGCCACCTTTCACATCCTGAGCTTCGATGACGATGGATGCTTCATGGCGAGCGTCTTCGCCCGGCAGCAACGGGCCCTGGTGGAACTTGCCATTGCGCCCGGCATTGGAGAGCGCGAGGGCCCTGCCAACGTAGTCGAGGCGGCCGACCGCTTCGTCGCTCAAGGCGGGCGATGGGCGCCCTCGATAGAGCTGGAGCGCCGCATGGAGGCGGCCGCCCTCGGCCGGCTCAAGTTTCCGCATATGTAGGCCGGTTGGAAAGCGACCGGGCAAAGCCTTGGAGCGAGAGCAATGAAGATTGCGGTCATGGGCGCAGGTGCGGTGGGCTGCTATTACGGAGGGATGCTCGCCCGCGCCGGCCACGAGGTGGTCCTGATCGGACGGGCGCAGCATGTCGAGGCAATCCGCCACGCCGGCCTGTTCATGGACACGCACTCGTTTCAGGCCTACGTGCCGGTGCAGGCCGACACCGAGCCGAGCGGCGTGAAGGGCGCGAAGCTGGTGCTGTGCTGCGTCAAGTTCGACCGATACCGAGGGCGCCGCTGCGGCGATGGCCCCGCACCTCGCGCCCGAGGCCGTGGTGCTGAGCCTGCAGAACGGCGTTGACAATGCCGAGCGGATGCAGGCGATCCTCGGGCGCCCGGTCGGCCCGGTGGTGGTCTATGTGGCCACCGAGATGGCGGGCGCCGGCCACGTGAAGCACCATGGGCGCGGCGAGCTGGTCATCGGGCCGTCGGCGGCCAGCGGCGAACTGGCGAAGCTCTTTGCCGCTGCCGGGGTGCCGGTGCAGATCTCCGACAACGTGGCCGGTGCGCTGTGGGCGAAGCTCATCCTCAACTGCGCCTACAACGCGCTTTCCGCCATCACCCAGCTCCCCTACGGTCGCCTGGTGCAGGCGGAGGGCGTGGAGGCGGTGATGCGCGACGTGGTGCGGGAGTGCCTCGCAGTCGCGCAGGCGGAAGGAGTGAGCGTTCCCGGGGAAATGTGGGAAGCCGTGCAGCACATCGCACGCACGATGCCGACCCAGCTCTCCTCGACCGCCCAGGACCTCTCCCGCGGCAAGCGCAGCGAGATCGACCATCTCAACGGCCATGTGCTGCGCCGGGGCGCGGCGCTGGGAATCGCCACGCCCGTCAATCGCGTTCTTCACACGCTGGTCAAGCTGCTCGAGGGACGTTCAGCAGCCGGCGGCACATGACGGCGGCGACGCCGACCTGGCTGCGCCCAGGAGTGACGCGTCCTCACGCATTCCGTGGCCCATGCGGGCGCGCTTGCATCGAGCAATGGCGTGCGAGCGCTGCGGCTCGTCGGTGCCAGTTGGATATTTCGCACACGGCAGCCGTGGGCACCTGCCACGCAATCGGGCGCCACCGACATGGCCGCGTCACAAGCAGGGAATCGCCCGCTTACCCGGCCGACTGTCCACAGTTCTTGTCGATAACTTTCGTCTGATCGGAGCGGAGGATTCCCCCGAATCAGGAGGACCTGCGCGCCGCGCGCAGGGCACACCGGAACTGCCGGGCGGAGCGCTTCAGACCGACTGCTTGGGGCGCATCTGGGGAACAGGGCGGTCGATCCCGCTCGCCCTGCCGTCCGTTGCGGGATGACCGTCGCATTGCAGCCGGGATTCAGTTCATGCATGCAGACCGGAGAACGGCGCCGCTGGTGCAGCCGGCGCCCGGACGATGCCAAGCAGCGAGGTCACCGCCGCGTTGCTGCGCCGCTTGCCGATTTTCGCCGCAACGGCGCAGCAAGCCCTGGCGGCCGTGGCGCGGGTGTGCCTGCTGCGCCGGGTAGCGCGCAATGCCCACGTCGTGCGCGCCGGCGGGCAGCCCATAGCGCCGGAGGAGACGCGGGAGGGCAGGGCGAGCGTGACTTGGCGCTTCGCCGCGTCCCGCCGATAAGGCCGTGGCGTTCAACAATCCGTTTCGGCCCGTCGCAGGAGCAGGATGGCATCGCCGGCGCCATCGTGCGTTGCTCATTGCGCCGCCACATGCAGTGCGTGGTTTGCATCGCCGTCAACAGGTAGAATGCAACTTCCATGACAATATTGGGAGAGGACATGTCGACCTACCGGCAACTGAAGCAGCAGATCGCCGAACTGGAGAAGAAGGCCGCTATTGCGATGAAAGAAGAAGCGCGGAAGGCCATCGAAACGATCAAGCGGCAGATTGCCGAGTTCGGGCTGAGCGCAGCGGATCTCGGCCTGGAGATCGCCCGGCGGGCAGGGGCGAAGACAACGAAGGGCAAGAAACTCGTGCTGACGCCGAAGTATCGCGAACCGGGCACCGGCAAGACCTGGAACGGCCATGGCAAGCGTCCGGGCTGGATCGTGGCGGCGCAGAAGAAGGGCAAGCTCGATGAACTGTCGATCGTCCAAGCCCGCGCTGGCCAAGGCTTCTCCGCAGGCCAGGGCAGCGGCGAAGCCCGCGGTGAAGAAGGCGCAGAAGAAAGCCGCGCCGGTAGCCAAGCCTGCGGCGAAGAAAGCGCCGAAGTCGCCAGCGGCACCCGCGCCGAAGAACCGTACGGCCGCGCCGAAAGCCGCAGCGAAGAAGCCTGCAGCCAAGACGCAAGTGGCGAAGAAGCCAGCGGCGAAGAAGGCGGCTGGGCCAGCCAGGAAGCCTCAGCCCGCCGCGGCGCCGGCAGTTCCGGTAACGACAGAAGCCGCGATGACCGCCGCCTGAAACTGCGGGCAAGCAAACTGCGGCCTGGGTGCCGACCGGCAAGCGGTCAGGATTTGCGGCGACGGCTTGGGGGATTGAACCGGCAGGTGGATCCTGCCTTTGGCGAGTTGTGTGACTGCCATTCGTGGCAGCGCTGGGCATTGACCGGAACTGCTCCGTCCGGTAACGATGCTGCAGTGCGTAATAGGGCCGCTGCGCGGCGTATGTTTGTGATGTCGATCGTCGAGAGAGGTGAATCGTATGTCAAAGTCCAAGGATACGAAGAAGGACCAGAAGAAGGCGCCGCAGAAGACGGCGAAGGAGAAGAAGCAGGCCAAACGTGATAAACAGTCCAAGTCATCGTCGGTCCTCACAAAGACTGCCGGCAGTTAAGCGCCCGGGGCGATCCCCGGTGGGCCGACAGTCAGCCAGGCGAAGGCGCGAGTGCGTGCGCCAGGCCACACCTCTTGCAGTGGCACGCCGCATTGGGAGATCCGTATGAACGCGTCGATTCTTGATTTCCTGAAGGCGAACGGCGAGCGCCTAGACGCGGAGATCGCCGCGGCGCTGCAGGTGCCGGTGACACTGGTGACGAGTCACATGTCGCAGCTTTCTTCTGCGGGAGCGGTGATCTGCTGCAAGGTGACACGGTACATCGACGGCAAGCCGATCGAGGGCGTGAGCTGCCGGCTGTCCTGCCACGTGCCGCCGCCGGCGCGCGGGCGCAGGCCCGGCGCAAAGCGAGACCCCGGCCCCGAGAAGAGTCCCGCATGAGGCACTTCTCGGCCGACCCTGGTCCCGCCTCGCAACCTGGACCGCGGGCGTTACAACCAAGCCTTGCCGCAAACTCCCGGTCATCGCCCGATGGGACCCCGCCGCCGTGCCGATCGACATCGACAAGCTGACTGAAGCCGAACTCATCGATTTGAACAACCGCGTCGTCGCGCGGCTGAAGTTCCTGCATCAAATGCGCGCTCATGCGCACATGCTCGAGTTCAGCATCGGCGAAAAGGTGTCCTTTCAGCCCGAGGGTCGCCCGCCACTCACCGGCATCATCGCGAAATACAACCGCAAGACCGTCACGGTCATCGCCGAGAACGGGCAGCAGTGGAACGTCGCACCCGTGTTCCTGCGCAAGGCCGATTCGTCTGCGGAGGCGAAGCCGGCCTCCGCGCGGGTCCTCAGTCTGCCAGGGACGTAGGCGGGCGTCCGGGAACACCACGCCGCGCCTCACGATCGAGCGGCAGCCGTCGCGTCGCCACGTTCCGCGAACGGATGGGGGGAGAACTGGACGACGCGAGGCCGATGCAGGCCAATCCCTGCACGCCGGCCACGGACCTCGGCGAGCCGCACCGCCCCATCGCGGGGGAGTTCAACAGGATGGATCGGCACATGAATGACGAGAAGATTGAGGTACGGGTCACCAGCAGCGGCCAGACGCTCCAGGTCGTCGTACTGAACAAGGGCCTGGACATGATCGAGATCGTGCTCGGGGAGGGTGTCCACAACGTGCGCTGCAAACTGACGCCGACGCGCAACGGCGCGGCGTACGTCGGCAATGCCATGGGGCGCGAGGTGGTCTACGAGCGCAGCCGCGAGCAAGTGAAGGCGGATCTCGCGCGCGCCGCGGGCTTCCGCGATTTCAAGCGGTAACGGTTGCACCCGGTGTGTTATTCACCGCTCTCGCCCGGTGAGGAGCATGGAGGCCGACATGGGTCGAGCGCTCGGACTCGGCCATGAGCCGTCGGAACTGCCTCCTGAAGGCCGCCGCTCGGGCGCGTTTATCGCATGATGAACGCTCGCGCGGTCTTGCAGGTATGCCTGCCCATGACCAGCAGTCACCTGCTGCCATGAAGGCTGAGTAGCCGCAGTCCGCGCCTTTTGGCAACCGGGCGTTGGCCGCAATCAGTCAGTCAATGCCGCCGTCCGTGCGGGCGAAGCAGCCGGCGATACTGGTTGCGGTGAAGCCGCCGACCGTCAAGCTCACGAGGCGGGGCGGAGACTGTGCGGACCGAAGCTCGCTGGAAGAAGCGCATCCAGGGTGGTATCGATGCACGCAGGACCATCGCACACGCAGAGCACCCGCGCGTTGAGTCCGAATTCGCAGATGACCTGGCGGCAGGCGCCGCAAGGCGTGGTGGGTACTGCCGTCGGCGTATAGACCACCACCGCCACGATTTCCCGTTCGCCGGCAGCGATGGCCCGGAACGCAGCATTGCGCTCGGCACAGATGCTCAGGCCGTACGATGCGTTCTCGACATTGCAGCCGGCATACACCCGACCGGACAGGGCGAGGACGGCGGCGCCGACCGGAAATCGACTGTAGGGTGCGTAGGCCTTGTCGGCCGCGTGCCGTGCGGCGACGATCAGCGCTTCCATTATTCCCTCCGACGTCCGTGCGGCGGACAGTAACCCGGACTCTGCGTAGGCGCCGGCGTCTGCACGGTTATGAGCACTTGGACTTCGATTGCGGCATGCCCGCCAAGCGGCCGGCATGAAGGCATAGAAAGCGATCATGCCGGTCGACGTGCGCCTTGGCGTGCAGGCCGAAGTCGCGCAATCTTGCCAGCAGGGATGTCCCATCCCGGTCGGGGGTGGGTGCCGCCCCAATTGCGTCGAGTCCCCTGATCAGATCATTGATGACGGTAAGACCAGCGGAGTGGTTCAGGCGATGCTCGCGTGCGGGAGCAAATCCCGTTCGCGCGATAACCAATTCCTCGAAGGCGAAATGGCCCTCGATATCGACCGCGAAATTCTCGCAGGTTGCCCGCGCCGTTGCCCACTCACGGTGGTTGATCTGGGTTTCGATGCGTCCAAGCGCATCGTCAATCCAATCGTCTTCGTGATCGACCCCTGCGGCGCATGCAAAGTAGCACGCAAGGACGGATTCAGAATGTAGGCTACCGGACTTCATCTTGTGTGCCTCCGGACACATACCACGGGATCTCGATCACCACCCTACCCCCAGGCCGGAGCCGCCTGACGCAGAGGATGTCGTATTGAATACTGGCGCCGTCAGTTGCGTAAACCTTTTCATGGCCGCAGGTATTCCCGCGAGTTGCCGGCCTGCGCTGGACTTTCATCTCCTGTCGCCGGGCGTTCAACAACTTGGGAACAGCAGGTCAGTGTCAGCAGAACAGCATTAATCGGACCACCCAACCCGTGGCGGGCGCCGCAGGATCTGGCAGGAACGGCCCCGGATAACGATCTGCGCGAGTTCGTGCAGATCGGCAGCGTGTGCGACGGTCGGCCGCGTATCAGTGCTCTTTGCGGTATCCGTAAGGAAAAGCCCTGATCCACAAGGAAGGAACAATTGCATTCGTGTTCTTTGGGCCGGTCGATTCCCCGGGCATGGGTGACCCGAAATTGGGGGCCATGGGATACGCGACGCCCCGCCCAGCGGCGGCCGCAACGGCGGGAAGCCGGATATGGCGCTGTCAGTCACCTCCTGGGGAGGACTGGGTCCGCGTCGCCGGCGTGGACGTCCCGCGACGGCAGAGCGCAGCGGCGAGATCAGCTTCCGGCCGTACCGTCCAGCGCTACGTTAACCGTGATCTCGTCCAGATCGCGGGCGAGCATCTCGGGAAACGGGACGGTACGCGAATGCGCGTCGAAGTGGGATTGGACAAGGGCACGCAGGGCGGGGAAGCCGTTGATGGCAGAGAGATCGGCGGAACGGAGGTAGCCGTTGCGGTCGATCGCCACGGTGAGCGTGAGCGGCCCGCGGCTCGGGGGAAGCTGCCAGCCCAGGGCAAGGCGCAGCCGGCGCAGATCGAGCCGCGCAAGGGCGTTGCGCACGTAGCTGCCGACCCAGGGGGCGGCGGTCGCGGGCGTGATGAACGCGCGCCGCGGGGCGGTCGCACGCGAAACAGGCGTCTCGGAGCCGCGTGCCGGTTCCTGGATACGCGGCGGTTCGACGCCTGCCGCAGCAGAGTGAGCCGCATCGGCTACGGCGGCCGCAGCCACGACGGGCGCGGGGATCGCCACCGGTGCGGCAGCGGCAACCTGGGCGGCGGTCGTGACTGGCGCGGCAGCGGCAGCCGGGGCGGGGGTCGCAGCGGACGCGGAAGTCGGCGGTACCGCGGCCACCGGCGCCGGAATGGTGGCGTGCTCGGGCGCGGTGGCGAGTGCAGTCACGGTGGCGTCTTTCGGCGCGGATGACGCAGCGCGGCGCGCGGCCCGCCCGTAGATATCGTCGAGGAATACCACGCGTTCATCGGCCGTGTCCGCCAGCCAATAGCCGACGATGACCCGGGTCGGCTGGGCGGCGATGGTGCGCGTGGCGCGGGCGTCGATCAGCTTGTCGATGTCGGCGCGGCTCTTGCCGCTGACCCAGGCGGCCAGCTCCCGCGCCTGCTCCACCCGGACGCATCCCGATGACATGGCGCGCCGGGTCTTGCCGAACAGTTCGCGTTTGGGCGTGTCGTGCAGGTAGACGTCCGGTATGCCCTTCAGCGTGACCTTCACCCTGCCCAGCGCGTTGCGCTCGCCGGGCGCCTGGTAGAAGCGTACCCGGCGGCGGTCTTCCGGCGAAAGATCGGTCAGGAATTCCGCCGGCAGCGGCTTTCCCTCCCCGTCGAAAGCGGTCAGGCCTTTCTTCCGGACCGCCCGTTCGTCGATCCGGCCGTTGCGCGTCAAGTCCCCCTTGACCACGGAAGGAGGGGCGTTCCACGCGGGGTTCAACTGCACCGCGGCGACCTCGGTTTCGATCATGGGCGTCTTGCGCGCCACCGATCCGACGATGACTTTGCTGTGCAGCACCGGCTGCCCGTTCTCGTAGGCCGTCAGCGTGTAGGCGGGCACGTTGACAATGATGACCCGCTGGGTTTCCTCGATCGCCTTGCGAATCGCGTTGGCCTGTTCCTGCAACCGTGCCCGGCGCTCCGAGACGGACAGCTTGGTTGCGCTTGGCGATTGGGCGTCGTCCGGCGCTTCGCTCAGCCGCGCCAGTTCGCTCTCCAGCACGTGGAGGTCGGCAGCAACGCCAGGAACGGCGCGCAGCGCCGTCAGCAAGACCAGTGCGATCAGTCTGAAATACATGGCATTTTCCAGGGCGACAGGTGCGAGTCCTTAACGGCAGCATATTAGGCAAATCTAATATATCTGTCCACCGTCGATCGTCCCCGGGTGCAAGCCGACCTTCTTCGACCTTGCGCACGATCGCGGCGGGAGACGACGCTCGACCATCGCCCGGTGCAGGCCCGCAACCCGGAGACTTCGGACATTCCAGCAACAAAGTCGGACGATGGAAAGGAATTAGTGCCGGGCGACCCGAGATTCGCTCGTTTCGACGATCTCGCAAAACAGGCGCATGAGATAGGGATCGTGCTTGCGCCCGGTTTCCTGCTTCAGGATCGCCATGATGTCCGCATGGCCAAAGCCGGAATGGTACGACCGGCGCACCGCCATGGCATCGTAGCTGTCGGTGATGCCGATGATGCGCGAGCAGATCGGAATCGCCTCTCCCGCCAGAGCGTCCGGATAGCCGCGGCCGTCGAAGTGTTCGTGATGGTGCCGGATGACGAGGGCGGCCTGCTGCGAACCGTCGAGGTCGATCGAGGCCATGATGTCGGCGCCGATCTCGCTGTGCCGGCGCATGACCTCGCGCTCCGCCGGTTCCAGGCGCGAAGTCTTCATGAGGATGTGATCGCCGATGCCCAGTTTGCCGATGTCGTGGAACGAGGCGCCGATCCGCAGGACATCGAGTTCCTGCTGCGCCAGGGCACAGCGCCTCCCCAATTCCAGAGAAAGGTCGCGCACCCGCTCCGAGTGGAGCCGCGTCGCCGGATCGCGGTAACCGAGGGCGACGAACAACGCCTGGGCGAAGTGATACAGGGGATCGAAGAGGAAGCCGTTCATGACCATCGGTGCCGACATCGTGTTGTCTGCTTGTTGCGCAATGATAATGGTTCTCGGCGCGGCGGCCAAATTTTTCCCTTCCTCCTACGTTCGGCGTCGTATTCGACCAGGGTGTGCTGTGCGCACCGATTCAACCGAATTCGGATGGCGGGCGCGGTGTGGCCGCTACCGGGAATTCGACGACACGAGTCGTTTGGCGTTAGCATTGCGGCAGCGCGTCAATACCCGCGTCAGAACATCACCGTGGACTTCCTGTCCGCCTACATCTCGCCCGTCCTGTATGGCGGCGTGGGCAACCTCGCCGCCTACCTGGCGGCCCACGTCCTGCTCTGCCTCTTGCCCGCATTCTTCATCGCGGGGGCGATGGCGGCGCTGATCCCCAAGGAGACCATCACCCGTTTTCTCGGGCGCACCACCCGGAAAACGGTGGCCTATCCCGCCGCCGCCGCGGCCGGTTCGCTGCTGGCCGTGTGCTCCTGTACCATCGTCCCGCTGTTCGCAGGGATCTACCGCAAAGGCGCCGGTCTCGGCCCGGCCATCACCTTCCTGTTCTTCGCTCCTGCCGCCAACATCCTCGCGCTCGTCTACACCGGGGGCGTCATCGGCGCCGATCTTGCTTTCGCCCGCCTGATCCTGTCGCTCACTTTCGGCATCGGCATCGGGCTGATCATGGCACTGATCTTTCGCGCCGACGACGCGGCCCGGGACCGCGCCACCGATACTCTGTTCGCGAGCCAGAGCGCCGAGGGCATGCGCCGCGCCTCGCTGCTGTTCCTGCTGGTCTGGGTGGCGCTGCTGCTGGTCGCGACCCTGAAACTCGGCATCCTCACCGGCACCTATTTCCGGATCGAGCTGCCGTTCGCCGCGGCGGACGCCTGGCAGGCTGCCCTCGATCGACTGGTGCCGCACGATCCGGGTCGGGGGGAAGAAGGCGTATCGGTGCAGGGGGTGGTGCTGATCGGCTTGCTGGCCGTCATCGGCCTCAGCGCCTGGCGCGGGCTGGAGAATATCCAGGACGGCGTCGATGCCTGGACACGGACCAGCCTTGCCCTGATTGCGGCGACCCTGCTGTTCGCGGCGCTTTCCATCGAGACCGGGGCGGACGGGCTTGCGCATCGGCTTCACCGGCAAGTTCTTCGGTGTCGCCATCGCCCTGGCGCTGCTCTACTTCCTGGCCTCGAAGCGGCTGTCCGATGATGAGTTGCGGGACTGGCTGTGGGAATCCTGGCGCTTCGTGAAACAGATCTTCCCGCTGCTGGTGATCGGGGTTTTCGTGGTGGGCATGATTCGGGTCGTCATCCGCCCGGAGTGGATCGAGGCGGTGGCCGGGGCGAACACCATTCCTCGGCAACCTGGCGGGCGTCGCCTTCGGCGTGGTCATGTACTTCCCGACCCTGGTCGAGGTGCCCATCGCCAAGATGTTCCTCGATCTCGGCATGCACCGCGGTCCGCTGCTCGCCTACCTGATGTCCGATCCCGAACTTTCGCTTCAGAGCATCCTCATCATCTCCGCCATCATCGGCAGGGCGAAGACCTGGACCTATGTCGGTTTCGTCGCGCTGTTCAGCGCCGCGGCTGGCCTCACCTATGGCGCCTGGATCGACGGCACTCCGCTCGCGGTGCTCGGCCTGTGGCTGATCGGCTTTCTCGTCGCTCTCGCCGCGCTGCTCACCGTCGCAAATCGGCGTTCCACCTCACTCACAGGAGCCTGAGCATGTTGACCATCAAAGTTCTCGGACCCGGCTGCGCGAATTGCAGGAAGCTGGAGGAAATTGTTCGACCAGGCGGTGGCATCCGCAGGCGTCGAGGCGCAGGTCGTCAAGGTCACCGACATGCAGGAGATCATTGCCTATGACATCCTGAAGACACCGGGTCTCGTGATCAACGAGAAGCTGGTTTCGTCCGGCCGGATTCCCGCGCCCGGTGCCGTGGTCGAGTGGATCCGGGCCGCCGGTTGACGATTCTTCAGCGGCTCCGCGTCAGCAGGCCGCCGTCTCTATCAGGTAGCAGGGAGGCGAGGTCGATCCCCGCCGTCGGTTCGTCCAGCAGGAGAGCCGAAACCCACGGCCTGCGCAGGCGGTTGACGGCTCACAGCACGAGGTTGAAGACATAGCCGACGATGAGGATGCCGGCGGCGACCACGCCGACGAAGCTCGCGATCAGCGGCAGCTTGAGCACTTTGCGCAGGATGATCATCTCGGGCAGCGACAGCGCGATCACGCTCATCATGAAGGCGAGCACGGTGCCCAGCGCCGCGCCCTTGGCCAGCAGCGCCTCCACCACCGGGATGATGCCTGCGGCATTGGAATACATGGGCACGCCGATCAGCACCGCAGCCGGCACCGACCACCAGGATGCATCCTTGCCCATGAACGAGGCCATGAAGTCCTCCGGCACGTAGCCATGGATGCCGGCGCCCAGGGCGATCCCCACGAGGATATAGGGCCAGACCTTGCCGACGATTTCCCGCACGTGCTGCCAGCCGGCGGCGAAACGCTCCGTCCAACTCATCGCGTGCTCGACATTCTTCGCGGTGGTCTGCGGAATGGCCCGCACCCAGTCCTCCAGGTGGTGCTCCATGCGCAGCTTGCCGATCACCACACCCGACAGGATGGCCACGCCCAGCCCCAGCGCCAGATAGAGTCCCGCCACCTTCCAGCCGAACAGGCCGAACAGCAGCGCCAGCGCCACTTCGTTGACCATGGGCGCGGCCACCAGGAAGGAGAAGGTCACGCCCAGGGGCACGCCGGCCGACAGGAAGCCGATGAACAGCGGTACCGCCGAGCAGGAGCAGAAGGGCGTCACGATGCCGAGGCTGGCGGAGAGCACGTTGCCCACGCCTTCGCGGCGTCCCGAAAGCAGGGCGCGGGTGCGCTCCGGGGCGAAGAAGGTGTGGACCACGCCCATGACGAACACGATCAGGGTCAGCAGCAACAGCACCTTGGGGGTGTCGTAGAGGAAGAAATGAACGGCTTCGCCGAGACGGGCGCCGCGGGCGAGCGGCGTCAGCCCGAACAGCGCGTCGGCGATGGCGGTGAGCTGGAAATAGATGCCGAACCAGGCCGCCACGAACGCTGCGACCGCGAGCCAGGCGGTGCGGTCGGCGAGGGGTTTGCGCAGAGCTTGTTCGAGTTCCATCGTCCTTTACTGGAATTTGTAGAACTGCGTGTTGAGGTAGGCGACGAGATCGTCGATCTCCTGCGGCGAGAGCGCGGGGTTGTAATAGTCCCCCCAGCGCTCGACCTCCTTGCGCAGCGCCGGCAACGAGTCGATCTTGCGCTGCGGCGGCACATACACGTCCGTGCCGTGGCATTGCAGACAGGTTTCGTGGGTCTTCGCGCCACGCGCCGGATCGCCCTTGGCGCTGTCGCTGGGGGAGCACCCGGCGACGGCGAGAGCGGTTGCGAGGGCCAGCCCCGCCACCTGAACGCGGAGGGCAGTCATTGTCCGCGCCCCCCGCGCCAGCGCCGTTGCAGCGGCTGACACTGGAAGTCCGGGCCGCGCTGCTGCGCGCGCAGCATCATGTCCCGGCGATGGGCTTCGCGCAGCGCCGCCTTCGCCTCCCAGGACGGGGCGGCGCGCATGCGGTTGCGATAGGCTTCGCGCTCCTCGTGGGACATCAACTCGGCGCAGTAGATGAGTTCCCGCTGCTGCGTTGCGCCCTGGGGCGGCACCTGGGGAGCCTGCGCCTGAATCGAGGACGACAGTGCCGTCAGGATGAGCGCTACCGCTCCGATTGCTATGTGCAGATCGCGTTTCATGTCCTGTGCTCCCGTCGATCGTTGCCGCTACAGCCGTGGGCAAGATGCTTCACGGCGCCGCACGACGCGCGACGCCCCGCGGTCAGTGGGGCACCCCCGCCTCGTACCAGCCCTTGCTGGCATTGACCACTTTCACCACCAGCAGCATCACCGGCACTTCGATCAGCACCCCGACCACCGTCGCCAGGGCGGCCCCGGAGTCGAAGCCGAACAGGCTGATGGCGGCGGCCACCGCCAGTTCGAAGAAATTCGAGGCGCCGATCAGCGCGGAAGGGCAGGCGATGTTGTGCTTCTCGCCCACCTTGCGGTTGAGCCAGTAGGCGAGCGACGAGTTGAAGAACACCTGCACCAGGATCGGCACCGCCAGCATCGCGATCACCAGCGGCTGCTTGAGGATGGCCTCGCCCTGGAAGGCAAAGAGCAGGACCAGCGTCACCAGAAGGGCGGCGATCGAGAACGGCCCGATCTTCGCCAGCGTGGCTTGGAAGTGGGCTTCGCCCTTGGCGAGCAGCGACTTGCGCCAGAGCTGGGCGAGGATCACCGGAATCACGATGTACAGCACGACCGACGTGAACAGCGTGTCCCAGGGCACCGTGATCGAGGAGATGCCCAGCAGCAGGCCGACGATGGGCGCGAAGGCGAAGATCATGATCGTGTCGTTCAGCGCCACCTGGGACAGCGTGAAGTAGGGGTCGCCGTCGGAGAGCTTGCTCCACACGAAAACCATCGCGGTGCACGGCGCCGCCGCGAGCAGGATGAGGCCGGCGACGTAGCTGTCCAGTTGTTCCGCCGGCAGGTAGGGCGCGAACACCTGGCGGATGAAGATCCAGCCCAGCAGGGCCATGGAGAAGGGCTTCACCGCCCAGTTCACGAACAGCGTGACGCCGATGCCTTTCCAGTGCTCCCTGACCTGATGCAGCGCGCCGAAGTCGATCTTCACCAGCATCGGGATGATCATCACCCAGATCAGCAGCCCGACCGGGATATTGACGCGGGCGATCTCCATCCTGCCGACGGCTTGGAACAAACCCGGCAGAACCTGGCCCAGAACGATGCCGGTGACGATGCACAGCGCGACCCATAACGTGAGGTAACGCTCGAATACGCTCATCGGCGCGCCGGCCGCCCGCTTGGCGGTGACTTCGCATTGGGCGCTCATGGGTTTCCGATCTCGTCCAGTCGCTGCTTCAGGCTCAGGCGGTCGAGTTTGTCCAGGGGCAGATTCACGAAGATCGAGATGCGGTGCTGCAACTGGCTCCAGGCGGTGAAGAAGGCCTTGCGTTTCGCCTCGTCGCTGCCTTCCACGGCGGCCGGATCGGGCACGCCCCAGTGGGCGGTCATGGGCTGGCCGGGCCAAACCGGGCACACTTCGCCGGCCGCGTTGTCGCAGACCGTGAACACGAAATCGAGGGCGGGTGCGCCGGCGCGAGCGAACTCGTCCCAGTTCTTGCTGCGCAGATCCTCGGTGGGCAGGCGGTTCTTCTGCAGCAATTCGAGGGCGAAGGGATTCACCTTGCCGGCCGGATGGCTGCCGGCGGACCAGGCCTTGAACCGGCCCCGGCCCATGGCATTGAGGATGGCTTCGGCCAGAATGCTGCGCGCCGAGTTGCCGGTGCAAAGGAAGAGGACGTTGTACGTGCGCATTTCTGTCATGAGAGATTCCGGTCGGGTCAGCGGACGGGAGAGGTGTGTCGGCGTTTCGCGGTGGTGGCCGCCGCGGCGGTCCGCGGCAGACACTGCCCGCCGTGGCAGCAGTTGTCGGTGAGATAGGCGATCAGATCGTCCATGACCGCGTACTCGGCGACGTAGAAGATGAAGCGCCCTTCCTGCCGCCCCTTGATGAGCCCGACGCGGCTCAGATGGGCAAGGTGAAACGACAGCGTGGTCGCGGGAATCTGCAGCCGTTCGCCGATCAGGCTGGCATGGACGCCTTCCGGTCCCGCCTGCACCAGCAGGCGGAAGATGGCGAGGCGGGTTTCATGCCCGAGTGCGGCGAGGCGCTCGGAGGCGGTTGTAATTTCCATGATTCGAGTATTATCGAATCATTTCGGCCTGTCGAACTTTGCGCCGTCGTACAGCGGCGCTCGGGTCCGGCCATCGTGCTGCGAAGCCGTGGCGCGTCGCGGATTGGCCAGGGAGCCTCATCGGCACCGACGATCGAACTCAAGTCCGGATCGAGTGATCCCCCTCCTGCCGTCGGCGACCTGACGCTGGGGTCGAGAAATCCGAGCCCGCCCGGGCTCCGGATGCCCGCACCCGAGGGAACACGCTCCGGTCTAGCCTCTCGACAGGGACTCGTACTGACCCGTGATCAGCTCCAGGCTGCGCAGGATGGATTCACTGGCGCTGGCGACCAGCTCGCCGTAGGAATCCTCGCCGCGCAGCTCCAGCACGCTGCGGAACCACTCCCACTGCAGCGCTACCGACTCGAGCTGGCGGCGGATCGCCGGCGTGTTGGGCGCGGCCTGGCGAAGCTGCTCCAGGCCGGCCGCGAACTCGGCGGCGGCGGCGTCCCGCGTGCCGCGCAGCAGCGGGGAATCCGCACCCGCGGTGCCCGCCATGTAGAGCAGCGTGAGCCTCTGCGTCAGCATGCGCTGCCGACCCGAGACATTGACCAGCCGGCCCAGGTCATTGGTTGCGCGAGCCTGGATCATGGCGGTCAGTCCATGGGCCGCCTCCAGCAGCGGTTCGCTGGCGGCCGCCAGCTCGCTGCAACCCTCGCGCGTTACCGGCCCCGTGGCGCGGGTGCGGAACGGCCCCCAGATCCGTGCCACGTCGGCCGTGGCCGTGCGCGCCTCGGCATCGGCGACGAAGGCGGTGAGCTCCACCAACTGCGAGTCGAACAGGGCAACCGATTCGTCCAGTTGCCGGCGCGAACTGTCCGGTGTGATGCCCAAGGAGAGCTGGCAGTACGCCTTCGCGATGCGCTGGCTCAGCATGCGTTGCCGCCCCGCCTTGTTGATGGCGGAAGCGGAATCGAGATCGGCCTGCACGGCCCAGCTCGGCGCGAGGCCGAGCGCAAGCATCAGGACAACTATCCGGCGGAACATCGCTGTGCTCCTTTCTGACTGAGGCAAGACATCGGGTCTGCCGTTGCCGGGATGCGCTCCTGGTCCCTGTCGCTACGACAGACGCGCGCTGGCGCGCTCTAATCCGGACACGACCGATCGATGCTGCGCGTCGACCGCTGCCAATGCCTGGTCCAGCGGCAAGCCCCCTTCCACCCGATCCATGATCATCCGCTGCAGCACGGCGCCGAGCATGTCGACGTTGTCCTGCATGTATTCCCGCACCGACTTCGCCAGTCGGATCGCGGCCGGATCGTCCTGCAGCGTATGGAGGAAGTGGTCGAAGAGCCCTCCGGTAGCGAGCCAGTAGCAGAGGTCATAGACGAGGTCGTAGGCACGCCTGAAATCGGCTTCGGAGGCGATGCCGACATTCCTCCGCAACTCCTGTTCGAGATCGCGCCGGAAGTCCGCGATCGTATAGGCGGCATCGCCCTTGACGACATCATCGGGGGTGAATTCCCATTCCACGGTGGTCTCCTAAATCTAGCCGAAGATCGCCGCGAAAGCGTCCTCGTCGTCGGTGCAGACTTCGCAGGTCTCGCGCGGCTCGGGCGAGATGAAGAAGCGGTCGCAGCGCGCGCAGCGCTGCTTGGCCAGGCGGTGCAGTTCGATGCGGGTGCGGCCCGGCGCGGCATCGACCGTCGCCGTCGGTCGCAGGACGGCCGGCTGGCACACTTCCAGACAGACCTCGCAGCCGACGCAGCGGTTGACATCGAAGCTCAGCGCCCAACTCGACGGATCCTCCGCCACCAGGAGCGCGCCCGTCGGGCAGACGCGGAAACAGGCTTCGCAGGCGGTGCAGCCCGGCGCGAGTTCCAGATCCAGGAGCGGCAGGGCTTCGTGGGACGCCACGACGAATGGCGCGCCATCCACTGTCTTGCCGACGATCTGAAGCAGTTCGCGCTGTTCGGTCAGCAGCGGCGCGCCGGCCCGGATCGCCCGGTCGGGGATCGGCTGCGCCTCGACCGGATCTCCCGCCTGCGCCAGGGCGTCGGCGGCACGGCCGGCGAAGCGGCGGAACAACTGGCGGCGCGCCGCGAGAAAGGGCGTGCGTTTCGGCTTGTCGTCGGCTTCGGGCTGGGGCAGGGCGATGTCGATCCATGGCTCCGCTTCGCCTGCGGCCGCCCGCAGCGTGCCGAGGGCTTCCAGGTTGAGCGCAAGCTGGGCGGCGCCGCGGCTGCCGTGGGGGCACTCGGGGCAGTGGTGGCTGCCGCGAAGTTCGGTGGGAATGCGACGCTTTGCCAGATAGGCGAGGGTCGCGGCATCCAGCGCCCCGAGGCAGGGCACGATGGCGTCGGCCTCACTCTGCGAGGGGGCGCAGGCGAAGGAGAAGTCCGGCAGCTTGATGGCGCGCTTCAGCAGATCGATCGGCGCCAGATTGGCGGCGGCCAGCGCGCCGGTGCGGCAGGCGCTGACGCACAGGCCGCAGTTCTGACATTGCGCCGGGTCGAGCGCGATGCCTTCGTCGGACAGCGTCACGGCGTCATGCGGACAGGCATCGGCGCAGCGGCGGCACGCGCTGTAGCGGAAGCGGTAGCGGGTGCAGCGTGGGGCGCGGAATTCCGGGATCGAGACCGTCACGGCCGCTTGAACTTCAGCTCCTGCAGCGGTTTGCCCTGCTCGCAGGTGTTCCTGGGGATGACGAAGGTGTAGGGCATCGTGCTCTCGCCGGCGGCCGCCTCGGCGGGAATGAGCGCGCGCCAGGTGGCGATGCCGCCCTTCACCGCCAGCACCTCCTTCGCGCCGCTCGTCTTGGCCAGTTCCCTGCCCGCCCGCAGCGCGCCATCGTCGCTGTCGGAGATCACCACCACCGCGGCGGTGGGCTTGATCTGGACGCCGGGACGGTAGATCACCGCGTCCTTCAGCGGGGATTGGTTGCGCGCAGGTTCGGAGCGCGCATCGACCACGCAGCAGGGTGCGCTGCGCTTCAATGCCGCTTCCAGTTGCGCCTTGTCGTGCAGTGCCACGCCGGCGGCTGCGGCGGGAATTGCGGCGAGCAGCAGGATAGAGAGGGCGCCGCAAACGGGAGGAGGAATTCCACGCTTCACGCCGCCACTCCCCATTCGACTTCTGCGCCGCCGGCGTACACGAAGTTCTCCTCCAGCCCATTACCGCGCGTAGCGCGCTGTTGGCTCCCCTCTCCCGCTGAAGCGGGAGAGGGGTTGGGGGTGAGGGGATGAGGGCGAGACCCCTCATCCCCATCCCTTCTCCCGACGGGAGAAGGGAGCGTCGAGTGGCCTGCAGCCGTGAATGGGATCGAGGGGATAGGGGTGAGGGTGCGAATTGCGCTTCTCACGCCGCATTCCCCAACCGCTGCTCGACTCCGTTTGCCGAGGCGCGCAGCGCCAGCACGGTGTCATCCTCGTCATAGAGCTTGCGCGGGAAAACCAGTTGCCGGGCGTGGCCATAGTCGATCCAGTCGGCAATCCGTTCCGGTTCGCGGTGCAGCGGCCCTAACCAGAGCCGCTCACCGCATTGCTCGACCAGTCCCGCACACAGATTCAGATCCGCGTCGTCCTCGATATCGGCGCGCACCATGACCGTCGAGGCACCACGCTTGGTCATCTCCTCGATCCAGCGCGAGGCAAAGACCCCGGCGCGGCTGCCGTCGGCCATCAGTACCTCCCAGTTGGGCTCGCAGACCGAAGGCGCCATGAACTTGAAGTCGGCGTTCGACACCCGGTCCATGCTCCAGCTCACGCGCAGACGCGCCGCGGGCACATAGACGCCAATCCGCTCCCGGCCGAATTCCCAAGACAGGGACTCCATGATGGCCGGATCGCGCAGGGCCGCCTCGCCGATCAGGACGCACGGCGCGCCGGCAGCCAGCCATGCACGCACTCGCGCGGCGTCGCCCGCCGGCAGCACCACCCCGCGACAGCGCTCGAAGCGGCCGGGTGAATCCATGCTGTCCAGGAGAAAGAACCGTTCTTCCGCAGGGGTGCAGGCGCCGTCTGCAAGGCAACAGATTTCCACGTCATGGCCTGCCGGCGTATCCATGGTCAGTGTTGAAACTCGAAGCGGTGATAGACGAAGGGCTGCATCGGACATTCGTCCTCCGGCGCCAGTCCGACGATCATGGGCCGCAGTTCGTTGAGCGTGTCGAGGATGGGGTCGACGCGCACGCCGAACAGTCCGGGGCGAAAGCGTGTCAGCGCCACCAGGGCATCGTCCAGCATCAGCAGTGCACCTTCCTGGTTGCGGTTCTGGGTGAAGTGCAGGGCGAGTGCCGCGAACGCCAGCGCCTGCAGGAACTCGGCGTCGGTGTCGCGGTGGCCCATCATGCGGGTTTCCACCAGCCGCGACCAGCGCCGGTTGAGCCAGTCATGCACGCCGCGCATGTCGTTGCGATTCCACAGGTGGGCGACGTTCCGCCCAGTCGTAGTCCGCCGGGCGCTCATCGACGAGGATCGACGGCAGTGCGGGATTGAGATCGAGCAGCGTGGGCATGGGCGCTCCGTGGCGGTTGTTGTGGGCCGATGACGTTGGCAGGCGTCAGCTTCTCAGCTCGCGCAACGGGTCCGTGCCGCCGCAGCCGTTGCACACCGGCTCGTCCGGGTTGAACTCCACCGTGACCTCGCGCTTCGGCACCACCGCCTTGCCCTGGTCCATGTCCTCGATGCGCAGCCGCAACAGCGCGATCTCCTCCTCGGCGAAGGCGCCGAGCAACCGCGCCATTTCGCGGTAGAACGAGTGCTCCGCGGCGCGCTCCACCAGCCGCGCATAGCCGCGCACCCATTTCCCGAGATGCACTGTCCAGAAGCGCTTGATTTCGCGCTCCCAGCGGCGGACGGCGTTCGTGTCGCCGCAGTCGAGGGCGGCGACGCAGCGATCGAGCAGTTCGGCGATGAACATCAGTTCGACGCCGAGCTGGTCCTCGAACACCGTGAATCGTCCCTTGTGCAGGGCGAAGCCCAGTCGCCGGTAGGTCTGCTTGATGGCGAAGTAAGGCTCCTGCTGGTAGCGCCCGGTCAGGCGCACCGACTCCACCGGCGGGAATCCGCCCGAGGCGGCGAACATCGTGGTGTATTCGCAGGCCAGTTCGTCGGTCAGTTGGAAGGTCTCGGCCAGCAGGAAATCGGCGTCGAACGACAGGCCGGCCCCGGCCAAGGCAGCGAGCGAATCGTCCGTGCGCAGGGCCGTGAGGAAACTGAAGCTCGGCTCCTCGACGAATACGCCCGACAGCAGGCGGTAGATCTGCGCCGCGTGCCACGCACTCCTCCCGGATCTCTTCGGGCGTGGGCTCCGGCGCGACGGGCACAGGCCGCGGTTGGAGTTCGAAAGCAAGAGCGCTCAGCATCGTGATTCCTCGAAAAAAGTCCGGCCCCCCGGGAGGATGCGGGCCGGAAAACTCGTCGCTACTTCATCACCAACTCGTGATGGGTGGCATCGGCTCGGCAGCCTGCTTCAGTGGCTGCCGCCGTGCCCGTTGGCCTTGACGCTTTCCGGCCCGGCCCAGGCCACCATCTCCGGGTGCATCTTGCGGTGCAGGTCGCCGGTGTAGGCGTAGCGCAGGGTCTCCTTGTAGGCCTCCACGTGCTTCTCCCAGTCGCCCTGCGACGTCGCCGTACTTGTCGTTCGGCCCGGCCTTGGTGACCTTGACCACGGTGTCGAACCAGCCCTGCGAGCCGCCGATGGGATCGGCCACCACCGGGATGATGGTGTTGGGATGCACCCCCTTGTCGTCCCACCAGACGTTGTTCAGGTCCGGGTCGTCCTGGCCGCCGTACTCGGCCGGCTTGTCCTTGAGCTTCAGCGTGGCCAGCCGGCCGTACTCCCAGTGGCCGAAGCCGGTCGGGATCGACACCACCTTGGGATGGATGCCTTCGGTGACGTAGGCCTTGGTGACCAGATGGCCGACCTTGGCTCTCGATGCGCACCAGGTCGCCGGTCTTGACGCCGAGCTTCTTGGCCGTCACGGGGTTCATCCAGGCCGGGTTGCTGTGCGCGATCTCGGCCAGCCACTTCACCGCCGCCGTGCGCGACTGCTTGTGCACGTTGAGCTTGAAGGTGGACAGGATCATCTCGTCGTCCTTCATCTCCTCGTGCCAGGGGATGCGCTTGAAGGTCGGCATCGGGTTGAAGCCGTACTCGCCCACTCGTCCACCCGCACGTTGATGAGGCGGTTGCCGGTGCGGGAAGCCGACGTAGTTCTTGCCGTTGCGCTGGACGCCGATGGCCTTGCCGTTCTTGCACGATGGTGCCGCTCTTCTCCACCACGGCGCCGGCCATGTCGCTCGGCCGACAATTCCTTCTTGTGCAGGCCGTACTCGGCCTTGATCTCGCGCCCGGTCTTGTCCACCACCTTGCCGGTCTTCGGATCGAGCTTGCCGTAGATGGGCCAGACACCGTGCTTCTTGAGGAAGTCCAGGCCGCCGGCTTCCTTGAGACCGGGCACGTTGTCGAAGTGCTGGCGCATGTAGTCCTCGCCGTCCTTGAAGTCCCAGTACTGCTTCATGCCGCGCTTGCCGTCCGGGTCCAGCTTGTGGATGATGTCGCGCAGCAGGATGCGGTTCTCGCGCGACTCGCCCAGCGAGGCATGCACCGGCTGGCGGATGCCGAGCCAGGGCCACAGCGAGTTGGGCATCGACTCCGGCTCCCAGCGTTCCAGGTAGGGGCAGTCGGGCAGGATGAGGTCGGCCAGCGCCGTTTCCTCGCCCATGTGGGAGCTCATCGACACGAAGTAGGGAATCAGCTTCTCGTCCTTGAACAGCTTGCCCCACACCGCCTGCGGCGCCGGGGTTGGTGTAGACCGGGTTGTCCTGGTAGGTGAAGTAGACGTTGATCTTCTGCTTGCCCTCGGCGATCCAGAAGGGCATCAGGTGGCTCACCTTGTGCGCGGCCAGCGGGTACTCGGGCGGATGCGCCAGTACCGAGTCCTTGGCCGGCTTCGGCGGCTCCGGCGTGCGGCTGCGGCCAGCCCATGCCGCGCGGCAGGCAGTAGCCGCCGCTGCGCTCGATGTTGCCGGTCATGATCGGCAGCATCATGCAGGCCTTCTCGTTGTAGGAGCCGTAGAGGTGCTTGGCCGGGCCGCGGTAGGTGAACAGCGTCGCCGGCTTGGTGGTGGCGAACTCGCGGGCGATGCGCTCGATGGTCGCCGCCGGCACGCCGGAGATCTTCTCCGCCCACTCCGGCGTGTATTGCTTGTAGTGCTCCTTCAGTTCGTCGACCGTGACGTTGGTCCAGGTGTTGATGAAGTCGGAGTCCTGCAGGTCCTCGCGCAGGATCACGTGGCCCATGGCCAGCGCCACGGCGCCGTCGGTGCCGGGGAACACCGGAATCCACTCGTCCGAGAAGCCGGCGGTGTTCGACAGGCGCACGTCGAAGGTGACGATCTTCATGTGGTTGTCGACGCGGCCTTCGGTGATGCGCTGCGACAGCGGGTTGTGGAAGTAGGCCGCCTCCAGCACGTTGGAGCCGAAGTTGAGCACGTACTTGGTGTTGGCGAAGTCCGGCGTCTCGATGTCCGGCCCCCAGGTCGGCTCCATGCCGATCTTCTTCGACGACTCGCACACGGAGGTGTGGTTGAGCACGGTGGCCGAACCCAGGGTCTTCATGAAGCGGTCGATGCGTGCCGCCGGTGCGGTTGCGGCCGTACTTGAGCATGATCGTGTTGGGATCCTCCTTCAGCGCGGCATCGAGCTTGCTGCGCCAGCTTCGGTCAGCGCCTCGTCCCAGGTGATGCGCTTCCACTTGCCCTCGCCGCGGGCGCCGACGCGCTTCAGCGGGATAGAGGATGCGGTCCGGATCGTAGCTGTACCACATGCCGGCGTTGCCCTTGGCGCACAGCCGGCCGCGGGTGGAGACGTGCTCCGGGTTGCCTTCCAGCTTCACCACGCGGCCGTTCTCGACGTAGGCGATGGCGCCGTCCTGGATGTTGCAGACGTGGCAGTTGATCGGAATGGCCTTGCGTTCGGCCCCGGTCACCGGACCGAGATCCTTGCCGCCGAGTTCGGTTTCCATCGCCTGCAGCAGCTTCGGGGCGACCGCGGCCGCGGCGGCGGTGCCGGCGCTGACCTTGAGGAAGGTGCGGCGCGTGACTTTCAGCATTGACCATGATCTGTCTCCTCCGCGATCTCAGATCAGTACAGGGTCTGGACGATGCTGGGCGCCCATCAGGATGGCGTAGCGCAGCGCCATGCCGCCGACCAGCAGCAGCAGCGGCTGCCATCATCGATGCCCGACCTGCTGCCGGCCGATCGGCGCCAGCAGCAGCACGACCGGCGCCGCCAGGCCGGCCAGCATGCCGATGCCGATGAAGATCAGTGCCCATGGTGCCGCGTGGTCAGGATCATGAAGGTCAGCTCCTGCGCCGAGCCGCCGTAGGTGGTGGTGCCCAGGATCGAGATCAGGATCGACGCCGACGCCGCCGGTCGACCACAGCATGTATCTGGCGCAACAGCCGAGCAGCTTCGCCTCGCCCTTGGCCAGGAAGGAGCCGACGGCCGAGCCCGAGGCGATCGGCGACAGGCCGACGAACAGCACCGGCATCAGCGGCGTGTTCCAGACCGGGCGCGACTGGTGCACCGTCAGGTCGTAGCCGGTGTAGATCGGCAGTCCCAGCGCCAGCAGCGCGCCGAGCACCGCCAGCAGTTGCGCGCGTTGCCTTCGTCCGTTGCCGCGCATCATGAGGATGTAGAGCACCGACACGATGCCGAAGGCGACGATGTTGAGGCCGCCCCAGGCCAGCGGCGAAGTGAAGTTGAGGTAGGCCGGGTTGAGGATGTTGAGGAAGCGCACCGGCTGCGACAGGTCGGCGATCAGCAGCAGCGCCGCCGATCACCAGCAGCACGAAGGACAGCACGTAGGCCGCCTCTCGCGCAGCGGCCGCAGTCGCTCGCTTGATACCAGCGAGCGCGGAGAAGAAGAACAGCGCCGCCGAGATGCCGATGACGAAGAAGTAGATGGCGTAGCTTCGCGTGCCACGGACATGGCGTGGAACCAGATGTAGTCACCCATGATGTGCCCCTTAGATCCTGAAGTGGTTCTTGAAGGCCGCGACGGTCTCGTTCCATCACTTCCGGCTTGCGGTAAGCGTCGCGGCCGAACTCGGTGACGTTGCGGTCGGCGCCGATGTAGAAGACGTGCGGCTTGGTGCCTTCCTCCGGGCGCAGCACCTGGGTGGCGTTCTTCGCCACCAGGTAGGAGACCTCGCTGTTCGGATCGTTGAGGTCGCCGAAGACGCGCGAGCGGCCGATGCAGGTCTGCACGCAGGCCGGCACCAGGTTCTGCGTCACGCGGTGGAAGCAGAAGGTGCACTTGTCCACCACGTTGGTGATCTGGGTGTAGGTGCGGTGCGCCGGCAGCATGAAGCGGGCGTTGTAGGGGCAGGCGGCCATGCAGCTCGGCAGCCGATGCAGCGCTCGTAGCGCTGCAGCACGAAGCCGCCGTCCTCGACCTTGTAGGTGGCATCCACCGGGCAGTTGCGCACGCAGGGCGGATCGTCGCAGTGGTTGCACAGCCGCGGCAGGAACTGCTTCTTGACGTTGGGATACTTGCCGACCACCTTGTACGGCACCCAGGTGCGATTCACGCCCAGCGGCGTGTCGTACTCGGCCTTGCAGGCCACCTGGCAGGCCATGCAGCCGATGCAGCGGCGCGTGTCCACCACCATGGCGTAGCGCTTCTTGCCGGCGACGCCGCGGGTCTCGATCGGCGACAGTCTCAATTCTTCGCTCATCGGGCTCCTCCTGTGGCTGGCTACGCGTTCGAGCCTGTCGCGCGGCGCTCGCCGGTGAGCGCGGCGAAGGGCAAGCCAGAACGAGCAAGCGCCGGGCCAATGCCGCAAGTCTCTGATTCGGTGCGGGAGTGCCGGCTTTGGTGCGGGACGACGGTTACGGCCGCGTAACATGCTGCGGTGCGGCAGGTTACGTCCGCGTAACCCGGCGCACGCGCGGATGCGCATCGCGCACCGAAGTTCCGGCCGGGCGCGTTAGAATCGACGAAACAGAACGCACAGCCATGGAGGAGGAAAAGTGCGGCGCCGGAATGTTCTGCTGCTACGCCCTTGCGGCGGCGTTGCCGCGGCTTTCCATCGCGCAGCGCGACGAGGCGAGCGGTGCCGATCCGCATCGGCCTCACGCCGGTCTTTCTCGACGACCAGGTCACCTTCCTCAACGAGTGGCGCGCCTACCTCGAAGTGCGGGCTCGGGCAGAGCGGTGCGCTTCGTCCAGCGCGGCAGCTACCGCGAGATCGTCGACCTGCTGCGCTCAGGGCAAGCTGGATTTCGCCTGGGTGTGCGGCTATCCGTACGTGCGTCACCGGCGCGAACTGCGCCTGCTGGCCGTGCCGCTGTTCCGGGGCAAGCCGCTCTACCGGTCCTATCTGATCGTTCCCGCAACCGACAGCCGCACGCGCTCGATCCTCGATCTGCGCGGCAAGGTGTTCGCCTACTCCGACCCCGATTCCAATTCCGGCTACCTCTATCCGACCTACTCGCCTGGTCCGGCTGCACGAGCGGCCGGACGCCTTCTTCGGCGCGCACCTTCTTCACCTGGGCGCACCGCAAGGTGGTGGAGGCGGTGGCCGCGCGGGCTGGCGCAGGGCGGCGCGGTGGATGGCTACGTGTGGGAAACGCTGGCGAGGCTGCAACCCGCAACTGACGGCGCAGACGCGCATCGTCGAGCAGGTCGCCCGAGTTCGGCTTTCCGCCCTTCGTCGCCGCGACGCTCGATCGCCGCCGAGCGCTTTCGCCGTCATGCAGCGGGCGCTGCTGCAGATGCCGGACGATGGCGAAGGCGTGGCGCTGCTGCAGCGCCTCAATCTCGACGGTTTCGCCGCCGGCGAGGGCAAGCTCTTCGACGGCATCGCCGCCATGGTCAAGGCGGTCGACGCGGCCAGCCATGTTGCGCCTGCGTGATCTCAGCTTCCGCTACAAGATTCCGCTGCGCGGCAGCGTGCTGGTGATCATCACGGCGCTGGCAGTGACCGCTGTCGCTCATCCTGCGCGAGTACGACGAACTGAAGCGGGACCTGATCGCCAATTCGGCGAGCCTGGGCCGCGTGCTGGCCAAGACCCTGGTCACCCCGATCACGCACGACGACGTGTGGCGCGCCTTCGAGATCATCAATCTGCCGTTCCAGGCCAGCCCGCGCCAGAACGCCCAGCAGGAGGCGGAGGTCGTCCTGGTGCTGGATCCGCGGCAGCGGGTCTATGTCTCGACCCAGCCCAACCAGTATCCGGTGCTGACCGATCCGGGGCGCATCAACCCCGACTTCTACGCCCTGCGATCAGGCCGCCGCCAGCTACACCGAATTCGAAGCGCGATCGGTCGAGATTCCCGACTCGGACAAGATCTACGTGGTGACGCCGATCGTGGCCGACGGCGTGTTGCTCGGCACCCTGGTGATGGGCTACTCGAAGAGCGCCTTCCTGCCGCGCTACCTGGCCATCGCCCAGCGCGCGGCCCTGGTCACCCTGCTGGTGATGGCGGTGCTGATCCCGGCGAGCTGGTACTGGGCGCAGCGCTTCGCCGTGCCCATGGTCACGCTGGCCAGGAGCATGGCGCAGGTGGCGGAGCGCATCCCCGACGACGACGAGATCGAGGTCGAGGAGTCGCGCGACGAAATCGGCCAGGTCGGCAGCGCCTTCAAGCGCATGGTGAAGGAGTTGCGGGAAAAGGAGGCGCTGAAGGGCGAGGTGATGCTGTCGGAGCGCCTGGCGGCGGTCGGCCGGCTTTCGGCCGGCATCGCCCACGAGATCAACAATCCGCTCGGCGGCATGCTCAATGCCATCGACACCTTCAAGCAGCACGGCAAGGACGACCCGCGTCTCGGCCCGCACCATCAGCCTGCTCGAGCGCGGCCTGCTCCAGATCAAGAACACCGTCGCGGCGCTGCTGGTGGAGGCCAAGGTCGAAAGCCACCCGCTGACGCGGCAGGACATCGAGGACACGCGTACGCTGATTCAGGCCGACGCCCAGCGCAAGGGTGCGCGAGTTCGCTGTGGGAGAACGACATCATCGAAGACGCTGCCGCTGCCCTCGACCCTGGTGCGCCAGATCCTGATCAATCTGCTGCTGAACGCGGTGCAGGCCGTCGCCGAGCGGCGGCCGGCTCGCCTGCCACGTCTATCGCGACAGCGGCAATCTGCACATCGTGGTGCGCAACGACGGCGCCCACATTCCCGCCGAGCGCATGGAATACCTGTTCGAGCCGTTCTCGACCGGGAGCCACAAGGGCCGCGAGGGCGGTCACGGCCTCGGTCTGTGGGTGACCTACCAGATCGCGCACGCAGCTCGGCGGCGACATCACGGTCGACAGCGAGCCCGGCGACACGCGCTTTTCCGTGCGCATTCCCATGCCGCTGCAAGCCACATGAAAACGGACGCCATGACTCTGCCTGGTCGAAGACGACCCCATCATGGGCGAGTCGCTGTGCCGATCGCTTCGAGCTGGAAGGCTTCAAGTTCGACTGGTTCCGCAACGCAGCCGAGGCCGATGGAGCGCATCGGACGCGTGCCCTACGCCGTGGTCATCAGCGACATCCGCCTGCCGGGGATCGACGGCGGCGAGATGTTCGCCCGAGTTGCGGCAGCGCCACGCCGCCGCTGCCGCCCTTCGTCTTCATCACCGGCTACGGCATCGATCGACCGCGCGGTGCAACTGCTCAAGCTGGGGGCCGCCGATTACATCACCAAGCCCTTCGATCTGGAAAACCTGATCGAGAAGATCGAGGATCTGGCGCGGGCCCATGCACCGCAAGCCGCGGCCGAGGCGGCGCGGCTCGGCGTGTCCCAGGCCATGCGCCGCATCGAGGAGATGCTGCCGCGCACTCGCCAAGCACGCGAGCACGATCCTGATCACCGGCGAATCCGGCGTCGGCAAGGAACGCGTGGCGCAGGAACTGCACCGCCTGGCGCGGGACGACGAGCGATGCCCCTTCGTCGCGGTGAACTGCGGCGCCATCAGCGAGAACCTGATGGAGGCCGAGCTGTTCGGCCACGAGAAGGGCGCCTTCACCGGCGCCGTCGCGTACCAAGAAGGGGTACTTCGAGCAGGCCCATGGCGGCACGCTGTTCCTCGACGAAATCGGCGAGATGCCGCTGGCGATGCAGGTCAAGCTGCTGCGCGCGATCCAGGAGCGGCGCATCGTGCGCGTCGGCGGCGAGGCGCCGATCGCGGTGACGCTGCGCGTCATCTGCGCCAGCAACCGCGACCTGAAGGAGATGGTGAGCGCACGGCCAATTCCGCGAGGATCTGTTCTACCGCATCAATGTCATCCAGATCCGGATTCCGCCGCTGCGCGAGCGCAGGGAAGACATTCCGCTGGCTGGTGCGCCAGTTTCTCGACGAGTTCGCGGCGCAGCAGGGCGGAACGCCGCGCGCCCTGAGCGCCCGCGCCGAGCAGGCGCTGCTGGACTATCCCTGGCCGGGCAACATCCGCGAACTCAAGCACTGCATCGAACGGGCCTGCATCATCTCCAACGACCGCCTGCTGGAGCCGCGCCACTTGTTCGAGGAGGATTTCCTGCCGCCGGGGCCGGGACCCGGCTCCGGCAATCTGGCCGGTTACCTCCAGGAGTGCGAGCGCAACTACATCCGCCGCGCGCTGGCGAGCCATGACTGGCAGGTGGCGCGCACCGCGGAGAGCCTGGGCATCAGCCGCAAGACGCTGTGGGAGAAGGCGCGCAGGCTCGGCATCCAGGAGGCCGCGGGGGAGGACCGGGGCTGAAGCGCATCGCCCGCCATGCGCGCGCCCTCGGCAGGCGCTGCGGAACGTGTCCGCAGCGGCGTGGAGCCAGACGTCGCGCTACGGGCCGGGGACGGGCGCCGGCGACGCCGCCTGTTGCTGCAGCAGGGCGAGCGCCATCATCCTTTCCATCTCCGCCGCGGCCCGCGCCGTGAAGATGCGATAGACGGAATCGATCAGCATGTCCTCGCCCATCTCCCGCTTGTCGAGGAAGACGAGGTGGCCGATCACCCTGCCGTCACTGGCGAAAAGGGGAATGCCCAGATAGCCCTCGTAACCCGCCTCGACCGGAAACAGTTGCCCGACCCCCTTCGGGTAGAAGCAGGTCTGGCCTTCCTTGACCACGGTCTCGCAGGGGGTTCCCGGCAGGTCGTACTCGAAGTCGTTGACGTACTGACCCTCGGACCAGAAGGCGAGGGTGCGCAGCCGGCTCGTCGGATAGTCGGCGCACTCGGTGATGAAGGCGCAGGAAACCTGCAGCGCCCGCGCGAAGTGGCACACCAGTTTGCGGAAGAAGGCATCGCCGTAGGCGCCCGCGGTGCCTTCGGCGACTTCGCCGAGAATGGATTCGACGCGGCGCACACGCGTGATGTCCGTATCGAGCCCGACCATGCGATAGGGCTTGCCGCTGGCATGGCGGATCGCGGTGCCGCGCGACAGCATCCAGCGCACCGTTCCGTCCTTGTGCAGCATGCGGAACTGCTGTTCGTAGCGCGGGCCGGAGCCGGCGACGTGGGCGTCGAGCGCTGTCTCGACCTCCGCCAGATCCGCGGGATGGACACGCTCCCGCCATGCCTGGCGGCTGCCGTCCAGTTCGCTGTCGGCGAAGCCCAGCATGCTCTTCCAGCGCGGCGACAACTGCATCGCGCCGCTTTGCAGGTTCCATTCCCAGAGCCCGTCGCCGCTGGCGCGCAGGGCGAGGGCGTAGCGCTCCTCGCTCAATTGCAGCGCAGTCTCGACCTGCTTGCGCCGCTGTATCGCCTCGTCCGCGTCGCGCTGGCTCGTTGCGGCGGCTTGGCGCAGCGCTTCGATCCGCCGTTCCAATGCCGCGATCTCGTCGCCGGCAGGCATGGCGGGAGCAGGATTGCCCGCATGCGCCGCACCCGGTGGGATCGGGGCAAGGCGCGTCAGGCGATTCCTGACCAACCGATCGACTGCGATGCCGGCCGCCAGCATCAGGGCCGCGGTGGTGGCGAGCGCCGACAGCGGCCAGGCCGCGCGCCCTGCGGAGAGCATGCCAGCGGGAAGCCAGCCCCATGCCAGATAGGCGGCCGTCAGCACTCCCGACACGCCGACCGGCAGCAGCAGCTTCCATCGCAGATTCATCGGCCCTCACCCTCGCAGGATGCGCGAAACCCGTTGCACAGTGTGGAAACGGGAACCCGCCGCATGACGACCTTATAACCTGCGCTCCGCCGCGTCGCAACTGCCGCGGCGCGGTGCCGGCCTGTTTGGTTCCGCTCGGCCAGCTTTCGGTTTACGGAAATCCGAAGCTTCCGTGACCGATCCGTGATGACTGGTTTCGATACTCCGCACACGGACCGGCAGTTCGATCCGGTTCGCTTCCCCCATTTCGACAAGGAGACCGGCCATGCTGACTCATCACAAACTTCTCGCGACCGTCGCCCTATCCGCTGCCCTCGGCCTGGCGCTCACTGCGCCGTCCGGGGCTCGCGCCGACTCCGGCAGCGGCACGCTGTTCATCACCAGCGCCGTGGAACATGCCGACGACACGGTGACGCTGCCCCTGCACCGCGGCCTCAGCGCGACCGGGGACGAAGTGTGGTTCGTCGTCCTCGACTCCTCGGACGGCAAGGATGCGGCGCGCCTGGGAGTCAATCACGCCTCGAAGCTCTCCAACGTCCGCGGCTCGGGCGCGGCGATGAAGGTCGGCGTTGCCCGTGACGGCAGCATCGAGTTTCCGGCGACCGTGGACTTCGCCCCGCAGCGCGTGGTGGTGCCCGGCCCGGCCGGCTTCCCGCCGGTGGAATTCCAGCCCGGCGCCGTCGGCGAACCGGGCTACAGTCCCCTCATCGAACTGCCGGACGGCACCATCCGCAACGCTCCCCACGTCGCCAACCGCAGCGGCCGGGCCGACAAGGTGGTGGAGATCGATTATGCCGCCCGCACCGTGCGGCTGCAGGAGACCATCGGCGTGCAGGGCGGCAAGTTCGTGAAGTACCTGTCCACCGACGCCTCCAATCCCCTGGCGGCCGCCGTGGAGAACGTCACCTACGCGCCGAAGCTCGACGCCGCGCCCTTCGCCGGCGGCGACGGCACCGACTCGGCGCGCGCCAGCCTCGCCGCCTTCGTCAACGGCCAGACCGGCGCCGCCAATCCGCAGCGCCAGGGCCTCAATTCCGCGCTGCTGGACGGTCTCGACCCGCTCAACGTACTCGCCTGGAATCCGTCCCAGGGCCGCTACAGCCCGCTGTGGGACGTGTTCGCCGCCGCCTGGAGCGCGCCCGCCGTCGCCGCCGGCCGCAACACGCGGCAGTTCGATTTCGGCAAGGTGAAGAACCTGGCGCAGAAGGGCCTCGTCACCGCCCCGGACGGCAGCGCCTTCGGCCCGGCGGGCTTCATCGTGAACTGCCCGATCGTGAGTTCGGAGTGAGCGCCAGTAACTGGGTCGCCAGGGCACGCACTCCATGAAACGCGGGCCAGGTCCGCCCGGCGGGCGCGCCGTCAAGCCGTAGCCGCCGTCCCTGCGGGCCAGGAGTCTGTTGATTTCGAATCGGGGCCAAGCCGCCGGAGCGTGCTCCGACGGTTTGGCCCGAATCAGTCCGTTCATTTGGGGAAAGTCGCCCCTGTCGCGGGCTGGTACAAAAAGGATCAGTACGGACAGCGCCGGCATCTGGATTGGCCCCGCAGCGTCAGCATTGACGGCCTGACCGGTGAGAAACGTCTCCACCTTGGGCTCCGTCACCTCTCACGGATAGCGCCGCCCGGTGAAGCGGACAAGACGTTCTATCCAGTATGTATAGCCCTATCGGTTCGCCAGCTATAATGCTTGGGGCGAATGCGATCCCGTACCACCTCCAGCAGCATCGGGGGGCGGACTACCGCATTTTGAGGAGCAGATGCCATGTCAAGTCTCCCATACCCCGACAAAGGACAGGCAGGTTGGATGGGCGGTACATCACGTATACATCAAACGCTGTGTTTTAATACGGAAGTATTTCGGTTCAATACACGCTAGGCATCATCCGTGGAGTCACGCGACTATGACGAACTGCTTCAGTGGGTCCGCAGCAATCGGCGTGTTGACGGCGAAGTGTTCGTGATCGACGGCGCGACGGGATGTGGGAAGACATTCCTCGCTATGCGCCTCGCTCGCGATCTGCAGGGAATCCGCCTCAGCACCGACTGCTATCTGATTGCCGGCAGTTCCGGACCATACGTTGGTCGCCTTGCCAGCGACTTTCTGGAAGATGACCTCGCTCGCCTGCGATTTTTGTTTCCCGTCGTGTTCGTGGAGGGATTGTGCGTTCGTCGGGCTCTAGAATCGCTACAGATTCGGTGGGCGCACACGATTTATGTGAAGCAGCTCGGGTCCAGCGGTCTCTGGCACTTCTTGTTCCACTTGGAGGACTTCGTTGAGGGACGCAGTTTGCCCGAAGATCTTGAGGAACCTTTCCGTAGCGACTACGAGTACCACCAACAGTGTTCACCACATGACGACGCACATTTTACCTTCGTGCGGGTCGCAGATTGAGGGGCTGATGCCTAGCCGCGCGTCGAGTTCACGGCCGCAAGTGTACTGCTTGGCGTTCCCTTGTTGCCTCCTTCCTCGGCCGCGGTTCAAGTGCGGCGTTAGTCATGTCTGACGACGCTGACCACGACAAGCGTTCTCGCGAAATCGCAGACACGACGCGGAGGTTTTTGGTCGCGATTAATACAGGTGGCATCGGCGCCTCCTTCGCTATGGCTGGCTCGTTGGGGTCGCACAAGGTCAATCCTGGCTGGGCTGCACTTCCGGCTGCTATCTTCATTGCGGGACTTGTCGCAACGGGAATCAGCCTGCTCCTTGCTAAACATCGAGAACTCAAGCGGGGAAAGGCAGCGAGCGCCCACGAACCGATGCCGAATTTCAATGCTTGGTACTGGCGCAGTTTCAATTGGGATGCGTTTGCTTTGGTACTCTTCGTTGCGGGGTGCAGCGTAGGCCGTGCAAGCTTGGCGGGATCACAATACCAACATGACTAACGTCCCAGTAGACCCGTCCGGATACGCGCTCGCTGTGCCTTTTGGCGGTCGGCGGACGCGCGCCGGTTACTCGGAACGTTGCCGCCTATGGAAGACACTCTTGCACACCCTATGCGCGATTTCGTTGATCGGAAGTGCGTTAACCGCGCAAAGCGCCACAAAAGAGCCAGTAGTCATACAAAACGGCTTCGTAACCGGCAATGACTACCGCGCCATGAGTGTTCAGCGAAAGCTTGGCTACGTGATGGGCTTTGTTGATGCAACATTTCTCTCGCCCTTGTACGGAGCGCCAAAGAGCGAAGTCGCCTGGTTGGAGCGCTGCGGGATGGGAATGACGGACGAGCAGTTAGTCGCTGTTTTGGAAAAGTGGATGGCGGGCAATCCGGAACGCTGGCATGAGTCCATGCACGTGCTCGCGCTCACGGCCCTACGGGAGGCTTGTGGCCGCTAGGTTTGTTTCATTGGGAATAATATGGGACAGACCACGTTTTCCGCCATATTGAACGTCGAATTGACTTCGTGCTTCTCTAGTAAATCATCGTCTGTTCCTGATTACCTGCAGGGCCGCGCGTGGCGTTTCATTTGAAAGCATCGTGGTCGCCGTCGAGTCTGGCGGACTGCTGGACATTTTGGCTCACCCGAACCAGGCGAAATACCCCAGGCAGCGCGTTCTTGTCGTCGCCTGCGACAACTACGCCTACTTGGTGCCGTTGGTCGAAGAGGAAGATTGCTTCTTCCTCAAGACCGTTATCCCGAGTCGCAAGGCGACGAGGGACTATTTGAATCAAGGTGAAGCAGATGCCGAGAATTGATGACTACGAACTCGAAGTCCTGAGCGCCTTTGAGAAAGGCCAACTGAAGTCTGTTGCCACAAAGGCCGAACTCGCTAAGTTCAAGGCGGCCGCTCGTGCTACCGCGATAAAGGACCGCCGAGTGAACATCCGCCTGTCTTCCGGCGACCTGAGTGACATTCAGGTGAAAGCTCTTGAGGAAGGTGTGCCGTACCAAACGCTGATCGCTAGTGTTCTTCACAAGTACGTTACTGGCCGCCTTACTGAGCAGCCTGGCTCCGCTGCCAAGGCGCCTCGCAAGCCGGCCGTGAAACGTCGCGCCTCATCAAGCAGCTAATCTCCCGTATTGGTGCAGACGCTCAACCTCTCGGCCAACCGGACCGGCGACAGGCTGCGCCTGCCGGTTCCCTCCGGCCTTCGGCATCCGGCGGCCGGTTAGCTCCACGTTATGCGTAAACACTCCCAAGGCCGCACATTCTGAAGTTCGAATGGGACGACGCCAAGACACAAGCCAATCTCACCAAACACGGCGTATCCTTCGAGGAGGCCGCCTCTCTGTTCGGTGATCCCTTGGCGCTGACTTTCCCCGACCCGGATCATTCGATCGGCGAGAAACGCTGGTTGACTTTCGGCATCTCGTATTCGGGTCGATTACTCGTCGTCGCACACGCCGAGCGAGGCCGATCCATCCGCGTCATTTCGGCGCGAAGGGCGACGCGTCGTGAACGAGGAATCTGCGAACATGGATAACGACGAACTCAGAACCCAGTACAAACGGGAAGAATTGGGCAAAGGTGTGCGCGGCAAGTATTACGCCCGCTTCACCAAGGGCACCAACCTGATATTGCTGGATGATCGGGTGGCCAAAGCGTTTCCCACGGCCGAAGATGTCAATGCCGCCTTGCTGGGCTTGCTCGCCTTGGTGCCAAGGACACGCAAAACGAGTCGTTCCAGCGGGCGCGCCAAAGCGCGCCGCTGAACTCGGATTACATGGACTCCCCCGAATTGCAAGAGGGACTTTCAGGGGTAGGTCATTCTGGGATTAAAGGGGTCAGGCGCACTCTCCTTCGCGGTGTGATGTGCCCATGTCTTGCGGTGGCGGCGAGCCGCTCGACTTGGACGTGAGGCTTCGCCGGCGTCATAATGGCAAGCTGCAAAGCCACGGGAGGCAGGCATGCCCCAGAAGACATTCCGATCCGAGTACCTCGTCCTGTCCCGCGGGCAGTGGGACAAAGACAAGTCGCCTCAGGAGATCCAGGACGCCATCGACGCGTTCTATGAATGGCATGACCGCCTGGTGCAGGAAGGAAAGATGAGAGCCGGACAACGGCTCGCGCGACTGGCGAAGATCGTGTCGAAAAATGGCGTCACCGACGGACCCTTTGCAGAGGCCAAGGAAGTCATCGGCGGCTACTGGTTCTTCGTGGCCGGCAGCCTCGACGAAGCAGCAGAGCTTGCCGCACAGAATCCTTGCCTCGCCTGCGGCCTGACATACGAGGTCCGCCCCATCGAATCGGAGCGCGCCAGCGCGTTCCAGGTGACGAACGAGACGCCCGGAAACCCGACCCATTCAGCATGATCTGTCAAGTCGCGCAGCTCCGTGAAGCCACCGAGGCCCGCTCATCCCATCGACCGGATTTCCACCGGCTGGCCGTTTCCGTCGCTGGTCGATGGCGCATCGCCTGGAAACCGGTTCCGGGCACTATTGTCAAACGTCGGTCCGCCATCCGCGGAAACTGCCGCCATCCGCAGATCGGTCCTCCAAACGGGTGAAACCATGCACTTCAAGACAGCCGCGTTTGCGCTTTTCGTGGCCTCCATCCTTGGTGGCCAGGCCCTTGCGGTCGCGGGAGACGATGGTCGCTCCCGCGACGGCCAGCGCTGGTGGCAAGGCGAATGGAAAGAAGAGTTCTGGGATGGTCCCTGCGAAGTGAAAATCGAATCGAAGCGCGGAGAGTTCAAGCGGGAGATCAAGTGCAAGGACGGTGTCGGTGCACGCTGGCGTGGGGAAGGAAAGTCCGAGTTTCGCGATGGTCCGTGCCTTGTCAAACGGGAGGCCAAGCGGGACGAGTTCAAAGAAGAGGTGAAGTGCGAACGACGGAAGTAGCTCGCTTCGAGTTGGCCGGTCGGCCCGGCAGCCCGTACGGCCTCGCCATCCATCATCATTCACCGGGGAGGCCCGAGCCTTTGCGACCCGGTGCAGGAAGAATCAAAGGGGTGGTCAACTAAACACCCTGCAAGCTGCGCCTGCAGGGTGGCGCCGGCGGGAGCAGCCCATGAACGTTCAACTCGACCACACGACGGCGTTCGCCCACGACAGGAAGGCCGCTGCCGAGCTGTTGGCCGCAATCCTCGGCGTGCCTTGGTCGGAGACCGGTGTGGGCCCGTTCTGCCCTGTTCTACGTGAACGCGGGACTGACGCTAGACTTCGATCAAGTCGATGACTCCTTCCCGGTTCAACACTTCTGCTTCCGTGTCAGCGACGCGGGGTTCGAGGGGATCATCGCCAGGCTTACTGCCCGCGGCATCGAGTACCGGAGCACCCCGCACGGCCCGGTTGACATGCAAGTAAACACCCAGCACGGTGGCCGCATCGTGTATTGGAGCAAACCCGACGGTCACGTCTGGGAGGCCCTCACGGTCAGCTACGCCCGGCAGCCGCAAGCCGGAAGTCCGTGATGACGCCCAAGCCTTCGCTCGATCGAAGCTCCACCGGCTGGCCGCTCCGTGCGATCCCGATCGTTGCGCCGCCGGCCGGTCGGCTTCGTCAGCTCAGCTCGCGTCGCTCGCGCTGTCGAAATCGGGCCTGCCCGTTCGTTGACCACATGCCAACCCGGCGTATATCAGAATCACGCACTGACCAGCGAAAGGAGATTTGCTCATGACCACCAGCACCGTTCAGTTTCACCGTGTGCTCCGCGCGCCACCCGAGAGGGTCTACCGGGCGTTCGTCGATGCGGATGCGATGGCGAGGTGGCTTCCACCAAACGGATTCACGGCCAAGGTTCACCATATGGACGCCAAAGTCGGCGGCACCTATAAGATGGCGTTCACAAATTTCACCACGGGCCACAGCCACTCCTTCGGCGGAACCTACCTCGAACTCGTGCCCAACGAGCGTATTCGCTACACGTCCAAGTTCGACGACCCGGGCCTGGCCGGTGAAATGCAGACGACGATAAGCTTGAAGGCGGCATCGTGCGGAACCGAGCTGAACATCGTGCAGGAAGGTATTCCGGAGGTCATTCCCACCGACGCCTGCTATCTCGGCTGGCAGGAGTCGCTCGCCTTCCTGGCGAAACTGGTCGAGGCCGAGATTCCGGATTGACCTGCGCCTGACGAATGCGGTTTGGTCGTGCGCGGAGCGAGTCAAGATCGTCGGCTGCATCGCGCTGATCTGGTTATCCCTGCTCTCATCAGTCAAAGGGGCCAGGCTTAATTCATATCGTGCTACCATGCCTGCATGCCCCGCCGCCCGCGCCTTCACCTGGATGGTGTTCCCCTGCACATCGTGCAGCGCGGCCACGACCGCGAGCCCTGCTTCTTCGGCGAAGAGGACTACCTCGGCTACCTGCACTGGCTGGGGGAGGCGCTGGAGGAGTTCCGCTGTGCGCTGCACGCCTATGTCCTGATGAGCAACCACGTGCATCTGCTGCTGACGCCGAAGAAGGCCGAGGCGGTGCCGCGGCTCGTCATCTCGCTCGGGCGGCGCTACGTCCAGTACGTCAATCGCAGCTACCGGCGCAGCGGGACGCTGTGGGACAGCCGCTACAAGTCCTCGGCTATCCAGGCGCAGACCTACCTGCTCGCCTGCCAGCGCTACATCGAACTGAACCCGGTGCGGGCGGCGATGGTGGACGACCCGGCCCATTACCGCTGGAGCAGTTACCGGGCGAACGGCCTGGGACAGGCCGACACCCTGCTTACCCCGCACAGCCTGTACCGCGCCCTCGGCGACGGCGACAGGGAGCGCCGGATCGCCTATCGGGCGCAGTTCCGCGCGCCGCTGGACCGGGCGGTGATCGACGCCATCCGGCTGGCGCTGAACCAGAACCAGCCGCTGGGCAACGAGCGCTTCTACGCCAGGATCGAGAAGATGACCGGCAGTGCGGCGCGAAGCGAGGCCGCGCGGTCGGCCGCGGCGGGAGGCGGCGACAGAGGAGGCGCCATAAATGGACTCCTTTCGATGGATCGCGGTCGCGCTGTCCATGATTCTTGGACTCGGCGTCACTCGATTGCTTTCCGCATTCGTTGCGGTCTTCAGGTCGAGAAAGCATTCGAAGCTGGACTGGATCCCGCTGGCCTGGGCGGGGTGCATCTTCCTTTGGCAGCTTCAGTTCTGGTGGGCAATCATCGAGCTCCCCGGCCTGATCCGGGTGTGGACGCTCGGTTCCTTTCTGACGCTCGTTTGCCTTACCCTGCTGTTGTTCGTTTCGGCGGCACTGGTCCTTCCCTCCACCGAACTGGCGGAGAAGGACAGTCTCAGCGCCTCGTTCGAGCGCGACGGGCGTTGGTCCCTGGTCTCGCTGAGCGCCTATTTCGTCCTTGCGGCTATCGCGGACTGGGTGTTTTGGAGCGTCTCGCCCATGTCCCGCTGGGGTGCATCGTTGAGCGCATTGGCCATCCTGCCGCTTGCATTTCTTTGGAGCCGGTCGCGGCGTGTGCAGCAGGTTATCACCCTGCTCTATATTCCCCTCAGCATCTGGGCGGCGCTGGAACTCTCTCCTGCGTCGTACAAATAGGACTTCGCCGCAGCACCGACTCCGAGAAAGGTGCACCGGAGCGCAAACCTTGAAGCTACCGGCCCGCGGACGCAGTCATCTTGCCGTGGCTGCGCCGACCCTGTTCACTTTGCCCCACGAGAGTGCCGCGTTCCCTTCAGGCGCCGACGCAATGCCGCCCGAAAGTGACCGAAGCATGAGCACGCCGTGACCGATGCGTGATCTTTGACGGCGACACTCGACTCCTGAAAGCCCCGTGCCGGCGCCCCGCGCCGCAGGGATACCGTCAGGAGGAGTCACGCCATGCACGCATCCGGCAACACCCATCGCGATCACCCGTACGCACGCCGCGAACTCGACTTTCCCGGTGCCTATCTGAAGTTCCTGGAGTTCCAGTCCATCGACGAGTATGCCGGCGACGTGGTCGCGGTCACGCGCATCATCGAGCGCGACGGCATGATCGCGCCCGACTTCGGCACCCTCGATCCAGATTGAGTCGCCGTGGGCGGGAAGAAGCAAGCCGTGCCGGCCCGGGCGGGAGTCGGGCTGCGCGCGCCCCATTACCGGGAAGTGCTCGCCACCCGGCCGGACGTGGGCTGGTTCGAGGTGCACAGCGAGAACTACTTCGGCGACGGCGGCCAGCCGCTGCATTACCTGGAGCGAATCCGCGCCGAGTACCCGATCAGCCTGCATGGCGTCGGCATGTCGCTGGGCACGGCAGACGCCCTCGACCGCGGCCATCTGCAACGCCTGCGGGCGCTGATCAGACGCGTCGAACCCGGCCTGGTGTCGGAACACCTGTGCTGGAGCGGGATCGGCGGGCGGCACCTGAACGACCTGCTGCCGCTGCCCTACACCGAGGAGGCCCTGCGGGTGGTCTGCGCGCATGTGGACGAGGCCCAGGACTTCCTCGGGCGGCAGATCCTGGTGGAGAACGTGTCGAGCTACCTGCGGTTCGCTCATTCCACCATCGACGAGTGGAACTTCGTCGCCGAGGTGGCGGCGCGCACCGGCTGCGGCATCCTGCTCGACGTCAACAACATCTACGTCAGCGCCTGCAATCACGGCTTCGACGCGCGGCGCTACCTGCGCGCGATCCCGGCCGCAGGCGGTGGGCGAGATCCATCTCGCCGGCTTCGATCGCCTGGACGGGTTGCTCATCGACACCCACGGCAACCCGGTCTGCGGCGACGTGTGGCAGCTCTACCGCGAGGCCGTCGTGCGCTGCGGGCCGGTGCCGACCCTGATCGAATGGGACACCGACCTGCCGGCCTTGGCCGTGCTGCTGGAGGAGGCGCAGACCGCGCAAGCCATCCTGGAGGAGTGTCATGCCCTCGCTGCGTGAGCTGCAGCTCGCCTTCGCCGCGGCGGTGTTCGAGGCGCAGGAGCGCCCGCGCATCGCCGGCGCCATCGATGCGTGCGGCATGGACCCGGAGCAGCGGCACGGCATCTACCGCAACAACATACTTCACAACTACCGCGAGGCGCTGCGCGACGTCTATCCGGTGGTGGAGCGGCTGGTGGGGCGGGAGTTCTTCGGCTTTGCCGCCGATCGCTACATCCCGCGGCATCCTTCGCACCACGGCAACCTGCACTGCTTCGGCGGCGAGTTCGGCGCCTTCCTCGACGGTTTCCCGCCGGCGGCGGGACTGCCCTATCTCGCCGACGTGGCGCGGCTGGAATGGAGCGTCCACGAGTCCTTCCACGCTGCCGACCACGCTGCCATGGCGCTCGACCGCCTCGCGGCGGTGCCGGCCGAAGAGCTGCCGCGTCTGACCTTCACGCTCCATCCGGCGTGCCGCCTGCTGGAATCGCGCTTTCCGGTGCATCGCATCTGGCAGGTCAATCAGCCGGGAGTGAAAGCGGACGAGACGGTCGACCTCGGCGCCGGCGGCGTGCGGCTGCTGATCCGGCGCCGCGACTATGCGGTCGAACTGGAGGCGGTCGCGGCGGCGGAGTTCGCCCTGCTGCAGGCGTTCGCAGCGGGCCGTCCGCTGCGCGATGCGCTGCAGGCGGCGCAGGCCATGGCGCCGGACTTCAGCCTGGAGTCCGTGCTGCTGCGCCGCATCGGCGATGCCGTCGTCGTGGATTGCGCGGACCGCCGGCCGTGATGAAAACGTGAAGGTTCGGCGATAGGGACGTGAAGGTCGCCGCCCATACTGGAACCACGGTAGCTAGAACGGCTACCCGAAACTTCCACCACCGACCCGAGGAGATACGAAATGAATGGCAGCCAAGCAACAGCGAAATCCCTGACCGCAGCGATCGCCCTGGCATTGGCGTCGCTGGCATCCGCCGCGCCGGCGCAGGTGAGCGCGCCGACCACCGTCGCCTACGGCGGCGAGCAGCAGTCGTCGCCCTATGAGTCGCTGGGCGGCATCGGCGGCCGCAACACGGCGCGGATCGAATCCGTGACCGTGGTCGCGTCGGCCGATCGTGCCCGCTCGTCGTCGCCCTTCGGCTCGCTCGGCGGCATCGGCGGCGAGGGAACCGCGCGCGTCGAGGTTCGCGACCGTGCTCGCCCTTCACGACGGCCAGCGGCCGCACACGCCCTGGGACTCCCTGGGCGGCGTCGGCGGCGCAGGCACGGCGCACTCGAATGTCTCCCTGCTCGTGGCGGACAGCGGCGGCCGGCAGCCGGTATCCCCCTTCGATCCGCTCGGCGGCATCGGCGGTCGCGCGACGGCCTGAGTTTTTTCACCACAACCTGTAAGGAGAGCAAGCCATGAGCAATACCGACCAAGTGATTCGCAACGCCATCGCCGGACTGATCGCCCTGGGTGTGGTCGCCGGCAGCGGCCAGGCCCTGGCCGCGGCGGGCGACAACGAGAAGTGCGCCGGCGTCGTCAAGGCCGGCAAGAACGACTGTGGCACCAGCAAGAGCTCCTGCGCCGGCACGTCCAAGGTGGACCGCGACCCGGAGGCCTGGGTGTTGGTGCCCAAGGGCACCTGCGAAAAGATCGCCGGCGGCACCATCAACACCAGCGCGCACGCCAAGCCCGGCGGCGCCGCGGGCAAGTAAGCAGCAGGCCCGGCCCTGTCCGGTGCGCGCGCGCCGGACAGGGAGCGGCGATCACCCTTGAGGAGAGCGAAATGGAAATCGCAGTGAATCGAAGCGGCAGCCTGGGCACGCCCGGCGCGACGCGTCCGGGCCTGAGGCAGGCGCTGCGCGCAGTGATCGGCGTCGCCGAGGAGTGGCTCGCCCCGGTGCTGGACTTGGGCATCCGCGTGCTGCTGGCGAGCGTGTTCTTCAACGCCGGCCTGACCAAGATCGCGAGCTGGTCCTCCACGCTCGCCCTGTTCGAGAGCGAATACATGGTCCCCTACCTGCCGCCGGAAGCGGCGGCCTGGCTCGGCACCGGGGCGGAGCTGTTCTTTCCGGTGCTGCTGGTGCTGGGGCTGGGGTCGCGCTTCGCCGCCGTGGGTCTGCTCGTGCTCAATGCGGTGGCGGTGGTGTCCTACCCGGATCTGTCCGAGGCGGGCCTCAAGGACCATCAGTACTGGGGTCTGCTGCTCCTGGTGGTGGCCCTGCACGGCCCGGGCCGGCTGTCGCTGGACGGTCTGATCCGCCGCAAGTGGCTGGGCTGAGGGGAGCGAAATGAGCGAATCCTGCGGCGTGTGCGAGGTGCGTATGCACGAGGCGAAGATCCGCGAGACGATCCTCGACGGCCAGCGCGCGATCGTCACCGGTGCCAACTCCGGCATCGGCGAAGGCATCGCCCGCGGCCTGGCGGAGGCCGGGGCGGCGGTGGTGGTGAATTACGTCGCCGGCGACGAGCGCAGCGCAGCGGGTGGTGGACGAGATCCGCATGACCGGCGGCAAGGCCCTCGCCATCAAGGCCGACGTCAGCGACGAGGAGCAGGTGCAGGACATGTTCCGGCGCGCCATCGCCGCGCTTCGGCAGCGTCGACATCCTGGTGAACAACGCCGGCCTGCAGCAGGACGCGCCGCTGCACGAGATGACGCTGGCGCAGTGGCGCAAGGTCATCGACGTCAATCTCACCGGGCAGTTCCTGTGCGCCCGCGAGGCGGTGCGCGAGTTCCTGCGCCGCGGCGCCGTGCCGGAGCTTTCCTGCTCCATCGGCAAGATCATCTGCGTCTCCTCGGTGCACGACGTCATACCGTGGGCCGGGCACGCCAACTACGCCGCGAGCAAGGGCGGCGTGGCGATGCTGATGAAGACCATGGCGCAGGAACTGGCGATGAAGAAGATCCGCGTCAACGCCATCTCGCCCGGCGCCATCACGCACGCCCATCAACACCTCGGCCTGGGAGACGGCGGAGGCCGAGGCGGCGCTGCTGAAGCTGATTCCCTACTACCGCGTCGGCGAGATGCGCGACATCGCGCGCGCCGCGGTGTGGCTCGCATCCGACCACTCCGACTACGTGACGGGCGCGACGCTCTATGTGGACGGCGGCATGACGCTCTATCCCGAGTTTCGGGAGGGCGGCTGAGATTCGTGAAGTCGTTTTTCAAACCTGCAGCACCGACAAGGAGGCAATGCGATGAAACTCACGCAAACCCATGCTCGCGCTCTGCGGCGCGATGTTCGCCACCGTCCTGGCGGTTCCGGCCCACGCCGCCGAGGAGGGGGGCAGCAACATCTTCACCCAGGACTACATCCGCAGCCTGAGCAGCCTGAAGATGATGGACATGATGGACGGCAACAAGGACCACATGGTGTCGAAGGAGGAGTTCATGGCCTATCAGTCGCGCCTGTTCGACATGATGGACCGCAACAAGGACGGCATGGTCGACAAGAAGGAATGGGAGAGCAGCGGCATCGGCGGCAAGGGAACGGGCTGATCGTTCCCGGGTGAGCGTGCCGCGGCGCGCAGGCGCCGCGGCGGGCGCGGAGCATGAGCCGATCGATCGAACCTGACGGTCAGACACGTCAACACCAGTGCGGAGCCAGAGAAATGTCGCTTGAATGCAGATCCGGAAGAGTTGCGTCTAAGCCTGTGCTTTTCGCGCTGGCCACGCTGCTGTGGCTTGTCGCGTCGTCCGTCTTCGCCCGGGCGCTGGAAGTCAGGAGCATCGTGCTGAGCGTGTCCGACCTCGACCGCTCGGTCGCCTTCTACGAGTCGGCGCTGGGATTCAGCAAGGTATCGGAGCGCCTCATCGACGATCGCAGTCGTGACGATGCGACAGGCATCTTCGGCGCGCGCGTGCGCAGCGCGACCCTGCGCCTCGGCGACGAGAGCATCGAACTGGAGCAGTACCTGAGCCCGGCGGGACGGCCGATTCCGACGGACAGCCGCGCCAACGACCTGTGGTTCCAGCACTTCGCGGTGGTGGTCAGCGACATGGACCGGGCCCACGCGCATCTTTCCGGCTTCCCGGTGCAGGCCATCTCCGGCGCACCGCAGACCATTCCCGCCTCCAACGCCGCGGCCGCCGGCATCCGGGCGTTCAAGTTCCGCGACCCGGACGGCCATCCCCTGGAACTGCTGCAGTTTCCGCCGGGCAAGGGCAATCCGAAATGGCAGGCGCACTCCGGCAGGCTGTTTCTCGGCATCGATCACACGGCCATCACCGTTGCCGACACGGAGCGCAGCCTCGAGTTCTACCGCGACCTGCTGGGGCTGCACGTGGCCGGCGCCAGCCTCAATTCCGGCCCGACCCAGGAGCAGCTCGACGACGCCCCCGGCGCGCTGGTGCGCGTCACCGGCTTGCGCCCGGACCACGCCGGTGGTCCGGGACTGGAGTTCCTGCAGTACGTGATGCCGGCCGGCGGCCGCCCGACTCCCGCCGACCTGCGGCCCGGCGACCTCGCCCACGTCCGGGTGGTGCTGCAGGTGGACGACCTGGAGCGCATCGCGGACCAGCTCGAACGCCGTCCCGCACGCCTCCCATCCCGCGGCATCGTCGAGTTGGCGGGAGGGGAGCGGGGCTTGCTGGTCACGGATCCGGACGGCCACGCAGTGATGCTGGTGGAACGTGCGGCGGGGCGGCGGGTCACCAATCTGGAGCAGGGTTCATCGGAGCCGACGCCATGAGCTACGACGTCATCATCATCGGATCGGGCGCGGGCGGCTGCGCCGCAGCCTACCATCTGACCCAGACCGGCAGGCGCGTGCTGCTGCTGGAAAAGGGCATGGCCCTGCCCGGCGACGGCAGCACCCTGGATCCCGATCAGGTGCTCGGCCGCGGCGCCTTCCTGAGCGACGAACCGTGGATCGACCGCGACGGCCGCATCACCGTGCCGGAGGAGCATTTCAATCTGGGCGGCAAGACCAAGTGGTACGGCGCAGCCCTGTTGCGCTTCGCGCCCCACGAGTTCGCGCGCGGATCGCGGCGCACCAATGCCTGCGCCTGGCCCTTCGGCTACGACGAGCTGGCGCCTTTCTACGACGAGGCGGAACGCCTGCTCGGGGTGCGCCAGTTCGCCGTCGAAGCCAATCTCCAGGCGCTCGTGGCGGGCCTGCGCCGCCAGGACCCCCACTGGCGGCGCCAGCCCATGTCCCTCGGCCTTGCGCCGGACATCCTGTCATTCCCGGAGGAGGCGCGCCACTTCGACGCCTTCGCCTCGGTGCGCGGGCTGAAGTCCGACGCCGAGATCGCGCTGCTGTCGCGGGTGCGGCGCAAGCCGAACCTGGAGATCCTGACCGGCCACGCGGTGCGGCGGCTGCTGCCCGGCCGGCGGCGATGCCAGACGCGTCGCCGGGGTCGAATGCGAGGACGGCAGCCGCCACGAGGCCGACTCGTGGTGCTGGCGGCCGGGGCGCTGCACAGCCCGCGGCTGCTGCAGACCTACCTCGAGCGCAGCGGCCTCTCCGCAAGTGCTGCCGTGCTACGCCCAGGTCGGCCGCAACTACAAGTCCCACGTGCTGACCGCGATGCTCGCCCTGTCGCACCGCGCCGGTGACGGACGTGCTGTGCAAGACGCTGCTGCGTACTGCACGACGACCTGCCCCACAGCACGGTGCAGACCCTGGGCGGAAATCTGGCCGCAGGAGATCCTGCGCCGGCAACTGCCGCGCTTCCTGCCGCGCTGGCTGTCGGCCCCCCTCGCCAGCCGCGCCTACGGCTTGTTCCTGCAGACCGAGGACGGCTCCCATCCCGACAACCGGGTCATCGCCCAGAGCAACGGTGCCGATCATCCGCGCCTGGATTACGACGCCAGCCGGCTGCCGGCGGCCCAGGCCGAGCATCGGCGCCTGGTGCGGCGCCTGCAGCGGCAGTTGCTGCGCCTGGGCTATGTCGCCGTGGCGCAGGGCGATCCCCCTGGCCGGCACCGCCCATGCCTGCGGCACGCTGGTGGCGGGCAACGACGCCGGCGCGCTCCGTGGTCGACGCCCACGGCAGGGTGCATGGCATGGCCAATCTGTATGTCGCCGACGGCAGCGTGCTGCCGCGCTCCAGCCGCGCCAATCCGGCGCTCACCATCTACGCCTGGGGCGCTGCGGCTGGCGAGCCACCTGGGGGGCCGGGTGCTGGCGGCGGGGCCGGCCGCCGAGGAACCGGTCGCGCTCGGCATGGGAGCATGAGCGATGGGCATGGACATCGAACTGCCCGCAGGTGGTGCGCTTCGGCCGCGAAATCTGCGGCGACCTGGCCGCAGGCGGAGCGCCGCGAATGGTGGCTCGCCAACGGCCTCGGCGGCTACGCCGCCGGCACCGTCGCCGGCTCGCTGACGCGCCGCTACCACGGTCTGCTGGTGGCGCCGGTGGATCCGCCGCTGGGACGCGTGCCTGGTGTTCGCCAAGGCCGACGCCACGCTGGTCGACGGCGAACGTCGCATCGGCCGCTGTTCACCAACCGCTGGGGCGGCGGGGCGGTGGCGCCGGCCGGCCATGTGCATATCGAGTCGTTCCACCTGGAAGGGCGCATGCCGGTGTGGCGCTTCGCCGTCGGCGACCTGTCGCATCGAGCAGCGCATCTGGATGGAGCAGGGTGCCAACACCACCTACGTCGCCTTCCGCCTGCTGCCCGGCACGGCGCCGGTGGCGCGCGCCGCTGCGGCTGCGCGTCACGCTGCTGGTCAACGCGCGCGATCACCACGGCAGCAGCCGGCCCTGGGACTTCAACCCGGTGATCGAGGGCGACGGCGCAGCAGCTGCGCGTGCGTCATCCCGGACTGGTTCACGCTGCACCTGCAAGCGCGCGGGGCGGCGTCATCGCACCGCGCCACGACTGGTTCGAGAACTTCGACCTGCCGCTGGAGCGCGAGCGCGGCCTGCCGCGACCGCGACAGCCATCTGTGCGTCGGCGAGGCGCACGCTGGACCTGTCGCCGGGCGAGTGGGTCGGCGTGGTCGCCAGCCTCGAGGCCGATGCCGCCGCGCTACCTCGACGAAGCGATGCGGCGGGCGCTGGCGCACGACGCGGGCAGCCTGCAGCGCGCCCAGGCGCAGGTTGCCCGAGCTGCGCGACGCGCCCGGCGTGGGTCGATCAGCTGGTGCTGGCCGCCGACAGCTTCGTCTTCGCCCGCCCGCTGCCCGAGCGTGCCCGACGGCGAGTCGGTGATCGCCGGCTATCCCTGGTTCGGCGACTGGGGCCGCGACACCATGATCGCGCTGCCGGGCCTGACGCTGGCCACCGGCCGCCTCGACACGGCGCGCGCGCATCCTGCGCGACCTTCGCCCGCTTCGTCGACCGCGGCATGCTGCCCAACGTCTTTCCCGGCGCCGGCGACGCGCCCGAATACAACACCGCCGATGCCGCGCTCTGGTACGTCGAGGCCTGGCGCGCCTATGTCGAGGCGAGCGGCGACGTCGACGGCGCTGCGCGAGGTGTTCCCGGTGCTGCGCGACGATCGTCGACTGGCACGTGCGCGGCACGCGCTACGGCATCGGCACTGGATGCCGCCGACGGCCTGCTGCGCGCCGGCGAGCCGGGCGTGCAGCTCACCTGGATGGACGCCAAGATCGGCGACTGGGTGGTGACGCCGCGCATCGGCAAGCCGGTGGAGATCAACGCGCTGTGGTTCAACGCCCTGATGGCGATGGCCGCAGTTCGCCGAACGCCTGGACGAGCCGGCGGCGCCGTACCGCAGCGCTGGCGGCGGCGGCGCGCGCCGGCTTCCAGCGCTTCGTCATGGCGCGACGGCGCGCGGCCTGTTCGACGTGCTCGACGGCCCGGACGGCGACGACGCGACGCTGCGGCCGAACCAGATCTTCGCCGTCAGCCTGCCCGCATTCGCCGCTGGACGCGGCGGCGCAGGCAGCGGTGGTGGCGCGTGTCGGCCGCGAGCTGCTCACCTCCTACGGCCTGCGCTCGCTCGATCCGGCCCATCGCGACTATCCGGCCGCACTACCTGGGCGGCGTCTGGGAGCGCGACGGCGCCTACCACCAGGGCCCGGTATGGGGCTGGCTGCTGGGCCACTACGCCCTCGCGCGAGTACCGCGTGCACGGCGATGCCGCCGCCGCGCAGGCGCGGCTCGAGCCGCTGCGCGACCACCTGCCGGATGCCGGCCTCGGCACCGTGAGCGAGATCTTCGACGGCGCGCCGCCCCACACGCCGCGCGGCGCGCCCGTCGCAGGCCTGGTCGGTGGCCTGCACGCTGGAGGCCTGGTGGCGGCTGGCAGCGCGCGCAGCGCGACGACCGCGGACGCCAGCACGGTCAGCTCGTGCCGATGACCGAAGCGACGGGTGCGAGCGATCGCAGCGCCCACGGTGACCCATGACCGCATGCACGATCGCTCCAGGGAGACGACGCGATGACAGCCAACGCGACAGCTGAACGCCGAACGCCAGCGCCTGGAAGCCCAGCACCAGGGCCGCGAGGACTGGCGCCTGTGGGGCCCCTATCTGGCGGAGCGCGCCTGGGGCACGGTGCGCGAGGACTACAGCGCGGACGGCAACGCCTGGGAGTATTTCGACCACGACCAGGCGCGCTCGCGCGCCTACCGCTGGAACGAGGACGGCATGGGCGGCATCTGCGACGAGCAGCAGCGCCTGTGCTTCGCGCTGGCGCTGTGGAACGGCCGCGACCCGATCCTCAAGGAGCGCGCCTTCGGCCTCACCGGCAACCAGGGCAACCACGGCGAGGACGTCAAGGAGTACTACTTCTATCTCGACGCCACGCCCAGCCACAGCTGGCTGCGCTATCTCTACAAGTATCCGCAGGCCGACTATCCCTACGCGCCGGCTGGTGCGAGGAGAACGCGCGCCGCTCGCGCCACGATCCGCCCTTCAGCCTGCTCGACACCGGCGTCTTCGACGAGAACCGCTACTGGGACGTCGAGGTGCGCTACGCCAAGGCCTCGCCGGACGAGATCCACATCCGCATCATCGCCACCAACCGCGGACCCGAGACGGCGACGCTGCATCTGCTGCCGACGCTGTGGTTCCGCAACACCTGGTCCTGGGGCGACGCGGCGGACGAAGCCGCGCATCTGCGCGACGATCGCGCCGCGCCAGCGGACGCCACGTGGGCGGTGCGCGCCGAGCACCCGACCCTGGGCGACCTATCACCTCTACGGCCGCGCACCCGGCGCAGGCGCTGTTCACCGAGAACGAGAGCAACGCCGCAGCGGCTGTGGGGCGCGCCCAACGCCTCGCCCTACGTCAAGGACGCCTTCCACCGCTGCGTGATCGAGGGCGAGACGCGACGCCGTCAACCCGGCGCGCACCGGCACCAAGTTCGCCGCCTGGCCATGTCGTCACGGTCGAGCCCGGGCAGACGCGCGACGATCGGCCTGACGCTGTCGCGCCAGCCGCTGGCGCGCGCCCTTCGCCAGCGCGAGGTGATCTTCGCCCAGCGCGAGTCCGAGGCCGACGGTCTTCTACGACGAGCTGCTGCCCGACGCCGGCGCCGAGGACCACCGCATCCTGCGCCAGGCGCTGGCCGGCATGATCTGGAGCAAGCAGTTCTTCCACTACGACGTGGCGCGCTGGCTCGACGGCGACCAGCTGCCGCCGCCGGCCGGATCGCCGCTGCGGGCGCAACCGCACACTGGCGCCACCTCAAGGCCGCACGACGTCATCTCCATGCCGGACACCTGGGAGTACCCCTGGTTCGCCGCCTGGGACCTGGCCTTCCACTGCGCCGCGCTGGCGCTGGTCGACGTGGACTTCGCCAAGGACCAGATCGAGCTGCTGCTCAAGGAGCACTACCTGCATCCCAACGGCCAGATCCCGGCCTACGAGTGGGCCTTCGGCGACGTCAATCCGCCGGTGCTGGCGATGGCGGCGCTCAAGGTGTTCCGCGCCGAGCGCGTGCAGCGCGGCGCGCGGCGACATCGGCTTCCTGCAGCGCGTGCTCCACAAGCTGCTGCTCAACTACACCTGGTGGCTCAACCGCAAGGACGCCGACGGCCACAACGTGTTCGAGGGCGGCTTCCTCGGCCTCGACAACATCTCGGTCTACGACCGCTCGCAGCCGCTGCCGCCCGGCTTCTCGCTGAAGCAGGCCGACGCCACCGGCTGGATGGCGATGTTCGCGCTCAACATGACGGTGATGGCCCTGGAGCTGGCGGCCGAGGACTCGGACTACGAGGACATCGCGATCCAGTGCTACATGCAGTTCCTCGCCATCGCCAACACCATCGCCGGCCAGCGACGCACGGCACGGCCTGTCGCTGTGGGACGAGGAGGACGGCTTCTTCAAGGATCTGGTGGTCGGCGCCCGACGGCGCCTGCCAGCGCATCGACGTGTTCTCCTGGGTCGGCATCATCCCGCTGTTCGCCTGCGAGATCGTCGACCAGCGGCTGCTCAAGAACGCGCCGCGCTTCGCCGCGATGCTGACCGAGCACGGCGGCGGCCTGTTCGACGGCCACTACGTCTGCGCACTGCCCGGACCACGACCAACGAGCGCGGCGAGCACCTGCTGGCGCTGGTGGACCACACCATGCTGCCGCGCATCCTGCGCCACCTGCTGGACGAGGACGAGTTCCTGTCGCGCTACGGCATCCGCAGCGTCTCGCGCATCCACGCCGAGCGGCAGCGACCTGGGCCATGTGCCCGGCATCGGCCGGGCGATGATCGAGTACGTGCCGGGCGAGTCCAACTCCGGCCTGTTCGGCGGCAATTCCAACTGGCGCGGCCCGATCTGGATGCCGACCAACTACACGCTGATCCAGGCCATCGAGAAGTACCACCGCTACCTCGGCGACGACTTCAACGTGCCGGTGCCCTGCCTGGGCAACCGCGAACTCACGCCTGAAGGAGATCGCCAACCTGATCTCCGAGCGGCTGGTGGACATGTTCCGCCGCGACGAGCACGGGCGCGTCCCGGCGCTGCCGGAGGGCAGCCCGTTCCAGCAGCGATCCGCCGTGGCGCGACCTGCTGCTGTTCAACGAGTACTTCCACGGCGAGACCGGCCTGGGCCTGGGCGCGATGCACCAGACCGGCTGGACCGGGCTGGTGGCCAACCTGGTGCAGCGCAAGTACCGCGACGACATCCCGGCCTACTGGCGCAGGGAACTGGGACGCTACGACGCCGTCACCCGAAACGGCGGCGCGTCGCCGGGGCCGCGTGAAACGGGCGCACGAGACTGAAAGCGACCGACCTGCGCCAAGCCGCTTGCGCTGCGCACTGGCCCGAGTACCTGATGGAAGCCGCGGGGCTCGGCCTGTTCATGATCTCGGCCTGCGTCTTCGCCGTCCTGCTCGAGCATCCGGCTTCGCCGCTGCGCCAGGCGCTGGACGACGGCCTGCTGCGGCGCGCTGCTGATCGGCCTCGCCATGGGGCTGACCGCCATCGCCATCATCTACTCGCCCTGGGGCAAGCAGTCCGGCGCCCATCTCAATCCGGCGGTGACGCTCACCTTCCTGGCGCCTGGGCAAGATCGCGCCGCTGGGACGCGGCGTTCTACGTCCTGGCGCAGTTCGCCGGCGCGCTCGCCGGCGTGGGCTGGCGACGCTGCTGCTGGGCGCGCCGCTGCTGTCCCATGCGGCGGTCAATTTCGTCGCCACGGTTCCCGGCCCGGCGGGCGCCTGGGTCGGCTTCGGCGCCGAGTTCGCGATTTCCGCCGGGCTCATGCTGGCGGTGCTCGGTCTTCAGCAACTCACGGGAGCTGAACCGCTACACCGGGCTCGCCGCCGGGGCGCTGGTGGCGCTCTACATCACGGTCGAGGCACCGCTGTCGGGCATGAGCATGAACCCGGCGCGGACCTTCGGTTCCGCGCTGCCGGCGCAGTTGTGGCAGGCGGTCTGGATCTATTTCACCGCGCCGCCGCTGGGCATGCTGCTGGCCGCCGCGCTCTACCTGCGGCGTCGCCGGCGCCGACGCCGTGCTGTGCTGCAAGCTGCATCATGACAACGGCAAGCGCTGCATCTTCCGCTGCCGCTACGGCGCGCACGGCGTGCCGGCCGCTGAGTCATGCCACGGCGCGCCCCTGGGCGCAGGAGGGCAGGGATCATGAAGAGCGAACAGGCGCGCGTCGCGGTCGACGCCGTGCGGCTGGCCAGGTGGCGGAGGCGTTCGCCACCGGCATGCGCTTCGTGGAGCGCTCGGCCGGGCCGGTGCTGGAACTGCTGATCCGCCTGGCACTCGCGCAGGTGTTCTTCGTCTCCGGCGTGCTCAAGGCCGGAAACTGGGACAACGCCCTGCAACTGGCCGCCTACGAGTATCCGGTGGCCTGGATGGACCCGGTCACCGCCGCCTGGCTCGGCGTCACGGTCGAATTGGTCGGGATCCATTCTGCTCGCCGCCGGCCTCGCCACCCGCTTCGCCGCGGCCGCCCTGGCGGCGCTGGCGCTGGTGATCCAGTTCAACTACCGCGCACTGGACGCGCACCTGTTCTGGGTGGTGCTGCTGGGCTGGTTCGTGGTGCGGGGTGCCGGGGCGCTTGTCGCTGGACGCGCTGCTCGGCCGCGGCCTGGCGCGCACCGCCCTGCCGCTGGCGGGTACGGTGGCGCGACTGTTCGCGCGGGCGACGCGCCGCCTGGCGCCGGTCTATGCCCTGGCGCTGCGGTTGTGGCTGGCGGGAGCGGTTGCCACCGCGGGCGCGCTCGCCGGCGGCGCCGCCGGCGGCCTGGTTGCCGCTGCAGTCGGCCGCGGGCTTCGCCGGGCCGGCGGCACTGCTCGGCGCGGCGCTGCTGGGCCTCGGTCTCGCGGCGCGTCCCGCCGCCGTGCTGCTGATGGCGGCCGTGGCCGGGGCGCAGATGATGCGGTCCGGGCGTCGAGGCCTATCCCTACTGGCTGATGGCGCTTCGCCTGCTGGCGCTGCGCGGTCCGGGACCCCTCGCGCTCGACACCCTGATCGCGGCGGCGGCTGCGCCGCCGCGATCCGCAGCTCCACGGCAGGCCGGACTTCGCGCTGGACGGCCTGCCGCGGGTGGTGATCGTCGGCGCCGGCTTCGGCGGCATGGCCTGCGCCGCGGCGCTCGACCCGCGCCCGCGTCGCCGTGACGCTGATCGACCGCCACAACTACCACCTGTTCCAGCCGCTGCTCTATCAGGTGGCGACCGCGGGGCTCGCCCCGGGCGACATCGCCACGCCGATGCGCGGCCTGTTCCGCGAGCAGTTCAACGTGCGCGTGCTGTTCGGCGAAGTGACCGGCGTGGATGCGGCGCGGCGCGAAGTGCTGATGTCCGGCCAGCGCATCGGCTACGACTATCTGGTGCTCGCCACCGGCGCCGCCCACAGCTATTTCGGCCGCGACGATTGGGCGCCCTACGCGCCCGGCCTGAAGCGCGTCGAGGATGCCACCGAGGTGCGGCGGCGCCTGCTCACCGCCTTCGAGCGGGCCGAGGCGGCGGACGACCCGCGCGAGCGGCGCAGCCTGCTCACCTTCCTGGTCGTCGGCGGCGGTCCGACCGGGGTGGAACTCGCCGGCGCCATCGCCGAGCTGTCGCGCTTCGGCATGGAAAACGAGTTCCGCCGCATCGACCCGGCGACGGCCCGGGTGATCCTGGTGCAGGCCGCGCCGCGCATCCTGCCGACCTTCCCCGAGGACCTGTCCGCGAGCGACGCGCCTGGCGCTGCAGCAGCTCGGCGTCGAGGTCCTGATCGGGAGCCGGGTCGAAAGCATCGACGCGGAAGGCGTCGTCGTGAACGGCGAGCGCATCGCCGCGCGCACCGTGCTGTGGGCGGCCGGGGTGGTGGCCTCGCCGGCGGCGAAGTGGCTGGGCGCCGCGGCCGACGCGGCCGGGCGCGTCAAGGTCGGAGCGGACCTGTCGCTGCCCGGTCTGCCGGAAGTCTTCGCCATCGGCGACACGGCGCTGAGCGAGGCGTGGAACGGCGCGCCGGTGCCCGGCCTGGCGCCGGCGGCGAAGCAGGGCGGCGAGTACGTGGCGCGGGTGATCCGCGCCCGCGTCGGCGGTCGCGCGGCGCCGGCGCCGTTCCGCTACCGCCATCTCGGCAGCCTCGCCACCATCGGGCGCAAGGCGGCGGTAGCGGATTTCGGCTTCGTCCGGCTCTCCGGCAGCCTGGCGTGGTGGCTGTGGGGCGCGGTGCATCTGGGCTTCCTGGTGGGGCTGCGCAACCGCATATCGGTGATGCTGGACTGGTTCTGGGCCTACCTCACCTATCGCAGCGGCGACGCGGCTGATCACCGGTGGCGGCGACGCCCGGTCCGAGCGTCAGCCGGCGGGCAGGTCTGATCAAGCGCAGCGGATGCGGCTTGCCCCGCGCGTCGCTCCCAACGTCGCGTCCGCTGGCGCCCATCTCGATCCGAGCCGCCGCGGACCGGCGGGTACCTTGGCGCCGGTGGACTAGACTGAACCTTGAATCCTTCGGGCGGAGGAACAGGGTGATGAGTCTGCGCATGAAACTGCTGGTTCCGCTGCTGCTGGCCGCGGCCTTGCTGGCGACTTGGACCTTCTTGGCGCTGCAGGACGCGCCGGAATTCGCCGCCGGCGGGAAGGGTGCCCTGGTGCTGGCTGCCTTGTCCCTGCTTCTGTTCGCCGCGGTCCAGGCCGAGCTGCGGGTGGGACGGCCGCTGCGGGACTTGGTGCGGCAGGCGGTGGATGGATCGGCCGCGGACAGCGGGTTGGCGCAAGGCGACGAGTTGAGCCGGCTCGCCGCCGCGCTGGCGCAACTGCGTCATCGCATCGACGAGGCCGATCACCGACTCGCCCAGGGCGCCGAGCAGCGCCAGAAAGTGGAGGCGAGCCTGCGCGAATGCGAGGAGCGCTATGCCCTGACGGTCGAGCGGGCAAACGACGGCATCTGGGAGTGGGACATCAAGAGTGGTGCGGTCCAGTTCTCGCCGCGCTGGCAGGGCATGCTCGGCCAGGTCGATGCGGGCATGGCGCGCATCGAGGACTGGCGCGATCTGCTGCATGCCGACGATCGCGACGCGATCCTGATCCGTCTCGACAATCACATCGACGGGCTGACGCCCCATTTCGACGCCGAGTATCGCCTGCGCCACCGCGACGGGCGCTACCGCTGGGTGCAGTCCCGCGGCACCGCGCTGCGCCATGCCAGCGGCAAGCCCTACCGCATGCTGGTGATGGACATCGACATCCATGGCCGCAAGGAACTGGAGGAGACTCTGATCCAGGCCGCCGAGGGACTCTCGGCCGTGTCCGGCGTGGAGTTCTTCCAGGCCCTGATGCGCAGCCTGTCGGCGATCCTGGGCACGCGCGACAACCTGGTGTGCTACTGCCCGGACGACCCGCCGACGCGGGCGCGAACCCTGGCCTACTACTCCGGCGGCAAGTTCTGGGACAACTTCGAGTACGAGCTGGACGGCACCTCCTGCGGCGCGGTGATCGACCCGGCGCGAGACGGTCTACGTGCCGACCGGCGTGTGCGACATCTGGCCGCTGGAAAAGCAGTACGACCGCGACAGCTACATCGGCGTGCCGATGTTCGACTCCGCCGGCAAGATCATCGGCCACTTCGCCTGCATGGACGGCAAGCCGATGCGCCAGGATCTGCCGCACCTGGCCATCTTCAAGATCTTCTCGGTGCGCGCGGCGGCGGAACTGGAGCGCACCCTGCTCAAGCGCAGGCTCGAAACCTCGCACCTGCACTGAGAGGGTCAGAAGCTGAAGGTCTGCTCCTCCGCCACCAGGAAGGTCGGCGGGCCGCCGCTGGAAATGGCGGCGGCATGAGCGAGGGTTTCCTTCCCGCCGGCGGAGGCGGCACAGGATTCCAGCGCCGCCATCGAGGGAAAATGGACCTCGGCGATGCGGTAGAAGGGCGCCGCACCCTGCGGCGAGCCGAGCACCTTGGTGGCCACGATCTTCGTCTTGCCGGCGAGCCTGGCCACCGCCATCGGCACGTGCTCCTGCTGGTAGACCTTCTCGAACGCCTCGACATCCGGCGGAGTCGGGTACATCACGATGAGTTTCGCGCCACTCATGGGGGGTTCTCCTCGGTCGATCGGCGTGCCTGCGCGATCCGCAGGTGCGCCGCATATCTGCTTCAAATTAGTCGGTGCGGGGCCGGGCCGCAAGCCTGCCGGTAACCCTGGCAATCAAACGACCACGGAAGCAGCGGGCAGGTCGAAGCGGAAGGTGGTGCCGGCGCCCAGGGTGCTGTCCACCTCGATGCGGCCGCCATGCAGTTCGCACGATGCGGCGGGTGATCGCCAGGCCCAGACCGGCGCTGCCCTCGGCTCCGAATTCGCTGCGGTCGACGCGGTAGTAGCGGTCGAAGACATTGGGCAGGTCTTCCCGGGAAATGCCGCGGCCGGTGTCGCTGACGCGCAGCAGAACGCGCTCGCGCTCGGCATCCACGGCGACGCGCACCACGCCGCCGCTCGGCGTGTGACGCATGGCGTTCTCGATCAGATTTTCCAGGATGCGCTCGATCATACCGATGTCGGCCTGAACCGCCGGCACGGCGCTGCCGAAGTGATGGTCCAGGCGCAGTCCGCGCTGTTCTGCCGTGAGCTGGAATTTCTGCAGCACGTCCTGCACCAGTTCCGTCACCGGAAACACTTCCGTCTGCGGCCGCACCTCGTTGGCTTCCAGCTTGGTCAGTTCGAACAGGTCGCGCACCAGCCTGCCCAGGCGCTCGCTGTGCTTGGCCGCGACCTCGAGGTAGGCGCGTTCCTCCTCGGGCGGCAGGGTGCCGTGCTTGAGCAGCAGAGTCTCCAGGTAACCCTGCATCGAGGCCAGCGGCGTGCGCAGGTCGTGGGAGACGTTGGCCAGCAGCTCGCGCCGCTGCTCGTCGTTGTGTTCCAGGGCCTGGAGCTGGCTCGCGATGCGCTCCGACATCTCCTGGAATGCCATGACCAGACGATCGATCTCGTCACCCCCGGGGCTGGCGCTCAGGACGCGCCGCGGCTGGCGGAAGCCGCCGGCGCGGAAGGCGTCCATCTCCGCCGCCAGCACGCGCAGCCGCCGCGTCAGCAGATTGAAGACGATGAGGGCGGCGAGCAGGGAGAAGGCGATGGCGCCGATGATCAGGTCGGTCGCCAGTTGCAGCAGGCGGCGCCCCTCGATCATCTGCTCCGTCGCCAGGATGAAGGCGGCGCCGATGGCGAAGAACACCAGCATCAGCACCATCGCCAGCTTGCCGTAGAGCGACCGGAACATGGTGCGCTAGCCTGCGGTTCGGTCGCGGAATTTGTACCCGACCCCCCACACCGTCTGGATGAACTCCGGCTGGTTCGGATTGGCCTCGATCTTCGCGCGCAGCCGGTTGATGTGCGAATTGACGGTGTGCTCGTAGCCGCTGTGGCTGTAGCCCCAAACCTTGTCCAGGAGCTGGGTGCGGCTATACACGCGGCCGGGATTCTCGGCGAAGTGCAGCAGCAGGTCGAATTCCTTCGCCGTGAGCTCGACCGGCTTGCCCGCCAGCGTCACTTCACGCCGTTCCACGTCCACCCGCAGCGGCCCCGACTCGATCACCTTGTCCTTGCCTTCGGGATGGGCTAGGTTGTCCACCCGGCGGAAGATGGCCTTCACCCGCGCCGCCAGTTCGAGCACGCTGAAGGGTTTGGTGAGATAGTCGTCGGCGCCCATCTCCAGGCCCAGCACGCGGTCGAGCTCGGTGGACTTGGCGGTCAGCATCAGGATCGGCGTGTAGCGGCCCTTGCCGCGGATGCGGCGGCAGATCTCGAGGCCATCCATTCCCGGCAGCATCAGATCGAGGATGATGAGGTCATAGGGCCGGGACTCGGCCTCGGCCAGACCGACGATGCCGTCGTAGGCCGTCTTCACCGTGCAGGAGAGCTCGGTCAGTTGCAGCTTGACCAGCCTCGAGATGTCCTCGTCGTCCTCGATGACCAATACCTGTCGCGCCATCCGGTGTACCCCGCTTGTGTCGCCGACGTCTGCCCGCTGCCTGCGGTCGCCGACTCGCGTCAGCCGCCGCAGGGGAGATTCTCGCTCTCGCGCCGGTTGAGACCCGGTTTCATTCTAGCCAGTTTCCCCGCGCCGCGCGCCGGCGGTCGCAGGCGCCGCGACGGTCGTGCCGATTCAATTCAGCTCTGCCGCCTTGCGCGCTGCTTCCTCGCGGTTGTAGAACTGTCCGCGCAGCAGGAAGCCGGAGACGAGGGACGGGAGCACGGCTGCGACACGGCCGCAGGCGTCGCGCGCCGTCACCAGTTCCGCGGGCAGGCCGTCCAGAATGTGGCAGGGCGCTGGGTCGCCGTTGCGGAAGCGCGACAGATATGCCGTGCGCGTCCGGGTGTCGTAGAAGGCGGGGCGGAAGCCGAGGCTTGCGTTCTCTTCGCTGACGCCGCCACTGCCGCGAAACTGCCGGGTCTCGCGCCGCAGGACGTGCGCGTTGAGGACGTGCGCGGTGAGGGCGTGGGTGGCGTCCGGCGAGCGGTGAACGCCGCTCCGGCGTGGAGCCGCCGGCGCGGATCGAGCGGCTGCGCGCGCGGGGTCCGGGGCGCGGCGGGATGCGGTCGATTGCGGTGTGCTGTCCATGGCTTCCTCCTGCGGTTGCTCGGTTCATGTTTGCAGTGTCGCCGCAACAAGTCACATCGCCGTCACGAAAGTCTGCAGTTTTGTGATCGGTTGGAAGACAGGGGGGCAGCAGAGGGAGCTGCGCTGCGCACGGCGAAACGGATTCGAGGGGGAACCAACGTCGATTCGGGCGGTCGCTGGATGGTGGGAAAACGCCGCATCGTCCCGATCGATGCTGACCCGTAATGGCCGGGTAACAACGGTGCTGTAGAATCCGAACTATTCGTCGCGCTGCGCCGCACTCGCGCAGCGCGGATTTCGTCGTACGCTCGGGGGGCCACAAACTCTCTGCCTGCGTCGGCGACAAACCCATGCATGAGATGGAGGACACCATGATCACACTGCAGGACTGCATCGCGTTCAGCGGTCTGGACACCGATGACATGCGAGTCATCGCCGCGCACTATAGCCTGCCCGAGGTCGTCACGGCGCAGTTCGACGTCGCCCCGGTGCAATCCGCCGCGGGCAGCGCGGGCATCCCGCGACGGATCGAGCGCCCGGCCGCCGAGGCACGCCAGCGCGGCTGACCGCTCGACAAGGCGGCCGCGGCGCGCCCCGCCGCCGCAATCGGCTCGTACCACGCCTGCAACCCTGATCGCCGCCGAGAGCGCCGTACGGCCCGGCGGCCCAAGCCCCATACCATTTCACAGCCCGACGCGCCGAAATTTACCGGCGCGGATCGCGCTGCACAAAGGATTTTCCATGAATGCGATCGACACCAACACCATCCGGCGCATGTCCGCCGTAACCGAAGAGCATTGGCAGTTGCATGCCGTGCCCGGATCAACGTCCGCCCAGGCCGACACTGGGTCCAGCGAGCGGGCGCATGACAGCGATATCCCGGAGGTTGCCGTTCTCGGGTACAACTGAGCGCCCGCGCAGGGTTCGCCCGAACTTGGTGCCTGCGCCTTTCGCGCGATCGCACGTTCCCTTCCGGGAAAGGGTGCGGTGCCGGCTCGCGAGCGCGGCGCCAATGATACGATTCGGCCATCGCGAATATCCTGCGCCCGAATCGGCTTGCGTGCGACTCGGCGGCGAGGCCCTCCGAACTTCACGAAAGCATTGGACCGGATGACGGGGTGTGCCCTTGCGTTTTGCCGCCGGACATCCTGGAGACTCGATCTTGAGACGAACGAAAATAGTTGCCACCCTCGGCCCCGCTTCCAGCGGTCCGGAGGTGCTCGAACGCATGATCGCCGCGGGCATGGACGTGGCGCGGCTCAACTTTTCCCATGGCAGTGCCGAGCAGCATGTGGAGCGCGCGCAGTTGGTGCGGGACATCGCCGCCCGGCTCGGCCGCACGGTCGGCGTGCTGGTGGATCTGCAGGGACCGAAAATCCGCATCGGCAAGTTCGGCGCGGGACCGATCACGCTCAACGAGGGCGACCGCTTCGTCCTCGATGCCGATTGCGAACTCGGCGACCAGCAGCGGGTCGGCCTCGACTACAAGGAACTCCCCGACAACGTCGCCGCCGGCGACACCCTGCTGCTCGATGACGGGCGCATCGAACTGACGGTCGACAGCGTCAACGGCAACCAGGTTCATTGCACCGTAGGCCACGGCGGCGTGCTGTCCGACAACAAGGGCATCAACCGCCGCGGCGGCGGCTTGACCGCACCCGCGCTGACGGAGAAGGATTTCGAGGACATCAAGGTCGCCGCCAGGATGCAGGCCGACTTCCTCGCCGTCTCCTTTCCCCGTTCCGCCGTGGATATGGAAATGGCGCGCACCCTGATGCGCAATGCCGGCGGCAAGAGCATGCTGGTGGCGAAGATCGAAAGGGCGGAGGCGGTTTTGGCGCTGGAGGAACTGCTCGATGCCTCCGACGCCATCATGGTGGCGCGCGGCGACCTCGCCGTGGAGGTGGGGGACGCGGCAGTGCCGGGTCTGCAGAAGAAGATGATCCTGGCGGCGCGGGCGAAGAACAAGGCCGTCATCACCGCCACGCAGATGATGGAGTCGATGATCGGCAGCCCGGTGCCGACCCGCGCCGAGGTCTCGGACGTGGCCAATGCGGTGCTCGACGGCACCGATGCCGTCATGCTTTCCGCCGAGACGGCGGCGGGCCGCTATCCGGTGGAGGCCATCAAGGCGATGGTCCGGGTGTGCGTCGAGGCGGAGCGGGAGGACCAGGCGTGCCCCGGGGTCGTGCTGCGCCAATCTTCCGGCACCAAGCTCGAGGAGACGATCGCCTACGCCGCAGTCTCGGCCCAGAAGAAGCTCGACATCAAGGCCATCGCCACGCTCACGCGGTCGGGCATGACGGCGCTCATGGTCTCCCGCCTGAGCGTGGAACTGCCGATCTACGCCATGGCGCCCCTGGTCGAGACGCGCCGGCGGGTCACGCTGTTTCGCGGCGTCTATCCGGTGGCGTTCGAGGAGACGTCCACCGACCCGAACGAGATCCTGATCCTGGCGCAGGACGCGCTGAAGAAGTTGGGTGCGGTCGAGGACGGCGACTACATCGTTCTGACCATAGGCGAACCGCTGGGCAAGGCGGGCGGCACCAATTCCATGAAGATCGTGAGGGTGAGCAAGTAGCGCACCGCGGGCAGCGCGTCCAGCGAGCCGTGGCGTCGCACCCCGATGAACAGGATGCTCTTCCGGTCGCTCTGGAGTGTCGGCCTCGACCGCAGGCACCTCAGCATCCACGAGATGCTCATCGACATCCTGGAAGTGGTCGAGGTCGCGGAGGGACTGAAGCCGGCGCACCTGGCAGGTCAGGGCGGCGGGGAAGCCTGGCGCCGCGAGGAGTTCGAGCGCAGCGCGGCCGCGGCGGGACTGCTCACGCTGCGCACGCCCGGAATGCTGCCGCCTGCGGATCGCAATGCCGGCGTGGCCGGCGAGTTCCCCCTCGTCGCCGCCGCCTTGCAGGCCCAGGCGCCGCGCCCCGCGCCGGAAGTGCTGTGGATCTATCGCGACGCCTCCCTCGGCGCGGCGATCCGGCGCGTGGCGGGGGGAGAGCGGGAGTGGATACCGACCGTTCTCGGATACCCTCCCTGCTGCGTCGACTACGACGCGCAAGGTGAACTGAACTTCGTCCGGGGGATGATGCGACTGTACCGGGAGCAGCACGGCCTCGACGGCGAGGCCGCGGTCCTGCAGGCGATGGAGGCGGGGGTGGCGGTGCGGCCCGACCCGGCCGCCAGCCGCGACCAGGAAACGGTGTGGCGCACCCGCATCCGCTTCCCCTATCTCGGCCACAACGCATGCCCGCGCTGCCTGGCGCAGCCGGAGGACGCGCCGAGCGCACGCCTGAACCGCCGCGCCCGGGCAATCGCTTTTTCCCTCGATCCCGCGTTCGGCGTGGCGCTGTGGCGTGCTGCACTGGGCGAGGCCGCCCTCGCCACCACCGGCGACTTCCGCTCCCTGGACCCGGCTCCCGGCGATCCCTGCCCCTGCGGCAGCGGCCTGCGCTATAAAGGCTGCTGCGCCGGACACGGCGCGGCGATGCCGGAGTTCCGTTAGCCGCGCAAGCGCGCGGCCTGCCGCGTGACAGGACCATGATTTCGCCGCGAATTCGTAGGGCGGGCCGCGCCCGCCGAATGTTGAATCGGCGCGCACGGCGCGCCCTACGCGCGGTTCTTGGGGTTTTGCGGAAATCTGAATGGAGGAGCCTGACCCGATGCCCGCTTCGTCGGACGAGCACGTTTCGGCTGAGGGCGTGACCGCCGAGACCGAGTACGACGCCTTCATCAGCTACTCGCGCCGCGACATGGTGTTCGCGCGGGCGCTGGAGAAGGCGCTCGAAGGCTACCGTCCGCCGCGCGACCTGCCGGTTCCGCAGCGGCGTGTGCGGGTGTTCCGGGACGAGACCGACTTCACCGGCACCGACTATGCGGATGCCATCCGCCGTCATCTTGCCGCCGCGCGCCGGTTGATCGTGCTGTGCTCGCCGGCGGCGCGGGCGAGCCGTTACGTGGACGAGGAGGTGCGCCTGTTCGGCGAGCGGCACGGCGCCGCGGCCGTCATTCCGCTGCTCGTTGCCGGCCTGCCGAACAACGAGGCCGGCCCCGATCGGGAATCGGAACGCGCGTTCCCGGACGCACTGTGCCGCCTCATGGCGATGCCGCTGGCCACCGACTACCGGGGCTTCGACGCCGCCAGACCGCGCCTCGACCGGGGCGCCCACGAGGCCTCCTGGTTCAAGCTGCTGGCCGACCTGTACGGCTTGCCCAGGAGCGAAGTCGAACAGAGGGAGAAGCGGCGCCAGGCGCGGGTGCGCCGCCTCTGGATGAGCGGCAGCGCAGCGGTGATGGCGGCGCTGGCCGGGCTGTCGGTGTGGGCGATGCTGTCGCGCTCCGAGGCGATCCGGCAGCGCGAGATCGCCGCCGCCGGTCTGGTGACGGCCCAGGCCCGTGCGTTGGTCGGGGCGGAGACCGAAACCGCGGAGCGCCAGGCGCTGCTGGCGCTGGAGGCGCTGCGCCGCCTGCGGGAGCAGGGCGGCGCGACCGATGACGCGCAGGCGGTGCTGTTCGACGGCATTGGGACGCTTGCCGCAGCGCATCCACGGCTTCGCAGCGCAGATCGAGCGCCCCGTGCTGGCATTTTCGGCCGACGGATTGCGCCTGTTCCGGTTGTCCGGCCTGCGCCTCGAGTCCTGGAATCTGCGCCAGGTCCGGGTCGAGCGCGTTCTGGAATTGCAGCGGCCGGCCACGCGGCTGGTGCCCAGCCCGGACGGGCAATGGCTGGCCGCGATCGATGGCGACGGCGGTATCTCCATGCATTTCGTCGGCGTGCCGGAGGTCGGCAGCGCGGAGCGGCAAGAGGGCGAATCGCAGGTGGAGTTGGGCACCGCGGGGGGCACCGCGGGGGGCACCGCGTGCGGCGCCTTCAGCCGCGACGGCGGTTTGTTTGCGGCGCTGCGACGCGGCGGCGCGGCGCAGCATGAGGTGGTGGTCTGGCGCCCGGCGGACGGTCGCATGCGCGGCCGCCTGAGTCTGCCACCGAACGTCGAGGCGGACGCCGAAGGAGGCAGCGGGCCATGTCTCGCTTTCAGCGCCGAACAGGATGTCTCCGGAATCGGCTCGCCGCTGGCGCTGCTGGTGACCTTCCGGTCGGCTGCCGAACCCGATGCCACGACCGCGCTGGCATGGCGGCTGCCCGCGGTGTCCGCGCAGGTGGCCACGCCGGATACCCCGGCCTCGCCCAACGTGCGCACCTGGCCGCGGGTCGGCGGCGCCGGTTTCGATGCCGATGGCACGCGCCTGCTCCTTACCCGCACCGATCCCCGCCGGCAAGCGGGTGAGCTGCTGAGCGTCGCCGTCGGCAACTGGCAGGAACGCAGCGTCAGCGTGCCGGAGGCACGCGTCGGCCCGGTTTCCCCGGACGGCTGGCGCTTCACCACCCGCGGCGGGTTCGAGGAGGATCCCTACGTTCCCCTGCTCAAGACCACACTTACCGAAGTGCGGGATACCATCGACGGCAGCGTGCGCGCCGAGTTGCCGCTGACCGGCCGCTTCTCGGCCGATGGCAGCCGCTTCATCGGCACCGACGGCACGCTGGTACGAATGTGGGACCCGAGGAACGGGCAGGAGTCGGTCCGGCTGAACGCGCGCAAGCCGTTGGCCTCTGTGCTCGATGCGCCGGGCGGCAGGTATCTGGCGCTGATCGCCGAGGACCATTCGATCGACCTCTGGGATACCGGGCATCCGCAGGAACTGAGCCGCATCGCTGGAGTGCGCGCCGGCCGCCTCAGCGCCCAGGGACGCTTCGTCAGCGTCACCGGACGGGCCGGGAGCCGGCTGGTGGATGTCGCCGGCGGACATGCCGTTGCCCGGCTGCAGCCGGCCGGTGCGGACCTCGACACGGTGGCCGGTCCGGATGGCACGCGGGCCGTCGGGCCGTTCGTTCCGGCCGGGAAGATCTTCCTGGCGGGTCCGGCCCCGGCACGGCAGCGCCTGTTCGATCCGAGAAGCGAAGGACACGCGCTGTGGGAAGGCGAATCGGCAGTGCGCGCGGCATTTTCGCCGGATGGTTCCCTGGTCGCGGTGGCGCACGCCGACGGAACACTGCGCGCCCTGCGGGCTGCCGACGGCAGCCAGGTGTGGCAGCTTGCGCTGCGCAATGCCGCCGCCCGGCTGAAATGGGCGCGCGACGGACGCACGCTGCTGGCCGAGCTTGCTCCGGGCAAGCAACCGGACGGAAAAGGCGAAACGGTCGTGCTCGATGCCGCCGCGGGCACGGTCAGGCTGCGCCTGCCCGGCGCCGCTGCCACCGCCCTGGCGGTGGATGCCACGGGGCAGCGAATGGCCCTGGCGCACTCGGAGCGGGTGTCCGTGTTCGACACGGTCGACGGACGCAAACTGGCCGAGGTCGCCCACCCGCGCTCGCTGGACCACGTCGGCGCCGTCGCCTTCCTGCCGGACGGGCAGCGCCTGGCCACGCTGGCGGGCAGTCGCGCTTCGACCTTTCTCGGGGCGTCGTTCTATACCGAGCAGGCCGGATTCGTCTGGGATCTGGCCGGCGGGCGGATGCTGGCGCGCATACCTCCGGGACAGGATCGGGCGGCGGACTATCCGCAGACGCTGCAGGAGGAGGAGAAGGCCTACCTCGGCGGCGCAGTATTGAGCGGCGACGGCCGTGCCATCGCCGCTACGATGTATCCGAGCCGGCGCGCGTACTGGATCGTGCGGGCCGACCGGGCGGCGAAGGATGCGGTGGTCTGGGACCTGACGGGAGCGCTGCCGCGCGAGATTCTGCGCATTCCCGGGATGGAGGTGGAGGGCATGTCCGAGCAGGGTGAAGTGGCCCTGCTGGGCGGCGGCAACACGCTGCAGGTGTGGTCGCTGGACCGCGCGGACATCGACCAGGCGGCCTGCGCACGGCTGTCGCGCGACCTCGATGCGGCGGAGTGGAAGGCCTATTTCGGCGATGAAACCTACCGCGCGACCTGCGGCAAGGCGGCGCAGTTCTGACGTGCGCGTCCAGCGCCGGGCGGTGTCATGCCGCTGGAATCGACGGTCTGCCCCGGGGTACGCGAATTGCATCACGATCGCCGTCCGCGGGAAGGCGGGAATTGGCGCATTGCTTCACGGACATCGAGGCGTCGGCCCCATAGACTGTAGGAGCCCGGATGACCATGGCCTTCGCGGAACGTGCGCGGTCGACGCGAACCAGGGCGACCAAATGCAGTTAAGATCGCGGGCGGAGTCTTGTTCAGGGCGTGTCCGAACAGTGCGAGTATTCGTCCAGTACGCGGAGTCGGGATGGTCGGCGGGCGCAACGCCACGGTAGCGGGCCTGCGTGCGTTCGCCATGTTCGAGCGCCTGTCCGACACCGCGCTCAAGGCGATCGCACAGCGGGCAATGATGCGGCGCATGGCGCGCAATGACATCGTCGTCCGCGCCGGCGATGCCACCGATTCGGTCTACCTCATCCTTTCCGGAAACCTCAAGGTGCTGGTGGAGGACGAGGGCGGCAACGAGGTCATCTTCTCCCTGCTCGGTCCGGGAGATGTCTTCGGCGAAATGGGCGTGCTCGACGACAAACCGCGTTCGGCGACGGTCATCTGCCTCAGTTCCTGCACGCTCGTGGTGATCACCCAGGCCGACTTCATGCGTTGCCTGCGCGAGCACTTCGAGGTCACCGAGCACATGATGCGCGGCTTGGTCCGGCGCTTGCGCGAGGCCGACCGGCGCATCGAAAGCCTCGCCCTGATGGACGTAAACGGCCGTGTCGCGCGCCTGCTGCTGGACATGGCGGAACCGGTCGACGGCAAGCTGACGATCCGGGGCAGGATATCGCGACAGGATATCGCCAGAATGGTCGGCGCCTCGCGCGAGATGGTGAGCCGCGTCATGAAGGACCTGCGCGAGCAGGGTCTGATCGAGGAGAGCGAAGGCCAGATCGTGCTGCACGACCTGGCCGGCTGAATCGCCTCGCGGCACCCCTGGTGCGCTCGTGCCTGAGCGCAGATCCCCGTCCCTGGAGTAAGCTGCTACCTACCGCGGGGTCGTTCGGCGCGCCTGATTCTCGCCGCGGCGCGCCGTCTCCCGCTGGGTACGTCTTCACGCCGCTGCGCAACGAGTTCCTGGACCAGTGCGCACGGCGCGCGCTGCGATAGTCTGGAGCGCGGGCGCAGACTGGATTGCGGAGGATAGGAACGATGAAGAGGTTCGGCTTGATGCTCCTGCTGCTTCTGCTGGGATCCGGGTCCTCGTCTCCGGCGCTCGCTGAAGGCAACGAACCGCCGAAACGCGAATCGGCGGCGACCGACCCGTCCTCGGGGTCGACTTCCGGCAGCGGAGCCTCCGGCGAGAAGGGCGACGAGATCGTCGTCCACACGCAAAAGGCGATGGAGGAGTTGCGAGCTGCGGTCGAGGAACTGAGGAAGCGGTCGGACAAGGCTTCGGGCGAAGCGAGGGACACGTTCGAGCGGCAGTTGCGAATGCTGCAGGAGGAGCAGAAGAAGCTGGAGAAGAGATTCCTCGAACTGCAGGCGGCCACGGCCCGGCAGTGGAAAGAACTGCTGGAGGAGATCGACCGGGCGGTGGAGGAATACGATCGTCCCGCGCCGCAGCCGCGCAACGACACGATATGACGAAGCGCTGCACGGGGAATCGGGCATTCGGAAACGCGGCCGGTCGGGGCGTGCTGCCAATGCCGGTCGCAGCAGCGCACGAACCGTGCTCGGGCTGAGGGAGGGCCGCATGCCCGAATTCATTTTCATGCTGACGAAGGACGATCGCACCGTGCCCGATGCGCTGGAGGCGTATCGGCGCGTGAAGGACGTGAAGGGGTTGCGCTACGTCGGCTTCAAGGACATCGGTCTGCCGCTACCGGCGATCAGGCAACTGGCCGCCGAGATCCGCGGCAACGGTCATCGCGTCATGCTGGAAGTCGTCAGCGTGAGCGAGGCGGAGGAACTGCGCTCGGTCCATGGGGCGATCGAAATCGGCGTCGATTACCTGTTGGGCGGCCGGCAGGCGGAGGCAGCGGTTCGTCTTCTGGCCTCGACCGGAATCAAGTACTTTCCCTTCTGCGGACGAACGATCGGCCATCCGACCCGGTTGCGCGGCTCGGTGGAGGAAATCGTGGACGACGCCAAGCGGCTGGCGGGCATTCCCGGCGTTCATGGCCTCGATCTGCTGGCCTATCGCTTCGACGGGGATGTCGAGCGCCTGGCCGAGCGCGTGGTGGCTGCGGTCCCGATCCCGGTCATCGCGGCGGGAAGCATCGATCGCGTCGAGCGCATCGAAGCGATGCGAAGGTCGGGCGTCTGGGGCTTCACGGTGGGAAGCGCGGTCTTCGAGGGCCGGTTCCTGCCGGACGGGGTGCGGCCACAGGTGGAGTTCCTGGCATTCGCCGCCGGCGGACCGTGATACGGCGATTCGATGGCGCCGTGCGGAGCGCTCAGAACTTGTGAAGAAATCGTAGCGAGCGGCCCGAGGGCAAGGCGCACGGAGCGCAGCGACGAGACATATCAAACCGATAGGCGAGGAGCGAGCACCGCGCAACGCAGCCGTCGGGACGCGCAGTAGATTTATTCACAAGTTCTCAGATGCCCGAGGCGGTGCGGAAGGGACAGGCGTCGATGTGGGCAAGCTTCCAGCCGCAGGAGGCGGCGCCGGAGCAGGACGTCATTCGGGTGCAGATGCGGATGCGGTCGGGGCGCTGCTCGTCGCGGATGGTTTCGATGACGTGATCCAGGGTCAGGCGCACCCGGCTGGCCATGAGTTTGCAGCCGAATTGAATGGTGTTCGTTCTTTGTTCCACGGCGGAGACCTCGTCCGTCCGGTGATCCACAGCCTCATTCTATGGCCGGATCGGGAATCGCCGCGGTGACCCAGTTCCTTGTTTCTCCTACGCCGGCGATTCCTTTCTCGCGATGCCCATCGTGGCGCGGCGATTGACGAAGGACATTGTCAATCGACGGGATTGCGGAAAGAATCAGCTTTGCAGTGAAGGCGAGGGCGCCGTCACCCCGGATTGCCGCCGGGGCGGCGAAGCTTGAATCTCAAATCCAACATCCGTCGGGAGGACGATCATGAAGATTGCCGCGATCGCTGCAGCAGCCGGGGCTGTGTTCCTGTCGGCCGAAGTATGGGCCGAAGGGCCGACGATCGGAAAATACGATGGCAGCTACACCATGCCGTCGCATCGCGGCCCCCGACCGCGGGGCCTGACTATCGTGATCGAGAGCGTGGAAGGAGGCCTGGTCAAGGGCGTCGCCACGAGACACGAGGATAAGTGCCGCGGTGATTATCCGGTGCAAGGAAAGATGGATGGAAACAAGCTGCAATTGCGTGCGACCGAAAAGGGCGGCCCGGCGGGAGATTGCGGTTTCAGCGCGAACATGACGGTCGAGGGAAACAAGATGGTGGGCACCATGGGCGACGGCAGCCCGGTCCAGGTATCGAAGTGACGTCCGCCTGCCGCGCGCACCCGGCAGCGCGGCATCGAACCGCCGCCCTGCCGCGCGCGATCAGTCCGCGGCGAGCATCTCTTCCGGCAGCCCGAAGCGCTGGGCGACCAGCCCTCGGATCTCGACCTGGACCTCATCGGGCGGACGGTTGCCGTCCACCGCAATGAACGTTCCGAATTCCGGCAGCCCGCGATAGGCACGGTCGAAGGCGGCGAGCGCGTCAACCGTGTCCACTTCGCGCCCGTCCCGGTCGAGGGTGCGGGCATGGGCCACGGCGGCGGGGGCATGGACGTAGAAAGTCTGGTCGGGCTCCGGGTAGCGGCGAAACAGGCCGCGAATCTTGCCCTCCACCGCGGGCGCCTGAATGCGGGCCATGGCGGCGTGGCAATGCATGTAGCGGTCGATCACGACGAAAGCCCCCGGCTCACGGAACGATTGTCGAATTTCGTACAGACTCCGCCAGCCGAGCGACGCGTTCATCAATGCCGCACTCTCGCCGCCGACGTAATCCGCCAAATTGGCGAAGCCGTTCGATCGCGCGACCCGGTCCAGCTTCGAACGGCCCCGGCTGGTCTTGAGGTACGTTACCTTGTGGCCCGCCCTCTGCAGCCAGTTCGCGATGCGCTTTGCCTGGGTCGAACTTGCCCGAGCCGTCGATGCCCAGGAACGCGATCACATGCGCGCGTTCTGCCTCGTCCGTCACCGATCCTCCTCCAGATATCGCCGGGCAAATCCGGACGAGTCGTCAATGTAACGTTGGGGTGGCGCAAGCGCAATCTGGCGCCGGTTTGTCCACGATGCGGGGATTGCGCGGGATGCGATGCCGGCGCGGCCGGAGCGCCGGAAAGCGCCGAGGCAGGCACACATGCCTCGGCGGGGAAGGGCCGCGCCTGAGGCTCGGCCGCTATTGTATTACCAGGGCTTCAGAATCGTGGCCGATCCGTAGAAGCAGGGTCGGCGTACCCATACTGAAAATCAGGTTCCGTGCGTCGGCATTCCAGCGTCCGGGTGTCTCCTGGCTGCTCCGATGAAAATGGGCCGCTCAAAATAACACTTGCGTGATGTTCGAAAATGTGCGATCTTGTTTGAAGATAAAACACGCCGCAACATCATCGACCTCATGCCCGATCCGACGATTTCTCGGCCGCCCTTCTGCGAGGACAGCGTGGCCGCCCCTTGCCCGCGGATGGTGCGCCGGGCTCGGGCTGGCGCCGCGACGGAAATCAAACGTGGTCACCGCAGCGGTGCCAGGCCGAGTACGCCGGGGTCGGGGCCGCTCGCGGCGGCGAAAACGCTCGAAGGGATGGACATCATCATGGCTGAACATCTGGCCGATCATCGGCTGCAATTGATCCTGTCGGTACTGTCCGCGCGCGGCGAATGCCGCACGCGCCAGTTGGCGGAGCAGTTCCAGCTTTCGGAAATGACGGTGCGGCGCGACCTGCAGGAACTGGAGTCGCGCGGCCTGCTGCGCCGCGTGCACGGCGGGGCGGTGCTGCTCAACCGCGACGTGAACTACGCCCTGCGCCTGGAACACGACCAGGCGCAGAAGCAGCTCATCGGCCGCGCCGCGACGCGGCTGGTCAAGAGCGGGCAGACCATCTACATCGATGCCGGCACCACCGCCCTGGAATTGGCGCGCGCCATCCGCCAGGGCCTGCCCCACATCACGCACCTGCACATCGTCACCCACGGCATCACCATCGCCACCGAGCTGGCGGGGCAGACGCCCTACGGCGTGCAGCTCATCGGCGGCGAGGTGTATCAGAACGCGCTCAGCACCGTGGGCCCGACTGCCCTGGCTCAGATCGCGGGCCTGAACATCGACCTGTTCTTCATGGGCGCCGGGGGCGTCAACGCGGCCGCCGGGTCGACCAACTCGAACCATGTCGAGGCGGTGGTCAAGCGCGCGGTCATCGCCCGCAGCAAGAGCGTGTGCGCCATCGCCGACAGCAGCAAGTGGGGCCAGCAGTCGTTCGCGCCGATCGTACCGTTCAACGCGGTCGCGCGCTGGATCGCCGATGGCGCCCTGCCCAAGGAGGGTATCGCAGCGGCCAAGCGCGCTGCCGTGGCGCTCAGCTTCGCAGAGCGGCCATAGAGGAATCGTCGCGAAACGGGATCTGCCGGTGCGGGGCAGTATCGAAGTGGGGCAAACAGGAGGAGGTAGGCAATGATCAAGCTCGGCAAGGAAAGCATCCGGCTCAACGCCCAGGCTCGCGACAAGTCGGAGGCGATTCGCCTCGCCGGCGGCGTGCTGGTGGACAACGGCAACATGAAGCCCGGCTACATCGAGAGCATGCTGCTGCGGGAGAAGGTGGCCAACACCTATCTCGGCAACGGCATCGCCATTCCCCACGGCCTGCCCAAGGACCGGGAGCTGATCCTGCAGACCGGCATCTCGGTGACCCAGTTTCCCCAGGGTGTGCCGTGGAATGCGGGCGAGAAGGTCTTCCTGGTGGTCGGCATCGCGGCGCGGTCCGACGAGCATATCGAGCTGCTCGCCAACCTCACCGACGTGCTGGACGACGAGGCGACGGTGCGGCGCCTGGCGGGCACCGCCGACCCGATGGAGATCGTCGCCCGCCTGACCCGGCCGCGGGAGGCGCAGCCCGGCGCGGCCGTCGCGCCGGCGACGGAGGCGGACGATTTCGCCAAATGGGTGGATGTCGCCTTGACCGGCGCCGCCGGCCTGCATGCCCGTCCGGCCACCGCCTTCGTCGAGATCGCCAAGACGTTCCAGTCGGAGATCCGGGTGCGCCACGTCAGCAAGGTGGCCAACGGCAAGAGCCTCGTGTCGCTCCTCAAGCTGGGCGCCGACCAGCGCGCTTCGATCCGCATCATGGCGCGGGGAGTGGATGAGGACGCCGCGCTGCGGGCGCTGGAAGCGGCGGTACGGCACGGCCTGGAGGACGAGGCCGAGGCCGGGCATGGGGAACCGGGCGGCGAGGCGGTGCCGGCCCTGAGCTTCGAGGCGAAGCCGATCGCCGGCATCGCCGCCTCGCCGGGACTGGCGATCGGACCGCTGCGCCACTTCCGGCGCGAGAAGATCGTCGTCGCCGTCACCGCTGCCGATCCGGCGCGGGAGGAGATCCGCCTGCAGCAGGCGATCGAGGCGGCGAAGCTGCAACTGCGCGAGCTGCACGACGAGGTCAAGGCGCGCAGCGGCGCCGCCCGCGCCGCCATCTTCCGCGCCCACGAGGAGTTCCTCGACGACCCCGATCTGGTCGGCGCCGCCTCCGGCCGCATCCAGCTCGGCCACAGCGCCGGCTGGTCCTGGCACCAGAGCGTGGAGGAGCGCGCCGACGACGTCGCCGCCCTGGGCGATGCCCTGCTCACGGAGCGCGCCGTCGATCTGCACGATGTCGGCCACCGCGTGCTGCGCCTGCTCGCCGAGCCCGAGGAGCGAGCCGCGCTGCCCGACGAGCCGGTGATCCTGGTCGCCGACGATCTCACGCCCTCCGACACCGCGAAGCTCGACCCGCAGCGCATCCTCGGCTTCTGCACCGTCGCGCGGCGGACCGACTTCGCACACCGCGATCATCGCCCGCTCGCTCGACATTCCCGCCATCGTCGGCGCCGGAGCCGCCGTGCTCGAACTCAGCGCGAAGGCATCACCTGCATCCTCGATGGCGACGGCGGCAGCCTCTACCCCGAGCCGAGCGCGGCCGACCTGGAATCGCGCGCGCGCCCAGCAGCGACAGGCAGCGCGCAGCGCGAAGCGGAACACCTCGCCCGCTACCAGCCGGCGATCATGACCGACGGCCACCGCGTCGAGGTCGTCGCCAACATCGGCACGGCCGCCGAGGCCGCAACAGGCGTCGATGCCGGCGCCGAAGGCGTCGGCCTGCTGCGCACCGAGTTCCTGTTCCTCGACCGCGACACGCCGCCGACCGAGGAGGAGCAGTTCGAGGCCTACCGCGAGATGATCGAGCGCGCTGAACGGCCTGCCGCTGATCATCCGCACCCTCGACATCGGCGGCGACAAGGACGTGCCCTATCTGCCGCTGCCAGCCGAGGCAGAACTCCCTTCCTCGGCGTGCGCGGCATCCGCCTCTGCCTGGCCCGCCCGGACCTCTTCATGCCGCAGCTCCGCGCCATCTTCCGCGCCGCCGAGCACGGCCCGGTGAAGATCATGTTCCCGATGATCGCCACGCTCGACGACCTGCGCGCGGCGCGCGGCATGGCCGAGCAAGTGCGCGCGCGAGGTCGGCGTGCCAAACCGGTCGAGATCGGCATCATGATCGAGGTGCCGTCGGCCGTCGCTCATGGCCGCCGGAGCTGGCGCGCAACGTGCGATTTCTTCTCCATCGGCACCAACGACCTCACCCAATACGTGCTCGCGATGGACCGCATGCATCCCGGCGCTCGCGCAGCAGGCCGACAGCCTGCATCCCGCCGTGCTGCGCATGATCGACAGACGGTGCAAGGCGCGCGACGAGCACGGGCAAATGGGTCGGCGTCTGCGGCGGCCTCGCCGGCGATCCGCTCGGCGCGGTGATCCTCACCGGCCTCGGCGTCACCGAACTGAGCATGAGCATCCCCAGCGTCGCCGCGGTCAAGGCCCAGCTCCGCAAGCTCGCCTTTACCGACATCGCCAGGCCTTCGCCCAACAAGCGCTCGCCTGCGCGAACCGCCGCCGAAGTCCGCGCCCTCTCGTCCGCCCGCGAGACCCACCATGACTGCATCCACGACATCGTCACCGTCACGCTCAATCCCGCCATCGACCAGAGCGCGTCGATTCCCGACTTCACCGCCGGCGAGGTCAATCGCGTCGACTGGGAGCGCTCCGATCCGGGCGGCAAGGGCGTGAACGTCGCCTCGTTCCTGGCCGACCTCGGCCTTCGCGTCACCGTCACCGGCTTCCTCGGGCGCGAGAACAGCGCCGTGCTTCGAACGCCTGTTCCAGCGACAAGGGCATGACCGACCGCTTCCTGCGGGTGCCGGGCAAGACCCGCATCAACGTCAAGATCGTCGATGAGGCGCAGCACCGCACCACCGACATCAACTTCCCCGGTCAGACCGTGGGCGCCGGCCGAGCTGGCCAGCCTGCGCGACGCGATCCGGCGAGCTGATCGCCCGAGCACCAGTGGTTCGTGCTCTCAGGCAGCCTGCCGGCGGGGGTGCCGGCTCGATTTCTACGCCGAACTGGTCGGCCTGCTCAAGGCGCCGGCAAGCGGGTGGTGCTGGACACCAGCGGCGAGCCGATGCGGTCAGCGATCGGCTCCGGCTCCCTACGCCATCAAGCCCAACATCGCCGAGCTCGAGGAAGTGCTCGGCTCGGCCCTGCCGGACCGGGCGGCGGTGGTGCAGGCGGCGCGCATTCTGGTCAAAGGCGGCATCGAGTGCGTGGTCATCTCGATGGGCAAAGACGGCGCGCTCTTCGTCGATGCGCGGGAGTGCCTGCTGGCGCTGCCGCCCGCCGTCGAAGTCAAGAGCACGGTCGGCGCGGGCGACGCGATGGTGGCCGGCTTCGTCGCCGGCCCGCCTGCGCGGCGCGCTCGCTCGCCGACTGCGCGCGGCTCGCCACCGCCACCGCCGTCGGCGCGCTGACCCAGCTCGGCCCGCGCGCTCCCGTCGCCGCAGACCGTCGAGTCGATCGCGCAGCAGGTCACCGTGCAGGCCGTGGCGGCCTGAGCGCCGACCCCATTCGCCGAAAACTCCAAAGGAGAGTATCGAAATGGCAAACATCGTCGCCGTAACCGCCTGCCCCACCGGCATCGCCCACACCTTCATGGCGGCCGAGGCGCTGAAGAAGACCGCCGCCGTGATGGGCCACCGCATCAGCGTCGAGACCCAGGGCGCCGCCGGGGCCAAGGACGTCCTGAGCGACGAGGCCCTGGCCGCGGCGCAATCTGGTGATCCTCGCCGCCGACACCCATGTCGAGATGACCCGCTTCACCGGCAAGCCGGTGTTCGAGACCAGCACCAGCGCGGCGATCCGCGATACCCGTGCGGTGCTGGAGGCGGCTCTGGCGACCATCGGCATCGCTCCGGCAGCGCCGGCGGCGAAAGCAGCGGAGCCCGCCGCGGAGGCCGCGCCCCAGCCGGCTGCCCGCAAGAAGATCGTCGGCATCACCTCCTGCCCCACCGGCATCGCCCACACCTTCATGGCGGCCGAGGCGCTGAAGAAGGCGGCGGCGGCCACGGGCTACGACATCAAGGTCGAGACCCAGGGCTCGGTCGGCGCGAAGAACCAGCTGACCGCGGAGGACATCGCCCGCGCCGACGCGGTGATCATCGCCGCCGATACCCACGTCGATACCGCGCGCTTCGCCGGCAAGCCGCTGTATCGAAACCTCGCATCAGGCCGCGCGCTCAAGGAAACCGACAAGGTGATGCAGGAGGCATTCGCGGCGCAGCCCGCCGGCGGCGACTTCCTGCAGCAGGTGCAGAAGGCCAAGCCCAGCCAGTCGGAAAAGCGCGCCGGCCCCTACAAGCATCTGATGACCGGCGTCTCCTACATGCTGCCGATCGTGGTGGCGGGCGGTCTCATCATCGCCCTCTCCTTCATCTTCGGCATCTACGCCTTCAAGGAGAAAGGCACCCTGGCGGCGGCGCTGATGAGCATCGGCGGCGGCGCGGCTTTCGGCCTCATGGTCCCGGTCCTGGCCGGCTACATCGCCTTCTCCATCGCCGATCGCCCGGGCCTGGCGCCCGGCCTGATCGGCGGCATGCTCGCCAGCCAGCTTGCAGGCCGGCTTCCTCGGCGGCATCGTGGCCGGCTTCCTGGCGGGCTACGTCACCCTCTGGCTGCGCGAGCACATCAAGCTGCCGACCCATTTCGAGGGACTCAAGCCGGTGCTGGTGATTCCGCTGCTGTCGACGCTCGTCGTCGGGCTGCTCATGGTCTACGTCGTCGGCCCGCCGGCCAAGACCATGATGGACGGGCTGACCGCCTTCCTGCAGGGCATGGGCTCCACCAATGCCGTTCTGCTCGGCCTGCTGCTGGGCGGCATGATGGCGATCGACATGGGCGGCCCGGTCAACAAGGCGGCCTACACCTTCGCCGTCGGCCTGCTGGCGAGCAACATCTTCCTGCCGATGGCCGCGGTGATGGCGGCGGGCATGGTGCCGCCGCTGGGGCTCGCCGTCGCCACCTTCATCGCCCGCAACCGCTTCTCCGCCGACGAGCAGGAAGCCGGCAAGGCCGCCGCCGTGCTCGGCATCTCCTTCATCACCGAGGGGGCGATTCCCTTCGCGGCCAACGATCCGCTGCGGGTGATTCCCGTCCTGCGTCGCCGGCGCAGCCGTGACCGGAGCGCTGTCGATGCTGTTCGGCTGCACCCTGCGGGCGCCCCACGGCGGCATCTTCGTGCTGGCGATTCCCAACGCGGTGGGCAATCTGCTGCTCTACGTCGGCGCCATCGCCGCCGGCACCGCCGTCACCGCGATGCTGCTGATGCTGCTGAAGAAGCCGATCGCAGATGTCCAGTTGGCGGCGCGTTAGGCCGGGGGCTCCGGCCTGCGTTCGGATTCGACACAACGACAAATTGGAGGAGATGATGAGGAACACCCGATTCGTGAATACAGCCGTGGCAGTGCTGGCGCTCTGCGCCAGCCACAGCGCGTCCGGCCATCGAGGTCAACGGCTACCTGCGTGCGCTGGGGGGCGGCAATTCGCAGGGCGGCGGGGCCGCCTGCTTCAAGCTGGCCGGCGCGGAGGCCAAGTACCGGTTCGGCAATGAGTGCGAGGTTTACGGCGAACTGCTGCTCGGCCAGGAGTTGACGAAACTGTCCGACGGCGGGACGTTGAAGGCCACGGTCATGTTCAGCGAGTTCCTGCCCACCGCAGACGGGGCGATGGTGACTAACGCTGGCCTCGACGGCGGCGTCCCCCAGGCCTACCTCTCGGCAGATAACCTCTCCATTCTGAACGGAGGGAGGTTCTGGCTCGGCCGCCGCTACTACAAGCGCGAGGACATCCACATCACCGACTTCTTTTACTGGAATCCCCAGGGGCTGGGGGAGGCGTCGAGGACATCGGCATCGGCGACCTGAAGCTGAGCTATGCCTTCATGCGCGAGGACAACGAGGACCAGAAACAGTATGCGACGCGGCACGATGTCCAGCTCCGTGGCGTCCATGTGAATCCGAACGGGGATCTGGAGTTCGGGCTGAGCCTGATCCCCAAGAGCGGCTACGCCGGCGATGGGGACACCGGCTGGGCTGTGATCGTGCAGCATCGGCAGACGAAGATCCTGGGCGACGGCTGGAACAAGCTGGCGTTCCAGTACGGCGTGGGCCCCGGCACCGGTCTCGGCGGCACCGGACCGCTGACCAACACGACGTCGAACAAACGATTTCGCATCGTCGAAGGCGTCTATGCGCAGATCACGCCGGAACTCGGCGGCATGCTGACGGCGGTCTACCAGAAGGACAAGTCCGACACCGGCGACCAGACCTGGACCTCGCTGGGCGGACGGGTGAGCTACGGCGTCGCCGAGCACATCAAGCTGCAGGCCGAACTCGGCTATGACCGCGTCAAGCCTTCGGGCGCCGGCACGCGCAACATGACGAAGCTGACGATCGCGCCGACCTGGGCCATCGCGCGCAACTTCTGGTCGCGGCCGGAACTGCGGCTGTTCTACACCTATGCACGCTGGAACGAGGCGGCGCAGGCGGCGGCGAACGGCTCGACCGATGCGGCGGTGGCGTCCATCTCCTCCACCGGGGTCTTCGCCGGACAGAGCCACGGCTCGACCATCGGTTTGCAGTTCGAGGGTTGGTGGTAGGCGCGCTGCTTCAGCGATACTGCAGGGTGCGATTGACGATCCAGGCTGCCAGCACGGCGGCCGTGTCGCGCGTGGCGCGGCGCAGCGTCGTACCGCCACTGGCGGCGTAATCAGTCAGGACTTTGCATTCCGGGCCGGGCATGCCGTCGCTGCGAACGTCGACGCCGCGCTGAAATGAGCTGGTGTCGAGCGGCCCTTGCAGGCCGCTGACGCTGACGACGCCTGCGGTGATCAGGCAGTAAGACGCCGACTCCGATTGCACGCTCGGACGCCATTGCTCGGAGCGCAGCCCGTGATAGGCAATGACAACGTCGAAACTCCAGGCGTCGCCCGCTTCCAGCGCTGCCGCGCGCATGCGCTCCCTGATTTCCGCCGCCAGGTCGGTGGCGAGGCTGCTTGCCGCAAGTTGGGACAGCACCATTCGAGCGGGGGCTTCGAAATCCACGCCGCCGGGCGGACCGACTACCGTTGCCGTGACCGCGTCCGACGTCGTCGGCGCCAGAATGGCCTGCGGCACGAGGAAGAGCCCGACCGCCTCCGGGGGAAGCAGGGAGTCGCCCGAGCGCGACCTGACCTCTTCGGCGCTCATCATCCGGACGTTGACGTCGATGCGCGCGGCCGTGGAGGATGCGGGACCTGCCTGCGGGGCCTGGGCCAGAGCCGCACCGCTCGATGCGATGCCCAGCGCAAGAAAGAGGGCGACTGCAGTAGGTTTGAGCATGGATCGTAACGGGCACCTTGGCGGCGAGATGATAGCAGAGCCGGGCGGGACATCGCGGCACAGCGGTTCCATGTATTAAGATCCTTCGCCGCCTCGGGCCGAAGGGTGCGCCCAGGACGTAGGGCGGACCATGTCCGCCGGCGCGCAAGTGAAGCGGATCGGCGGGCGCGGCCCGCCCTACGACTGCCTCAGGGACTCCGGTCCTCCCAGTCCACCCACTCCACCGGGTGGGTCTTGAGATAGCCGCTGACGGCCGCGCCGATGGTCGGGAAGAAGAGCTCCTCGCCGAGCCGCGCGAACAGCCCGAAGCGCTTCAGCTTGTCCTTGACCGGATCCTTCATCTCGGCGAAGCACAGCTCGATGCCGGCCGCGTGCAGGGTCTCGTCCAGCTCGGCCAGCATGTCGGCGGCGGTGACGTCGACGCTGGTGACCGGCTCCGCCGCGACGACCAGCCAGCGCACCGGCGTCGGCGAGGCCGCCACCGCGTCCAGCACGCGGTCCTGGAACAGCTCGGCGTTGGCGAAGAACAGCGGCGCATCCCAGCGGAACAGCACCAGGCCGGGGATCCGGCGGGCGTCGGGATAGCGCGTGATGTCGTGGTAGCCCTTGACGCCCTCGGCGCGGCCCAGCACCGCGGAGTGCGGGCGCCAGCCGTCCCACAGGAATTCGATGACGGCGATCACGATCGCCAGGCCGATGCCCGGAATCGCGCCGAGCACGGCCACGCCGACGAGGCAGACGATCGACAGCCAGAACTCCCAGCGCTGGATGCGGTAGATGCGGCGCAGGTCGGCGACCTCGATCAGGCCGATGGCCGAGGCGATCACGACGGCGGCCAGCGCGGCTGCTGGGCAGGTGCTGCAGCAGGTCCGGCGCCACCACCAGCAGCAGCGCGACCGCGAGCGCGCCGACGACGCCGGTCAGCTGGGTCCTGGCGCCCGCGGCCTCGGCCACCGGCGTGCGCGACGAACTGCTGCTGATCGGAAAGCCCTGGAAGAATCCGGCGGCCAGGTTGGCGGCGCCCGAGCCCCACCATCTCCTGATTGGGGTCGACATAGGTGCCGGTGCGCGCGGCGTAGGTGCGCGAGAGCACGCTGGTGTCGGCGAACGACACCAGGGCGACGGCGCAGCCGCCGATCAGGACCGGGACGATATCGTCGTAGGTGATCCACGGGAATGGCGAACGCCGGCAGGCCCTGCGGCAGCGGACCCAGGACCGACACGCCGGCGCGCGCCGCCAGATCCAGCACGCCGACGACGACCGTCGCGCCGACCACGGCGATCAGGATGCCCGGCACGCGCTTGCTGCGCTTGAGCAGCAGGATCACCGCCAGCGTGCCGGCGCCGATCAGCGAACGCCGTCCAGTTCGTCTTGCCCGTCCAGCACCGCCTCGGCGATGGCCCAGACGCGTTCGCAGCGGTCCGTCGCCCTCGACCGAGAAGCCGAACAGCTTGGGCAGCTGGCTGATCAGCACCGTCAGCGCGATGCCGTTCATGTAGCCGTAGCGGATCGGCTTGGAGAGCAGCTCGGTGACGAAGCCCAGGCGCGCCACGCCGGCCAGGATGCACACGACGCCCGAGACGATCGCCATCATGCCGGCCAGCGCGACGGCGCGCAGCGGGTCGCCGCCGGACAGCGGCAGGACGACGGCGAGGATGAGCGCGGCCAGCGAGGAATCCGGCCCCAGCACCAGGATGCGGCTCGGGCCGAACAGCGCATAGGCCAGCAGCGGAACGATGGTCGCGTAGAGGCCGTAGATGCCCGGCACGCCCGAGGCCACCGCGTAGGCGATGCCGACCGGCACCAGCATCGTCGTCAGCACCAGCCCGGCCACGATGTCGTGGCGCAGCCAGGCCGACCTCGTACTGGCGCAGCGTCTGCAGCCCCGGCAGCCAGCGCATCCAGCCGGTCTGATCGGCGGCCCTGCGCGGGCGCGCGATGCGGCCCGGTTCCGGGGCGGGAGGTGGAAACCGGATCGCTCATGAGATCGCGCCAGCCTGCAGGTTGCGAAATCCTACGCTACCACACTGCCCGGCAAGAGTTGGAGACGGCGCCCTCGGCTCCGTGATCGCGCCGCCCGTCCTTCCGCGACCGACGAGCAGGCGGCCCGCCCCCGGACGGGAACCCTACTTGCGGATCTCCAGCAATTCGATCTCGAAGTTCAGCGTGGAATTGGCCGGGATCAGGCGGCCCACGGCGCGATTGCCGTAGGCGATGTCGGGCGGGCAGGTGAGCTTCGCCTTGCCGCCCACCTTCATCTTCTGCACGCCCTCGGTCCAGCACTTGATGACGCGGTTGAGCGGAAACTCGGCCGGCTGGCCGCGTCCGTAGGAGCTGTCGAACTCGGTGCCGTCGGTGAGGGTGCCTCGATAATGAACCTTGACCGTGTCCGTTGCCGCGGGGCTGGCGCCGGTGCCGTCCTTGAGCGAGCGATAGACGAGGCCGGACGGCGATTTCTCCTCTGCCGCTTCCTGGGAAAAAGCGTGGGCGGAGACGAGGGCGAGGACGACAAAGGCGGCGATTCTCATGGGGCGGATCCCTTTCACGGTCAGGAAAAACGGCCAAGGATACCGCAAGCCGGCGGGCGTGGCCTGCCCTGCGAACCGCGACATGGCGACCCTGCCGTAGGGCGGGCCGTGCCCGCCACTGCGCCGCCCCCCGGCCTGACCGCGACGTGACGCGCTAACGCCCGACGGCCGGCGCCGAGGCCAGCCGTTCGAACGCCCGCGCCAGGGCGTCGACCACCCGCGCCATCGAGGCGTAGTCCAGTCGGTCGGGCGTGTCCTCGCCGCTGTGGTAGTACGGGTAGCGGTAGAAGGCAGTGTCGGTCACCATGATCGCCGGGTAGTCCTCGCGCCAGAACGACAACTGGTCGCTCCACGCCACTCCCGGCACGAACCAGAACGTCGCCAGTGACTCCAGCGGGAAGTCGCTCACTTCGCGGAATGCGCCCACCGCCTGGTGCAGCACCCGCCGCGAGGCGAGGTTGGAGACGAAGGCGATGAAGTCGGCGCGATCCGGATAGAAGTAGCGCAGCAGCGGCGGATAGGACTGGCTGCCCGGCCGGTCGCTGTAGCAGCCCAGCATTTCGAGCGAGGCCATGAGCACGATGTCGTCGCCGCGCCGGCGCGCTGCCCGCGCGTAGACGCGGCTGCCCATCTGCTCGGAGAAGAAGAAGGGCGGCTCCTCGTTGACGAAGGCGACGAAGCGCACGGTGCGCTCGGGCGCCGAGTGCGCCAGCAGCCGGCTGATCTCCAGCAGGCCGGCGATGCCGGAGGCATTGTCGTTGGCCCCCGGGCTGCCCGAGACCGAATCGTAGTGGGCGCCGATCAGGATGATCTCGCCCGGCTTGCCGCGGCCGCGCAGCGTGATTTCCAGGTTCTCGCTGCGCACCTCGCCGACGGCGTAGGTCTGGCCGGCCACCTCGTAGCCCTGCGCCTGCCATTGCGCGCGGATGTAGTCGGCGGCGGCATGCAGCGCCGCCGGGCGCAGCACGTTGCGCTCGCCGATGCGCCCGGCGAGTTGTTCCACATGGGCGCGCAGGCGCTGAGCCAGGGGCGAGGCAGGCATTGAAGCGGAGCGGTCGCCGCAGCCGGCGGCCTGGGCAACATCGGGCACGGCAGCGGCCCCTCCAGAAAAAGTGCAGGTTGCCAGCAGAAGGCAGGCTGCGGCGCCGCGCCCGGCCGCTCGTGAGAACGTCGTGCTTCCCGAGTTGGAGTACATGTCCGTTTCGAGACCGCAGTATAGTGCGACTCGTTGATCTGGATTCACGGGGAAAGGGGACGCCGCCATGAGCGAGGAGCAGTTCGCCGCGCTCCGCGAGCAGATGGTTCTGGAGATTGCGGCGCACGCCGCTCTCGCCGGTCCGGAGACCGGCAGGGAAGCGCTCGACCCGCGTGTGATGTCGGCCATGGGCCAGGTGCCACGGCACGAGTTCGTGCCGCTCGAAGTCCGGCCCTTCGCCTACCTCGACCGGCCGCTGCCGATCGGTTTCGACAAGACCATCTCCCAGCCCTTCATCGTCGCGCTCATGACCGATCTGCTGCAGGCGGGCGAGGGCGATGTCGTGCTCGATGTCGGCACCGGGCTCGGCTATCAGGCGGCGGTCCTGGCCGAACTCGGATGCACGGTCTATTCGATGGAGATGATCGAGGAACTGGCGCGGCAGGCGATGGCGCGGCTGGCGCGGCTCGGCTATCACCGCGTCGAGGTGAAGGTCGGCAACGGACGTCACGGCTGGCCGGCGCATGCCCCATTCGACCGCATCATGGTGGCCGCCGCACCCGACCTGATCCCGGCGGCCCTGATCAACCAGTTGCGGCCGGGAGGCAGGATGGTGATCCCCGCCGGCCTGTCCGACGCGCAGACGCTGATGCTGGTCGAGAAGGAAGCGAACGGCCGGGTAAGGACGCGCGACATCCTTGCCGTGCGCTTCTCCGAACTCGACGGGGACGATGGTGCGACGTGAGCTACCGGGCAGCAGCGGCCCCGGCGTTCCAGCGGCGGGGATGCGAGCAAGGCGAACGTCCCCGGACGCCGACGGGCGCGCCGTCTGAACATCCGGGGCGGCAAGGAGGCGGCGTGAGCGTCCCTGAAGTCCTGGCATCCGAACTCGCGGACGGTCCGGGCTGAAGTGATGGGTCCCCGCACCATTCAGATCACGGACGAGATCCACCAGGTCGGAGGACGCGGCCTTACCGCGCCCGAGGATGCCGCCATCTATCTCGTGAGCGTCGGTGGCGAGGCCGCCCTGATCGATTCCGGCTGCGGACAGGCGACGGATCTGCTGCTGGCGAACATCGAGGCCGCCGGCGTTGCGCCCGCGAGCATTCGCCACCTGCTCCTCACCCACTGCCATTTCGACCACACCGGCGGCGCGGCGCAATTGCGCCGGCTGCTCGGCTGCCGCACCGTGGCCCACGAACTCGACGCTGCCTTCATCGAGGCCGGTGACGACGAAGTCACCGCCGCTTCCTGGTACAACAGCCGCCTCACTCCCTGTCCCATCGATCTCAAGCTCGCCGCGGCACAAGGACATGGTCATTGTGGGCGGAAGACCGATCGAGGCCATCCACATCCCGGGGCATTCCCCCGGTTCGGTGGCCTACCTCATCGAATCACGCGGCGGTCGCATCGTCTTCGCCCAGGACGTGCACGGCCCGCTGGACGAGTCGCTGCGCTCCAACGCCGCGGACTACCAGCGATCCCTGCAGACCCTGATCGGCCTGCGCGCCGACGTGCTGTGCGAGGGGCACTACGGCATCTTCGAGGGGCAGGAGGAAGTCGCCGCGTTCATCCGGCGCTTCGTCCGCTGATCCCAGCCGCCGCAGCGCGCTGCCGGCTGGCCGTCAATCCTGGCGGCCGTGACCGTCGAGCCGGGCGAACAGGCGTTTCATGGCCTGGACCCGCGCGAGATAGTCGCGCACGTCGTGATCCCCGCAATGCTGTCCGGGAGCAGGGCGGAAGCGGTGCCGGGCGTAGGCCTTGCCCGCGCCGGCGCCGCACAGATGGATCACGGCAGCGAGGTCCTGCTTCTGCGCCAGCGTGGCGCCGCGGATCCGCTCGCGGCGCAGCGTGGTCGCCACAGCGCGATCGAGGAGCTTGGATGTGAGCTCGACCGCCTCGCTCGGCACGACGCGGCTGTACAGAGCGTCGAACCAGCAGGAGACCGGCCCGTCCTCGTCCTCATCGTCGCTGCGCCGCGCATCGGGCAGGCACTGGCGCCGCCCCTGGGCGAACGTCCCGTCGGTGATCTGATACATGCCGACGGCGCTGGAGGCCGGGCGGTAGACCTCGAAGGGATGCCAGCTGGGTTGCCAGCGCCAGTAGGTCCGTGCCAGCGGATTGCCCGAGGCCTCGATCTGGGCCAGCGCCGCCAGCAACTCCGGCGTCATGACGGCGGTGGCGTGTTTGCGGAAGTGCGGCCCGTATTCCCGCCAGGTCTCCAATGGCGTCTTGGCCAGCGCGTCGCTCACCGGGAAGAGCAGTTCGGTGGGCTTGCGCAGTGCCTGATAGGTCCAGTTGGCGCCCGCCCACAGCGCGAGCGCCGCGACGATGCCGACGGCGAGGCGCAGCGCGCGCGGCGCGATCAGCCATGCCCGCAGCGCGGGCCGAAACCAGTCACTGTGGGGAAGAAATCCGCGGTAACGGCGGCGGCGAGGCATGGAGGAGGCGGCTTTCGAGCTTGGGCGGATCGGCATACGAACGCGGCATGATTGCGCAGTCCGCGCAAGGCTTCAAGCGCGCAGCGTACCCGGCCGTGCGCGACGTCGTCTCGACCGAGGCGCGCGTCGCCGCCAGTGCCTTCAGCTTCGGCAGGGCGTCCCGCGCCGCCTGCTGGCCGGTGGCGATCGCCATTCTGCGATAGTCGACATCGAAGCTCACCAGGTACGGCAGCGGCGGTTCGATGATGACGTCGGCCAGTCCGGACTCGTGTTCGATGAGGCGGCGGCGCGCCACGGCCTCCTCGGTCCACGACAGCGGTGCCCATGTCGGGGCGGGCGCGCGGCTCACGTTCTGCGACACGTTAACGGCGATGATCCTCTCTGCGCCGAGATTGTGCGCCACCTTGATGGGGACGGGACTCGACAGGTCGCCATCCACGTATTCGACGCCGTCGATGCGCACCGGCAGGTAGCTGCCCGGCTGCGCGCTGGAGGCGCGCACGGCGACGCCTGCATTGCCGCGGTTGAAAACGGCAGCCGCGCCGGTGGCGCGCCGGCTCGCCACGATGGCCACGGGAACGGACAACTGCTCGATGGGCCGCTGGCCGACGCTGCGATTGACATAGTCCTGCAGCGCCTGGCCGATCAGCGCGCCGCCGGACAGGATCGAGTAGTCCGCGATGTCGGAGCGGGACAATTCCAGCGCGCGCCGCTCGATTTCCGCTGCGCTCGATCCCGCAGCGGACAGCACGGCGACGAAGGCGCCGGAGCTGGTGCCGACGATCAGGTCCGGCCGGATACCCTGGGCTTCGAGGACCTTCAGCACGCCGATGTGGGCGAACGCGCGCGGCCCGCCGCCGCCCAGGACCAGGGCGAGCCTGGGCGGCTTCCCGCTGCTCAAGTCCGGAGGATGAAAAGCGGGTGCGTCGGCTTCCCGGTAGTCGATTACGCCCATGGCGCATCCGGCGAGGAGCACGATCAGCGCTGCCGCGCGCAACAGGCCGGTGCGCGGGCAGGGTCGCCGTTCAGTCCGGGCTCGTGTCTTCATGGTCGATCCCATTATCCAGAAAACCGCACTTGACGCAGAGTCCGCAGAGAAGCAGCGAGGGCGGGTGGGGAACCGAGGATACCCCCTTGTTCCTTGCTGGGGGATAGACAAGGGGGTTCTCCCCTTGTGCCAACATGGCGGGTTTTCCGGCCGAAGGTCGCGGGCGATCCTGTCGGTTCAGGCGCGGCGGCAGGCCGGCGCTCAGCGAATGGGTGAGCGTAAGTCCTTGCTCCGCACCTTCTGCGCCTCTGGAATGCGTTCAGTTGCCGCACCTGCGCAACCTGCCGATCGCCGCTTCCGACGCGGATTTCTTCCTGTCGGTGGCGATGCGCGACGAGCCGGAGGGATTGCTGCTGGGCGGTCCTCTCGGCGTGCTCGACGACTTGCGCCGGAACGGATGAAGCGACCACGCGGCCGAACCGGACCGCCGCACCAGCCGCTCAAGAAAAAACGGGGCGGGTCAGACCGCGCGCCGGACGCGCGTCCCCAACGCGCATCCGGCATGACCGCCCCGGTCACATCGTCACGGCGCTGCCATCGTCATGCCTCAGGCATTGCGCGGGCGGGCGCCCGGCGGCGCCCACCGCCGGCAGCGTCATGATCTCGTCGTCGGCATCGCCGTCGCCGTCGGCGTCCGCCACATTCAGGTGGTCGCCGGCATGCCCGTTGGGAATGGGCAGAGAGGGGTGATCGAAGGGCGCCTGCTCGCAGGCGACGCGCGGGTCGGTCAGGGCATGGCGCAGGAAGTCCGCCAGATCGGCCTTCTGCTGCTCGGTGAGTCCCTTCGGCGTGAATGCATTCGGTTCCACGACGGGTCGGAGCACGTCGATGTCGGGATCGAGATTCGAGGCGGAGCCGTTGGGTGCGTCCGGTCCGATGTAGCCCGTGGTGTCGTTGCCGTCCGGCCCGCGGCGGTCGCCGCCGCGGTTGTAGAACTCCACCACCTGCTCCAGCGTGAGCCGGCTGCCGTTGTGGAAATAGGGGCGGGTGAGGGACACGTTGCGCAGGGTGGGCGTCTTGAAGGCGCCATCCACCGCCACGCGCTCGGCGTCCGGGCTCGGACCGAAGGAACAGGCGGGGGGCGGCACTTCGAAGCGGCAGGCGTTGATGCTGAACGAGTCCGGCACGGCATTGCCGCGCAGCTTGTCGAGGTACTGGCGGGCGTAGGACAGCGGGTTGCCCCAGGGGTCCGTGGCGCCGGCGCCGCGATCCTCCGCCGCCGGGCGCACGCCGATGTTGTAGAACCCGCTGTCATAGAGAGCGACGCCGCCGTCGCGGTTGACGCGGGCATCGCCCACCACCATGCGCTCCACGATGACGCCCACCCGGTTCAGGGCGTGCAGCGTGGACGCGGCGCCGGTGAGTTCGGGGCCGCGGTGGCAGTTGATGCACTTGCCGTTGCTCTGGAAGATGCCAAGGCCGCGTTGCTGTGCCAGGGTGAGGGCGGAGGCGTCGGGCGGACTGCCGGCATCGCCGAAGTAGCGGTCGATGGGCGCCTGGTCCGACACCAGGGTGGCTTCGTAGAGTTGGATGGCGAGACCCCAGAACAGCGTGAAGTTGTGCTCGATCTGGCTGTAACCGTCCATCGTCTGGCGCGAATCCCACCAGCGCGGATCGAACGCGGCCCGGATGAGTTGGCCATAGGTGTGCTTGAGGCCGTTGCCGCTGGGGCGGCGATAAGCCGCCAGGACCGAGTCCGTGGCATGCACTTCCTGCCCGGCGAGCGGCCGCATGGACACGAGCTTGCGGCCGAGATCCTGGAAGGTCTTGTTGCCGCAGGACATCTCGAAATCGGACAAGGGCGGGCCGACGGCCTGCGAGGCGAGGCTCGCGTTCTCCAGGGCCACCTTGACCCACGTCAGGGAACCGTCCGCGTTCGCCTGCAGCACGCGGGCGTCGGGGTCCCGCCGCCCGAACGGACTGACGCCGTTGAACACGTTGCTGGCGCGGCCGTCCCAGAAGTTGCGGAAGTTGAACACGGCGTTGATGGTGGTCGGCGTGTTGCGCGGTTCCACCTTGCGCACGAACTTTCCGTGCACCATGAAGCTGTCGGCATCGCGCTGGCCGCATTTTTCCCCGACCTCGCCGCTTGACGGCGATGAAATCGCCCTCGAAGGTGCCGGCGGAGGACACCACATCGTTGGTGGTGAACAGGACTTCGGAATTGCGGTCCAGCGAATCGGCCAGGCGGTGCAGCGGAAAGTCCGACTCCTGCAGCGCGTAGTTGGGGCCCCAATCGCGCGCCGGGGTGGTGCCGAACTCCGTGTCGCCGCCGCGCAGGCCGGGGCTGATCTGGTTCTTCATGCGGTTGTCGGCGCCGGCAGCGAAGTGACAACTGGCGCAGGCCTGGCCGTCGCTGCCCACTCTCATGTCCCAGAACAGCGCCTTGCCCAGGGCGATGGCGACGGGCCGGTTGCGCACGAACTGGTCGATGCCCGGAATGGTGGGGACCGGCTGGTCCTTGAGAGACTTGAGCGTAGGAATCTGGTCGTCGGGCGAAGGAGGAAAGAACTGCGCCAGGCACGAGTTGGCGGCCAGGGCGAGGGATGCGGCGATCAGGATCAGTCTGCCCGGTGCGGGGAGCGCGCAGGGGGTGTTCATGGTGTTCCTTTCTGGTAGCCGAACCGGCGTGGCAAATCGGTGCCGCTTGCGGCGTGTTGTTCGATGTGGAAGGTGCGCAGGGGCGCCGGCGCCGTTCGGCGCCGGCAGTTGCCGGGGTTGCACACAGCCGGTCGGGTGCGGAAGGGCGGCAGGCCTATGCCCCTTCCGCCCCTCTGTCGGCACCGATCAGCGCCGGACCACCACCGGCACTCCCGTCACCGTGGCGCCGCCGCTGGATTGCACGGTGATCGTGTCGCCGGCGACCGGCACGAATGCCGATCCGATGACCCGTACCGCCCAGGCACCGGCGAGCACCGACGAGGTGCCGACGACGGGACCGGTGGGACCGCCCAGGCGGACGGTGATCGTCGCTCCCTCGATGGTGTCGGTGCCGTTCACACGCCATTCCTGCTTGACGGTTCGGAACTGCGTTGCCAGCACGGTGAGTTGTTCCGGTGGCAGGACATCCAGGGTCGCCGTACCCGTTGCCGTTCCGCCGTTGCCGTCCGAGATGGTGTAGCTGAAACCGCCCGGCCCGACCGCGGTCGCCGTGAACAGGACGGCAGAGGCGGTGAAGGTGGCGGTGCCGCCGACCACGTTGGAGACATTCGTTATCGTGAGCACGTCGCCGGGGTTCGCGTCGCTGTCGTTGAGCAGCACCGGCACGCTCACCGTATTGCCCAGGAACACCGGTCCGACGATGTTGATGTCCGCGTTCGCCACCGGATTCACGTTCGTCGGCGGCGGCGGGGGCGGAGGCGGCGGTTCGGACGTAGTAGCGGTGCATACGAGATCGACGTTCGGCGTCGGCAGGATGCTCTGGGCTCCCGGATTGGAAGGCGGCCAGGCGAGGATGGAGAGCATTGCCGTTGAAATTGCCGGATGCCGGAGCGTCGAAGCCGTTGCTCGGGCGGGACGGGGCGGCATCGACGAAGGACAGGATGCGGTTGCGTACGTCGCCGATGGGCGCCGCCGTGTAGTTCGGGTCGTTGTAGCTTCCCGTCGGCAGGTTCGCCTGGAGGCGCGGATCGAGTTCCTCGAACGGGAACGGATCGAGCGGCTGCGGCGTCGATTCGCAGTTCGGCACGCCGTCGCCGTCGGTGTCGATGCAGCCGCCGGGGCTGAGCCGGCGGTCGAGGTTCCAGGGCATCGCCGAGAAAAGGATCGGCGTGGCGATGCCGTCCAGATTGATCTCCACGAATTCCACTGCGGCGATGCCGCCGAGGCCGAGGCCGAAGGGGAACAGATATTGTCCGTTGGTGGCCAGGTTGCCCCTCAAATCGAGGGTGACCTGCACGACGCCTGCCGCTTTCGCCCGCAGGGCGTGTCCGGTGCGCGCCTGAATCTCGTGGGGGATCGGCGTCAGGATGCCCACCATCTCGGTCAGATTGAGTTCGGCGGAACCGCCGTTGGGACAGATGTTGAGGGGGGCAAAGAAGGGGTCGGCGCGCAGGTGGGCACAAGGGTTCAGCCGGGCCTTGGCGCCGACGAGGAAGTCCACGTCGTGGCGAATCTTGAAGATGTTGGCCCCGGCGCCGACCAGGCCTTGCGCACCGCAGGTGCCCGGCCCGGCGGCGATGTCGCAGCCCACCACGCTGGCAAGGGGAAACTCGTGGGGCGCGTTGGTCGTCGGGTCGTAGTGGATGGTCCACACGTTCACGTCGGTCGGTGCCAGGGTTGCGAAGCCGATGATCAGGGTGCGGATGCGCTGGTTCTGGAACCCGGCGAGGTCGATTTCCACTTCGTCGAGGAACAGGTAATCGGGCTGGCTCAGGTCGCTCTTGGTCGTCAGCGCCCGCGACACCATCGTGGTGTGGGCGGAGAGGAACTGCACGCCATCGACTTTTTCGAAGTTGCCTTCGGCATTGATGCTGTCGCCCACCTGGATCGGTGCGAAGCGCCGCGAGTCCTGAACCGGCTGGCCGGGAGTGCCGCGGTTGGTGTCGGGGCAGAGGACGTCGCCGGTGCCGGTCGCGCTCGACTGGGCAACGGTTCCCGCGGCGATGCCGGCGATGCCGCTCGGCGTTGTCGGCAGGCCGGTCGTCACGGTGCGTGCCACGGTACTGGGAATGCACAGCGGGAAGCCGGTGGAAAACACGTTGGTATAGTTGTCGCCGTCCAGCGTGAAGCGCGGGTCGGGACTGCAGTTCACCGCATTTCCCGCGGCGCAGCCGAGGCCCTGCTGCACCGTATGGCGGCCGTCGGGGTCGTTCAGCCGCACCATCGCTCCGGTAGCGGGATCGCCGACGTTGCCATTGACGCGAAAGTAGCCGTCGGTGTAGTCGATGTAGGTAATGGTCCCCATCACGGCCTCGATGCCCTTCTGGATGAACACGTCGCCGGCGATGATGTTGCCGCCCCCGGTTCGGTTGGCGTGGATGTTGGCGATGGCGCCGACCGGGCTGGCGTTGCAGGTGTCGGCCTTGGCCAGGCCGGTCTGGCCGGCGGCCAGGCAGTTCGCCGGCGCCTGCGCGAACAGTTCCTGCAGCGTCAAGCGGTTGGCCGGCAAATCGATGAGCAGGTTGCGCGGGAGAGTGACGTTCTGCCCCCCCACCACCATGGTGCCGCCCGACCAGTGATCGTTCGGATCGTTGATCCGGATACTTTGGATCTCCCCTGTGATCGGGGCGAAGGAGGCTGCGTGGCCCTGAGTTGCGGCGATCGCAGTGAGGAGTGGAAGCGTGATGAGCGTTGCGAAGGCGCGGACTCGGTGCCACGCGCCCCTGGTTCTGCTGGCGGACATATTTGTCTCCTTTTGTCGGGCTTGATGCGCGATCACGTAACCACGCCTGCCGCGGCATAGCCTGGCGGGGAGCGATCACGACCTGCGCGGGAATGGACCGGTGCCGGCATTACCGGCGCAGCACATCCCTCTGCACCCTTTGTCGTTGCAAGTGCCGAGCCAAGCCCGCCTCGGGAACTGCGCAATCCGGTGCAAAGCCACGTCTGGCGCGGACCTTCCGCTTGCCCGACGGCGCCGCGGAATTGCGCCTCAGGAAATCCCTGATGCCGCGTTCGGGGATTAGCCCGGTGATCCCCTTACATACAACTCTCGAAGACCACAAATGGCGGGGACGCGCCCCAGGTTTGGGTGGCCCATTTGCGGGCGCGGACGATCGCGTGTCCATCGTCCGGGAAAGAGCGGGGTGCTGAGCCGCGGCGCAGCGCGCTGGACCGTCGCCGTGTGACCGGATATCGTACTGTCCTCGTCCAACCGGCCGGATGCGATCACCGCGGTCGCTCCATGCATTTCGGATGCGCCGCAGGTCGATTTTCGACATCCCACGATGCTCTCCGACATGAGCGAAATCCATTGCCCAATCGTCATGCTCCTGCGTGCGCTGGCCGGCCTCGTCCTCTCCTGCCTTCCGCTCCTGCTGGCAGGCAGCGCCTTCGCGCTGGAACCCGGCGTCATGGTCGCGGTCAGGGGGAGCGGCGAGGCATTCATCGTGGATGCGACCATCGAGACGGAGGCGTCGCTGCGGCTGGTTTGGGACGTGCTGACCGACTTCGACCACATGGCCGGAATCCTGACCAACCTGACCTCGAGCAAGGTCGTGCGCCGCGCCGGCAACGTTCTGATCGTTCGCCAGGAAGGCGTGGCCACCTATGGTCCGCTATCGCTTCCGTTCGATTCGGAAAGGGAGATTCGCCTCGATCCGATGAAGCGCGTGCTGGTGAAGCAACTGTCCGGCACCGTGAAGCAGATGGAGAGCGAGGCGAGCCTGACGCAGACGGAACGGGGCGTGCAGGTAAAGTATCACGCCGAGATCGTGCCCGACTCGGTTCTCGCCCGCAGCTTCGGCGCCCCCTTCGTGCGCCACGAAGTCGAGGAACAGTTTCAGGCGATGGCAGCCGAGATGACCCGTCGCGGGCGATCCGCGGCGCCGCCCACCGCCCTGCCGGCCACGCGCTAGCCAGGCGGGATTTCTTCGTCCCGCGGGCCGCCTACTCTTCCTTGAGGTCTCCGGGCGTCGGACTTCCGGCCCAGCTCGGGATCGCCATGGGTCTCCATGTCGGCGCCTGCCACAGGAAATAGCCGGTGTCGATGGCATGTCCGGTTCGGGCCGTGACCTGCGAAATGTAGCCCGAGTCGGTGTGGAACACCTGCGGGTCGTCGTACCGCGTGGCGGCGGGATCGACGCGCGCCAGGACCAGGCGTGCGACCGGTGCATACGCGCGGTTGGAGAACAGCAGCAGCGCCCGCGCTTCGCACGCGCCGTCCGCTTCGCCCAGGCAGTATTGCACCTGATAGAAATCCAGGTTGTCGCGGACCAGGGTGGCATACCATCGGGCCCGCGTGATGTGGCAGGCAGGCCACCGGCCGCCGGGACCGAAACTGATGCCGCCGACCGCAACGCACTGTTCCTGGATCATGGAAAACGCGGCGAGATCCGTGGCAGCGTGGGCCACAACGGGAAGTGCGGCGGCAAGCAGGAGAGGACAGAGGAATTTGCGCACGGCAGGCTCCTTCAACTGACAGTCGCGCCAGCGACTCTCGAAGCTCCCCTCTCCTGCCGGGAGAGGGGGTGGGGGTGAGGAAACGGGTGATGGCGAGGACCCTCTTCATTCCGGGTGGCGGGCCTTCCATGGGCCTTGGACGATGAGTGACAATTTGCGGCCAGACGCGATGTTTGCAGCCGTCCGGATCGAGCCGACACAGGCATTGATCCGCCTATGTCGTGGCGGGCGGGCGTCGCTCGGCGCATGGATTCCGTCTCATGGCCGCAGGGTGCGAAGATAATCCGCGGCGGCAGGCAAGCCCTCGCGGGCGGCTGCGCTCAGCCAATGCACGGCCTGGCGCCGGTCCTGCGGCAGGCCGCGGCCCTCGGCATAGGCGCGGCCAAGGGAATATTGGGCGAGGACATTGCCCTGTTCGGCGGCGCGGCGAAACAACCTTGCCGCCCGGGCCGGATCCGGGGGCACGCCGATGCCTTGCTCGCAAAGCTGGGCGAGCCGCAGTTGCGCTTCGGCGTGGCCCTGGTCGGCGGCGGCGCGGTACCACCACGCCGCTTCCTGCGGATCCTGCTGGTACACCCCGCGGCCGGTTTCGAACTGCGCGGCGAGGTTGAATTGCGCCGCCGCATTGCCCTGCAGGGCCGCCTGACGAAACAGCTCGGCGGCGACGCTGTCGTCCTGGTCCACGCCGCGCCCGTCGCGGTAGAGCATCGCGATGGCGTTCTGTCCGACGGCGCTGCCGGCATCGGCGGCCTGGCGCAGCAGGCTTTGCGCTTCTTGCTCGTCGATGCTGACGCCGCGACCCTGCGCGTACATGAGCCCGAGCAGCGCCAGCGCGTCGGCATTGTCCTGCGCAGCGGCGCGGCTGTACCAGTCGTAGGCCGCACCGTCGTCGCGGGCTACCCCCAGGCCTCGTTCGTAGAGGCGCCCGAGTTCGACCTGGGCCTCGGCGTTGTCCTGCTCCGCGGCCTGGCGCAGCCACTTGAGCGCCATCGCATGGTCCCCCGTCGCCAGGGCGAGCCGTCCGGCATCGAGCCAGTTCGACTCGGCTGCGGGCGCTTCCGCGGCGGCGGCAACCACGGCTGCCGGCTGATCCTGAGCCAGCGCGACGTCATTGTCCGGCGCCGCATCGGGCTGGCCGAATGCCGCGGTGGCGGCAGCCGCCACGGCAAGTGCAGACAGCGATCGCAGCAATGCCGCCCGCGAACCGCCACTTGATGAGGGGCGGCGACGGCTCGTCGGCGAGCCGCTGTTTCGCGCAGCCGTCGCGCCATGCCTGCACCCGGATCGCATGTCGATCATGAGCTGGTTCTCTGCATCAGACCCTGAGGAACTTCAGCGCCGTGGCGATGTTCCGGGGGCTGGATTGGGTGGATACCGCCGCCCAGCGCTCCAGGGCGTCGTCGCCGTAGCGCGCCACATTGACGTGATTCGCCTTGTCCTTGTCGCGCTCGGGGTCGGTATCGACATAGCCGAGTGCGCGCCGCAGCAGCTCGATGTCCGGCGGTGCTCCGGTGAGGAACAGCCAGCCCGGCTTGATCCCGAAAATCTGGGCATAGGCGCGCAGCAGGTCGGGCCGATCGGTCTCCGGAGACAGCGTGATCGAGTAGAAGAAGATGTCCCGTCCGACGCGATCGCCGAGCAGTTGCTGCGCCTGCATCAGGTTGTAGGTCGAGATCGGACAAAGCCCGTCGCGACAGCGCAGAAGAAAGAAATTGATCAGCACGATCCGGTCGCCCTGGATCAGATCCTCGTAGAACTTCACGCGCCGGCCATCGTGGGCGATCAGCGGCACGTTGGGAAACATGCCGCGCCGGGCGGCCAGGGAGACGCGCCTGGGCGCCTCCGAGGCAGCCGCTGCCGGCAGGGCAAAGGCCAGGGGCGCGAGACCCGTGCCGAGAAAGCGTCTTCTGTCCATGTTGTTCTCCGGGCAAGTTTGCCGAACCGGCGGAGCACCAGGGAATGCGGTGCCCCGCCGCCGGCCGTCACACGATCTTCCACATGATCATCATGGCGTGGTCCTCGTGCACCACGTTGTGGCAGTGCATCGGATAGATGCCCTTGTAGTCGCGGAAGCGCATGGCGATCTCCACCTTGGCGTTCGGATCGAGCCGTATCACGTCCTTGCGCGAGTACTCGGTCGGATTGACGGTCGGGCTCGGCGCGGTGCCGTTGTAGCTGAGGAAGCGGTGTTCCTCGTAGTGGATGTGCACCGGGTGCGACCAGGATCCGCCGCCGTTGATGATGGTCCATTGCTCCGCCGTGCCCTCCGGTATCTGGTAGGGTGTCGCGAAGCGGTCGTACTGGTCGTTGGTGTTGAGATTGATATTGACCGGTTCGCCGCGCACCGCCCATGCGCCTCCGGAACGTTTGAAGGTCCAGGTCTGGCGCTTCGCCCTGGTCAGGTCCACCGGGTCGGGCAGGTCGCGCAGCCTGGCTGGAATGATGCTGTTGTCTTTCCTGGCGGGAGCGCCGCCGACGCGGAACTGGAGCACGGCGATGCCCGGCCGCAGCAGGTTGCCGGTGGGCCCGCGCCCGTCCACCTGCTCGGCGCGATTGACCCAATAGAGATTGTCGCCGGGCTTGAAGGCGGAGAAGTCGATGATGATGTCCCAGCGCTCGGCCACCGCCTGCTTGACGCCGGTGCTCACAAGGACCGGCGCCGGCAGCAGGTTGCCGTCGTTGGCGATCACGGTGTAGGGAATGTTGTTGCCGCGGGAATCCTGCAGGAACCACCAGTAGAACCGAGAGGGCCCCATGTCGAGCAGGCGGAAGCGGTACTTGCGTCGGGAGACGTCTAAGTAGGGCCGGATGACGCCATTCACGGTGTAGTCCTGACCGATGGCGCCGTCGAAGCAGGCGAGCGGGAAATAGTCCACGCCGCGGGTATCGAAGGCCCGGTCGTGGAACACCAGAGGAACGTCGAACTCGTAGTTGTCGCCGCAGGGCAGGCGCAGTCCGGTGGACTCGGTCGGGTCTCCCGCGTCCAGGTCGTCGTAGATGCAGTTCAGGCCGGCCAGGCCGGCATAGACGTTCTGCGCAGTGAAGTCGAGCTTGTGGTCGTGGTACCACAGGGTGCCGAGGGCTTCGCGCGGATCGCCGATGCCGCCGTACTGGCGGACGCCGGCATAGACGTTCGGGTAGTGGTAGTCGTAGAAGTAGCCGGGGTAGTTCCAGTACAGCGGATTGCCGTCGCTCTCGGAAGGGGTGTGCAGGTTGTGCATGTGGGTGGTGATGATCGGCGTGCCGAAGCCCAGGGGCGAAACCTGGTCCTCCGCCGGGGTTGCCGGCAGATCGTTGTGGATGCGTACGAAATGGGAGCGCCCGTATCGGGTTCGGAAGACCGGGCCGGGAACGATGGAGTGTTTCGTCTCGTCGAATCCGGGTGGTGCGAATCCCCAGGCCGGCTGGCCCTTCGCGCCTGCGGGCATCTGGCTGTGCCATCTGTGGTTGTGCTGCACGACGCGCAGCTCGTAGAAATCCACCGGCGGGAAATACAGCTTCGAACTCGGGTCGGCCCACGCCTGATGGGCCAGGTCCGCGTAGGGCGTGGTCTGATCCAGTCCCCACTGGCCGGGGGTGCTGGGAAAGTCGGCGATGCACCGGAGTTTCGAGTCGTTGGTGCCCGCTACCGGATGCGGTCCCGGTGTCGGGCCGCTGATACCGGCGATCCCGTTGACCAGCGGCGTCATTTCGAACAGCCGCGGCATGGGGTTCGTGAACCAGCCGGATTGCCCAATGAACGGCGCCGGAATGGTGCAGGAGCCGCTTCCGCCGCCGCTACCGCTGCCGCTGCTACCGCCGCTGCCGCCGTCCTTGGCCCAGGCCGCCCGCAGGCTGAGGCCCGAGATCGGCAGCAGGAGTCCCGTGGCGCCGCTCAGCAGTCCCATTTTGAGTAGGTCGCGGCGGGTCAGTCCCTCCCGGGTAATCTCGCGGTGCAGATCGACGGTGCGCTGGAAAAGTCTCTCTCGTTGTTTCATTGCTGTTTCCCTCATGAGCTTGTTGGTTGAATCCGGGGAAACTTCTTCTGGTGGGCATCTCCGTCATGCGGAAGAAGTTTGGGAGCCGCAGGCAGACGGATGCTCCTGTGCGCCTCACGGGGGCTTCAACATGACAGATCTCCAAGGTGCAATCGTCATAGCTAATTGAGCAGAGCTTTTTTGTCCGCGACCTGTAGTCGCCTGCGACAATACATCGCACCCTTCGTGCCAGCAGTGCGAAGCGGCTTCCTTCGGAGGATTGGGTCGCCACCGGATTCGTTCGGTAGTTCAGTGACATACGGACGCATTCAAGGCATGTGCTGTGGTCGGGACGGCCCCCGGCGTTAGGGAATAGACCCGAATCCGCCTCAGGGAAAACCCTGAGTTCCGGGGATCGCGCGGAGCCCCGGCTTTGGGGGGGTGGTTCCCCAATCTTTGGTCCTGTCGCGGGATGCCCGGTGGCTTGGGCAAGACTGGCTTCGTTCAGCCGATGCAATGCATGGGATGCAGGCGGGTCGCGCGGAACCCGGCGGCGGCGCAGACATCACGGGAAAAAATGGAAGGCGGAACCCGCAGAAGGGTCCCGCCCCCCATGGGGTCAAGTTGTGATGCGATGGGATCTCAAACCACCGGGCGGCAGATGGAACCGCCTGGCCGCCGGGATCGCCGAGCAAATCCAGGGGACGGGCGAGCAGTCGCGCTCACCTCTTGGGCAAGGTACGGCCACCGGAAGACAGGAAGCAAGATCCCGGCGCGATGGGCGATGTGGCAGTTCAATTGGACTTCCCTGGTTCATGGACTGCGCCTTCCGTAGTAGCGCGACAGGTCCGTTTGTGCGCGAATCGATGCCGCACGCTGCAACTGTCGACACCTGCGGCAATGCAAACATGGGACCAGGGCGCGCGGTGAATCCCCGGTCGCCGGCAAGAAAGCGAGACTCGGCAATCGGTTACGACTTTCCGATCGGAGCGGAGGCCTTTGCACTACCAAGAAGACCCGAGTGCGGTATCAGGGGAAACCCTGAGCACGAGATCGGGGTTCTTCCGTGGCTGGCTGTCCCCAATTGTCGGGGTGACCCCGGGTCTGGGGACCCAGGTTGAGCACAGCGCAGCGTCGGGCCTATGGGGCAGCAATGGCACGCGTGCCTGCGGTGGCGAAATGCGGTCTAATGACTCGATCCGATTTCTATCGTCAGCCATGAAGCGCCGTCGTCTGATCCGAACCCAGTTGAACCTGCTTCTGCTCGCCGTGGCGCTTCCGCTCGTGCTGTTGCTCGCCTATGCCATTTACGAGGACCTGCAGCACGACCGGCAGCAGGCAGGCGAAACGGTGATCCGGCTGGCCGAGAATCTGGCCGACGACGTGGCGGCCGTCACGGAGGATGCCCGGGAACTGCTGGAACGACTGGCGCAGCGCAGGGCGGCGAACCTGCTGGATCACGCACAGTGCGATGCGGTGCTGCCGGAACTGCTGCGCATGGACCCGCGGTTCTATGCCGTGATCACGACCGACGCGCGCGGCGAAGTGGCATGCGAGAGGCATGGCCCGGGAGCGGCGGAGCGGATTCGGCCGTTCTTGGCGGACCGCGAATGGCTGGGTCGCATGACGGCGGTAGAGGGCCTGGCGACGGTGGTCGACGCGGGAGGCCTGTTGCAGACGGTACAGAGCCACGCGCTGAAGAACGACCAGGGCGTCATCGCCGGGGCGGTCAGCGTCGTCATCGACGCCGGCCGCTACGCGCACTTCCTCGATCTGTCGCGATATCCCCGTGGCACCACGGCCGAGCTACGCGACGCGGCGGGCAATGTGGTATTCCATGCCCCGCCTGCGGCCGGAAGCAGCGGAGGTCCGCCGCGCGGCGATGACGCGCTTGCCAGCCTAGTGCAGGTGGCCTCGGGCCGCGCCGTGGCCGTCGCCGGGGACGGCATCGAGCGGCTCTACGGGTATGCGGCGATTCGCGGCACGAACTGGCATGCCGTCGCCGGCATACCGACCGATGCCATATTCGCCCCGACCCGGGATCTGGCCATCAAGAACAGCCTTCTGGCGCTGATCATCATCGGCAGCGTGGGCTTCGTCGCCTGGATCATCGCCGCGAGAATAACGCGCCCCATCCGGCGCATCGCGCAGGCGGCGCAGACGGTGGCCGCCGGCGGTCTGGAAGCACGGGTCGAGGTGAGCGGCCCGGCGGAGATCGTGGACGTGGCAGAGCAGTTCAATGTCATGATCGAGGCGCGGCGACACGCGGAAGGACAGCTGCGCGATGCCCATCGCCGCCTGCAGACCGTGTCGCGCCGCCTCCTCGATGTGCAGGAATCGGAGCGCCGGCGCATCGCGCGCGAACTGCATGACGAGATCGGTCAGGCGCTGACCGCGCTTTCGCTGCGCCTGCAGGCGCAGCGCGGCCGATGGCAGGGCGCTGGCAGCGGGCCGGACGAATGCATCGCCATCGCGGACGGTGCATTGCGGCAGGTGCGCACGCTGTGCCTCGACCTGCGTCCGCCGCAGCTCGACGATCTGGGGCTGGCTTCGGCGGTGCGCTGGCAGATCGACCGTCAAGCTCAGGCGGCGGGCATCGCGGCGCATCTGTCGTTCACCGGAATCGAACGCGAGCCGTCCACCGCCGTCGCCACCGTCTGTTTTCGCGTCGCGCAGGAGGCCATCACCAACGTCGTTCGCCATGCCGGGGCGCGCAACATGTGGATCGAGCTCGACCGAGGCGAGCGGGATTTGCGCCTCGTGGTGCGCGACGACGGCTGCGGCTTCGACGTCGCGGCGCGTCGCCGTGACGCGCTGCGCGGCAGCAGCATGGGACTGCTCTCCATGGAGGAACGGGTCGTGCTGGCGGGCGGAGAGTTCGAAATCGTGAGCCAGGCGGGTCGCGGCACCGAGGTGCGGGTCCGTCTGCCGATGGACATCGGCCGGACGGTTACGAGGGAGATTGCATCATGAGCAGCGTGCGTGTTCTGCTGGTGGATGACCATGCCCTGGTACGGGCCGGGTTGAACCTGCTCCTCGAACACATGCCCGGAATCTTCGTGTCCGAGGCGGGCAGCGGGGAGGAGGCTTTGGAGATGCTGCGGCGCGAGCGCATCGGGCTGGTGCTTACCGACGTGGCGATGAAGGGGATGACCGGCCTGGAACTGGCGGAACGCGTCCGCCACGAATTTCCCGATGTGCGCGTCATGATACTTTCGATGTACGACAACGAGGAGTACGTGCTGCAGGCGCTGCGTGCCGGTGCCTCGGGCTACCTGCTCAAGGAATCCGCGCCCAAGGAGCTGGAAGTGGCGATCAACGCCGTGCTCGCCGGCGAAACCTATCTGTCGCCGCCCATTTCGCGGCAGGTTGTCGATAACTACATCGCCCGCACCGGCAGCGGGCAGAAGCCGGCGCAACCGTTGACCCCGCGGCAGCGGGAGATCCTGGTTCTGATCGGGGAAGGATCCTCCACGAAGGAGATCGCCCAAAGGCTCGGCTTGAGCGTCAAGACGGTGGAGACCCACCGCGCGCAACTCATGGACCGGCTGGACATCCACGATGTGGCCGGCCTGGTGCGCTATGCCGTTCGGGTCGGCTTGGTGTCCGTGGACAAGTAGGCCCGAACTGCCGCTGCGCGCGCCATGAGGCGGCCGGTTCAGCGCCGGGCCGCGGCCGGCGAAAAGGCGCTAGCGCGAGTCCGCCTCGTGCTCGCTGCCGCCTGGTGTTTCCGGTCGTCGCCGTGATCCGGCGCCGTCGCGCTCGGCCGGGGCGAGCTGCTCCTCGTCACGGTACTTGCCGCTCTTGAACACGGTCGAGGCGGCCTGGTAGAGGGCGATCACCTTGCGTGCCAGGGCCGGGTCTTCGATGGGCGCGCCGCGGCGCCCTTCCGCATCCACCTTGTAGACACTCACCTTGCGGTGCGGCTGCAGCACGACCAGCTTGCCGTCGCGCAGCAGTCCCAGCGTCTCGTAGTTGGCGACGAAGGCACGGTCGCCTGGGGGCGATGCATGCATCATGTCGCGGCCGAAGAACTTGCTGTAGTACGTTGCGCCGAGCAGGCCGAGCAGGGTCGGGGCGATGTCGATCTGCGACATCAGGCGATCGACGCGCTGCGGCTGGATATGCCTGGGGGCGTAGAACAGAACCGGGATGCGGTACTTGTCCACCGGGATCTCGACGGTGCCGCGGGCATTGGCGCCGTGGTCCGCGGTGATCACGAACAGGGTGTCGTCGAACCAGGGACGCTTGCGGGCTTCCTCCAGCAGATGGCCGATGGCCCAGTCGGCATACTTGACCGCGCCGTCGCGCCCGCTGCCCGAGGGGATGTCGATGCGTCCTGCCGGGTAGGTGTAGGGGCGATGGTTGCTGGTGGTCATGATGTGGATGAAGAAGGGCTTTGCCCCCTTCGCCTGCTGCTGGAGGTCGAGGTCCTCCAGCACGAAGTCGAACAGGATCTCGTCGGCTACTCCCCAGGCGTTGGCGAAGGTGACCCGCTCGCGCGGTATGTCCGTGCGGTCGATGGAGCGGTAATCGTTGCGGTCGAAGAACGCATTCATGTTGTCGAAATAGCCGAAGCCGCCGTAGGCGAAGAAGGCCTGATAGCCCAGGTCCTCCAGCACGCTGCCGAGGGAGAACAGCCGTTCGTTCTTCGGCCGCCGCACGATGGACTGGCCCGGCGTCGGCGGCAGCGCCAGGGCGAGGGCTTCGAGCCCGCGCACCGTGCGGTTGCCCGTGGCATAGACGTTGGAGAACCACAGGCTCTCCCGCGTCAGCCGGTCCAGATTGGGCGTGAGTGCGTCGTGGTTGCCGTAGGCAGCGAGAAACTCGGCTCCCATGCTCTCGATGCTGACCAGAACCACATTCAGGCGCTGCCGCGGCGAGGACGCGGTGACATGGCGCTCGAAACCGTCGGCCGGTTCGCGCAGCCAATCGGCGCCGGCATCGACATCGCGCTTCGCCTCGGCCAAGGCTTCGTGCGCCGGCAGCGTGGCGTAGAACTTCTCGAAGTTGAGCTCGTTGCGATAGTTGGCGGCAAAGAATTCATAGATGCCGTTGCCTGCGAGTTCGTTGGCGCTGTCGCTGGTGGAGAAGTTCTTCTGGTCACTGTCGGCGAAGCCGAAGGCGGCGGCGACGAGCAGCATCTGCGCCACCAGGACGGCGCCGCTGGCTCGCCACGGCAGCGGCGCAGCGGCCGTCCGCATCAGGTAGCGGCCGAGGTATGCGGTGACCGCGAGGGCAGGCAAGGCGAGCGCGGCGAGGATGGAACCGACCGGATAGCTTTGACGGATGTTGGCGATCACCTCCTGCGTGTAGAGCAGGTAATCGACGGCGATGAAATTGAAGCGCGCGCCGAACTCCGCCCAGAACAGCCATTCCGCAACCGCGGTGACGGTCAGCACATAGACCTGGGCGGCGAACGCCAGCAGCACGAGCGTGCGATGCGCCCGCGTCGCGGCGAGGCGGTTCGGTGTCAGGGCGAGCCAGACCACGAACGGCGTCACGAAATAGGCGGCCGCCACCAGGTCGAAGTACGCCCCCCTGACGAAGATCTGGACCAGCGGCCAGAATCCCGCAGGCAGCACAGTGTCGGTGCGCAGCAGCAGGACGATGCGGGTGGCCAGAGATACGACCATTACTGCCGCGGCAAGCAGCAGTGCCGGTGTGAGGCGGTCGGGCATGGCGGGACGGCTGCGGGTTCGATCAGAAAAGGGAGAGGTCACGGGAATTGGTCTTTATCGGAAAACGGAGGGCCTGCCGGGCCTGTGCCCGGTGATTCACTTCTCAGGTATGGGGCGGTGGTCACGGACCGCCGCCCCGGCGGTCGGATCGCCGTTGAACGGAATTCGTATTTCCACCAGCAGCCCATCACCCCGGGGTGGATCGAGGAGGGCAATCGTGCCGCCGTGGGTGCGTACGACGGCGTTGACGATCGCCAGACCCAGTCCGCTGCCGGGAGTGTCGGGGCCGGCGAGGCGATGGAAGCGCTGGAAGACGCGGTCGCGCTCCTGCGGCGGAACGCCGGGGCCGTGGTCACGCACCGACAGCAGGATGTGGTTGTCGTCGTTCAGGATCGAGACGTCGATCGGAGTGCCTTCGGGCGCATATTTGATGGCATTGCCCAGCAGGTTGTCGAGCATGGCGCGCAGCGCCTCGCCGTCTCCGGTGAACCAGGTGGCAGTGTGGGCCGAAAGTCCGAGCTGCATGCCCTTCGCCGCGGCTTCGCCGACGTGATCCACCAGGCATTCCTGGGCGACGGCGCGCAGATCGATTCGCTGCCGGGGCAGGGACCGGGCGCTGGGGTCCAGGCGCGCCAGTGTCAGCAACTGCTGCACCAGGTGACCGGCGCGGTCGACGCCCCGGGCAAGTTCCAGGACGGCTGCCTGACGCTCCGCATCCGCGGTCGCGGCAGCCACGTTTCCGGCCTGCAGGCGGATTGCGGTCAAGGGGCTGCGCAGTTCGTGCGCGGCATCGGCGACGAACTCCCGGTGGGCGCGGATGGCTACTTCGAGACGGCCGAGCAGACGGTTCAGCGTAAGGACAGGCGTTCGCAATTCACTCGGCGCGTCCGGCAGATCGATGGGCGTCAGCGCGTCGGCGCCGCGCGCTTCGAGTTCGTCGGTCAGGCGGCGCAGCGGCACCAGCTCGCGACGGATGGTGACGACGATCAGCCCGGACAAGGCTGCCAGCAGCACGACCGACGGGACCATGGCGCCGGCCGCTGCCTCCCAGGTCAGTTCATTGCGCAGGGACATCGGTTGGATCACCTGCACTACCCGGCTGCGGCTGCGCAGGGTGAATACGCGCAGACCTGCGTCATACTGGCCGCTGCGGTCGGCAAGGGTGGTCAGGCCCAGCGGGGTGGTCAGCGGCAGGCCCAGGTCCTCGTTCGAAGAGTAGAGCAGCCGGGCGTTCTCGTCTCCGACCTGGATTTCGAGATGCATGGCCGGATCCTCCCCCCGATGCGCGTCGAGATCGCTCAAGTTGCGATCGATGAGGGTGCGTGCCACCTGTTCGAGCTGGTAGTCGAGCAGTTCGCCTACCTGGGAACGGACGAGCAAAGCCACGGCGCCCGCCATGAGAACGCACAGCAGCGTGCCGACGAGCAGCAGATTCGTAAGCAGCCGGCGCCGTATCGAGGACATTCACGCGATCATCGCTTCGGCACCAGCCAGCCGACACCGCGAATGTTCTGGATCGCCTGCGTGCCCAGCTTTCTGCGCAGACCGTGGATATGGACCTCCACCGCGTTGCTCTCCACCTCTTCGCCCCAGCCGAACAGACGCTCCTCGATCTGAGCGCGCGACAGCGCCACCCCCGGCCGCCGCATCAACAACTCGAGCAGGCTGAACTCGCGTCCCGAGAGCACCACGGGCTTGTCTTCCACGCTCACCTCACGGGTCACCGGATCCAGGCTGATGGCGCCTGCCCGCAGCACGGAACTTGCCTGCCCCTGGTGGCGCCGCGCCACCGCACGAATGCGGGCGATCAGTTCGGCGACGTCGAAGGGCTTGACGATGTAGTCGTCGGCGCCGGCGTTGAGGCCCGCGATGCGCTCTTCCACGCCGTCGCGCGCCGTGATGATGATGACCGGTATGCGCCGGTCCTGCCTGCGCAGGGTGCGCAGCACTTCGGTTCCGTCACGGCCGGGCAGGCCGAGATCGAGCAGCATCAGTTCGAACGGCTCCGTGGCGCAGGCCGACAGCGCCGCCGCGCCATCCCGCACCCAATCCACCGTGAAGCCGGCGTGGCGCAGGCCGGTGCGAACGGCTTCGCCGATCATCGGGTCGTCTTCCACCAGCAGCAGTCGCATTGAACAGGATACCTCCCGCGGACAGAGTGTAGTCCGCGGGAAGGGCAGGCAGGCGCCGCGGGGATCAATCCCGATTGCGGCGGAGAGTCGGGTGTTCGACGCCGCGGATCACGCGCCCGTCTTCTTGGTGGCCGGTTGGGTGTGGTGGGTGCTCTTGTGATGCTTGACCTGCTTGTTGGCCTGCTTGGTTGTCGGCGTCTGGACATTGGTCGCCGCGGCAGAGGCTGCGGCGGCGTGGCCCGCGGGTGCGGCGGCGCCGGCGTTCGGCGTGGCGGCCAATGCCAGGCCGGAGCATGCGGCGAGGCCGAGGGTAAGCAGGGTGGTGCGTACGGTATGGTTCATTGCTGTCTCCTGGATGTTCTGGAGCCGATCGATCGATCGACCTGCGCGCAGCATACGCAGCCAGACTTAGGCCAGACTTAAGTAGATCGAAACGGGGCGGCGGGCAGCGATGGGCCGCCGGTCCGACGCACCGGAGGCCGCAAGGCGGCTCCAGCGGCGTCGCCGCGAAGCCGACCTTCGGGCGGGCTCACGCCGCTGCGTCCTTGTCTGCGAAATGGTGCAGCGTCGGCGTCGCGCGTCCGTCGCGAATCTGCAGCAGACCCCAGGAGTAGGTCGGAGCACGTCGCCGGTCGGTGGGCGAACCCGGATTGAGCAGCCACACGTCCCCATGCCTGGCGCAGTAGGGAACATGGCTGTGGCCGAACAGGATGACATCGAGGCGTTCGCCGTGGAAGGCGTCCAGCGCGCGCTGCAGCGTGCTCTTGTGCGCCCCGTCGCCGTGGGTCATGCCGATGCGCAGTCCCTCCACATCGAGAATCTTGCGGCGGCCGAAGCGGCGCACGATCTCTTCCCCGTCGTTGTTGCCGGCCACGGCATCGAAAGGAGCGAGATCTTCGAACAGGCCCGCCACCGCCGGCCGGGTGAAATCGCCGAGATGGAGGATCAGGCCTACGCGCTGCGACCTCAGCCCGCGCCGCAGCGCGACGGGCAGCGCCACGCTGGTGCGCGGCATATGGGTGTCGGAGACGATGCCGATGTTCATGGGCCGGGCGAGAATCCCTGCGCGGGGGATCGAGAGCCGGGTGCTCGGGCCGATCAGCCGAACGGCCGCACCCCGATCAGCCAGCCGTGGAGGAAGACGGCGAACAAGGCCCAGGCGGCGATGCCGACGGCGACGACCGTCGCGTCGCGCGCCGCCGTGCCGGCCGGGTAGCGTGTGCCGGCGAGCCGATCCCGGCGCCGGGCTGCGGCGAAATCGAACACCGCCCACGCGAGAAAGGCGCCGAACAGGACGACGTCATTGGCGCGACCGTTGGACAGCAGGTGCGCGAAGGCCCACAGCTTCACGCCCAGGATCATGGGATGGCCGAGGGCGGCTTTGATGCGGTTGCGCGGTACATATGCGGCCACCAGCAGCACGAAGGCCGGCAATGTGAGCAGCGCGGTCACGTGACCGGTCCAACGCGGCGGCTGCCACAGATCCAGCGCATCGGCCCGCGCCAGGCCGTAGCCCCAGACGAGCAGCGCGAACCCGAGCAGGGAGATGACAGAGATGATGCCCTTCCAGGTCGTTTCGCCCAGGCGGGCGACCTGTCTTGCGCGCCAGTCCTCGGCGAAGATGCGAACCGAATGGGCGCCGAGGAACACCAGCAGGCCGACGATCAGGAGCGTCATGTTCGATACCCTTTCCGGCAATTGGATCATGTCTGGGCAACGCAGTGCCCGTGCGCGTTCAGCGCGTCACCGTAGCACGTTCCAGAACGTCCAGGCACTGCCGCGGGGGCGGCAGACGTCGCGACCGAACCGGGACCGGGCCAGGCGCAGCGACGTGCGGCGACCTTCGTTTGGCTCAGTTCGGGATTGACGCCGCGATATGCGTCGCGTAGCTTGCGCATTTTCCCGAGGCGGCCGGTCGCCGCGGGTCAGACCCGAATGGGTGGCCGCCGTGTCGCATCGGTGGACGCGGGAACGAGGGACGGCGGCGTTTCACAGTTGCCGAAAATCAAACAGGCGAATAGGGGGCGAAGTTGAAAACAAGAATTGCGTTGGCAAGTGCGCTAAGCGTGACGGCGCTGGCAGGCGTGGCCTTTCCGGCTGCTGCGGCACCGGTGAACTATCAGATGGACCTGCGCACCCAGTCCGGTTTCGGGGCCGGCGGCGTGACCGGCATGCTCGGCATGATGATGGGTGGATCGGGAAGCAGCGTCAGCAAGTCGATGGACCTCCAGCTCACCAATCCGGCCGATATTCCGGATGGCTACACGGCCGAGCATGTGGTGCCGGAGGCCATGCGCATCGGTCCGGCGCTGCCGCTCAAGGGCGAACGAAGGTCCGGCGGCGGCGAGGGTGAGCCCGGCGGCGAGCCCGACGGCAAAGTCCTGATCTACTGGGGCTGCAGCCCCACGGTGGCCAAGGGGCAGCCGGAAGTCATCGACCTGCGCAGCCTGGGAAGCCAGACCTCGCCCGAAGTTGCGGCGATGGCCCGCTCGGCGCGCGCAGCGAAAGGGGGCGGCAGCGGCAAGGGCGGCGGCGAATCGCTGCCGCCGCGCACCCTCGGCTGGCCCTACGGCGACAGCGATTTCAAAGGCATGCCGGCGGAATCCTCGGCGGTCGGCGATCACCTGGTCCAGGGCAATTTCATGAAGCAGGAGATTCGCTACACCCTGGGCAGGGACATGGACTTCCTCGAGCCGATGAATCTGAAGGCGGGCGGCTCGGATCTGAAGGCGGCCGTCCCGTTGAACTGGGACCAGCTTGGTCGCGCCAAGGGCTACAACCTGACCGCGGTCGGTGCCGGCGACGACAAGGAGGTCGTCATCTGGATGGCGGAAAGGAAGAAGACACCGATGCTGCCGGGCAGTCAGAACACCTGCACCATTCCGGCGGGAATCTTCCAGAAGGCGCAGATGGCGATGGTTTCGGGCGAAGCGGTGGGACCGACCCAGGGCTTCGCCTACCCGCCCCAGAAGCCCGGCGAGAAGAAGCCGCTCATCTGGACGGCGAAGGTGCGCGTGTCGGCCCACGACAGCGTCATGCTCGGCATGCAGAGTGCCGCGTCCGGAGCGGCCGGGGATGCCGCGGCGGATTCGGTGGTGCCGGGCGGCAGCGGCGTGATGAAGGCCATCAAGGGGATATTCGGCAACTAGCCGCGTGCCGGCGCCGCTGGCACGGCGCCGGCAGCCCGGACGATCCGCGCGATCGGGGCTACTTCAGGTAGACGTAGGTGCCGGGCGCCTCTTCCAGGGCGTTGTAGCCCCGCTCCGGTGCCCCCATCGGCGGCGCGGCGACCTGCTCGCCGGATCGCTGCGCGAGCCAGGTCTGCCATTCCGGCCACCACGATCCTTCCTTGCGCTCGGCCGCGCCCAGGTAGGCGTCCGGATCCATGTACTTGCCGTCGTAGGGCCGGGTGAGCACCTGGTAGCTGCGCCTTTGCACTCCGGGCGGGCTGACGATGCCGACGTTGTGGCCGCCGGTGGTGAGGGCGAAGGTGATCTCGCGTGTCCGCCAGCAGGTGCAGCTTGTAGACCGAGCGCCACGGCGCCACATGGTCGTTCGTGGTGCCGACGCAGAATACCGGCAGCCGCAGGTCAGTCATCGCCACCGGCCGGCCGCCGACGCGGTAGCGGCCTTCGGCCAGGTCGTTGCCGAGGAACAGGCGGCGCAGGTACTGGGAGTGCATGCGGTAGGGCATGCGAGTGGCATCGGCGTTCCAGGCCATGAGGTCGGACATGGGCGCGCGTTCGCCCATGAGGTATTCGTGCACCAGGCGCGACCAGATGAGGTCGTTCGAGCGCAGTAGTTGAAAAGCGCCGGCCATCTGTCCCGCCGACAGATAGCCGCGGTCGAACATCATGTCCTCGAGGAAGGTGACCTGGCTCTCGTCGATGAACAGCGCCAGTTCGCCCGGCTCGCTGAAGTCGGTCTGGGCCGCCAGCAGCGTCATCGAACCGAGGCGGTCGTCGTTGTCGCGCGCCATGGCTGCGGCGCCGATGGCGAGCAGGGTGCCGCCGAGGCAGTAGCCCACGGCGTGCACCTTGCGCTTGGGCACGATCGCGTGCACCGCTTCCAGGGCATCCATCAGACCCATGCGCAGGTAGTCCTCCATGCCGCGGTCGCGGTCGCCCGGGTCCGGGTTTTTCCAGGAGATGCAGAAGACGGTGTGGCCGTGCTCGACCAGATAGCGGATCAGCGAGTTGTGGGGCTGCAGGTCGAGAATGTAGTACTTCATGATCCACGCCGGCACGATCAGGACCGGTTCGGCGCATACCGTCTGGGTCGCCGGCGCGTACTGGATCAGCTCGATCAGCCGGTTGCGGAACACGACCCGGCCCGGCGTGATCGCCAGGTTCGCGCCGACCTCGAACGCCTCCGTTCCCACCGGGGCGCGTCCGGCGTGGGCGCGCTCCCAGTCGGTCAGCCAGTTGAACCAGCCGTAGTACAGATTCTGCCCGCCGGTTTCGAAGATCTTCTTCAGTACCTCCGGATTGGTCATTGGGTAGTTCGACGGCGACACCACGTCCAGCAACTGCCGGGTGACGAAAGTCACCACTTCCTCGTGGTGCTGCGAGACGCCGCGTATCTCCGTGGTGGCGTTGTACCACCACTGCTGGTTCAGCAGGAACGCCTGGTAGATCACGTTGAACGGCCACTGGCGCCACTCCGGGTGGCGGAAGCGGCGGTCCTGCTCCAGCGGCTCGATGCAGGGCGGCTCGCTTTCGGACAGGGTGTGCGGCAGATACTGCGCCAGGCGCACCAGCTTGCGCCAGGCCTTCTGCATCAGCTCGGTCTGCTTGGCGGGAGACAGGGCGAGGTGCGACAGCCAGTCGGTGTAGGCGAGGAGGAGCGAAGACGGCGAAATGGCCGAAGTCGCCCGCCCCAGGGCGGCATGCAGGCCGCGATCGAAGCCGTCGGCCGGCAGGACCGCCTGTGGTCGCGCAGCCGGTGGTGGGGGTGCCGGGCGGCGCGCGGCCGGTACCGGTTGGGATTGGGCAGCTTGCGGGGGTAGGGCGATGTCCATGGCGCGACTCCTTGCGTCGAAGGGCGGCGGCGGATCGGGATGAATGAGAATCCTATTGCGTTCGCCGCGTGGGCGGATTGACGGCGGTCAACGCCGGTCGGGGCGCGGTTCGGCCATGGCGGCGGAGTCATGGCTCTTTCGGCCGAATGTCCGGGCCAACGCAGCCCCCTGCGTCTTCGCGGACGCGTTCGACGGAGCGATTATGCAATGCCGGCATTCCTGCTGCCGTATGATCCATGGTCGCGCGTCGTGCGGCAGCCCGGATTCCCGGGATTGCGGGTGCCGACCGCGCAATGGCTTCCAAAGGAGCAGAGTCAATGAGCGCGTCGGAACTCGGCCGCCTGCACGATCTGGCGGTATTCCTCGCTGCCGGGGAGCAACTCGACGCGCGGCTGTCGCAGCTTGCCCGCGTGGCCGCGGACTCGGTGGATGCTTCGGATTGCTCCATCATGCTGCTGTCGGAGGGCGGCGAGGAGCTGCCGCGGCTGCGCCTATGGGCCTCGACCGCGACCTTGCCCGAAGCGGCCTGGCAGGAGCGGCCGGGCGCCGGGGAGTCGATCGCGGGCGCCGTCCTGGACCGCGGACAGGCGGTGCTGGTCGCCGACATCCGCAGTTCCGAGTTCGCCCAACTCGCCCGGGGACGCAAGGATCTCGGCGCGAGCTTCATGAGTGTTCCGATCGCCGTCGGCCAGGTCGTGCTGGGCGTCATGAACGTATCCGGCCGACCGGGCAGCGTGCCCTTCGGGCCCTCGGATCTGATGCGCGCGGGCATCGTTGCCATGCTCATCGGCAAGTCGGTTCAGGTGGATCGGCTGCAGACCCTGTTGCGCTCCCGGGTCGCCCAATTGACGCTGGCGCGGCAGGAGCCGGAGGTCGCCGCCAGCCTGACCGACGGCGCGATGCCGCCGGCGCGTCTGGCCAAGGTGCTGGCCAAGGCCTTCTACAAGGATCTCGCCGCCGCCGGCTTCGGCCCGGGACAGATCGTCGAGGCAGCCACCGAGATCATCGGCCAGATCTCGGGCGACATCGCGCGCCACAAGACGAGGATGGCGCGGGAGGCACGGAAGGACGAGGGCTGAGGGAGGTCCGGCCGGGTTGCTGGCCGGAAGATTGAGCCTCGGTGAAAAGGTGACTACAATATTGCGTTGATTTCACAAATTGAGGTCTCGCATGAGAGTATCGGTGCGCGATTTGAAGGCTCATCTGTCGCAGTACCTGGCGCAAGCAGGAACCGGGGAGCCGATCGAGATCACATCGCATCGCCGCGTAGTGGCACGGCTCGTGGGTGTGGCGGGGGCGCAGCATGCCGGGGTGGCACGCCTGCTCGCCACCGGCTTGGCCCAATGGGCGGGCGGGAAACCGCGTGGAGCGGCGGTACGCCTGACGTCGGGCGGCCGGCTGGTTTCCGACCTGCTGCTGGACGATCGCGGGTGATCCTGTACTGCGACAGCTCGGCCCTGGTCAAGCTGTACGTGGTCGAGCCGGGCAGCGAGGAAGTGCGCGCCGCCGTAGAGGCGGCGGAAGCGGTGGCCACCTGCCGCATCACTTGGGCGGAGATCCACGCCGCCCTGTCGCGCCGCGCCCGCGAAGCGCCGGAAGATGCCGCCGCCATCGAGACGGCGAAGGAGGCGTTCGCCGCCGACTGGCCGCACTACGTGGTAATCGAGGTATCCCAGAGCATCGTCGAGCGCGCCGGCGAGTTCGCCGACACCTTCGCCCTGCGCGGCTACGATGCCGTGCAGCTCGCCGCCGCGCAGTTCCTCGCCGAGACTGCAGGAGAAGCCTGCGCCTTCGCCTGCTTCGATCTGCGGCTGGCCAAAGCGGCGAAGGTGCTGGGGCTGGGCACCCTCGCAGGGAAGTTCCGCGGTCGCCGAATTACGTAATCGCGGTTCCGGCAGTCGGATCGCTTGATCTCCAGGATCTGGAGCATCGATCCTTTACCGCCATGCCAGCGCGGGACTTCGGCAGGCGCCTGATTGTCACTGCCATTCGGCGATCACCGTTCGGCGATGCTGCGCTCCGCGCGGGGCGATTCATCCAGCCCACGTGCGTAGCGGCTGAAATGTCGAGGATGACGTAGAGGTAGAAGTAGCTCCACTTTGACCGGACCTTCAGCTCGTGATGTCCCAGCTCCAGACCTGTTGGGTGCGATGGCGAGCAGCTCAGGTTTGGCTGTAGGCCGGATGGACGCGTTGATCGCGCGCTCGCGCGTTTCTCCGGCTGCCGCCAGCAGTCGGTACATGGTGCGCCCGAGGCGAGGTAGCGGCCCTTCGTCGAGGAGCCGCGCGTAGATCGTGCGCGGTGCGCAATCGGCAAAGCGCTCGCTGTCGAGCACGTCGCAGCAACGCGTGGCGTTCGGACCGCTCAGCGCCAGCGGGGCCCGGGGCCTCAGGGCGGCAGCGGCGGGCTCACGCGTGGCGAGCTGGGGCGGCGGGCGTCATCGCCGATAGACCGCGCGGCGATTGACACGCCAAGGCGAGGGCAGGCGCGGGCTATAATCCGATGTCGGGCACCAGTTCGTTGAGCGCGCTCATCAGGATTTCTCGTCCAGGTCCTCGGCCGTCGGGACGCCCGAGCAGTAGGGAGACACAGTTTTTTTTGGACCTCGATGATGGTATGGGCTGGGCGATCTTGCGACGCAGACGCTCGTTATCCTTCGTGGCCTTCGGCCATCCGCCGGGCTTCGGCGAGCAGCCGGATCGGCCTTGCGCCCGCGCATCTGCGGCTGCATCGCGGCGAGCGCGGAGGCTCGCGATGCCGATGCGTTCCTGGCAGACATCGCACGAGGGGACCGCGAGTCTGACCGCGGGGTCGAGCGCGTGGGACTCGTAATGGACACCGATGTTCTCGTTCTCGCTGATCGGAGGCGGGCGCCGGTCGATCTCGGGCGCTGGCGCGAGTACGGTTCCGGCTTACCTCAGCGCCATGTACCGCGTCGGAGCTTCTGGTCGGAGTGCATCGTGCGCAGACCGACGAGCAGCGCAATCGCCGCAATGCCTTCGTCGAAAGCCTGCTTGCCGCCATCCCGATCGTTCCCCTTCGATCTGGAATGCGCGCGGGTCTACGCCCAACTCGTCGCATCGCTGCCGCGCGACGAGACGATCGGCGCGCGGTACGACGCAGCTCATTGCCGCCACTGCCATCGCGCCATGGGCATTCAGTGCTGACGGAACAGGCACGGTTGAGGGACTTCCGCAAGCTTGCCGGGCGTCGCGGACCTGGATTACTTGCCATCCGCTGAGGGCGAGTCCGACCAACTCAGCCGGCAGCTTCGACGCGGAACCCAAGGCTGGGACCGGGCAGCATACCGTGAGCGTCCCACCGTACGGTGAGGGTCGCGCAGATACCGGCGCGCTTCTCGAAATGGATCAATTGGAGGGAGCGGAATCAGCCGGACCAGCTTGAGAACACGGATTGGCCGGGCATCTACTTGATTACCGATGGTCCGGCTACCGGTGTCCCCACGATCGAAAAGCGATTGCTGTATGTGGGAGAAACAACAGGCCATGCACAATCACTTAGGCAACGTATGAATCTGTTCGAGCGCGCCTCAATGCGACGGCAGAGCAAATCACTCGGGTGGTCGTACGTTCTTTGACTCCTGCCGAGAACGGATGACTTTGGACTCCTGCAATGTGGCAGTTCTTGCCGTACCTCGCGACGAACCAGCATTCAAGGCGTATATCAAGTACGTTGAACGCCTGGTCCTACTGGCCCACGTCCAACGGTTCGGACAACTGCCGGACTGCAACAAGGATTAGGCTGGTAGGGTGCGCGCGGTGCACCCTACCGACCTGCCGGAGTGTTGGGCTGCGACGAGATCAACAGGATGCGTGAGCTGAAGGGTAGGTGATGCGAAGGCTGCACGGCCCTGATTTCGACCGCCGGCCTCGGCGCCGGCGTTCCGTAAAGCACGCCCTGGATGCTGATGTCCTCGTCAATGTCGGGCCAGAGAACGCCGCCTCCGTCGCCGGTCAGTGCAGTAGGGGTGCACTGCGCGCACCCGTTGGGGAAATGGTGCGCACGGCGCACCCTACGACGCTGCCGGCAACTGACCCGAAACCGAATTGCGGCGCAGCCGTGCCGATTACCAGATCGACTTGATCGATCGATTCGACCGCAACCGCGCGTCGGCGGTGACGAGGGCCGCGCTCAGGACGGTAGCTGTTGCGGCGATGATCCGGTCGGCCGGGTCGCCATGCATGGGCTCGGGCAGACTTCCGGCAAGGGCGGCGATATCGGCCGAGACGGGCTCCAGGCGTAGTTCGGGAATGCAACGCATGTCCGCAAGCCACTGCGCAACCGGCACGGTGAATTGCAGCCGGCCGCGGCGGACGGCGGTCGCAATCTCCAGCACACTGATAGCGGACACGGCGATTTCGCCGCGGGCGGAGTTGCGCTGGATTGCCCGCTTCGCCGAAGCGGAAAGCCCCGGCGCCTGGGTGAGCCACCAAACCAGGACGTGGGTATCCAGCAGGATCAACGATTAATCTCCCACTCCTCGGCGGGCAGGACCGGTTCCAATGGTTGTTCGTAGTGGACGAGGCTGCCCTTGAGCCTGGCGCGTGCCGCCTCGGAAGCATCCGGTTCCGGCGCCGGTGGCGCGATTTCGGCGATCACCCGGCCGCGGGAGGTGACCCGTATGTGCTCGCCCCGCTCGACGCGTGCCAGATACTCCGGCAGGTGCTGGCGCAAGGTCGTGATATTGACTTCGCTCATGGCTGCCTCCGACATGTACATACTAACTGTACAGACGTAGAAGCTTGGCTGTCAATGCCGACAATGCAGTAGGGTGCGCCGTGCGCACCGGTTCGGATCCGGTGCGCACGGCGCACCCTACAATGCTTCCGGGCCATGACCAATCGTGCGACGCGGCGGCAAGAAAATGGCCCGCCGAAGCGGGCCATCTTACTGGTTGTGTTGGTCGAAGCTCAGACCGTCACCGTATCCGCCACGTCCTTGAAGTCGGCGATCTGGTCGAAGTTCATGTAGCGGTAGATGTCGCCGGCCTTCTGGTTGACGACGCCTCACCTGCGGCCATGTACTCGGCCACCGTCGGAATCTTGCCGATGCAGGGCGCAGACGGCGGCCAGTTCGGCCGAGCCGAGATAGACGCGGGTGTCGATGCCGAGGCGGTTGGGGAAGTTGCGCGTCGAGGTGGACATCGCCGTGCTGCCCTTGCGGATCTGCGCCTGGTTGCCCATGCACAGCGAGCAGCCGGGCATTTCCATGCGCGCGCCGGTGCGCCCGAGGATGCCGTAGTAGCCTTCCTCGGTCAGCACGTATTGGTCCATCTTGGTGGGCGGGGCGATCCACAGCCGCACCGGCAGGTCGCTCTTGCCGTCGAGCAGCTTGCCGGCGGCGCGGAAGTGGCCGATGTTGGTCATGCACGAGCCGATGAACACTTCGTCGATCTTGTCGCCGGCCACTTCGGACAGCAGCTTCACGTCGTCCGGGTCGTTCGGGCAGGCGACGATCGGCTCCTTGATGTCGTGCCAGGTCGATCTCGATGACGGCGGCGTAGTCGGCATCGGCGTCCGGCGCCAGCAGTTCGGGCTCGGCGAGCCATGCTTCCATGGCCTTGATGCGGCGCTCCAGCGTGCGCGCGGTCCTGGTAGCCGTTGGCGATCATCCACTTCATGAGCACGATGTTCGAGTTCATGTACTCGATGATCGGTTCCTTGTCCAGGCGCACCGTGCAGCCGGCGGCGGAACGTTCGGCGGACGCGTCGGACAGCTCGAACGCCTGTTCGACCTTGAGCTTGGGCAGGCCCTCGATCTCCAGGATGCGGCCGGAGAAGATGTTCTTCTTGCCCTTCTTCTCGACGGTCAGCAGACCCGGCCTTGATGGCGTAGAGCGGAATGGCGTTGACCAGGTCGCGCAGCGTGACGCCCGGCTGCATGTCGCCCTTGAAGCGCACCAGCACCGATTCCGGCATGTCCAGCGGCATGACGCCGGTGGCGGCGGCGAAGGCGACCAGGCCGGAGCCGGCCGGGAAGGAAATGCCGATCGGGAAAGCGGGTGTGCGAGTCGCCGCCGGTGCCGACGGTGTCGGGCAGCAGCAGGCGGTTGAGCCAGGAGTGGATGACGCCGTCGCCGGGCCGCAGCGAAACGCCGCCGCGGGTGGAGATGAAGGCGGGCAGCTCGTGGTGGGTCTTGACGTCCACCGGCTTCGGGTAGGCGGCGGTGTGGCAGAAGGACTGCATCACCAGGTCGGCGGAGAAGCCGAGGCAGGCGAGGTCCTTCAGCTCGTCGCGGGTCATCGGGCCGGTGGTGTCCTGGGAGCCGACGGTGGTCATGCTTCGGTTCGCAGTAGGTGCCGGGACGGACGCCCGTTGCTGCCCGTCGTCGCGGCAGGCCGCAGGCGCGGCCGACCATCTTCTGCGCCAGCGAGTAGCCCTTGCCGGAATCGGCCGGGTCTGCCGGCAGGCGGAACAGGGTGGAGGCGGCAGGCCCAGCGCCTCGCGCGCCTTGGCGGTGAGGCCGCGGCCGATGATCAGCGGAATGCGGCCGCCGGCGCGCACTTCGTCGAACATGACGTCGGACTTGACCTGTGAATTCGGCGATCACTTCGCCGTCCTTGCATGCGCCTTGCCTTCGTAGGGGCGCAGTTCGATGACGTCGCCCATCTCCATCTTCGACACGTCGAGTTCGATCGGCAGCGCGCCGGCATCTTCCATGGTGTTGTAGAAGATCGGCGCGATCTTGCTGCCGAGGCAGACGCCGCCGAAGCGCTTGTTCGGCACGAAGGGAATGTCCTCGCCGGTGAACCACAGCACGGAGTTGGTCGCCGACTTGCGCGAGGAGCCGGTGCCGACCACGTCGCCGACGTAGGCCACCAGGTTGCCCTTGGCCTTCAGGGCTTCGAGCTGCTTGATCGGGCCGATCTTGCCCGGCTCGTCGGGCTCGATGCCGGGGCGCGCGTTCTTCAGCATGGCCAGCGCGTGCAGCGGGATGTCGGGGCGGCTCCAGGCGTCGGGCGCGGGCGAGAGGTCGTCGGTGTTGGTCTCGCCGCGTGACCTTGAAGATGGTGACGGTCAGGCTTTGCGGCACCTGCGGGCGCGAGGTGAACCACTCGGCGTCGGCCCAGGACTGCAGTCACCTTCTTGGCATTGGCGTTGCCCTTGTCCGCCTTTTCCTTGACGTCGTGGAAGGCGTCGAACATCAGCAGCGTCTTCGACAGGCCCTCGGCGGCGACGGCGCCGACACTCGGCGTCGTCCAGCAGATCGATCAGCGGCTTGATGTTGTAGCCGCCGAGCATGGTGCCGAGCAGTTCCGTCGCCTTCTCGCGCGAGATCAGCGGGCAGGCTTCCTTGCCGAGGGCGACTGCGGCCAGGAACGACGCCTTGACCTTGGCGGCGTCGTCCACGCCGGCCGGCACGCGATGGGTGATGCAGGTCGACCAGGAACGCCTCTTCGCCCTTGGGCGGATGCTTGAGGAGCTCGATCAGATCGGCGGTCTGCTGCTGCGGTGAGCGGCAGCGGCGGGAATGCCGAGGGCGGCGCGTTCGGCGACGTGCTGGCGATAGGCTTCGAGCATGATGGTTCCTTGAAGGAGTGTTGGGGTGGGTCGGGCCTGGTTTCGGGGTGGCGGCTGGCGGCGGTTACGGGCCGCCCATCTGCGCTGGATTGAACTTCATGGCCGTTGGGCATCATGATGTCGCCGGGTTCATGGCCGGCTTTGCACGGGCCTAGCCAGCGCGCCTCCAGCGACCATGCGTCGACTCCGACATGCCATGCATCGGCGGGCTCGTACGTGACCTTGATGTTCGGCGCGATAGGCTGGAATCGAAGCTTGCCGCTGAACACGCGTCGGTGGTCACGGTGCCGCTGATCGTCCTTGCACACCGAGTGGATGAGTCGTAGCGCTCGCCGTCGCGCTTGATGTCGCATCTTCGAGCAGGCTGCTCGGACTTCGGCATGCGCGCAACTGCATGAGACATGTCGTCGGTCTTCTCGTCGACGCATTGACCTGCGATCGGACGCCTGCTGCGCCTGGGCCGGCATGTCGGGCATCGCGGTCTTGACCTCCCACAGCCCTGGACTTGCGCTTGGGCAGATCCGACGGCCAGGGCGGCTGCGACGGCGGCGGCGAGTGCCGAGACCAGGACGAGAACGGCGGACACTGGGTGAAATTTCATCGGAACTCCTTTCGTGGTGCGGCGGCGTGTCGGACTGAGGATGCGATCGGCGAGAAGAAGGCGCTGCGCGCGTCGGCGGCAGTTCGACGCCGGTGACCGCGCGCGCGCTGCAGCAGTTCCCAGTAGTAGCGGTAGGAGGCGCGGTCGTGCAGGCGGCCCTGATGGCGGATCGGTCCCCAATCGGCGTCCTGGGCGGCGAGGAGGATGTTCCGCCGCCTCCTGGACTTCGGCGAAGTCGGGCTGCATGGCCTCGACGATCGGGCGATCTGGTCGGGATGGATGCTCCACATGCGCAGGAAGCCGAATTCGTTGCGGGCGCGGCGGGCATCGTCGCGCACGACGTCGAGATCGTGCAGTTCGGTGGTGACGTTGTGCGCGGGCACGACGCCGGCGGCCAGCGCGGCGGCGGCGATCTCGCACTTGGCGCGCACGACCAGCGGGTGCTCGAACTGGCCGGGGCTCTTCATGGCCGAGGCGGGAATGGCGCCGTGATGGGCGCTGACGAAATCCATCAGGCCGAAATCGATGCATTCGACTTCGGGCAGGGCGGCGATCTGGCAGACTTCGCGCAGCGCGCCGTGGGTTTCGATCAGCACGTGCACCGGGATCGGTCGCGATCGAGGCCGTGGCGCGCGGCGACTGTCGCTGCAAGCGCGATCGCATGGCCGAGCACGTCGTCGACGCAGGTCGGCCTTGGGCAGGGTGATGAAGGCCAGGCGCTGGCCGGCGCCGCGCGACGATGATCTCGAGGTCGTCGCGCCAGTGCGGGTGGCTGATGTCGTGGATGCGGGCACCGACGCGGCCGTAGGCGTTGTCGGCGCCGGCGATGACAGATGGCGACCAGTTGCGCGTGCTCGCGCTCGCGCGCCGGCCGGTGCGCCGTCCTCGCAGTCGCAGGTGATGTCGAAGATGCGGCCCGAGCTCGCGCTGCAGCGCCAGGGACTTCGACATCAGCTTCTCGCTGCCGGCATAGTGATCGCAGGCCGGCAGCATGGGGAAGGGCTTCTCGCCCTGGAACAGAACGGCTCAGGATGAATGCAGTTGGCTCATGGCGATGCCGCCCGTCCCGCAGCGGGGCATGGCGCGGCCGGGCGCATCGTCGGCGCCCGGCTCCGTTCCGCCCCGTCGCGGGAGTGTGCGATCTAGCCGAGCAGGTCCTTGACGCCGTCCTGCTCTTCGGTCAGTTCCTTGAGCGTGACGTCCATCTTCTCGCGCGAGAAGTCGTCGATTTCCAGGCCCGTGACGCGCTGTGTACTTGCCCGGCGTGCAGATGCACCGGGCACGCCGTAGAGGATGCCTTCGGGGATGCCGTAGGAGCCGTCGGAGGGAATGCCCATGGTGACCCACTTGCCGTTGCTGCCCAGCGCCCAGTCGTGCATGTGGTCGATGGCGGCGTTGGCGGCGGAGGCGGCGGACGAGAGGCCGCGCGCTTCGATGATGGCGGCGCCGCGCTTGCCCACCTTGGGGATGTACTCGTTCGGTACCAGGCCTCGTCATTCACCAGCGCCGGCGCGGTCTGGCCGGCGACGGTGGCGAAGCGGATGTCCGGGTACATGGTCGGCGAGTGGTTGCCCCAGACGACCATCTTCTCCACGGCGTCGACCGGCTTGCCGGTCTTGGCGGCGAGTCTGCGACATGGCGCGGTTGTGGTCCAGGCGCATCATCGAGGTGAAGTTGGCCTTCGGCAGGTCCGGCGCCGACTTCATGGCGATGTAGGCATTGGTGTTGGCCGGGTTGCCGACGACGATGACGCGGATGTCGCGCGACGGCGATCTGCGTTCATCGCCTTGCCCTGCTCGATGAAGATCTTGGCGTTCTCCGCCAGCAGATCCTTGCGCTCCATGCCCGGGCCCGCGCGGCTTGGCGCCGACCAGCAGGGCGTAGTCGGCATCCTTGAAGGCGACCTTCGGGTCGGCCGTGCCGACCATGCCGGCCAGCAGCGGGAAGGCGCAGTCTTCCAGTTCCATCATCACGCCCTTGAGCGCCTGCTGGGCCTTTTCCATCGGCAGTTCCAGCATCTGCAGGATGACGGGCTGGTCCTTGCCGAGCATTTCGCCGCTGGCGATGCGGAACAGCAGGGCGTAACCGATCTGACCGGCGGCGCCGGTGACTGCAACACGTACGGGGGCTTTGGCCATGGTTAGTACTCCTCGCGTCTGGGTTGATGGACGATGAACTGCTGCGGCGTCGTTGCGGTGGGCTGGCCATGCTGGCGATTGGCGTGGTGCGCGCGCATCCTAGGAAAATCGGTCCGATCGGTGTCAATAGTATAATATATATCTTATATAAGACATAAGATAGACTATGGACAGTCTAAAAAAATTTATGCTTCAATTCGCGCCATGGCGCAGCAGTCCCCGACTTTCAACCCGCTGTATCGGCAGATCAAGAGTCTGATCCTGCAGGGGCTCGTGAATCGGCGAGTGGCGTCCCGGCGAGGCCATTCCCAGCGAGATGGAACTGGCGCAGCGTTTCAACGTCAGCCAGGGTACGGTGCGCAAGGCCATCGACGAGATGGCAGCCGAGAATCTGCTCGTGCGTCGCCAGGGCAAGGGTACCTTCGTCGCCTCCCACGACGATCCGCGTGCCCTGTTCCGCTTCCTGCGCCTGGCGCCCCTGTCGGGCGAACTGACGCATCCCGACAGCGTGCCCCTGGAATGCTGGCGGGCCAAGGCGGGCCAGGAAGTGTGCGCGCGTGCTGCGGCCTCGAGCCCGGCGCGCCGATCATCATCGTGCGCCGCCTGCTGAAGTTCGCGGCCAAGCCGGTGGTGGTCGATGAAATCTATCTGCCGGGCGAGGTGTTTCCCGGCCTCACCCTGGAAGTGCTGCAGGACTACCAGGGCTCGCTCTACAGCCTGTTCGAATCGCGCTTCGGCGTGCGCATGATCCGCGCCGAGGAAAGGCTGCGCGCGGTGGCCGCCGACCGGGCCAGCGCCGAGCTGCTGCGGCGTGGCCGAGGGCAGCCCGCTGCTGTCGGTGGAGCGCGTCACGCTACACCTACGGCGACCGGCCGGTGGAATGGCGTCGCGGGCTGTACTCGCACGGCCGAGCACTTCTATCTGAACGAGCTGAGTTAATCGGGCGATAGCATTCAGCCTAGTCAAGTTCGCGGTTAGCGTATAAAATTAACGTTCTTTCGAAACTGTCCGGCGTCATGTCGTGCGCTGCGGCAGCCAGTCGAAGGGGACGTGGATATGACAGAGATGACAAAAGAGGCGGCCGAAATACCTCAATCTGGTCGCAGATCACGCCTGCCTCTGCCGGGCTTCGTTTCGATCTTGCACCGCGTCAGCGGCGCGGTGCTGTTTCTGATGCTGCCCTTTCTGCTGTATCTGTTTGCCAGCAGCCTCGGATTCGCCCGAGAGCTTCGACACCTACAAGGCGGTGGTTGCCCATCCGCTGGTCAAGCTGATCCTGCTGGGCTTGCTTTGGTCCTACCTGCATCACTTCTGCGCCGGCATCCGCTATCCTGTTCCTCGATCTGCACAAGGGCGTGGATCTGCCTGCCGGCGCGCGCGCAGCGCCTGGGCCGTGCTGGCGGTGAGCCTGCCGCTGACCCTCATCCTGGGAGTGATACTGCTATGGTGAATCGCATCGTCGTCGGCGCCCATTACGGCCTCAAGGACTGGCTCGTGCAGCGCGTCACCGCCGTCGTCATGGCGCGTCTACACGCGTGATCCTGGCGGTGGCGCTGCTGGCCACTGTCTCCGGTCGAGCTACGAATCCTGGCGCGCGCTGTTCGCCAACGGCTTCATGCGCTTCGTCACCTTCCTGTTCTTCGTCAGCCTCTTCTATCACGCCTGGATCGGCGTCCGCGACATCTGGATGGACTACATCAAGCCGACCGGCGTGCGCCTGACGCTGCACGTGATCGTCGCCCTGCTGCTGGTCGGCTACGCCGGCTGGGCGGCGCAGACTCTGTGGAGGCTGTGAGTGAGCATAACCGTTCGCAAATTCGATGCGGTGATCGTCGGCGCCGGCGGCGCCGGCCTGCGCGCCGCCATCCAGCTTGTCCGAAGTCCGGCCTCAAGACCGCCGTGCTGACCAAGGTGTTTCCGACCCGCTCGCACACCGTCGCCGCCCAGGGCGGCGTCGCCGCCTCGCTCGGCAACTCCGAGGAGGATCACTGGCACTGGCACATGTACGACACCGTCAAGGGTTCCGACTGGCTCGGCGACCAGGACGCCATCGAGTTCATGTGCCGCAAGGCCAACGAAGTGGTGATCGAACTCGAGCACTACGGCATGCCGTTCGACCGTCTCGATAACGGCAAGATCTACCAGCGCCCGTTCGGCGGCCACATGTCGAACTTCGGCGAGAAGCCGGTGCGCCGCTCCTGCGCCGCGGCCGACCGCACCGGTCACGCCATGCTGCATGCGATGTACCAGCGCAACGTCAAGGCCAACACCCAGTTCTTCGTCGAGTGGATGGCGCTGGATCTGATTCGCGATGCCGAAGGCGAGGTGCTCGGCGTCATCGCCATGGAGATGGAGACCGGCGAGATCGTCGTCTTCCACGCCAAGGCGACGATCTTCGCCACCGGCGGTGCCGGCCGCATCTACTACTCTTCGACCAATGCCTTCATCAACACCGGCGACGGCCTGGGCATGGCGGCGCGCGCCGGCATTCCGCTGGAAGACATGGAGTTCTGGCAGTTCCACCCGACCGGCGTCGCCGGTGCCGGCGTGCTGATCACCGAGGGCGTGCGCGGCGAGGGCGGCATCCTGCGCAACAGCAACGGCGAGCGCTTCATGGAGCGCTATGCGCCGAACGCCAAGGATCTGGCCTCGCGCGACGTGGTTTCGCGCGCCATGGTCACCGAGATCAACGAAGGACGCGGCTGCGGGCCGCACAAGGATTTCGTGCTGCTCGACATCACCCACCTCGATCCGAAGATCATCATGAAGCGCCTGCCGGGTATCCGCGAGATCGCGATCCAGTTCGCCGGCGTCGATCCGATCAAGGAGCCGATTCCGGTGGTGCCGACCTGCCACTACCAGATGGGCGGCATTCCGACCAACTACCTGGGTCAGGTGGTGGTGCCGCACGGCAGCAGCATGAGCACGCCGGTGCCCGGCTTCTACGCCGCCGGCGAATGCGCCTGCGCCTCGGTGCATGGCGCCAATCGTCTCGGCACCAACTCGCTGCTCGACCTGCTGGTGTTCGGCAAGTCGGCCGGCGAGACCGCGGTGGAAGAACTTGAAGAAGTCGCCCAAGGCGCACAAGGACACTGCCGCAGGACGCCATCGACCGCACGCTGGCGCGTCTCAACCGGCTCGACACCCAGAAGGACGGCGCCAACGTGCACGAGACGCGGCTCGCCATGCAGCGCACGATGCAGAACCACTGCGGCGTGTTCCGCTTCGCCGACATGCTGAAGGAAGGCGTGAGCAAGATTCTGGAGGTGCGAGAAGCAGGTCGATGAGCACCGAGATCAAGGACAAGTCCAAGGTCTTCAACACGGCGCGCGTCGAGGCGCTGGAACTGGACAACCTGATCGAGGTGGCCGTGGCCACGATGGTTTCGGCCGAGGCGCGCAAGGAGTCGCGTGGCGCCCACGTGCGCGACGATGCGCCGGATACGCCGGAGCACCCGAACGGCCGCGACGACCAGAACTGGCTCAAGCACACGCTCTGGTACAAGGAAGGCAACCGTCTCGACTACAAGTCGGTGAAGCTGACACCGCTCACCGTCGAGACCATCGCGCTGAAGACGCGCGCGTACTGACGGAGACACAGACATGAGCAACCCGCACCATGCAATTCAAGATCTACCGCTACGATCCGGACAAGGACGACAAGCCCTACATGCAGGACATCTCGGTCGAGCTCGATCCGACCGACCGCAAGCTGCTCGATGCGCTGGTCAAGCTCAAGGCGAAGGACGATTCGATGTCCTTCCGCCGTTCCTGTCGCGAAGGCGTTTGCGGTTCCGATGCGATGAACATCAACGGCACGCAACGGCCTGGCCTGCCTGACCGACATGGACGAGCCTGAAGCAGCCGATCGTGCTGCGCCCGCTGCCCGGCCTGCCGGTGATCCGCGACCTGATCGTCGACATGACGCAGTTCTTCAAGCAGTACCACTCGATCAAGCCCTACCTGATCAACAACGATCCGCCGCCGGAGCGCGAGCGCCTGCAGTCGCCGGAGGATCGCGAGGAACTGAACGGCCTCTACGAGTGCATCCTGTGCGCCTGCTGCTCGACCTCCTGCCCGTCGTTCTGGTGGAACCCGGACAAGTTCGTCGGCCCGGCCGGCCTGCTCACCGCCTACCGCTTCATCGCCGATACGCGCGACCAGGCGACCAGCGAGCGTCTCGACAATCTCGAGGATCCGTACCGGCTGTTCCGCTGCCACACGCATCATGAACTGCGTCGACGTCTGTCCGAAGGGTCTCAATCCGACCAAGGCGATCGGCAAGATCAAGGACATGATGGTGCGGCGGGCGGTCTAGCGCGACTGCCGACGAGACATGCGAGCTCGCGCCCAGCCGCGGAAAGCTGCGCTGGCACTGCATCGGCGCGCGCTGCTGGAACTCGATCTGGTCTTTCAGCGCTTTCTGGCGCAGCGTTTCGACGACGCTCGACGACGACGCAGCTGCCGCGCTCGAGCGGCTGCTCGACAGTGGAGGACCACGATCTGTGGGACCTGGTGAGCGGCCGCAGGGAGATGCAGACGATCCGCAGTTGCAAGAAACTGGTCGACCTGCTGCGTGCCGGTTGAGCGCCGACGGCGGCGACAGGCAGTGACGGTCTTTCAACTGAGACCTGACAGGGGCAAGACATGACGACGCAACGCACGGCAACCTGACGATCGACGGCAAGACCATCGAACTTCCGATCATGTCCGGCACCATCGGCCCGGACGTCATCGATATCCGCACGCTGTACGCCAAGACCGGCATGTTCACCTTCGACCCCGGCTTTCTGTCCACGGCAGCCTGCAAGTCGTCGATCACCTATATCGACGGCGACAAGGGCGAGCTGCTGTACCGCGGCTACCCGATCGAGCAACTGGCCGAGCAGTGCAACTTCCTCGAAGTCTGCTACCTGATCCTCAAGAACGGCGAACTGCCGAACGCCGAGCAGAACGCAGGACTTCGCAAGCACGCATCAAGCACCACACCATGGTGCACGAGCAGTTGTCGCGCTTCTTCACCGGGCTTCCGCCGCGACGCGCATCCGATGGCGGTCATGGTCGGCGTGGTCGGCGCCCTGTCGGCCTTCTATCACGACGCGCATGGACTTCAGCGATCCGGAGCACCGCGACATGTCGCGCCAACCGCCTGATCGCCAAGATGCCGACCATCGTCGGCCATGGCCTACAAGTACAACATCGGCCAGCCGTTCATGTATCCGCGCAACGATCTCGACTACACGGCCAACTTCATGCACATGATGTTCGCCACGCCGTGCGAGGAGTACAAGCCGAACCCGGTGCTGGTCGCGTGCGCTCGACCGCATCTTCATCCTGCATGCCGACCACGAGCAGAACGCCTCGACCTCGACGGTGCGTCTGGCCGGCTCGTCCGGCGCCAACCCGTTCGCCTGCATCGCCGCCGGCATCGCCTGCCTGTGGGGCCCGGCGCACGGCGGCGCCAACGAAGCCTGCCTGAAGATGCTGGAAGAGATCGGCGACGTGTCGCGCGTGCCGCGAGTACATCAAGCGCGCCAAGGACAAGAACGATCCGCTTCAAGCTGATGGGCTTCGGTCACCGCGTCTACAAGAACTTCGATCCGCGCGCCAAGCTGATGCGCGAGACCTGCCACGAGGTGCTGAACGAACTGGGCCTGCAGAACGACCCGCTGTTCAAGCTGGCCATGGAACTGGAGACGATCGCGCTGGAGGACGAGTACTTCGTCGAGAAGAAGCTCTACCCGAACGTCGACTTCTACTCCGGCATCGTGCAGAAGGCGCTGGGCATTCCGACCCAGATGTTCACCTGCATCTTCGCCCTGGCGCGCACCGTCGGCTGGATCGCGCAGTGGGACGAGATGATCTGCCGATCCGGAGCAGAAGATCGGCCGTCCGCGCCAGCTCTACACCGGCGCCGCCGCAGCGCGACGTGCCGCCGCATCGACCAGCGCTGATGCGGTGATGGAGGACGGGGCGCCGGCGGTGCCTCCGCCTTCCCGTCCTGTTTTCACCCAGGCTCGCACCCTCACACGACAGAGGTGACTGACATGATGAAACAGATGCTCGGCAACTCCTACCTCTTCGGCGCGCAACGCGCCGTTCATCGAGGAACTGTACGAGCAGCTACCTCGACAATCCCGGCGTCGGTCGACCGAGCAGTGGCGCGACTATTTCGACAAGCTGGCGCACTGCCCGGCGCCGGCGTACGCGGCCGGACGTGGCCCACGCGCCGGTCATCGCCTCCTTCGCCCAGCGCGCCAAGGATGGCACGCTGCACGCGCCGGCGCGCGCGGCGACCGCAGTCACGACGAGAAGCAGGTCTCGGTTCTGCAGATGATCAACGCCTACCGCTTCCTCGGCAACCGCTGGGCGCAGCTCGATCCGCTCAAGCGCCACGAGCGGCCGCAGATCGCCGAACTCGATCCGTCCTACTACGGCTTCACCGAGGCCGACCTCGGCCAGAACTTCAACGCCGGCTCGTTCGCCGCGGTGCCCGAGCGAGCCGACCCTGCGCGAGATCCTCGAGGCGGTGCGGCAGACCTACTGCGGCTCGATCGGCGCCGAGTACATGTACATCTGCCGACGTCGGCGCAGAAGCGCTGGATCCAGGCGCGCCTCGAGCCGATCCGCGTCGACGCCGACCTTCACGGCCGACGAGAAGAAGCGCTTTCTGGAGCGCCTGACCGCGGCCGAAACGCTGGAGCGCTACCTGCATACCCGCTACGTCGGCCAGAAGCGCTTCTCGCTCGAAGGCGGCGAATCGCTGATCGTCGCCATGGACGAGCTGATCCGCGCCGCCGGCGCGCATGGGCGTCAAGGAGATCGTCATCGGCATGGCCCACCGCGGCCGCCTCAACGTGCTGGTCAATACGCTGGGCAAGCGCCGACGATGCTGTTCGACGAATTCGAGGGCAAGAAGGCGCAGGATCTGTCGGCCGGCGACGTCAAGTACCACATGGGCTACTCGTCCGACGTCTCCACGCCGGGCGGCCCGGTGCACCTGACGCTGGCCTTCAACCCGTCGCACCTGGAGATCGTCAACCCGGTGGTCGAGGGCTCGGTCTATGCGCGCCAGGTCCGGCGCGGCGACGAGGGCAAGGCAGCCAGGTGCTGCCGGTGCTGATCCACGGCGACGCCGCCGTCGCCGGCCAGGGCGTGAACCAGGAGATGCTCAACTTCTCGCAGACGCGCGGCTACGGCACCGGCGGCACGGTGCACATCGTCGTCAACAACCAGATCGGCTTCACCACCTCCGATCCGCGCGACTACCGCTCCGTCGCATCTACTGCACCGACATCTTCAAGATGGTCGAGGCGCCGATCTTCCACGTCAATGGCGACGATCCGGAAGCGGTGGCGCTGGTGACCCAGCATCGCCATCGAGTTCCGCCATGAGTTCAAGAAGGACGTCGTGGTCGACATCATCTGCTTCCGCAAGCTCGGCCACAACGAGCAGGACGAGCCGATGGTCACGCAGCCGCTGATGTACAAGAAGATCGCCGCGCATCCCGGGCACGCGCAAGCTGTACGCCGACAAGCTGGTGGCCGCAGGGCGTCGTGGCCGACGGACGAGCCGGAGCAGATGATCAAGGACTACCGCGCAGCGCTCGACGAGGGCGACACTCTGATACAACCCGGTGCTCACCAACTACCAGCGCAAGTTCGCGCGTCGACTGGACGCCGTATCGCCGAGCAGCCGTACACCGAGAAGTGCGATACCACGCGTGCCGATGAAGGAACTGCAAGCGGCTGGCGGAGCGCCTGACCGACGTCCCGGCCGAGCTTCACCCTGCATTCCCGGGTGCAAGAAGATCATCGACGATCGCCGCGCGATGGGCGCGGGCAAGCTGCCGCTCGACTGGGGCATGGCCGAGAACCTGGCCTACGCCTCGCTGCTGGTGGCCGGCTACGGCGTGCGCATCTCCGGCGAGGACGTCGGCCGCGGCACCTTCTTCCACCGCCACGCCGCGCTGCACGACCAGAATCGCGAGAAGTGGGACGACGGCACCTACATGCCGCTGCAGCACCTGCAGGAAAAGCAGGCGCCGTTCCATCGTGCTTCGACTCGGTGCTGTCCGAGGAGGCGGTGCTGGCCTTCGAGTACGGCTACGCCACGGCCGAGCCCGAACGAACTGGTGATCTGGGAAGCGCAGTTCGGCGACTTCGCCAACGGCGCCCAGGTCGTGATCGACCAGTTCATCACTTCCGGCGAGGCCAAGTGGGGCCGCTGGCTGCGGCCTGGTGCATGCTGCTGCCGCACGGCTACGAAGGGCAGGGTCCGGAGCACTCGTCGGCGCGCCTCGAGCGCTACATGCAGCTGTGCGCCGAGCTCAACTGGAAGTCTGCATGCCGACGCAACGCCGGCGCAGATCTTCCACCTGCTGCGCCGGCAGATGCTGCGCAAGCAGCGCAAGCCGCTGATCGTCATGACGCCCAAGTCGCTGCTGCGCCACAAGGATGCCGTGCTCGCCCTGGACGAATCTGGCCAAGGGCACCTTCCAGACGGTGATCGGCGAGATCGACGAGCTCGATGCGAAGAAGGTGACGCGCGTCGTGCCTGTGCTCCGGCAAGGTCTACTACGACCTGCTGGCGGCACGGCGCGAGCGCAAGATCGAGAACGTCGCCATCGTGCGCATCGAGCAGCTCTATCCGTTCCCGGAGGACGCGTCTGGCGGCGGAACTGGCGAAGTATCCCGAACGCCAAGGAAATCGTCTGGTGTCAGGAAGAGCCGCAGAACCAGGGCGCCTGGTACTGCGCATCGCGCCACCATCTCGACACGAGCATCTGCGCAAGGGCCAGACGCTGCGATGCTGGTGGCGCGTCCGGCGTCGGCGTCGCCGGCGGTCGGCTACTACAGCCAAGCACAACGTCCAACAGAAGGCACTCGTCGAGGCCGCCTTGGGCGAGCATCGAGTGACTGATAAACTAACACGGACAGAGGGACAATCATGATCATCGACGTCAAAGTTCCGCAGCTGTCGGAGTCGGTGTGCCGAGGCCACGCTGGTGTCCTGGCACAAGAAGGTGGGCGAGGCCGTCGCCCGCGACGAGAACCTGATCGACATCGAGACCGACAAGGTCGTGCTGGAAATGCCGGCGCCCGATGCCGGCGTGCTGGTCAAGATCGTCAAGGGCAACGGCGAGACGGTCACCTCCGGCGACGTGATCGCCCAGATCGATACCGAAGCGAAGGCTGCGGCCGGTGCAGCTCCAGGCCGCGGCAGCGCCGCCGGCCGCAGCCAAGCGCCGCGGCGCCGTCCGCCGGCGCGGCAGCCGGCGTGGCCATGCCCGGCGGCGCGCAAGCTGATGGACGAGAAGGGGCTAGTGGCCGCGCAGACGTCACCGGCACCGGCCGCGGCGGCCGCGTCACCAAGGACGACGTGCTGGCGGCGCGCCAGGCGCCGACTGCCGCCCGCCGCGCCGGCGCCGGTCGCCGCGCCGGCGACCGCGCGCCAAGCCGGCGCTGCCGCAGCCGCGCGCGTCGGTCGACTGCCGACGCCATCGTCGCCGAGCGCCCGGAGCAGCGCGTGCCGATGTCGCGCCTGCGCGCCCGCGTCGCCGAGCGCCTGGTCGCAGTCGCAGTCCACCAACGCCATCCTGACCACCTTCAACGAGGTGAACATGGCGCCGGTGATGGACCTGCGCAAGCAAGTACCAGGACAAGTTCGAGAAGGAGCACGGCGTCAAGCTCGGCTTCATGTCGCTTCTTCGTCAAGGCGGCGGTGCAGGCGCTGCAGAAGTACCCGGTGCTCAACGCCTCGGTCGACGGCAACGACATCGTCTATCACGGCTACTTCGACATCGGCATCGCCGTCGGCATCGCCGCGCGGCCTGGTGGTGCCGATCCTGCGCGACGCCGACCAGATGAGCCTGGCCGCAGATCGAGAAGAAGATCGCCGAGTTCGGCGCCAAGGCCAAGGACGGCAAGCTGACCATGGAAGAACTGACCGGCGGCACCTTCTCGATCTCCAACGGCGGCGTGTTCGGCTCGATGCTGTCCACGCCGATCATCAATCCGCCGCAGTCGGCCATCCTCGGCATCCACGCCACCAAGGACCGGCCGGTGGTGGAGAACGGCCAGATCGTCATCCGTCCGATCAACTATCTGGCCATGTCCTACGACCACCGCATCATCGACGGCCGCGAGGCGGTGCTCGGTCTGGTGACGATGAAGGAAGCGCTGGAAGATCCGGCGCGCCTGCTGCTGGATCTCTGATCAACCGCGTTCGACGCCGAGCTCATGGGTCCCGGCGTCAAGAGTGGTCAGCCAACATGTCCAAGCAATTCGACGTGGTGGTGATCGGCGGCGGTCCCGGCGGCTATGTCGCGGCCATCCGCTGCGGCGCAGCTCGGCCTGTACGACGGCCTGCATCGAACGAGAGCCCTATGCCGATCCGAAGGGCGAGGTGCGCCTCGGCGGCACCTGCCTCAACGTCGGCTGCATTCCGTCCAAGGCGCTGCTGCAATCGTCGGAGCTCTATCGACGAGGCCGGCCATGCCTTCGTGATGCACGGCATCGGCGTCGAGGACGCTGAAGATCGACGTCGACGACCATGATGCGGCGCAAGGACAACATCGTCACCCAGCTCACCAGCGGCATCAAGGGCCTGTTCAAGAAGAACAAGGTGACGCTGCTGCCGGGCCACGGCACGCTTCGTCGGCCGCGAAGCGACGACGGCACTGGCAGGTCGATGTCGCCGGCGAAGTGGTCGAAGCGAAGAACGTCATCGTCGCCACCGGTTCCAGGCCGCGCCATCTGCCGAGGCATCCCGGTCGACAACAAGGTCGATCTGCGACAACGTCGGCGCGCTCGCCTTCGACGCCGTGCCGAAGCGGCTGGGCGTCATCGGCGCCGGCGTCATCGGCCTGGAACTGGGCTCGGTGTGGAAGCGCCTCGGCGCCGAGGTCACCATTCTCGAAGCCCTGCCGGATTTCCTGGCGGCGGCCGATCAGGCGGTGGCCAAGGAAGCCTGGAAGGTCTTCACCCAGAAGCAGGGCCTGAACATCCACCTCGACGTCAAGATCAACGGCGTCGACGCAGGACAAGAAGGGCGTCACGCGTCGAGTACGAGACTCGGCGACGACAATCGCAGACGCTCGAGTGCGACCGGCTGATCGTTTCGGTCGGCCGCGTGCCCAATACCGACGGCCTGAACGCCGAGAGCGGTCGGGCTGCAGATCGACGAGCGCGGCTTCATCGAGGTCGACGACCACTGCCAGCACCAACCTGCCGGGCGTCTGGGCGGTCGGCGACGTGGTGCGCGGCGCCGATGCTGGCGCACAAGGGCATGGAAGAGGGCGTCATGGTGGCCGAGCGCATCGCCGGCCAGGCCGGCCACGTGAACTACGACACCATTCCCTGGGTGATCTACACCCATCCGGAAATCGCCTGGGTCGGCAAGACCGAGCAGCAGTTCAAGAGCCGAGGGCGTCGAGTACCGCGCCGGCCAGATTCCGTTCGCGGCCAACGGCCGCGCGCTGGGGCAGGGCGATACCACCGGCTTCGTCAAGATGCTGGCCGACGCCAAGACCGACCGCATCCTCGGCGTGCATATCATCGGCAACAATGCCTCGGAACTGATCGCCGAGGCGGTGGTGGCGATGGAGTTCGGCGCCTCGGCGGAAGACATCGCCCGCATCTGCCATGCCCATCCGACCCTGTCGGAGGTCGATGCACGAGGCGGCGCTGGCGGTGGACAAGCGCCCGCTGCACTTCTGACCGAAGGGGACCAGCCGTGCATGCCCTGAGCGGCGCGCGCAACGCTCATCCCCCGCAGCAGGATTTCCTCGCCGCCTTCAACGCCGCGCCTTCGCCGAGCGCGGCATCGTCGCCGACGCGGCCCAGGTGGCGGCGGCCCATGCGCCTGCAGCAGTTCTACGACGAACTGATGGCCTTCAAGGCGCGCGCGGCGCACCAAGCTGCGCAAGCTGCTGGTGCATCCGCCGATCTGCCGCGCGGCGTCTGGTTCTGGGGTGGCGTAGGGCGCGGCAAGAGCTTCCTGATGGACTGCTTCTTCGACGCGGTGCCCTACCAGCGCAAGCGCCGCGTGCATTTCCATGCCTTCATGCAGGAGATCCACGAGCAGCCTGCAAGCAGCTCAAGAACGAGGCCGACCCGCTGGCCAAGGTGGCGGCGCGCATCGAGCGCGAAACGCGCTTCCTGTGCTTCGACGAATTCCACGTCTCGGACATCGCCGACGCCATGATCCTGGGCCGTCTGCTGGATGCAGCTGTTCGACGCGCGGCGTGGTGCTTCTGCATCACCTCGAACTATCCGCCGGACGGCCTCTATCCCAACGGCCTGCAGCGCGACCAACTTTCTGCCGACCATCGAGCTGCTCAAGCGACAATCTCGACGTGATCGAGGTCGATGCCGGCATCGACTACCGTCTGCGCACGCTGGAGCGATCGAGGTCTATCCTGGTCCCGCCGACGCAGCCGCGGAGGCCAGGCTGGCGGAGACTTTCGCGCGCTCTGCGGGCGGCGAGGGCCACACCCGGCCGATCGAGATCCTCGGGCGCGAGCTGGCTGTCGTGCACCGCGCGCCGGGCGTCATCTGGTTCGATTTCGCCACCCTGTGCGGCGGTCCGCGTTCCCAGAACGACTACCTGGACCTCGCGCACCACTTCCACACCGTGCTGCTGTCCCGGGTGCCGCGCATGGGCGCCGACAGGGCCTCCGAGGCGCGGCGCTTCACCTGGCTGGTCGACATGCTCTACGACCACAAGGTCAAGCTGGTCATCAGCGCCGAGTGCGACGCGGACGAGCTTTACGTGGAAGGCGCCAACGCCCAGGAGTTTCCGCGCACCGTCAGCCGCCTGATCGAGATGCGCTCGCACGAATACCTGGCCAGCCGCCACGTGGTGGAGGACGTCGCCACGGCGTAGGGCGTGAATCGGCGGGCATGGCCCGCCCTACGGAATCCACCCCGTAGGGCGGGCCGCGCCCGCCGATCGGGCCGGGCGCCGGTCTGACCGGCTGATGTCCCCTTCAGTGAGCCAGCAGTTCCGCCAGCCTCCCGGCGTTGCTGCCGCAGACCCGGCGGAAACCGTCGCTGATCCGCGCATCCGCCGTGCAGATTTCCCAGTAGTGCGTGGCTGCCATGGCCGCTTGGGTCCAGGCCGGCATGTCCCCCGGAAACGGAAGCGCAGGGGAGTAAGCCCGCTCCGGCACCTCTCCGCCCCGCATCGGCGCATACATCATGGGCAGCATGTCGTAGATCGGCGCGAGGGCAAATCCCGGCCGGAACGCCAGGTTTCCCTCGTGCATGTCCGAATTGGCGATGAGCTTGCCGAACCACCAGATGCGTGCCACCCGCGCCACATCCTCGTGGGACAACCATTTCCGACCGCGCAATGCCATTGCGATCTTGTGCCACGGGGCGCCGCTCGTCCCGATCAGGGCCGGGTTGAGGCTGCCGAGGGTGCTTACGGCGGATCTGCCGTGGTCGCCGTGGCGGTCGAAGCGCACCACTTCCAGGAAGGTCCGGCCAGCGTGGCGGCAGATCCGGCTGCGTGCTGCTGGAACCCCGAGACTGGCTCCAACCGTTTCGAGCGCCAGGTGCTCGCACACCAGCAGGTCCGCCCAGCGCCTGACCGCCGCCGAGTCGTCGGCGCCGGAAAACTTGACAATGACGTTCGACCTTATCCCCGTCCAACATTCGGGCGGCGGTGAACTTGGGGAACTCTCCCCCGGCCGACGAGGTGGCCTCGCCGTGGGCCAGCGCCAACTCGGCCAACTGCGGATAGACTGTCCCGACCTCCCCATCGGCGAGGACCCGGTCTCCGCCCCCACGCAGGCGATCGAGAAAACGGCGGTACGCCACCTCTCCCAGGATTAGGTCTCCCGGTAGGTCGTGCCCCAACGTGGCCAGCACATGGACAATATCGTCGTCGGACCACGCGTCCGGGTTATCCGAGACGCCCAGGTCCAGGGCGTGGTTCCGGGCGAAATTGCGCCCGAGGAAACCCTGCGGGCGCATGTCCAGCAAGGGATAGGGCAGGCCGTCAAACCAGCCGTCGCCCATGTCGCCGTCGAGCAGCCACGGGAAGGGCTCAAGGTACGACAACGCGGAACCCTTCGGATAGGTGAGATCCAGATGCCCGATTTCGTGACCACGCCCTTGCTCGTCGACTTGGTAGAGCGGAATCGGGGACGGGTTCCCACGCAGCGGGCGCCGCAGCGCGTAGCGCCTGCGCCGCGATCCCCCGCGACTGATGACGGCCTCACGGAGGGCCTGCAAGCCGCGAGCGAGGGTGGATCGGTTGATGCTGCCGAGCCGGGCGCACAGTTCGGCACTGCCGGCGCGGGGATGCTCGCGAAGCGCTCTGGTCAGATCCTGGGTGCGCAGTTTGGTCACGGGGCGGAGTGTGCCACAGATTGCAACAAACAATGCAACGATAACACGCTTGAAGATATATGTTAATCAATGACTTGTATAAATCGGCCGGTTGCTCTTGCACCGAAAACCCGCCCATTGTTCGGGGAGCGCCAGTCACTGCCTGAGCCGCCGGCACAGTAGGGCGGGCCGTGCCCGCCATTCGTTGGCTTGGCCGGATGAACGGGAATCGGATTGTCCTGGATGTTAGAATGTCAAAACATCACGACATCATGGATGACAAGATGAGCAACAGTGCCATTCGTTCCACCTTTTACCTCGATCCTGCCCTGCACCAGGCACTTCGCATCAAGGCCGCGAGCGTGGGTTGCAGCATGTCCGAGATTGTGAATGACGCCGTTCGCGCTGCGCTGCGCGAGGACGAGGAAGACCTGGCCGCCTTCACCAGCCGCGCAGCGGAGAAAACCCTGAGCTACGAGGAGTTTCTGGCGCAGATCAAGGCCGATGGCACGCTATGAGCTCAGGCTCAAGGTCTCGGTAACGAGGGACCTGCGCGGAATCCCGCAAGCGGACGTGCGGCGGATACTCGATCGCGTCGAGAGCCTGCGGGACGACCCGAGGCCGCCGGATTCGGCCAAATTGTCTGCGCAGAAGCGGTACCGTCTGCGGCAGGGAAGCTACCGCATCCTTTACACCATCTCGGATGCCGAGGTGGCGGTCGAGATCATCAAGGTGGCCCACCGCCGCGAGGTCTATCGCGAACCCTGACCCACGCTGCAGATGCTCCCGGAGGCGACTCGGAGTGGTCACGAGCCGTCGAAAGCATCAGCGCAGCGCCAGGCCGTCGTAGGGCGGGCCGTGCCCGCCATTCGCTGGCATCGGCGGACACGGCCCGCCCTACGGGATGGCGCTACGCATCGTCAGAACCAAATAACCTCGGATCGAATGGGTGACGCGAAACGCCGCCGATGCGGGCGAGCAGAGCGTCGGGGTGCAGGGGATTAATCAGGACGTTGCGCGTTTCCGGCGCCACGGCACTCGGCACGGGGAGAAGGAGGGAGGACCCGCTGCGCAGCCATGAGTCGCCAACGCGCCGCGTGGCGGCGAGATCCTCGCGCCAGTTCGCCACCAGCAGCGGCGGAGCTGGGAGCAGGACATCATCCGGCAGATCGATCGCCACCAACTGGTAGTGCAGCGGCAGGTCCTCCGCGCGGCCGACCTCGATATGCACCAGCGCTTCCAACAGGCAAGCCGCAGGGTTGAGACAGCAATAGAGGATCGGGCGCCCGGGACTGTGCCAGCGCCCGCCGGCGCGCAAGCCACCGGTTCCGGACAGATCGGCGTGATTGCTGATGCGCCACAGGCGCATCAGCCGGCATACCCTTCGTCGATCTGGATCAGCAGCTCTTCGACCAGACGGGCGCCTGCCTCCGTCACCAGCAGGGTCATGGGTGCCGCGCCGTCGAAGCGGGTGAGGGGCGAACGAAGCCAGCCCAGCCCTCGCTCGGTCGACCCGAACACGCTCGCCGCCAAAGCCATCAGCCGCGCCACCCGGACCGCCCGGTCCGACTCGCCGACGCTCAATGGCTCCGCGCGCGCCTTGCGGTGGGACAGGGTACGCACCGGAATGATCAGCGCCGCAATCTCCTTCGGCGTCAGCCCGTTGGATTGCAGGCTCTCGATGGCCGCCGGATCGAGGCGCCCTGACACCATGCGTGCCAGTTCCCGATCCGACGCGACGGGGTGCGACAGCCCGAGCAGTTGAGCAAGTTGATCCGCAGGGGTGATCCCGGCGGTCGGTTCGGGTGGAGCAAGCATCGTAGACATGGAGGCGACTCGGCAGTGTGCCGAAGAAGTATAGGCATATTGCCGGTTCCGCGCAAGCGGTCATCGTTACGTGAGACCGGTCCTCCGAAGCGCGATCCGATGCAACGGCCGCGCGACACCGGTGCAATCTCGATGACTGCCTCCGCCCGTCGCGCTGCGCGGTGGCCTTATCGAGATGTGTTCCCGGCGGCCGCCCATCGTGCCATCGGCCGACCTGGGAAGACGCCGACAGATGGCGGGCACGGCCCGTCCTACGGTATGCGCATGGCGATCGCGCGCCTGCGGCGAGGCCCAAGAGGCGGTCGAGGCGGACAATCGCACAATGCCGGCTACATCCGAATCACAGCACCGTAGGGCGGGCCGTGCCCGCCGTTTGTTGGCACCGGCGGGCGCCGTCCGCCCCGCTCAATTGTCGAAACGGGGTACCCCGGCCAGTTCTGCGGTCCGAAGCAGATCCTCGTCCAGAGTGGCGATCGGCAGGGCTGCGCCCGGCATAGTCGACTGGCGTTGGTCGCCTGCAGACGCGCGATGCTATATTGACGGACTCGGTTCGAGGAGTTCGCAATGGACTGGAAACTCTACATCACTGCCGATCCCCACGTCATGCACGGTGCCGTGTGTTTCCGCGGAACGCGGGTCCCCGTATCCGTCGTGCTTGATAATCTCGCCGCTGGTGAAACGCCAGAGCACATTCTCGACCAGTATCCTTCGCTCAAACCTGAGCATATTCCTGCGGCGATCGGCTACGCCGCGGATCTCGCGCGAGAACGCATCGTACCCATCCCCGCCTGACCGAGCGGGATGCCCGTCCGATTCAAACTCGACGAGAACCTGCCGCGTGACGCGGAAGTCGTGCTTCGCAACGCTGGTCACGACGTGCATACGGTGCTGGACGAGCAGTTGGGCGGCAACCCCGATCGTCGAGTTTTCGATGCGTCTCAGGCCGAGGACCGGATCCTCGTTACTCTTGATCTGGATTTCGCAGACGTTCGTGTCTTCCGTCCGGCCAGTCACCGTGGCATCTGGGTGCTGCGCCCGCACACGCAGAGCATCGATAACACCCTTGGTTTGCTGGCGGCTGCTTTGCTCGTGCTTGAGAGTGAACCGGCAGAGGGGCGGTTGTGGATCATCGAGCCCGAGCGGGTCCGGATTCGTGAGTAGGGCGCATTCGTGCCTGACCAGCGGGGACTGTATCCCGCGACGATCCGTTCCCGACGAACCAGCGCATCGTCACCGAGTTGTCCAGCACGAAGCTCATGTGCGGCCTTTCTCGACCAGCGACTTGACGTCAACCCCGTGGCGCGGGTCGCTGGGCCATGAAACGCTTCAACTGCTCGACAGCCTCGGCGACGCCCTGACGCTTCGCCGCCTGTACCGGGATAAGCTCGGCGATGGCCTCACCCCGATGCGTTACGGTGAAGCACCCCACCCCAGCGGGTAGATCGCCATCCTGCCGCCGTCCGTTTGTACGATCGGTAGGGCGGGCCGTGCCCGCCGTTCATCGGAATTGGCGGGCATGGCCCGCCCTACCGTTCTCCCGCAATCACCGGCTGCCTACTTCTTCGGGCAGACGTGTTTGCCCAATTGGTCGGCGATGGAACCTTCCTTCATTGGAGACGCCACCTTTTCGGGTTCCGCGTCGGCCAGGGATTCGAGACTGTCGCCCCGGCCCAGGGTCTTGACGGTGCGGGCGTTGCAGTCGAACTGCCGCTTGGTGTAACTGGTCTTGGTACTGGAAACTCGCTTGACCACCACCGTCGGGTTGTTTTCCGTTCCTCCCTTCTCCACCACGAAAAACTTGCTGTCCCGGAGATCCGTCTTGAGATCGATCGGGTATTCGGCGGCGACGGCGAGCGATACGACCAACATCCCTGACACAACAGCAAAAAGGCGCATACCTTCTTCCTCCATACATTTCATCAGCGTGATCCAGTTTAGCCGCCCTGCGCGCCGGAAATCGACGAAATCTCGGCGCGCCGCCGCCCGCGCGGTCGGAGGCGGCGTAGTCGCGATCGACCTCTTCGAAAGCGATCGGGGCATCCTTGTGAACGAAGTCAATTACACGATGGAGTTCCGCAACAGCATCGACACCACCGGCGTGAACATTCCCGCGAAGATCGTCGATTATGTCATTCAAGTCGGTGAGGCCGGACGCGCCCGTGCCGAACAGAACGGCCGGGTGACAGCCATCGCGTGAGGAAAGGCACTTAGCAAGGTAATCCTCCAGGAGGTACACCCTCCCCATTGTCATCCTGAACGAAGTGAAGGATCTCTCCTCGTCGTGGTGGCAGGCAACCCAGAGACATGTAATCAGCACAGCAACGAGAGAATCTTCATAGCGCTCCGAATGACAAAACGGTGAGGGTGCTCAAAAGGAACAGGACGAAAGGTTCAGCGATATGGCAGTGAAAACAGCAATTGTCGGAGGATCCGGTTACGCGGGAGGTGAGCTACTACGCCTGCTGCTCGATCATCCGATGGCCGAAGTGGCGCAAGTCACCTCAGAGCGGAATGCCGGAAGCTTCGTCTTCTCCGTGCATCCGAACCTGCGCAAGCGAACGCAGCTCAAATTCAGCCCGTCGATTCCATCGAGCAGGTCGATGTCCTCTTCGTCGCGACACCCCACGGCGCATCGATGAAGAAGATGGAAGCCTTCCGCGTGCTCGCCCCAATCGTGATCGACTTGAGCGCCGACTGGCCGAATTCTCCGGACGGCTATCCGAAGTGGTACGAACACGAACACGAGCTGCCTGAGCTCCTGACAGAGTTCGTCTATGGCATCCCCGAGCTGCATCGAGACGAAATCCGCGAATCGAATCTCATATCGAGTGCGGGTTGCATGGCCACGACTTCGATTTCGGGCTTATCTCTCTTCCAGGCGGGAGTGGTCGATCTGTCACGGCCAACGGTGATCGAAGCTAAGACCGGCTCATCGGGTTCGGGCAACTCCGCCAACCTCGCCTCCCATCATCCCGAGCGATCCGGCGTGATTCGTTCCTTCAAGCCGACTGGGCACCGGCATTCTGCCGAGATCATCCAGGAGCTGACCTTCGATGACAACGTGCCGGAGATTGCGTTCTCCGCCACCTCGGTCGAGGCGGTACGCGGCATTCTTGAACCAACCTCGCACGTTCTTATCTGAAAGAGCCGATGTCTGACAAAGAAGTCTGGGCGATCTATCGCAAGGCATATAAGGACGAGCCCTTCATGCGGGTTGTCAAGGAATCGAGTGGAATTCACCGCTATCCGGAACCGAAGATTCTTTCTGGTTCGAACTACTGCGATGTCGGTTTCGAACGCGACCCGGATTCGAATCGTCTGGTGGTCATGGCCGCGCTCGACAATCTAATGAAGGGTGCCGCGGGTCAGGCCGTGCAATCGTTCAACATTCGGCTCGGATACGAAGAGTCGTGCGGTATCGATTTCGCCGGCCTGCATCCAATCTAGTCGCGACCTCGACAGAATCTGACGAGCAGGGTCATGCGTGCGTCATACAAGTTCGTGCCGGAGTCGACGCATGCGAGGTGAGCGATGAAATTCGGATTTGTCATTCCATATGCGAGCGCTCAGGAGTTTCTGGAGCTCTCGGTCGAGATAGAGCAAGCCGGCTGGGACGCCGCGTTTGGCTGGGAAACGGTCTACGGCATCGATCCATGGGTCGTTCTCGGTGGCATGGCAGCGTTGACCGATCGGATCAAACTCGGCACGCTGTTGACGCCTCCGTCTCGCCGCAGACCGTGGAAGCTCGCCAGCGAGCTGGTTACGTTAGACATGATCTCGAATGGGCGCGCGTTGCTCTGCGCGGGTCTCGGGGCGCTAAAACCGGCTTCGCACAAGTCGGTGAGGAAACCGACCGCAAGAAACGCGCCGAGCTCATGGACGAGTGCCTCGAGCTGCTCGAAAAATTCTGGACCGGCAAACCATTCAAGTACGACGGCACCCACTATCAGGTCGATTGGTCCGCGCCCATGGGCGGGGTCGTTCCTGTGCAGCAACTGCGCCAGTCCCCATTTGGAATGTCGGCCTTATGGGTAGCAAGGCATCGCTGCGGCGAGCAGCGAGGTGGGATGGCATCCTGCCGAACATGCGTGATCCCGACTAAGGATGGCGCATCCCCGGTCCAGCGGACTTCCCGGCATTGCGCGCCGAGTTAGCCGACTATGGCGCGAATCTGAACACCTTCGACATCGCCATCGAGGGGCTGACGCCACCGGGCGATGAAGCTGCGCTCGACAACGTGCGCAGCCTCGCCGAGAACGGCGCAACCTGGTGGATCGAATCGATGTGGCAAGTGGAAGGCGGAATTGCTGCGCGAGAACGAATCGCCGCGGGACCGCCGCAGCTCTAGCAAGGGAAGGTTTCGATGATCGTTATCAAGATCGGCGGTGGCGCCGGATCACCGCGGAGTCATACGCGAACTTCGCGGAAGACTTCGCGACGCTGAATCAATCAGCCGTACTCGTGGTGCACGGCGGCAATGCCGAGTTCAGCCAGCTCAGTCGCGATCTTGGCCGCCCGCCCCGCATGGTGACCAACGAAAAGGGCCGCATCAGCCGATACACCGATCGCGAAACGATCGACATGATGCTGATGGCCTACGCCGGTAAGGTCAACAAACGCATCGTCGCGCAATTCCAGGCGGCCGGGTGTCAATGCGGTCGGTCTCAGCGCTCTCGACGGCCGCATCGCCACCGGGCCGGCGTAAGTCGACGATTCGCATCGTCGAAGATGGCAAGCCGAAAGTGCTGCGCGACGACCATGCCGGCACCATCGAGCAGGTCGATACCACCCTCGTTCGCCTGCTGCTCGATGCCGGGTATCTTCCGGTCATCACCCCGCCGGCGCTGGCACTCGAAGAAGGCACCCCGATCAATGTCGATGGAGACAAGCTTTCACTGGCACTCGCCACCGACCTGGGTGCTGAGGCGATCTACTTCTTCTCAGACACCCCAGGTTTGCTGGCGGACAAGGACGATGAATCGACGCTTATTCGTGAAATCGATGTTACCGATCCGGATGCGGCGCTTGAATCGGCGCAAGGTCGCATGAAGGTCAAAGTCGAATCGGCCATCAAGGCAATCGAGCAGGGCGTCGGCAAGGTCGTTTTCTCCGATGCACGCGCCAGGAACCCACTGCAGCGCGCATTGGCCGGCGAAGGCACCGTCATCGAGTACATCCAGCACGCAACCATCTAGCGTCGAGGGGTGCGGATACCCGACTTACACCATCGAACGTTCTAACAAGACATCATGATGAGGACAAGACCGTGACCATCCCCACCCCAATGCTGGCGCTCGATTCGATCCAGGAGCTGGAAACCGATCTTCAGCTTCCGCTCTACGCGAAACGAGATATCGCGCTGGTACGCGGCGAGGGATCGTATCTCTTCGATTCGGACGGCAGACGCTACCGCATGCCATGAGCAACTACGGTGTCGCCGCGTTGGAGCACGCCGATCCGTACTCTTCGCTGCCGCCATGGCCGATCAGCTCTCGAAGTCGACGACCTGCCACCAGAGCTTCTACAACGACGCTGCTCGCGCCGCCGCACTGGCCGCTGTTCGCCAAATCGCCCCCGATGGATTGACGCGGTACTTCATGAGCAACTCGGGGCGCGGAAGCGATCGAGGCCGGGCTCAAAGTTCGCCATGATGGCGACCGAGCGCCATAGCATCGTCGCCCTGCGCCGCGGATATCACGGCCGCACCCTGGGCGCCCTCTCCGCCACCTTCGATCCGAAGTATCCGCAAACCCTTCGAGCC
>CAWGLO010000015.1:0-56476 GCA_963823455.1 uncultured beta proteobacterium
GAGCAGTTCGTCCGCGGCGTGCTGCGCTCGAAAAAGATCCGCACCGAAACTTTCGAGGAATTCCACACCCGCTCCACAACCCACGGCATCGTCTACCTGCCCACGACGTCCTACATCGAAATGAACGAATGGACCTTGCCCGCGCCCGCCGCGGCACAGTTCGACGCGCTCATGCGGCAGGAGAAGGATGCAGGGCGATTCGATCGCACCAAACCCTTCGTGCGCGGCGGCATCTGGCGCAATTTTTTCAGCCGCTACCCGGAATCGAACTGGATGCACAAGCGCATGCTGCAGTTGTCGCAGCGGCTGGCCGATCTTCCCGCACGTCAGCGCCAACCGGCCTTGCATGAAACGCTGTACCGCGCGCAGGCCAACGATGCCTACTGGCACGGCCTGTTCGGCGGACTTTATCTGCCCCATCTGCGCCGCGCCATTTGGAACAACCTGATCGAGCTGGAAGCGGCTATCGACGCCGCGGCACCGCGCCCGCCGGTGACCCGCGCCGACATCGATCATGACGGCCACGAGGAAGTGCTGCTGCACAATGCGCATATGCAGGTCGCCGTTCGTCTGGACGGCAATGCCGCACCCGTCGAATTCGACAGCTACGCGCTGCATCACAATTTCGGCGACACGCTGCGGCGCACGCGCGAGCACTATCATAGCCGCCTCAACGATCTGTCCGAAACACAGCACAATGGCAGCGGCATCGCGTCGCCGCACGACCGCGTACAGTTCCGGCATCCGATCGCCGCCGCCGATCTGGTGGTCGATGAGCGGCCGCGCGCCATGCTGGTCGATAGCTTCCTGGAAGCCGATCAGATCCGCCACGAACTGACTCGTTTCGAATTGGCGCAAGTCGAGCGCGCCACAGCATATGCTGCATTTCACTGCACTCGCTGCAGATGGGCAGGTCGACAAGAGAATCTACCTCGAAGGCGCCAAGCTGGTGGCCAGCTGGAACTGCCAGTTCGCCGGCCAGCACGGCGCGCGCTACATGACGCAGATGAATCTCGCCATGCCGAGCTGCGATGGCATCGCCGGGCGCTACGTCCTCGAGGATGGCACGATTGCCGGCGGCTTCGGCGAGCATCTCATGTTGCAGAGTTTTCGCCAACTGCGGCTCGATGACGATGTGCTGGGCGGTGCGCTGCTGCTGAGCGTGAGCAAGTCCGTCCACCTCAATGCGGCGCCGTACCACACGGTATCGCTGTCGGAAGCGGGCTTCGAGAAGATCATGCAGGGCGTGTGCTTGAATCTGTCGTGGCCGGTGGACGGCCCGCCCAGCGAGGTGACCATCTCGCTGGAGGTTATGCCGAACCGCTGAACGGGTGTTGTGGGCGCAGCAGCCTTCGCCGGCGTGGCCTACCTGCTGGTCGCCGCGGCCCTGTTCCTGTTCCAGGCAAACCTCATCTACTTTCCCGAAATCGGGCGCGACGACCCGGGCACGCCGGCCCGACACGGCCTCGCCTACGAGGACGTCGCGATCGCGACGGCGGACGGCGAGATGCTCCACGCCTGGTACGTGGCGGCACCGGACGCCCGCGGCACGGCGCTGTTCTTCCACGGCAATGGCGGAAGCATTGCCCAGCGCATCGACTGGCTGCCCGTGTTCCGGCACTTGCAGATGAACGCCTTGCTGGTGGAGTACCGCGGCTACGGCAGGAGCAGCGGCACGCCGTCCGAGCAGGGCATGTACCGCGATGCCGAAGCCGCCCTCGCCCACCTCACCGGCGCGCGCGGCGCGGCGGCGCAGGACGTGGTCCTGTTCGGCGAATCCCTCGGCGGCGCGGTGGCGGTGTGGCTGGCGGAAAAGTCGCGCCCGGGAGCGCTGGTGATGATGTCCACCTTCACCTCGGTGCCGGACCTCGCCGCCGAACTCTATCCGTTCCTGCCGGCGCGGCTGCTGGCACGCTTCGACTACGACGCCCTCGACCGCATCCGCCGCGTCACCTGCCCGGTTCTCGTCGCCCACAGTCCGCAGGACGAGATCGTGCCCTATGCCCACGGCCGGCGCCTGTTCGAGGCCGCCCCGGAACCGAAGCAGTTCCTCGATCTCGGCGGCGGACACAACGACGGCTTCATCTACATGCGCCGCGAATGGGTGGACCAACTCGGTGCATTCCTGGACCGTCACCGGCGGCGCGCACCGTGATACATCGCACGGCGACGTTTTCGCGGGCGCAGACGGGTGATAACATTGGCCTGAAACTCAAAGGAGGGAAATCCATGACCGATATCGTGAAGTTGCTCGGCGACGACGCCGACAAGCTGCTCAACCACGTCTGCAAAGGCATACCCCAGGCGACGCTGCACCTGCCCGGACCGGACTACATCGACCGCGTGGTTGCGGCCAGCGACCGCAAGCCGGGCGTGCTGCGCAACATGCAGCCCAACTGTTCAATCACGGCCGGCTGGCAGGCAGCGGCTATCTGTCGATCCTGCCGGTGGACCAGGGCATCGAGCATTCCGCCGGCGCCTCGTTCGCGCCGAACCCGGTCTACTTCGATCCGGAGAACATCGTCAAGCTCGCCATCGAAGGCGGCTGCAACGCGGTCGCATCCACGCTCGGCGTGCTGGGCTCGGTGTCGCGCAAGTACGCCCACAAGATTCCGTTCATCGTCAAGTTCAACCACAACGAGTTCCTGTCGTACCCGAACACCTACGACCAGATCGATGTTCGCGTCGGTCGAGCAGGCGTTCGAGATGGGCGCGGTGGCGGTCGGCGCGACCGTGTATTTCGGCTCGGCCGAGTCGCGGCGGCAGATCTGGGAGGTGTCCGAGGCGTTCCAGCGGGCGCACGAACTGGGCATGGCGACGATCCTGTGGTGCTACCTGCGCAACAACGCGTTCAAGCAGGAAGGCGACGGACTATCACGTCTCCGCCGACCTGACCGGCCAGGCCAACCACCTCGGCGTCACCATCGAGGCCGACATCATCAAGCAGAAGATGGCCGAGAACAACGGCGGCTTCAACGCGGTCAAGTTCTGCAAGACCCACGCCAAGGTCTACAGCGAACTGACCACCGATCATCCGATCGACCTCGTGCGCTATCAGGTGGCGAACTGCTACATGGGCCGCTGCCGGTCTGATCAACTCCGGCGGCGAGTCGAAAGGCGCCGGCGACCTGGCGCAGGCGGTGCGCACGGCGGTCATCAACAAGCGCGCCGGCGGCATGGGCCTGATCTCCGGCCGCAAGGCATTCCAGAAGCCGATCAAGGAAGGCGTCGAGCTGCTCAATGCGATCCAGGACGTCTATCTGTCCCCGCAAATAACCGTCGCCTGATTCCCCTTCCGGGTTCCGCGCTGCCGGCTTCGGCTCGAGGCCTCGGCCATGGCGGAACCCGGAACCCGCACGTCCGAACCGACAACGAAGAACAATCATGCCCGGCACCGCTTATCAGCTCGAAGTCAATCCGCAACTGCCCGAGCGCCTGGCGCGGCTCGAGGAACTGGCCAACAACCTCTGGTACAGCTGGGACCGGCCGACGCGCACGCTGTTTGCGCGCCTGCATCCGAGCCTGTGGCAGCGCGTCGGCCACAGCCCCAAGGCCTTTCTCAAGCGCATCGACCAGCAGCGGCTGGACGAGGCCGCCGACGACCCGGTCTTCCTCGGCACCTACAACCGCGTGCTGTCGGCCTACGACACCTATCACAACGAGCCGATGCGCGCACAGCGGCGCCGAGCGCCTGCGCCAGTCGCGACCTGATCGCCTACTTCTGCGCCGAGTTCGGCTTCCACGAAAGCCTGCCGATCTATTCCGGCGGCCTCGGCATCCTGGCCGGCGACCACTGCAAGGCGGCCAGCGACATGCGCCTGCCCTTCGTCGGCGTCGGCCTGCTCTATCGCCAGGGCTATTTCCCCCAGACCATCGATGCCGACGGCCACCAGCACGCCATCTACAACGACTCCGATTTCGACGACCTGCCGATCACGCCGGTACTGCGACGCCGACGGCAGCGAACGTGCAGGTCACGGTGCGAGCTGCCCGGCCGCACCGTGCAGGTCAAGGTCTGGCAGGCGCGGGTCGGCCACATCCGGCTCTATCTGCTCGACACCGACCTCGAGGAGAACCCGCCGCACGACCGCGACATCGCCCACCGGCTCTACGGCGGCGACCGCACGACCCGCATCGAGCAGGAGATCATGCTCGGCATCGGCGGCGTGCGCGCGCTGCGCGCGCATGGGCCTCAAGCCGACGGTCTGGCACATCAACGAAGGCCACGCCGCATTCCTGATCCTCGAGCGCATGCGCGAACTGATCGAGCAGCGGCCTGGACTTCGCCGCGGCGCTGGAGGCGGTCGCCGGCCAACACCGTGTTCACCACCCATACGCCGGTGCCGGCCGGCCACGACCACTTCGCCGAGGACATGATCCGGCGCTACTTCGAGCAGCTGCTGCCACGACATGGGCTCCGACCTCGACGAACTGCATGGCGCTCGGGCCGCAGCCGAGGGCAGCCGCGATTTCAACATGACCGCGCTGGCGATGCGCGGCTCGCGCTTCCAGAACGGCGTCTCGCGCATCCATGGCGACGTGTCGTCGGAGATCTGTCGCCACCTGTGGCCGCAGATCGAGCCGGACGAGAACCCGATGACCTACGTCACCAACGGCGTGCATGTGCCGACCTTCCTCGCCGACGACTGGCACGAGACCTTCGACCGCTATCCTCGGCCCCGGCTGGAGCCAGCGCCTGACCGACCAGGCCTGCTGGGACGGCATCCACGCGATTCCCGACCAGCTGTTCTGGAGCGTGCGCCAGTCGCTGAAGTCGCAGATGCTGCATCTGGTGCGCCACCGCATCGCCGAGCAGCACCTGCGCAACCAGGGCTCGCGAGGCGCACCTCGACCGCATGCTGCAAGCTGGCCGATCCGGCCAATCCCGAACGTGCTGACCATCGGCTTCGCCCGCCGCTTCGCCACCTACAAGCGCGCCACGCTGCTGTTCGAGAACCTGGACTGGCTGCGCGAGATCGTCACCGACCCGAAGCGCCCGGTGCTGTTCATCTTCGCCGGCAAGGCGCACCCGGCCGACCAGCCGGGGCAGGACATGCATGCGCCGCGATCGCCGAAGTGGCGCGCATGCCGGAATTCGAGGGCAACATCCTGCTGGTCGAGGGCTACGACCTGCGCCTGGCGCGCCGCCTGGTCTCCGGCGTCGACGTCTGGCTCAACAACCCGATCTATCCGCTCGAAGCTTCCGGCACCTCGGGCATGAAGGCGGCGATCAACGGCGTGCATCAACCTGTCGGTGCTCGACGGCTGGTGGGGCGAGGGCTACGACGGCGAAGAAACGGCTGGGCGATCAAGCCGGCCTCCGACGCACCTCGACGACAGCCGGCGCAACCAGGAGGAAGCGCGCACGCTGTACGAGATTCTGCAGGACAGCGTGATCCCGCTCTACTACAACCGCGGGCCGATGGGCTATTCGCCGGGCTGGGTGCAGATGGCCAAGCACTCCATCGCGTCACATTGCTGCCGCGCTTCAACACCGCACGCATGCTGGGCGAGTACGTCAGCAAGTTCTACCTCCCGGCCACCGAGCAGTGGCGGCGCTTCTCGCCAGGACAATTTCGCCGGCGCGCGCGAACTGGCGGACTGGAAGGCGAAGGTGCGCGCCGCCTGGACCGGGTCGAGCTGCAGCCGCCTCGACACGCCGACGCGCCGCATCGGTTTCGGCGATCGCGTGCGTTCGAGGTCGCCGTCAGCCTCAACGGTCTGGCGCCGGAGGACGTGACAGTCGAAGTGCTGTTCGGCCGGCCGGCACGCAACGGCGGGCAGCCGCGACGCGCCACGGCGCTATGCACATGGAATACTCCGGGCGCTCGCCGGGCAACGCGATCACCTGTACGCACTGGAGCTGACGCCGGAAATGTGCGGCAAGATCGAGTACCGCTTCCGCGTCTATCCCTCCCACGAGTTGCTGACCCATCCCTTCGAGATGGGGATGATGGTCTGGCTCTGAGCGGCAATCTCGCGGCCGACGCAATCGCGCGCAGGCGGGCGGAAAGGACCAACATCGCACAGCGAAAGGGTGACCGGCGCGGTGCCGGGACTTTCACGCGCCACCTCGCCAACCCCGGGACTGCGTGCCCGGCCGCGACGTCACCGGCCATCAACTGCGAAGCCCACCATGGCCTCTCCCCTGCGCGTCCTCTTCGCCACTTCCGAAATCGCCCCCTGGGCTAAGACCGGCGGTCTCGGCGACGTATCCGCCGCCCTGCCCCCAGGCGCTGTTGCGACTGGGCGTGGACGTGCGCGTCGTGGTCCCCGGCTACAGGTCCCTCCTCGCCGCTTTCCCGCGAGCGCAGCGTCGGTTGCCACCATCGCGCATCCGGCAGGGCTGCTGCCGGCGTCCACCCTGTTCGAAACGCATACCGCGAGCGGCCTGCCGCTGCTGATGGTGCGATTGCCCGGGGTTCTACGAGCGCCCCGGCGGGCCGTACCAGAATCCGGACGGCTTCGACTGGCCCGACAACTACCTGCGCTTCGGCCTGCTGTCGAAGGTGGCGGCCTTGCTGGCCAGCGACGCCAGCCCCCTGCCTTGGCGGCCCCACATCCTGCACTGCAACGACTGGCAGACGGCACTCGCCCCGGCCTACCTGCGCTACCGCCTGCCGTCGCCCGCGGCGAGCGTGATGACGATCCACAATCTTGCTGTTCCAGGGCATGTTTCCGGCGGCAACCATGGCGCCGTTGGATCTGCCTGCCGCACGCCTTCGTCATGGACGGAGTCGAATTCCACGGCAACCTGTCCTTCCTCAAGGCCGGCCTGCAGCTCGGCGACTGCGATCACCACGGTGAGCCCGACCTATGCGCGGGAGATCCAGACGCCGCGAATTCGGCTACGGCCTGGACGGCCTGCTGCGCCACCGCGCCGGCGAGACTGCCGGCATCCTGAACGGCATCGACACGACGCCTGGGATCCCGGCGACGCGATCCGCATATCGCGGCGTCACTACGACGTCGACCGCATCGCAGCGCAAGGCGCACAACAAGGCCGCGCTGCAGCATCGGCTGGGGCTCCGATGCCGATGCGAACGTACCCCTGCTGGCGGTGGTCAGCCGCCTCACCCATCAGAAGGGGCTGGATCTGCTGGTCAGCGGTCGGCGACGAATTCGCGGCGCGCGGGGCGCAACTGGCGCTGCTCGGCAGCGGCGAACGCAGGATGCAGGATGCGTTCGTCGACCTGGCGCGCGCGTTATCCGGGGCAATTTGCCGCCGTCATCGGCTACGACGAAGGCGCTCGCTCACCAGATCGAGGCCGGCGGCGACATCTTCCTGATGCCGTCGCGCTTCGAGCCCTGCGGACTGAACCAGATGTACAGCCTGCGCTACGGCACGCCGCCGGTCGTGCGCGCCACCGGCGGGCTGGCCGACACGGTGTGGACACCAAGGGCGGACGATCGCACGGGCACGCCAACGGCTTCGCGTTCGATGCCCCGGACGCCGCCGCCTTCCTCGCCGCCATCGATCGTGCCTCGCAGCGTGGCGCGACAAGGCCCTGTGGCGCCAAGATTCAGCGCGACCGGCATGACGACCGATTTCAGCTGGGGGCACGCGCCGCGCAGTACCAAGCGCTATAAGCGTCGACCGCGCAATCGGCAAATTGATCGCCGAGCCGGTGTAGGCAGCATCCGGCGCCCCCGACGTGGCACCCGGTCGGTGTCGATGGCCGAATTAGCGCCGCGACGCGCGCTTTGGAAGCCGCCGGTTTCGACTCCAGCCAGCGTGACAGCAGTTCGACGCCCCACGCCACGCCAAAGCCGGTGACATCGCTGCCACGGCGCCGAGTCCGCCGGTGCAGGTGGCGGCCGATAGATCCACGTGCAGCCAAGGCTTGTCCGCCGTGAAGCGCTTGAGGAAGCGCGCCGCCAGGATGTGGTCGGCTTCGCCTTCCAGGGTGCACTGCTTGACGTCGGCAACCTTCGACTCCAGGGCGACCTCGTAATCGGCGTCCATGGGAAACAGGGCCACCCGCTCCGCACTGGCTTGCCCCGCCTCCACTGCCAGGCGGCCCAATTCGGCATCGCTGGCAAACACGCCCGAATAACGCGAACCCAACGCGTAATGCATGCTGCCGGTGAGGGTGGCGAAATCGATGATCAGGTTGGGCGCCTCGCGGCTCGCCATGGTCAGCGTATCGGCCAGCACCATGCGCCCTTCGGCATCGGTGTGCATCACTTCAATGGTGGTGCCGTCGAGCGCGGTGACGATGTCGTTCTGCTTGTAGGCGGACGGGGATAGGTGGTTCTGGGCGATGGCGAGCCACGCGTCGATGCGCAGCGGAAAGCGCCGCTCCGCCAGCGCCTGCATCAAGCCCAGAGCGACGGCGGAGCCGTTCATGTCCTCGTGCATGCCGGCCATGTACTTGGCAGATTTCAGGTTGTGGCCGCCGGTGTCGAAGCAAATGCCCTTTGCCCACCAAGGCCACGCTGCAGTTGAGCATTCCTCGGCGCGTAACTGAGATGCACGATCGCGGCATCCTCTTGGTCGCTGCCCTGGGCGACGGCGGAAAAGGCGCCCGCCCCCATCTTGCGCAGTGTGCGGTAGTCGAACTCGTCGATCCGCCATTTGTGCCGCTGTGCCATGGCCCGCAGACGTTGCCGATAGCTGGAGGGAGTGAATTCGTTGGCCGGCAGCACCGTGAGTTCGCGGGCAAGAACATTGGCTCGGGCCATGACCTCGACATCATCATAGTTCGCGTGCGCACCGAACAGATGTATGCGCTGCAGCGGCTTGATTTCGGTCTTCTTCTTGCGACTGGGCAAGCGCACGCCGTTGACCCAGGCGACGTAGAGAGCCTCGCGTGCCAGTGCCTGGCGCAGCGAATCGTCGCCAAATACACCGATGGCGATGCCGCGTGGGTTCTCCTCGAGAAGCGAGTCGACCGCCTTGCGCAGTGAGGTAAGCTGCTCGAAGCGCGGCTTGTTGCGGTCGATCATGACGTAGGCACAAAGACCGCCGTGATCGAGACTGACCGAAAGAGGCGTCTTGCCGAGGTCTTCCAGCTTCATCTGGCGTCGCTTCAGGCCCGCTTGCAGGCGTTCGCCCTGCGGAAATTCCGGCAGCGCATCGAATCTTGCGAGCGTAGGGGAGGACAAGCAGAATGTGTTCGAAGCGGGCCAGCGAGACATCATCGAGCAAGGCAGCCGTCTGCGAGAGTTTGGCCGGCATGGTTGCTTTCGTGACAGCAGCAAATCGTGGCACGATTATAGCAACGGAACGCCATGCGCGCTTCTCGCAATCGTCGCCACATGGCGACATCTGGGTAGGAACGCGCGGACGCACTCGAACGCAGTTTCCCGCCGTCTGAATGGGAGCAAAAAAAGAGGGCGCGGTGTTTCCACCGCGCCCAGTCCGCTCGCGGCTCCCGTGCGAGCATTACCCATCAACCTGTCCGCGGGTCCCCCCGGCGCGGGTAAAGTACCCACGGCAGCCGGAACGTCGAATCTCCGGCTGTCGCACATCGGCAGCGCTCTCGCCGGGATTACGCTCTCAGCCCTGGGCGACAATCGTTCCGTTCAACCACGCGCACCTTTCGCCGACGGCAAAGGCCGGTGCGGTCGCAGCGGAATACATCGTGCGCCTGGTCCCATCGTCCATCCGCACCGAGACGCGGTAACGGCGTGTCGTGCGCACATTCCTTTCGATGGCGTTCCCGGCGTAGGCACCACCCACCGCACCGAGCAGCCCGAGCGCAGTCACGGCCATTGCCCCGTCCGGACTGACTGCCCACCGCGGCACCGGTGACACCGCCGGCCACGGCGCCGACGCCGGTGACCGGGCCTGCACGCGGATCGCCGTCACCGTTTCGATGACACCGCAATTGGCGCATCCATTCACCGCGGCGTGGACGGTGCGGCCCTTCATGACGCGCTCTCCGGCCTCACCGTCGGCGGCAGGCGGCACATCGGCGTCCCCCGCGCCGGCTTCCGCCCGTTGCTGGACGGGGAGGGATTCCGCACGCTCCGAATGCGACCGCCGGGAGAATGCCGAAGATCGCGCCGACCGCCGCAACGCTCGCAACGATCACGGCCACGGCCGCGACGTCGATGAGCGCACTCGGTTTGATCAGGCTGATCCCTCGGTTCCATCATTTCGCTTGCTCGGTCTCGTCAGTGCAGATATGCGGAGGTGCCGCCATCGTTCGCAAGCGCTATGCCAAGCGTGGCAACAACAGAAGAATCAGGGAGATAGCAGAGAAGAAGTAATCCGCCGGGGGAAACGCCGCCCTGCCGTCGTCGATTCACGACAGACTGCCGCCTAACCGACGCAACATCATGAATGGCAGGAATGAATCGCTGTCGCCAAGGAGCGACAGCGGTGCCGCAGGTCGCTCAGGCCTTTTCCGGACTTGAACAGGGCGGGCGTCAGGTTGTGGCGCTGCAGCAGCTTGTAGAACTCGGTGCGGTTGCGCTGCGCCAGGCGCGCGGCCTGGGTGACGTTTCCGCCGGTGGTCTTCAGCATGCGCACCAGATAGTCGTATTCGAAGGCGCGGCGCGCCTCGTCCAGGGAGACGAGACGCTGGGCGTCGTCCCGCAGGGCCTGCTGCACGAGCGTCTGCGGCAATGATTTCGGTGGTGGACAAGGCGACCGACTGCTCGACCACGTTGAGCAATTGCCGAACGTTGCCCGGCCACGGCGCATTGACCAGGGTTTCCATGGCGTCGGGCGCGAAGTTGCGCACCGACTTCTTGTCGCGTTCCACAAGCTGTTGCAGAAAGTGGGTTCGCCAGCAGCGGAATGTCCTCCCGCCGCTCGATCAGGCTCGGCAAGCGCAGGCCGACCACGTTCAGACGATAGTAGAGATCCTGTCGCAGTGCGCCCTCCTCCATGCGCGCATCGAGGTCGTGGTGCGTCGCGGAAATGATGCGCACATCCACCGGAATCGTTTCGGTCGAACCGACCGGACGCACGACCCGCTCCTGCAGCGCCCGCAGCAGTTTCGGTTGCAGGGTCAGCGGCATGTCGCCGATCTCGTCGAGGAACAGGGTGCCGCCGACCGCCGCCTGAAACAATCCCTTGTGGGTGCTGATCGCACCGGAGAACGCACCCTTGGTGTGGCCGAACAATTCCGACTCGAGCAGGTGCTCGGGCATCGCCGCGCAGTTGATCGCCTGGAAAGGGTCCACGGGCACGCGGACTGGCATCGTGGATGCGCTCTCGCCAGCAACTCCTTGCCGGTGCCGGAGTCGCCGGTGATCAGCACGCTGGCGTCGGAGGCGGCGACCAGTTGGGCTTGGCGCAGCACCTCCTCCATGGCATGGCTGCAGGTGATGATGCTGGCGCGCCACGCGTCCGATTGGCTTTGGCGTCCTGGAGCGCCGGTCGACAGCCGGATCGCCTGTGCCACCTGCGCCAGCAGTTCCTTGGCCTCGAAGGGCTTGGGCAGGAAACCAAACACGCCGCGTCGCGTTGCGGCAACGGCATCGGGAATCGTGCCGTGAGCGGTCAGGATGATGACCGGCAACGTAGGCTGGGTCGCGTGGATGCGCTCGAACAACTTGCATGCCGTCCATGCCCGCCATGCGCAGATCGGTAATGACCAGATGGGGGCGACGCACTGCGAGCTGGCCGAGCGCCTGCTTCGGCGCTTTCCGCGGTCTGCACCAAGTAGCCGGTCGCGGTCAGCCGCAGGCTGATCAGTTGCAGAAGATCCGGGTCGTCATCGACGACAAAGATCTCGGAGGGAATGTCAGTCATGGTCCGTGGCTCGTGAGCAACTCCTGTGCCTGAATACAACCGGGGCGACCGCAGGTTACATGGACGGCCGCCGCAACAACCCAGTCGGGCAGGGGCATACCGTCCGGACCCCGCGCACCGACTTAGGCGAGGGTCTTATAGAGCGCTAGTGTCTCCTGGGCGATGGCCTTCCAACTGAACACCGCCTGTGCTCGCTTGCGGCTCGCCTCGCCCATGGCTTGGCGCAGCGACTGATCCGCGAGGATCCTGTTGATGTGTTCGGCCAAGTCGCGAGCGAACCGGTCCGGATCGACCGCCTCGAAAGGGCTTTCCCTGTGCTCCTCGAGCTGCACCAGATACCCGGTTTCGCCGTGGACGATTATCTCCTTGATGCCCCCCACCGCGCTGCCGACTACCGGCGTGCCGCAGGCCATGGCTTCCAGGTTGATGATACCGAATGGCTCGTAGATGGACGGACAGCAGAATGCCGCAGCATGGGAGTAGAGTTCAACCTTCGCTTGCGTGCCAACCCATTCGCTGATCCACACTACGTTCTTCCGGAACTCCTGAACCGCCTTCACCCGCTGCGTCATCTCCGCCCCGATTTCGGGCGTATCCGGCTGCCCGGCGCACAGCACTACCTGAACGTTGTCATCGAGGTACTTGATTGCGTTGACCAGGTGGATGATGCCTTTTTGCCGGGTCACCCGGCCAACGAAGAGGACATAAGGGATGTCCGGGTCGATGCCGTAGCGCCTGAGACTCTCCGTGCCGCGCACCGGCCTGAACTCGTCCGTATCGATGCCATTGTGGATCACCGTGATCTTGCGCTCGTCCACGTCGAACAGCCGCAGGACATCCTCCTTCATCCCGTGAGACACGGCAATGATGGAGTCAGCCATCTCGAGGGCGGTTTTCTCGACCCAGGTGGACAACTCGTAACCCAATCCGAGCTGCTCCCGCTTCCACGGCCGCAACGGTTCCAGGGAATGCGTGGTGATCACCAGCGGGATGCCGTAGCCCGTCTTGGCCAGGACGCCGCCAAAATGCGTGTACCAGGTGTGGCAATGGACGAGCTGGGCATCGACCGGCTCTGCGTTGAAGGCAATGCAGTTGCTGAATGCCGACAGCGGCGATTTCAGCTTGGGGTCGCAATTCTCGAACAGCCTCTTGTCGAACTGCACACCCCTGGCCGACAGGCTGCCATCCTTCGTCTGCTGGTCGCCGAAACAGCGCACATCCACTGCGATCGACTTGGCCAGTTCCCGCGTCAGATATTCCACATGAATCCCAGCCCCGCCATAGATGTTTGGGGTATATTCGTTGGTGAGAAACAGGGCTTTCATGTCGGCCTCCCAAGGGTTCGTGGAGGAATTATAAGCGGCTCACCAAGCGGGCACGACTGTTTCTTGGACACGACTCCGGAGCGAGGCGCGCTCGCCCATGGCCGCGTCGTGGCCGTCGGTCCAACCCCGCCAAGCCCGGCGGCGCGGGCGGGGTGAACTGGAAGCATCGAAACCGGATCCCGATGGACGCGGGGCCCGCACACGGCAGCGAATGCCTGCGGTATCCTAGTCATTGGAACGGACAAGATCGGCATCTTCTTCGAACGGCTGTTCCGCAATATCGCATGCCAGATTCCCCTGTACTTTCACGACAACTGCGCCGGCCGCGAGATCCGTTCATCGCCGCTTGCCCATGGCGCTCGCGGCGGCGCCATTCAAGGAGGCCGATATGAAAAAGAAGCGTGCCGCTACCCCAGCAAACGACTTCGACATCAAGGACCACGACGTCTACCTGTTCCGTGAAGGCACCCATGTGCGACTGTATGAACAGATGGGGGCCCACCCGCTTGCTGCCAACGGGGTCGAGGGAACGCGCTTCGCGGTGTGGGCACCGAACGCTGCAGCGGTCGCGGTGGTCGGGGACTTCAACCAATGGAACCAGGCGGCCCATCCCCTCAGCCAAAGGCAGGACGGCTCCGGCATCTGGACCGGGTTCGTCCCCGGGGTCGGACCGGGGGCGCTGTACAAGTACCACATCGCTTCGCGCTACGACGGCTTCCGGGTGGAAAAGAGCGATCCCTTCGCGTTCTGTGCGGAGGCGTCGCCGAGTACCGCCTCCCGCGTATGCGAGCTTGATTATGATTGGTGCGACGGCGCCTGGATGGAAAGCCGGCGCAGCGCCAATGCGCTCGGCGCACCGATGTCGATCTATGAGGTGCATCCCGGCTCCTGGCGGCGCGTGCCCGAGGAGGGCGACCGCTTCCTCGGTTACCGCGAACTCGCCCCGCTGCTGGCGCAGCACGTGCGCGACCTCGGCTTTACCCACGTCGAACTGACGCCGCTGACGGAACATCCTTTCTACGGCTCCTGGGGCTACCAGACCACGGGCTATTTCGCCCCTACCGCGCGCTACGGCACGCCGCAGGATTTGATGTATTTCGTCGACTATCTGCACCAGCAGGGCATCGGCGTGATCCTCGACTGGGTGCCGTCCCACTTTCCGGGGGACGCGCATGGACTGGCGTTTTTCGACGGCACCTACCTGTTCGAACACGCCGATCCGAAGAAGGGATTCCACCCGGAGTGGAACAGCTACATCTTCAACTACGGCCGGCACGAAGTCCGCAGCTTCCTCACGAGCAGCGCGCTTTTCTGGCTGGACAAGTACCACGTTGACGGCCTGCGGGTCGACGGCGTGGCCTCCATGCTCTACCTCGACTACGCGCGCAAGGAAGGGGAATGGATTCCCAACCAGTACGGCGGCAAGGAGGATCTCGACGCCATTTCCTTCCTGCGCGGCCTGAATGAAGCCGCATACCGCGAGCATCCCGGACGTGCAGACCATCGCCGAGGAATCCACCGACTGGCCCATGGTATCGCGGCCGATCTATGCCGGAGGGCTGGGATTCGGCATGAAGTGGAACATGGGCTGGATGCACGACACGCTGGAGTACTTCTCGCAGGACCCTCTGGTGCGCAAGCATCACCACAATACCCTGACGTTCAGCATGTGGTACGCATTCACCGAGAACTTCATGCTGCCGCTGTCCCACGACGAAGTGTCGCACGGCAAAGGCTCGCTGCTCGCCAGGATGCCGGGCGACGCGTGGCAGCAGTTCGCCAACCTGCGCCTGCTCTATGGCTACATGTGGGGCCACCCGGGCAAGAAGCTGCTCTTCATGGGCGGCGAGTTCGCCCAGCGCAGCGGATGGAACCACGACCGGAGCCTGGATTGGCACCTGCTGCAATACCCCGAGCACGGCGGCGTTCTTGCGTGGCTGCGGGACCTGAATCGTTGCCACCGCGGCGAGGCGGCACTGCACGAGTTGGACTTCGAGCGCGAAGGCTTCGAGTGGATCGACTGCCACGACTCGGATGCGAGCGTGCTCAGCTTCATCCGCCATGCCAGGCACGGCGGCGAAATCGTCCTAGTCGTCTGCAACTTCACGCCGCAGCCGCGCATGAGCTATCGCGTCGGCGTACCGCGCGGCGGTTACTGGCAGGAGATCCTCAACAGCGACGCCCCGATCTATGGCGGCGGCGGGGTCGGCAACTTCGGCGGTATGGATGCGGCGCCGGTCGGCGCCCACGGCAGGCTCTATTCGCTTGCGCTCAACCTGCCTCCTCTGGGCGTCGTGTTTCTCAAGAGCACGCCGGCTGTCGCGTAAAGCCCCCGCCGGCAGCAAGCGATTCCATCCATGCATAACGGAGAGCAGGCCATGTCGTCGGCAACAATCGAGGAAGGACGCAACCGCGTCGTCATCGGGAGCGTCAAGCCCGCCATCGATGCGGGGCGTTTCCCCATCAAACGCACACTCGGCGAGGCCGTGCTCGTCGAGGCCGATGTTTTCTGCGACGGCCACGACGTCATCCGCTGCGTGGTGCAGTATCGCCACGAAAACGCGGCCGATTGGCACGAAGTCGAAATGCAGGCGCGCGGCAACGACCGCTGGCACGCCCGCTTCAGCGTCGTCGAGTTGGGCCGCTGCGTGTATACGGTCACGGCCTGGGTGGATCCTTTTTTCACCTGGCGCCACGATCTGGCGCGGCGCAATGATCCCGCCGACATCGCGCTCGCCCTGCAGGTGGGCGCCAATCTGGTGCTGGAAACGGCGGCGCGCGCGGCGGGCGCAGCCGGAGCCCGCCTGCACGAGTTTGCCGACGCGCTGCGCAAGGCGCCGTCACCGGAAGCCGGCAAGAGCATCGGCGCCGATCCGGAACTAGCCGAGTCGATGTCGCGCCATGCCGGGCGCCATTTCGCCACCACCTACGACAGAACGCTGGCGGTCCTGGTGGAGCCCGAGCGCGCGCGCTACAGCACCTGGTATGAACTGTTCCCCCGCTCCTGCGTTTCCGGAAACATGAAGCACGGCACCTTCAAGGAAACCGAGAAGCGTCTGCCCTATATCGCGGGAATGGGCTTCGACGTGCTCTACCTGCCGCCGATCCATCCCATCGGCACGACTTTCCGCAAGGGCCGCAACAACGCGCTGGTGGCCGGGCCGGACGAGCCGGGCAGCCCGTGGGCCATCGGCGCCGCGGAAGGCGGCCACAAATCGGTGCACCGGAGCTGGGCACGCTGGAGGATTTCCGCCATCTGGTGTCGAAGGCGAGAGAACTGGGCATCGATATCGCCATGGACATCGCCTTCCAGTGCGCGCCGGACCATCCCTACGTCAAGGAGCATCCCGTCCTGGTTCCGCTGGCGCCCCGACAACACGGTGCAGTACGCGGAGAACCCGCCGAAGAAGTACCAGGACATCTACCCCTTCGACTTCGAGAGCGAAGATTGGCGCGGCCTGTGGCAAGAGCTGAAGAGCATTTTCCTGTTCTGGCTCGAGCAGGGCGTGCACATCTTCCGTGTGGACAATCCGCACACCAAGGCCTTTCCCATGTGGGAATGGCTGATCGCCGAAGTCAAGCGCGCTCATCCCGAAGTCATTTTTCTGGCCGAGGCGTTCACGCGCCCCCAGATCATGCACCGGCTGGCCAAGCTGGGCTATACCCAGTCCTACACCTATTTCGCCTGGCGCAACACCAAGCACGAACTGATCGAGTATTTCACCCAGTTGACGCAGTCCGAGTCACGGGAGTATTTCCGCCCCAACCTGTGGCCGAACACGCCGGATATCCTGACGGAATTCCTGCAGTATGGCGGGCGGCCCGGATTCATGCTTCGGGTGGCCCTTGCGGCAACACTCGGCGCGAGCTACGGTATCTACGGGCCCGCTTACGAGCTGCTGGAACACGTTGCCCGCGACCCCGGCAGCGAGGAGTACCTGGACTCGGAGAAATACCAGATTCGCCGCTGGGATCTCGACCGCCCGGACAGCCTGCGCGACTACATCGCCCGCCTGAACCGCATCCGCAAGGACAACGTCGCACTCCAATCCGACTGGAGCCTGCGCTTCCATCCGGTCGATAACGACGCCCTGATCTGCTTCAGCAAGTCCACAGAAGACCGTTCCAACGTGATTTTTGTCGTCGCCAATCTCGATCCGCACCATGTGCAGTCGGGTTGGGTCGATTTGCCGGTCGAAGGCTTCGAACTGGGCGCCGAGAAGGCCTTTCAGGTGCATGACCTGCTGTCCGACGCACGCTACCTGTGGCAGGGCCGCCGCAACTTCGTGCAGCTCGACCCCCAGGCGGCGCCGGTGCACATCTTCAAACTCCGGCGCAAGGTGCGCACCGAGCGCGATTTCGACTACTTCCTCTGAACGGGGAGGAGCGCGACGGGGGTCGGGAGAAAGGCGATCCAGGCGCGTCCCGGCTCGAAGGGACCGCCGTCACGCGCCGGCCCCACGACGCGCGGCCGGTACTTTAGCGGCGCCTGCCCGCCATCCGGCACGCGTGTATCGCGACTCGCCTGCACGCCATGGAGGGTGAGCATGGCGCAGGGGCGAGCCGCCTGCCTCCACCCGTGGCCCGGCTTCAGTTCGGTTGCGGGCGGGGGGCGCGCGAGCGCAGTTCCCGTTCGATCGCCAGCAGCTTGTCGAGCTTCTCCTGCAACTCGTCGGCCCGCTTCTGCTGCTCGTCCGCGCGTTTCTGCTGCTCGTCGGCTCGCTTCTGCTGCTCGTCGGCCCGCTTCTGCTGCTCCTCGATGCGGCGCGTATCGTCCTTCAGTTGGGTTTCCTGTTTCTTCTGCTCGTCCTTCACCTGTGCCACCTGGCGCAGGCGGTCGGTGCTGAGGCGCGAGAGCAGGGTCACCAGTTGCCGCCGCGGCGATTCCGGCGCCGCGGTGCGGCTCAGCGAGTTTTCGAGGAGGCTGACGAGACGGGCGTCATCACGGAACGGGGCATTCGGCACCGACAGCAGCAGCACCAGCTTGAGGCGCGCGTTCTCCGTCTTGTCGCGATTGAAGACCTGGTTGACCGCGTTGAACTCCTTGCGCAGGTCGTCTGCCGACACCCCCAGCATGCGCTGGTAGTAGGCGAGCAGGGTTTGCACCTCTTCCGTTTCCGAACTCCAGTCGGGCCACGGAAACACCGCGCTCGGCGGCCCGGCATCCTCGCCGTTCGCCGCCGGCGGCGGCATGCTGAGCGAGGAACATCCGGTCAGCAGCAGCGCGGCAAGCAAGGCCGGGGCGATCGCCGCGACGTTCATGTTGACCGCTCTTTTCTTACTTTGGGCAGCGTAACACGGAAGTGCCCGCCCTCGCCGGCGTCCACGACCACCTCGATCCGACCGCGATGTGCCGCGACATACTCGCGGGCAATCGCCAGCCCAAGTCCGCTGCCCTCCACCCCCTCCTTGGCGCGCTTGCCGCGATAGAAGGCGTCGAAGATTCTGCTCCCGCTCGGCTTCGGGAACGCCGTGGCCTTCGTCGATCACGTCCAGCACCGCGTTGCCGTCTCTCGCTCTTCAGCAGCACCCGCACCACCCCTTCCTTGGGCGAGAACTTGATGGCATTGGTCACGAGATTGTCGATCACCACGCGCAGCTTTTCCGGATCGCCCTCGATCTGTACCGGCGGCAGCACCTTCTGGAAGCGGATCGCGCGCCCCGCGGCGGCCAAGCGATGGGCGTGCAGCACCTTGTCCGCCAGCGCCTCCAGCGCCACGGGCTGCAGATCGAGGTTGCCGGCAGCGAGGCTGGCCTGCTGGTAGTTGAGCAGTTCCTCGATCAGGGTCTGCAGGCGCCGGCTATTCTGGGTCATGATGCCGACGATCGTGCGCTGGCTGTCGTTGATCTGCCCCGGCACCTGGTCGGCCAGCAGCTGCGCGCCTTCCCGGATCGCGGTGAGGGGCGTCTTCAGGTCGTGCGAGACATGGCGCAGGAAGCGGCTCTTCTGCTCCTCCAGTTCGCCCAGCCGCTGCCGCAGCCAGTCCAGCCGCTCACCGAGGAAGGCCAGATCGTCCGGTCCGCTGACGGCTATCGGTTCGGCGTAGTCGCCGCGGCCGATGGCCCGGATGGCGTGGTCGATCTGGGTGATCTGCTCCGATACGATGTTGCGAAACCACCATGCGATTCCCAGCGCCAGCGCGAGCGCCGCCAGCAGCGGCACCAGCAAGGTATCGCGCGCATGACTGGCCTCCTGCTCCAGACGGGCGACCTCGGCGTCGGCCACGGCGCGCGCAGCTTCGACGACCGGCAGGGCATCGTCGGCCATGGCCAGAAAGTCTTCCACGAGACGCTCGGCGGTACCTCGCCCCGAGTCCGCCAGTGCCAGCTCGGCGGCGATCTTCTGCTCGCGCTCCAGCAGCGTGCCGACACGGTTGCCGCTGGCGTTGTCGAGCGGAGAACCGGCCAGTCCGCCCGCCACCTGGCGAAAGTCGGCGCGCAGCCTGCGGTAGTCGGTCGCCAGTTCCGCGTCGCGCAGGACCACGTACTGGCGCAACGCGCGCTCCATGCCGATCAGCGACTCGGCGATCTGGCGGCTGGCGCGCGCGGCGCTCGATGCGCGCTGCACCGCCCGCTCGCTCTGCGCGGCAAGCCCCTGCAGGGTCAGCGCGGCGTAGCCCAACGCCAGTGCCAGCGGCGTCGCCACCAGCAGGAAACCAGCGAGGACCAGTCTTTGGAAGGTCTTCGGATAAAGCTTGTGCACAGGCATCCGCTTTCAGTCACCTATAATCGGTCGCTCACGAGTGTACATCGCTAAATGAACGTGATGAGTGCTGTTGTCGGGGCCAGCGTGCGCCCCTCCGAGAGAACAGGGCCAACCGTTGCACTAATTGCCGCAGTAGGCCCCAACGGCCTCATTGGCGGCGATAACAGGATGCCTTGGCATCTGCCGCGAGACCTGCGCTTCTTCCGACAGATAACGTCTGGACACGCTGTGCTGATGGGCCGAAAGACATTTGAGTCATTGGGCAGGCGGCCGCTTCCCAAACGAAGGAACATCGTCATTACACGACAGTTGGACTACGAAGCCCCTGGCTGCGAGGTTGCGCACTCCCTGGAATCGGCGATTGCATTATGCCAGTCCGACTCAAGGGTTTTTGTGATTGGTGGCGGTCTCTTGTTCCAAGAAGCAATGCAGCTTGCCGACGAGATCTACATGACTGAGATCGCAAGTCGAAATCCCACGCTACCGCTGTTTCCCCTTTTCACAGGCGACACATACTTCCCGAAACTGGATGAATCTGCCTGGACGCTCACCCGGCCCGGCAAGCGGTGGTTTCTTGCCTCGTGCTTCATGAAACCGAAGTACCGTGCGGCCAACCCCGGCCTCTATTTTCGGTTCCGGATCTATCAACGTGTTCGTCACTTGACCGCCACGCAGTCCACGAAGTAGCGCACAGCGCGGTCTTCCCTCTCCTCGACCAGCCCGTGGATGTCGGTCTCGAAGCCGGGGAAGCTGGTCGTTGAACTCGCGCGCGAACTGCAGGTAGCGCACGATGGTGCGCGTTGAAGCGCTCGCCGGGGATCAGCAGCGGAATGCCCGGCGGATAGGGCGTGAGCAGCACGGCGGTGACGCGGCCTTCCAGGTCGTCGATCGGCGACGCGCTCGATCTCGCGGTGCGCCATCTCGCGAAGGCGTCGGCGGGCTTCATGGCCGGCACCATGTCCGACAGATACATCTCGGTGGTCAGCCGCGCGATGTCGTTCGCCTTGTAGACGTCGTGGATCTGGTCGCACAGGTCCTTCAGGCCGATGCGCTCGTAGCGCGGGTGCTTGGCGACGAACTCCGGCAGCACGCGCCACAGCGGCTGATTGTGGTCGTAGTCGTCCTTGAACTGCTGCAGCTCGGTCACCATGCGTGTTCCAGCGGCCCTTGGTGATGCCGATGGTGAACATGATGAAGAAGGAATAGAGGCCGGTCTTCTCGACGATGATGCCGTGCTCGGCCAGGTACTTGGTGACGATGGCCGCCGGAATGCCCCAGTCGGCGAAGTCGCCGTCCACGTCCAGCCCCGGGCGTGATGACGGTGGCCTTGATCGGGTCGAGCATGTTGAAGCCGGGGGCCAGATTGCCGAAGCCGTGCCAGCGCTCGCCCGGCGCGCAGCATCCAGTCCTCGCGCTCGCCGATGCCTTCCTCGGCCAGGTCGTCCGGCCCCCAGACCTTGAACCACCAGCGACTCGCCGAACTCCTCGTCCACCTTGCGCATGGCGCGGCGGAAGTCGAGCGCCTCCAGGATCGATTCCTCCACCAGCGCCGTGCCGCCGGGCGGTTCCATCATCGCCGCCGCCACGTCGCAGGAGGCGATGATGGCGTACTGCGGGCTGGTGGACGTGTGCATCAGGAAGGCCTCGTTGAACACGTCGCGGTCGAGCTTGCGCGTTCTCGCTGTCCTGCACCAGGATCTGCGAGGCCTGCGACAGGCCGGCCAGCAGCTTGTGCGTGGACTGCGTGGAGAAGATCATCGACTCCTTGCAGCGCGGCCGGTCCGCGCCGATGGCGTGGTAGTCGCCGTAGAAGTCGTGGAAGGCGGCGTGCGGCAGCCAGGCCTCGTCGAAGTGCAGGGTGTCGATCTCGCCGTCGAGCATCTCCTTGATGGTCTCGACGTTGTAGCAGGACGCCGTCGTAGGTGCTCTGGGTGATGGTGAGGATGCGCGGCTTGCCGTCTTGGCCTCGCGCGCGAACGGATTGGCGGCGATCTTCTTCTGGATGTTCTCCCAGCTCGAACTCGCTCCAGCGGGATCGGCCCGATGATGCCGTAGTGGTTGCGCGTCGGCATCAGGAAGACCGGGATCGCGCCGGTCATGGTGATGGCGTGCAGGATCGACTTGTGGCAGTTGCGGTCCACCACCACGATGTCGCCCGGCGCCACGGTCGAGTGCCAGACGATCTTGTTCGAGGTCGAGGTGCCGTTGGTGACGAAGAACAGGTGGTCGGCGTTGAAGATGCGCGCCGCATTGCGCTCCGAGGCCGCCACCGGGCCGGTGTGGTCGAGCAACTGGCCCAGTTCCTCCACCGCGTTGCAGACGTCGGCGCGCAGCATGTTCTCGCCGAAGAACTGGTGGAACATCTGGCCCACCGGGCTCTTCAGGAAGGCCACGCCGCCGGAGTGCCCCGGGCAGTGCCAGGAGTAGGAGCCGTCGGCCGCGTAGTGGATCAGCGCGCGGAAGAACGGCGGCGGCCAGGGAGTCGAGGTAGGCGCGCGCCTCGCGCACGATGTAGCGGGCGATGAACTCCGGCGTGTCCTCGAACATGTGGATGAAGCCGTGCAGCTCGCGCAGCACGTCGTTCGGGATGTGGCGGCGAGGTGCGCGTCTCGCCGTAGAGGAAGATCGGGATGTCGGCGTTGCGGAAGCGGATCTCCTCGACGAAGGCGCGCAACTCGGCGATGGCCTCCTCGGCCGCCTCCGGGAGGAGAACTCCTCGTCGTCGATGGACAGGATGAAGGCCGAGGCGCGGCGACTGCTGCTGGGCGAAGGAGGACAGGTCGCCGTAGCTGGTCACGCCCAGCACCTCCATGCCCTCCTCCTCGATGCGCCTTGGCCAGCGCGCGGATGCCCGAGCCCGCTGGCGTTCTCGGAGCGGAAGTCCTCGTCGATGATGACGATGGGAAAGCGGAAACGCATCGCCGTACTCCTTCGAGATGCAGTGACCCGCAGCAGCGGGCGCGGTAGTATAGACCCGTCGCGTCAGGGTGACGGCGCTGCGAGCGACCCGGTTCAGATCTTGGGCAGGGTGACGCCGATCTGCCCCTGGTACTTGCCGCCGCGGTCCCGGTAGGAGGTCTCGCAGACCTCGTCGGACTCGAAGAACAGCACCTGCGCGACGCCCTCGTTGGCGTAGATCTTGGCCGGCAGCGGCGTGGTGTTGGAGAACTCCAGCGTCACGTAGCCTTCCCACTCCGGCTCGAAGGGCGTGACGTTGACGATGATGCCGCAGCGGGCGTAGGTGCTCTTGCCGAGGCAGATCGTGAGCACGTTGCGCGGAATGCGGAAGTACTCGACCGTGCGCGCCAGCGCGAAGGAGTTGGGCGGGATGATGCAGAAGTCGCGCCTGGACCTCGACGAAGGAGTTCGGGTCGAAGTTCTTCGGATCGACGATGGTGCTGTTGATGTTGGTGAACAGCTTGAATTCGTCCGAGCAGCGGATGTCGTAGCCGTAGCTCGAGGTGCCGTAGGACACGATCTTGCTGGCCGTTCGACCTCGCGCACCTGGCCGCGGCTCGAACGGCTCGATCATGCCGTGCTCCGCCGCCATGCGGCGGATCCACCGGTCGGACTTGATGCTCATTGGGTGCCTGGCTGCGAGACGAACATCCGCGTCTATCGGTTGGCGGAGGGAGTCAACGGCCGGGCTAACCGCTAGGCGCTCGCCGCAGGTCACACAGCCTACCGGCTGCCTCAGGTGTTCTGGATGACGATCTTGGGGAACTTCGCGGTCATGTCCTTGGCCTTCTCGGCGATCTTGACCGCCACGCGGCGGGCGATGTCGCGGTAGATCTCGGCGACGCGGCTGTCCGGCTCGGCGACCACGGTCGGCTTGCCGGAATCGGCCTGCATCGCGGATGTCGATGTCGAGCGGCAGCGCGCCGAGCACTTCGACGTCGTAGTCCTTGCCCATGCGCTCGCCGCCGCCGGCGCCGAAGATGTGCTCCTCGTGGCCGCACTTCGAGCAGATGTGGATGCTCATGTTCTCGACGATGCCGAGGATCGGGATGCCGACCTTCTCGAACATCTTGAGGCCCTTGCGCGCGTCGAGCAGGGCGATGTCCTGCGGCGTGGTGACGATCACCGCGCCGGTCACCGGCACCTTCTGCGCCAGCGTGAGCTGGATGTCGCCGGTGCCCGGCGGCAGGTCGACCACCAGGTAGTCGAGATCGTGCCAGTTGGTGTCGCCGAGCAGCTGCTCCAGCGCCTGGGTGACCATCGGGCCGCGCCAGACCATCGGCGTTTCGACGTCGATCAGGAAGCCGATCGACATCGCCTGCAGGCCGTGGCCTGCCATCGGCTCCAGCGTTCTTGCCGTCGGCCGACTCCGGCTGGCCGGTGATGCCCAGCATCTGCGGCTGCGACGGGCCGTAGATGTCGGCGTCGAGGATCGCCGACCTTGGCGCCTTCGGCGGCCAGCGCCAGCGCCAGGTTGACGGCGGTGGTGGACTTGCCGACGCCGCCCTTGCCGGAGGCGACGGCGATGATGTTCTTGACGCCCGGCAGCAGCTTGACGCCGCGCTGCACGGCATGGGAGACGATCTTCGCGTAGACGTTGGCCGCTGACGTTGCCGACGCCGGGCAATGGTCTTGCAGCTTGTCGATGACCAGCTTGCGGATGCCGTCGATCTGGCTCTTCGCCGGATAGCCGAGCTCGATGTCGAGCGAGACGTCGTCGCCGTCGACCTTGATGTTCTTCGCCGACCGGCTGGTGACGAGATCCTTGCCGGTATTGGGATCGATCAGCTCCTTGAGCGCGGTCTGGACTTGCAGTTCCGAGATGGCCATGGTGTACTCCGGTGATATAGTCCGACTAGATTTGCTCTAGTATAACCCAAGAATGGGCCGCGGCGCGCATGATGCGGCGCGCTTGCTAGAATTCCAGTCCAGCCTTTTCCGATATTGTCCGCCGCCATGACCGCCGCGCAAGATCCTCGTCACCTCCGCCCTGCCCTACGCCAACGGCGCCATCCACCTCGGCCATCTGGTCGAGTACATCCAGACCGACATCTGGGTGCGCTTCCAGAAGATGCGCGGCCACGAGTGCCGGTACGTCTGCGCCGACGACACCCACGGCACGCCGATCATGCTGCGCGCCGAGAAGGAAGGCATCACGCCCGAAGCGCTGATCGCCCGCGTCCATGGCGAGCACACGCGCGACTTCGCCGGCTTCCACGTCGAGTTCGACAACTACTACACGACCCACTCCGACGAAACGCGCTGCTACTCCGAGGACATCTACCGCAAGCTGAAGGCAGCCGGCCTGATCGAGGTGCGCGCCATCGAGCAGTATCTACGATCCGGTCAAGCAGATGTTCCTGCCCGACCGCTTCATCAAGGGCGAGTGCCCGAAGTGCGGCGCCAAGGACCAGTACGGCGACTCCTGCGAGGTCTGCGGCGCCACCTACGCGCCGACCGACCTGAAGAACCCCTACTCGGCCGTTTCCGGCGCCACGCCGGTGCGCAAGCAACTCCGACCACTACTTCTTCAAGCTGTCCGACCCGCGCTGCCAGGACTTCCTGCGCGCAGTGGACGCAGCAGGAACGGCACGCTGCAGCCCGAGGCCGCCAACAAGATGCAGGAGTGGCTGGCGCAGCCGGGCGAGAACAAGCTCACCGACTGGGACATCTCGCGCGACGCGCCCTACTTCGGCTTCGAGATTCCCGGACGCGCCGGGCAAGTACTTCTACGTCTGGCTCGACGCGCCGATCGGCTACATCGGCAGCTTCCGGAACCTGTGCGCCCGCAAGCTGGCATCGACTTCGACGCCTTCACCGATGCGGCACGGCCGGAGCGCCGAGCACCGAGCTGTACCACTTCATCGGCAAGGACATCCTCTACTTCCACGCGCTGTTCTGGCCGGCCGAGCTGCAGCACGCCGGCTACCGCACGCCGACCGAGGTCTTCGCCCACGGCTTCCTGACCGTCGACGGCGCAGAAGATGTCCAAGTCGCGCGGCACCTTCATCACCGCCGAGAGCTACCTCAAGCAGGGCCTCAACCCGGAGTGGCTGCGCTACTACTACGCCGCCAAGCTCAACGGCACGATGGAGGACATCGACCTCAACCTCGACGACTTCGTCGCGCGCGTGAACAGCGATCTGGTCGGCAAGTACGTCAACATCGCCAGCCGCGCGGCCGGCTTCATCACCAAGCGCTTCGACGGCACGACTGGCGCACCGGCCACGCTGCCGCTGGTCGTCGAGCGGCTCAACGGCTATGCGAAAACGGTCGCCGCAGGCTTACGAGGCGCGCGACTTCGCCCAGGCGCTGCGCGAGATCATGCGTCTCGCCGACGCCGCCAACCAGTACGTCAATGAGCGCAAGCCGTGGGAGCTGGCCAAGCAGGAGGGCCGCGACGCCGAACTGCACTGGCGGTGTGCACCAACGCGCTGAACCTCTTCCGCCTGCTGACCGTCTTTCTCAAGCCGGTCCTGCCCCGGCTGGCGGCCGACGTCGAGGCCTTCCTCAACATCGCGCCGCTCGACCTGGAGCGACGCGGCACCGCCCTCTGCCGCCGGCCACCGCATCAACGCCTACAAACACCTGATGACGCGCATCGAGCCCAAGCAGATCGACGCGCTGATCGACGCCAACCGGGAATCGCTGGCCCCGGCGGCGGAGCCCCATTCGCCGCAGCGGCACGCGGAGCATCAGGTGCATGAAGGGAGCGGGGGCGCTGTCGCAGCCGTTCCCCCGCACCCTCAGCCCCTCTCCCGCGAGGGCAGAGGGGAGCTTCGCGGCGGCGCTGGTGCGCCGGTCAGCCCTCACCCCCAGCCCCTCTCCCGCGAGGGGAGAGGGGAGCTTCGCGGCGGCGCTGGTGCGCCGGAAATTACGATTGACGACTTCGGCAAGGTGGACCTGCGCATCGCACGCATCGTCGAAGCGGAGCATGTCGAAGGTGCCGACAAGCTGCTCAAGCTCAGCCTCGACATCGGCGAGGAGAGGCCGCGCCAGGTGTTCGCCGGCATCAAGTCGGCCTACGATCCGGCGGCGCTGGAGGGCCGGCTCACGGTGATGGTCGCCAACCTGGCACCGCGCAAGATGAAGTTCGGCCTGTCCGAAGGCATGGTTCTGGCGGCCTCGGGCGATACGCCCGGGTCTGTTCCTGCTGTCGCCGGACGCGGGCGCCGAAGCCGGAATGCGGGTAAAGTGATCTCATCCCGCATATCGCCATTGACCTTGGCGCGCCGGGGTATATTATCAACAAGGGGGGATCGAGAATGAATCCGGAGCCGCGGTGACCAAGAGGATGATCGCGCTGGCCGTGGTCGAGGTGGCTGGGCTCGTACTGCTTGCCGCCGGCGGCATTCCCCTTCTCGACGGCATGCCGGTGCTTCCGTTTCCCACCACCACGACGGAAGCCGTGGCCTGCGTGGCCATCGGCGCCCTTCTCGCGCTCTTTGCCACCGTGCAGATGATCCGGATACTGCTGCAGCAGACTTGGCGCGACGCCCAAAGCAACTATCCGTAGCTCCGGGCGCAGCGACAGCGAAACGGGCGTTGGGGGTGCGGGCCGATACCGCAAGAAAACCCCCGTTTCACGTTTGACTTCATCCCTTCGGCGTACAGCGGCGTGAGCTTGTCCTGGGCATAATTGCCGGCAAGGCCGGGAAACTGCGGCGGCGGTCATGATCTCCAAGCAATTGCGTATTCACGGACTGGTGCAGGGCGTCGGCTTCCGCTGGTCCCTGGCCCGCGAGGCACAGCGGCTCGGCGTGACGGGCTGGGTGCGCAACCGTCGGGACGGCAGCGTCGAAGCGATGGTTTCCGGCAGCGATGCCGAGATCGGCAGCCTCGTCGCCTGGGCCCATCGCGGCCCGGCGGCGGCCCATGTGGTGCGGGTCGAGGTGTGGGATGCGCAGGGGGAGTTCGAGACCTTCGAACAATGGCCGACGCTATGAGATATCATCTGCCCCGTCTGGTGCGCGTGAGAATCGATCCGTGAAACCGCTATCCAAACGCAATACCATAGTCATCGGCGCCGTTGCCTTCGCGGCGGCGATGGCGGGAGCATGGTATTTCGGTTCCGACAGCGCCCCGGACTCGGTGGCCGTCGTCGAACCGGCCAGGACCGCGGGCAGCGCGGCGAAGCAGCGCGACGCCACTGGGGCCGCACCGGGGCCTTCGGCATTGGCCCTGGTCGAAGGACCGCGCATGAGTCCGCCGGGCGAGGGCTCGAATCCGTTCGCCACCCGCGACTGGGCGCCGCCGCCGCCCCCGCCCCCGCCGCCGCCGCCGCCGCAACCTCCGCCGCCGCCGCCCCCGCCGACGCCGCCGCCGATGCCCTTCACGTTCATGGGCTCTCTCTCGCCCGACGACGGCAAGACCGTCTTCTACCTCGCCCAGGGAGAAAAGGCGTATGCGGTGACCGAAGGCGAAGTGATCAACAATGCCTATCGGGTGAACGGCCTCAAGGGCACGCAGCTCAGCTTCACCTACCTGCCCCTGAACATGGACCAGATGCTTTCCATGCCAGCAGCAACAGGTACCAACACCATCGGCACTATCGCGTCGGCGCGCGCCGCCGTGGGGGCCACCACGCGTCCGGCCGAAGCGGTACCTCCGCCCGCCGCGCCGGTGGTTCCGGCAGGACAGGTACCACCGCCGCATGGCCCGGCAGGCGGGGGCCGCGTACCTGCGCCCGCCGCAGCCGCCGCTCCGGCGGCGGCCCCGCCCCCTGCGCCAACATCGGATACCGTCACGTTCACGCCGCCGCCGAGCTTCGGCTCGACGCCCAGCACGCCGCCGCCGCCATCCCGCCGCGCACCGGCCGCTCCGGCGCCGGTTCCCCAACCCGCCGGCGAAGATGGAGACAACGAGTGATACGTTTGCTGCCCACCTTCCTGGTCGTGGCATGGGCCGCACTGACGAGCACGGCGCTGGCTGCCCAGACCACCTATGACGAGATCGCTCCCCTGCTCGCGGCGCGCTGCGTCATGTGCCACAGCGGGCCGAGCGCTCCCCTCGGCCTGCACCTCGACAGCTTCGAAGCCACCGTGAAAGGCAGTCAGCGCGGCCCCGTGGTGCGCGCCGGCGACGCGCAGGGCTCGGAGCTGATGAAGCGGCTCACCGGGAAAAGCCAGCCGCGCATGCCCATGACCGGACCGCCGTTCCTCTCCGATGCCGAGATCGCGACGTTCGAACGCTGGATTTCAGGCGGACTGGCACGGGGCGCAGGCACGGCGCCCGCGCCCGCGCCCGCCGCGCGGCCGAAGCCGGGCGAAGCGGTCACTTATGCCCATGTCGCCCCGATCTTCGCCACCCGCTGCGCCAAATGCCATACGGATCGTGGCATCATGGGAGCGGCGCCGGAAGGATATCGACTCACCTCCTACGAGCAAACTCTGTCCGCCGCCGACCGGGCACGGGTGGTGCCGGGTAAGCCGCTGGCGAGCGAACTGCTGCGGCGCGTGCGCGGTCTTGCACAGCCGCGCATGCCTTTCGACGGCCCACCCTTCCTCACCGAGGACGAGATCACCTTGATCGAAGCCTGGATCGCCCAGGGCGCCCGCGATGCCCAGGGCCGCCCCGCTCCGATTCCCGTCGGCGCCCGCGTGCGCTTGCACGGAATTCTCGGCGAGGCCGGGCAACTCGACGGTCTGCCGGTGACGGTCACATCCGGCACACGGATCGACAAGCGCCCGCGCCCGGGAGACTACGCCGAACTTCGGGGGACGATCGGCCCCGGCGGCGAAGTCATCGCCGAGCGCATCCGCCGGCGTTAGTCAGATTGCATCGGCCTCGACCCGCCAGCAGGGCTGTCGTTCCCGTGACCGCTCGGATTCCTGCCGCGTTTGCGGCAAAGCCTGTGATCGCCTGCCGGCAGGCCGAATCGCCGATACCCTGATACGCGGAGACCCAACCAAAATAATTTGCATTTCTTCAATTTCTTAGGTAATTTTGGCGGTGCCGCTGGCGATTCTGCAGCGAGCAAATAAAGGTTGACACTTAGAGCTTTTCGTGGGATATTTTCCCACACACACTCGACGATCGGTGGCTCCGCGGAGGAGCGGGCGCCTGCCGAATGCGCGGATGTGTGAGGAGCGGTGACTAGCCTGACATATCGAGGTCCATTCTTTCATTCCTACTGGGGGTACATTACATGCAAGTCAAGTCCAAATCCGCCGCGCTGGCGGCAGCAGTCCTGTGCGGTGCATTGCTGACCACCTCGGTTTCGGCGTCCACCGAAGCTGACCAGCAGTTCTCCGCCCTGCAAGGCGTGGAAGCCCAAACCCTGTCCGCCACCGAAATGGACGCCATCCACGGCGCCGTGCTGACCGATGCCGAAGCTGCGTACATCGCCCGCCTCGACGCTGCCGTGGCGACCCTGGTTACCAAGATTCGCAACCCCGCGCTTGCGAAGGCCGTTGCCGACGCTTGGGCGGTCACCAGCGCGAAACTGACTGCGTTCCTGACCCGCACCTAAGGCAGTACGGGCCTGCGGGCCCGATCGCCTCAAATAAGGGGAACACCATCGCGTGTTCCCCTTATTGCATTTCGCCACTGCGCTTACAATCCCTCGCCATGCGCCCCCTCCCCCTTCTGCTCCTTGTCATCGCCCTCATACCGGCCGCCGCCGGCGCGGAGGAAGCGGTGGCGCGGGTGCGCAGCGGAACGGCAACCCTGCAGGTGCCGGTGCGTTCGGTGCTGGATTTCAAGCGCAGCGGCGTGGTGATGCAGGGCTTCGACTACTCCTGCGGGGCGGCGTCGATGGCCACCCTGCTCAGCTACGGCCTCGACGATCCGGTTGACGAAACCTGGATCCTGAAGGCGGTAATAGATGCTGCCAACGAAGGCGAGCGCGCCCTGCTGACCCAGAAAGGGCTGTCTTTGCTCGACCTGCAGCGCATCGCCGAGAAGCGCGGCCACAAGGCGCAGGGTTTCCGCATCGGGGCCGACCAACTGGCGAAGCTGAACCGGCCCGTGATCGTCTATGTCAAGCCCAAGGGCTATGAACACTTCGCCGTGCTCAAGGGCGTGCGCGGCGATCGCGTCTACCTCGCCGACCCGTCCCACGGCAACGTGCGCATGCCGCTCTACCGCTTCTTCGACATGTGGGCGGACGAGAAGGGCCGCGGCGTCGTCTTCGCCGTCGAGCGCAGGGACGGCAAGTGGCCGGAGGCGCCCGTGCTCGGCGTCACTGCCAGCGCCGGACCCCAGTTGGAGCAACTCACTGCCCGCGAGCTGTACGACTTCGGCAGGCTTTATCCGCTCACCTTTCCCAATTCGACCCGCGTCCGCTGAGGCCGTGACAACCATGACAACACTACGACCCGCCGCCCTCCTTGTTCTGGCCGCCTGCGCCACCGCGTCCTTCGCCGCCGAGACCAGCGTCGAAGAGGACGTGCTCACCCTCAGCGACGCCGCGCGCCTGCTGCGCGTGCCGTCGAAGGTCGTGGTCAAGCTGGCGCAGTCCGGCAGCGTGCCGGCGCGGCGCGTCGGCAAGGAATGGCGCTTCAACCGGGTGGCGCTCATGGAATGGCTGCAGGGCGAACGCTACGCCTACCCGGCGGTGCCCGCGAAAGCCGCCGGCAAGACGAATCTCGCGGCACAGAGCGCGGCTCCCGCGCCGGCTGCCGAGCTTCCCGCCGCTTCGAATGCCGACACTGCCCTCGTGCCGGGGGAACTCGCCGCCCTCACCGGGCGCGGCATCGGCCCGGTCGAACCGCAGCGCCTGGCGCAGGCGACGCCCCCCACTCCGCCCACGAGTCCGGCGCCTGCCACTGCCCCTGCCGGCGCTCCTGCCGCCCCCGCTGCCCCTCCGGCCGCCGGTGCCGTAGCGCAGCCCATCGGCGAGGCGCCCTCCGGCCTGACTGCCGAGGAGGTGGCCCTGCGCGACCAGGGCGTACTGCTCAAAGCCGGCCAGGCCAACCTCGAACTGGGATTGTCGTATGCGCGGCAGACGCGGGAGAATTTTCCCTTCCTGCGCGTGGAGCAGGACACCACGACCGCCAGCTTCACCGGCCGCTATGGCATTCGCAATGACTTGCAGGTCACCGGCAGCATACCGCTGATCTACCGGTACAGCGCGACCTTCGCCAACGAGGGGGCGCTCGGTCTCGGTAGCGATGTTTCCGGAAGCGACAGCGACAGCTACGCCGGGGACCTGTCGCTCAGCCTGCAAGGGGTGGCGCTGCGCGAGAATGTCGGCCGCCCCAATCTGGTCTGGAGCGTCGACGCCGTCGTGCCCACCGGACCGGGCGACCAGGGACTCGGCGCCGGCCTGATCCTGTCCAAGAGCTACGACCCGGTGGTGATCTACGGCGGCATCAACTACCTCTACGGTTTCGACACCGATCGCAGCGACCCGGAGCGCACGCTGGCGAAGAACAACTGGAGTTTCAACCTCGGTTACGCCTACGCGGTGAACGACTCGATCGCGCTGTCGGGCGCCCTGGCCGGCTTCTACCGCACGCCGGCCGAGCCCTCCGACCCGATTCCTCCGGAGCGCGAGAGCTACCTGCTGCAACTCGGCCTGACCTGGCAGCTCGGACGCGGCCTGTTCGTCGAGCCGGCGGTCGCACTCGGTCTCGGCGGCGCCGCCCCCGACTTCACCTTCTCGTTGAACCTGCCCTACACGTTCTGACCCCGGCGGGCGGAACCCGCCCCGGACCCGACCCAAGGGTCCGCCCCACGACCCCCATGCCGTGAATCCGGCGGGCACGGCCCGCCCTGCGGTTCCGCGCGGCACCGACCGTTGGCGGGCACGGCCCGCCCTACGGCAGGGTTGCCAGGGTGTGCGGTTCGTACGGTGCGCACGGCGCACCCTATGAGGCCACGGGAATGCAGGTTCGTAGGGCGGGCCGTGCCCGCCAACGCCGCGCCACGTCCGCGCACGCTGGGCGGACGCAAGAAAGCAAAACGGGTGCGACCCGAAGATCGCACCCGTCCTGCTCCCCTCCGACCCGGCGGCTCGCGCCGCCGGGATGATTCAACTGCCTCACTGCACCCGCAGGATGCCCCACAGGCCGCTGGCGTTGCCGAAGCTGGCGTGGTCGCGGAACAGATAGTCGCCGATAACCCCGTTCTCGCCGCCGGCCTTGCGCAGCACGACTTCGAAGTGGCTCGGTGCGTTCCAGCTCTCCTGCCCGCCCTGCTCGAACCCTTGCGGGTTCTCGCCGAGCGCCCTGGCCGCGGGAGCCGACCGTGGCCACGTTGCAGGCGCCGCTCAGCGTGTTGCGGGCTTCACCCGGACACACGTACGGATCGCGCTGCCAGCTATGGCCATGCAGCGAGAAGGTGGTGCCGCGGGTGGTGCCGAACGGTGCCGTGAGGTGGATCCGAGCGGGCTGGTCGCGCTTGGCCTGGAACACCGGGGTCACCGGGTCGCCATGGCAGCTCCTGTCAGCACGGTGCCGCCGCGCCGCCCGATCGGCAATCCGAGCGCGTTGCTGTAGGCATCGCCGGCATTGGGCACGTCGCCGTTAGCAGCCCGGACCACAGACCGGCGACCGCCGAACGGCGCCTGGGGCACCAGGCCGAAGCGGAACCACATCGGCTCGATGCCGTAGTTGAGCGCCATGGCGGAGGCTTCCTGGCTGTCCTCGGGAATGCCCACGCCCTCGCCGTTCATGTGCTCGACCGGCGTGCCGTCGGCGTAGTACTGCGTCAGGCCCTTGGTCATCACCAGTGAGAAGCTGCGGAAGGCGTCGTTGTTGACCTTGGCCTGGGTGCGGGTGGCCCGCCCCGTGGCTGCGCCAGTCTGGTGGTCGAACACCAGCAGGTCCTCGGTCCAGGTGGCACCGGCAGGCTCGATCGCGAGGGCGCCGACCATCGACTTGGCACCCTGCTTGATCTTGTCCGCCGGGATCAGGTTGGCGCCGCCGAACTCGACCGGCGTCGCAGTCAGCCTGGTGAGCAGCGTCCCCTGAGGCGTCGGCTTGATGTCCCCTGCGTACCAGTTGTAGGTCGTCGTCGTCCCCGGGGCGATGACCGGCCGGCCGGTCAGGCCCGACACGATGGTGGACTCGGGGTTGGCGCCGACCAGCGTGCCGCCGTCGAAATTGACGTCGAACGCCACCAGTTGCGGATTGAGGCCGACGTAGGCGGAGGGCCGGAACAGGTTGCTGTTGAACTGGGTGGAACCCTGCTCCACAACGACCGCGTTCGTCTCCGGATCGATGAACTGGTTCTGGACGAAGCGGTCGCGTTTCACGACGCCCTGGATCGTCGAGTAGGTCGCCAGATCCGGAACCACCGAGCGACCCGTCGTGTTGCCGAGGGCAGCCCCGGGCAGACGGTTGCGCAGCGTAACCCGGATGCAGTCGCCCGCGGCGGCACGAATCACCACCGGCTCGACCGGCCTGCCTGCAATCAGCGTGCCGTTCGCATTCAGATCCGCCGTACGGACATACAGGATGGCTGTCGGATCGTGGATCGGACCGATGTGCGTCGGCAGCACCAAGGGCTCTTCGCCGGGAAGCTCGGCCGGGATGGTCTGGCCGCCGACCACTGCCGCACGGTGGTTGTATACCAGCGTACCGCCAGCGCTGTTCAGCGGACCGCCGACGTTGTCGGTCGGAATGGCGTTTGCGGGGATCGCCACGCCAAAGGCGTTGGTGAGCGCCCTGTTGGCCAGCACCGCCGAGATGTCGTAGGTGCGCAGCGGAGCCGTGCGCGGGCATACGGTGCCGAGGCGGAAGTCGAGCGGGTTCGACACCAGGATCGGCACCCGGGTGGTGGGCAGGCGGAACAGGTCAGCCCGATTGCCATTGTAGGCGCGGAAGACGCCCCACATGCCGCTCCACCAGCCGTCGTTGCCGGCGTCCATGCTGTAGAAGAAGTCGGTCCTGCCGCCCGGGACGTTGAGCGCGGACGGAACCACCGGCGTATCCAGCGTGAACTGCTCGGAGATGCCGCCGGCCTGGGCATTGCGCCAGCCGGAGTTGGGGCCCTTGCCGTGACCGGAACCGGTCTGCAGCCACTTCATGCCGTAGATCGTGGCGTTGTGCTCCTCCTCGTGACCGCCGGCCTGCATCTTGACCCGCACCTCGTCACCCATGTAGCTGCGGATCATCGGCGTGAAGGGGTCGCCGGTCGGCGACGCCAGCGACGTTGATCGGCGGCGGGAAGCAGGGTGCCGTTGATGTTGGCGCCCGCCGTCGGCTGCCGGTTCAGGACCTTGCGGTCGGCGGCGAAGGAGACGGGTCCCGTGCCGTCGATGACGAAGGCGCGGTCGGTGCGCGACTGCAGCGCAAACGCCAGATCGCCCGCCTTGCCGTCCGCCTGCATGCCGAGCTTGCCGTCCGGACCGGTCTTGCGGTTGTCGTAGATGCGCAGCGCGATCGGCTCGTTGCGGTAGTTCACCACATGCAAGCCCGGGTCCTGCACGTCGATCGCCTGCGGGCAGGGACGCGTCGGAAGGCGTTGCCGCCGCATCCTTGAGGCAACCTTCGTTTCGACAACCAGGTCCGGGAAGACCGGGTTGATCTGCAAGCGCATGGGCGGGTTGATGGCGAAGCGGAAGGTGTTCGCCGTCGTGCCGCCCGCCGGGAACAGCGGAGTTGCCGGCAGGTTGCACGGGCTTCTCGCCCAGCCCCGGACCGGTTCCGGGCAGAGGCAGGCCTTCCTGGTCGGTGCCGACGTAGATGCCCGGCCTCGTAGGCATGCTGGAAGTCGGAGTACTCGAAGTAGAACTCGCGGAACGGGGTGAGCGTCCCGGCGCCGACGTTGGCGCCGGTGCGCTGGTCTGCGGCAGAATCGCCGCCTGCCAGGAAGTCGGGCCGCCGTCCCAACGGCAGGCGTTGTTGTTCGGCGTCGTCGTGCCGCCCGGCTGGAATCGCGTTGATCGCCGGTGAGACAGCCGAGCTGGCTGCCGGTCTCGTTGTGCACCCACCTCGAGGCCGCCGGTTCGGTCAGCACCGTGGAGTAGAGGCCGATCTGCTGGTGGGTCGAGGGACCGTAGTGGTCGTGGGTGAAGATGATGCCCAGGCCGCGGTCGGTGCCTTCGGTGTTCACCACCGGATCGAAGAACCAGCGCTGGATGGTGGATACGCGCGCCCAGCCAGGCGTCGGGAAGCCGCCGCCGAGGGCCGCCGCCACCGTCGAGAAGTACGGGTGCGGCTGGGCGGTCAGGGCTGCGGCGGCGACGAAGGTGGCCGGAGACCGGTACCGGCGACGTGACGACCACCGCGGCGGCACAGTCCGTGGTGTAAGCTGTTGATCGCATGGATGCGCTCCTGCACCACGCCCGGAGAGAGGGTGCCGTCCTCGTAGTTCCAGCCGTTGGCGGCGCCGTCGGTGGTGGTCAGATCCCACTTCGGCAGGTGGATGTGCTGGCCGATGATGTCGGTCGGCGTGCGCACCTGGTAGTCGTCGATCTCGTAATGCGCCGGCACCAGGTTGCCGTGGTGGAACATGGTGCAGTCGAAGGTGTTGTTGCGCATCACCAGCGGCTCGGGCGGCTTGGTCTTGGCGATCACCGGACCGACGTCTTCCCACAGGGCGACGATGCGCTGCTGCGGGTTGTGGTAGCCGACCTTGTTGAGCACCGCGTCGAACTGCATGTTGGTGCCCTTGAGGATGCGCGGGTCGAGTCACTGAAGGCGCTGGAGCCGTGGGTGTTCATGTTCGGGGCGTCGCGCTCGCCGGAGAAGAAGTTGCCGATCTCGCCGGGCCTCAGGTCGCTGCCTTCGTCGTCGATGCAGGGGTTGTGATAGACGGCACCGATCCTCGGCTTGCTGCCGTTGAGGATGAAGCCGCCGCGGAACGCCTGACCGTTCCCGTTGAGCGCTGTCGCGTCGCAGGTTGCGACCGTGCCGTCGGGGTGGAACGTGCTGATGCAGCGCTGCGAGTGGTACTGCATCGCGAGTCTGCTCGAGGTCGGTGCCCTCTTCCGGGTAGAACACGGCCTTGGCGCGCTCGATGACCTTGGAGAAGTCGATCGGCGTGGTCACGACGTGAGCCAGTCCGCCATCCGCATTGCCCTGCAGGGTGTGGCGCGGCAGGCCGCCGTCGAAACCGCCGGCCTCGGCCGTTTTCAGGTCCGAGAACAGGTGCCCCGTTGGCCGCTTGGGCCCGCGTCACGTCGTCGGGCGTCGCCATGTCCAGCGGCGGCGTCGGCGGACGCTGGCCCATCGAATCCTCGATACCGGCGACGAAGAACGGGAAGCCGGGATGGCCCTGGGAAGTTCCTGCGGGAGCACGCGCCACTTTGGCGTTGGAGCCGAGGACAGGCCGCACACCGGCCGCATTCGCCGGACCGAGCTTCGCAACCACGGTGACTTGAGCACCGGGCATCTCGGGCATCGGCTTTCCGGGCAGCGGCACCAGCGGCCGGGATCGGCACACCGGTGGCGATCTCGCCATCCGGATAGGCGCGCACGCGCTCGCAGACGTTTGTCGGCGTGTCGGTGCAGCCGGGAACGACCTTGGCAGGCGTGGTGTTCGCCAGCGCCCACGGTGCGAGTGATAGACTGCCCGGCTCGCCGGCGACGCTCACCGTACCCTGCTGGGTGGCCTGGAGCACCGTGCCGCTCGAAAACACGTCGTTGTGCCGCCAGTGGTACCACATGCCCTGGGCGAAGTGGGGGTAGAAGTGGCAGTGGAAGATGGCGTCGCCGGTGCTCTTGTTGCGGTTGCCGGAGCCGCCGAAGTTGATCTCGTAGGTGTAGCCGACGCCGGGGCCGATGCCCTGGGCGTCGAGGTAGTTGGAGTTGTCGTCGTTCGGGTTGTACAGCCACTGGTGGTTGTGCAGGTGGAAGACGTGCTGCTCCTTGCCGTTGTGCGTGTTGCGGAACTTGGCGAAGTCACCGGTATAGCTGTGATGGATGTTGGACGTATCCTCCGCGCCGATGGCGTAGTTCGCCTTGCGTCCGGCCGCGGCACAGGGACCGCCGGGCAGCGCCGCCAGATCGTCGGGCGCGCATTGCTCCAGCCCGAAGTTGGCCGGAACGTCCACCGTCATCGCCGGGTCGCCGACGGTGAAGGAGGTGAGGAAGAACTCCTCGTAGGAGCAGCCCAGGCAGTCGTGCATGGGACCGACGCCGAGGCGGTTGGCGATGATCTCGGAGCCGATGCCGCCGGACCCGTAGTTGATCATGAAGGCGTCCTTGACGCCGGCCAGCACGTACGTAAACACCGTGCTCAGGGGCTTGCCGGGAACCGGCTTGTACCACTGCGGGAAGGCCTGGGTATTCACGGTTTCGTCGTGATAGACGGAGGCGAACTCGCGGAACGGCTCCAGGCGGTTCGGCAGCGTCGGGTTGCGCTTGCCGACGCTTTCCAGCGGGTAGGTGCCGACCGGGAAATTGCCCAGCCTGCCGGTCGCGGGATCCTTGTAGGCGATGACGGCGTTGATCTCCGAGTGCACGATCTCGTTGGTCGGGGTCATCATGTTGAGCACGGGCAGCCCCGCCTTGCCTTCCGAAATCCAGGGCTCCACATTCGGGTAGGTCGCCTCGTAGTCGAGGGTCGGCTGGCCCTTGGCAGTGGTGCCGGTCTGGGACAGGCGCAATTCCTCCTCGAACACCTGGCTGCGGTAGATGCCTCGCGCCGGTGGGTTCGACCACGACCTGACCGAACAGGCCGTTGGAGTTGTTGCCCATGTTGCCGTCCGAGCCGGAGGTCACGGCCGGGTTGCTGACGACGAACACGCCTTCCTTGGCGCCGTAGAGCGTGTAGGAACGGGTACCGCCATTTCCCGCCGCCTGGCTGTCGGCGTTGTTGCCGACGTGGGAACCATCGTCGGCGATGCTGCCGACCAGGTTCAGGCCGGAGACGTGGAATCCGACCCGGCGTTCCCTAGGCACGTCGTCGAGGTTGACGGTGAAAACCTGGCCCGCCGGCGTGACGATCTGTGGATTGGCAGCGTTGATCTGCCTCGCGAAGGGTGGAACAGGCGGCGTCAAGAGGTTCTGCAGATTGACGGTCAGGCAGTCGCCCTTCCTGATGCGCAGCACGAGCGGACGCTGGCGCTTGTCGCCGCGCAGGTCCAGTTCGCCCGGCGTCGCCGCACCGCCTGCCGTCAGCGGCGGCGGATTGGGCAGGCGGGGTGCATTGATGCCCTGATTGACGTTCACCACGTCGCGCCTGAGCGCGAACATCGTGCCGTTGATGTTGCCCGCCCCGAGGCGGTTGTACATGATGGGCTTGTCGAAGGCCACCACGTTCGCCGTCACGGTCCGCCCGGTGCAATTGATCGCCGCATACGCCGGCGCGGCGAACATCGCCGCTCCGCATAGACCGCCCAGAACCACCGCCTCCCAGAGACGCCTGGCCTGGCGCGGTGCGGGCTCCGCGGCGCGATCCCGCAGCCCCCCCTCTCCACGTCTTGTTTCCATCGTAACCCCCCTCTCTCGCTTTGCACACGGGCAAATGCCCAGCCCCCTGCCGAAACGCCCCCGACCCGCGCCTGACGGACGGGGCGTTCGCTGGCCTTACCGCAGCAAGCGTGCCAATGCCTGCGGCGAAATGCCGCGGGGGCGTAAGGGATTACCTGATAAGGGATTTCCGGAACATGCAGCGGACAAGGTGAGGGACAGCCACGGGTGCGATTCCCCACCCGATATCGGGGGTGAACTACGCACAAGCGGGCTCTGCGCAAGCAATTCGTAAGCTTGCTAACTGCATGAAATTGAATGCGTTTCGGGTAGAATGGACAGGCCGACGAATCGGGTCCCGTTGCGCCTGCTCGGTATGGGAATTTGAAGAATGCGGCGGGCGCGGCCCGCCCTGCGGATTGCCTACGACCGGAACGTAGGGCGGGCCACGCCCGCCGAGCCAACGTAGGTGCGCCAGGCGCACCGATGCAACGCTTGGTGCGCGCTGCACACCCGACGGGGCTGCCCCGCACGGGAAGTCGAAGATTGCGGCGGGCGCGGCCCGCCCTGCGGATTGCCTACGACCGGAACGTAGGGCGGGCCGCGCCCGCCGGGTGCGCGCGACGAGCTATGCGCGCGGCTGCCGTTCAGCCTTTAGTGTCCGCGCCCATCTCCGTCGTCCCCTTCTCGACGGCGCGCACGCTGAAATAAGGCAGCCGGTCGAAAGTCACCTTGAGCGAGGGAACACCGACGTGGATGTAGTACGCGCCGGCGCTCCGGATCGGCAGTTCCGCTTCGTACTGGCCATTGCCCACCTCCTTGACCGCGACCTCGCTCCGCAGGCGGCCGGGCGCCAGGAAATACATGATGCGCGCATCCTGCACGCCGGTCCTGGCCTGACCGGTGGCCGGATCGATCAGCCGGAAGCGCAGCTTCAGGGTCTCGCCGGCATTGACGGTGCGCTGCTTCTCGTCGAACTCCACGGCCAGCCTCTCGCTCACCGGTGTCGCGGCCGGGTTGGCCTTGGCCTCGGCGGAAAAGCAGTGCAGCACCTGGGGCGATTGCATGAGGAACGCCACGTCGTAGCGGCCCGCCGCCGGCAGCGTCACCTTGCCGGCATACACGCCCGGCTCCACCTCCTTCAGGCTGCGGTCGAGCAGGGTGACGGCGCGCGCGCTGCCGCCCTTGACGCGGTAGTTGCTGGAGGCGGCGTTCATGCCCTCCATGTAGTAGTAGGTGGTGTTGTCGGCCGGATTGACGACGAAGAACGTGCCTTCCTTGCTCGCCGCGGTCATGGCATCGGCGACGGCAAGCTGCCCGCCGGCGCGCGGCGGTTCGGCGCCCGCGGTGAAGCTCTGCACCGCCGGCTTGTTGCCCTTGCCCAGCGACGCCAGGGTGATCATGCTGACGTGCTCGCTGCGCAGGGCGCGGACGTAGGCGAAGGTCTTGCTGAAGGCGATCTGGTAGGGCTCGCCCTTGATGGAGATGGTATTCACGAGTTCGTTGGAGGAGGCGTCGATCACCGACACCGTGTCCTGGCCCGGGTTCACCACCAGGGCGTAGCGCCCCGCCTGTTCGAAGCGCAGGGGGCCGAGGCCGGGGCTGAGCTTGATCTTGGCGCCCTGCTGCAGGGTTCCGGCGTCGATGACCGAGACGGTGCCGTCCTTGCCGTCGGCCACATAGACGGCGCCGGCCTGGGAGGAATAGGCGAGCGAGATCGGCAGCGCGCCGGTCTTGATGTCCTTGATGCGTTTTCTGCCGGCGATGTCGATCACGCTGACGGTGCCGTCCTCGCGGTTGCTGACGAAGGCATGGCGGCTGTCCGCCGAGAACGCGAGTTCGTGGTGGCCGCGCCCGGTGGCGATGTTCGCGACGACTTTGTCGGATTCGGTGTCGATCACCGTCACGCCGCTCTGCTCCTTCTCCTTGGCGTCGTTGCCGATCCACAGGTACTTGCCGTCCGGCTGCAGAGCGACGCGCATCGGTTCCTTGCCGGCGTCGATCTGGCGCGCCACCTTGAAGGTCTCGGCGTCGACGACCACCACCTTGCCGGCGCGCGGCGCCGACACGTAGAGCCGCTTCTGGTCCGCCGTGGTGGCCCAGTCCGCGCCCGGGGCGGGAAGGTTGATCTGGGCCAGGGTGCTCGTCTTGCCGGCCATCGACACCAGCGGATCGACGATGCTGAGGCTGGGCTCGGCGTTCATCACCACGACGAAGTAGCTGTTGAGGTCGATCATCGGGCGGATGCCGACCGCGCCCTGCATGTAGAGCGATACCTTGTCCTTGCAGCTCTTCTGCTGCTCCCCCGGCTTGCCCTGGATCACCGCGCTCATGTCCATCCAGGCGCCGGGATTCGCCCCGCGCAGCGGATTGCCGGTGGCTTCCTCGGTGATCCGGAAGCGCACCTCGGACAACTGATTGGTCATCAGCTCCTTGCTTTTCGCTGCCGCACCGACCGGCTCCACCTGGAAGTCGATCACCAGGCCCTTGTGCACGAAGTGGCTGCCCGCGGCCTCGGCGGCATCCGTCTTCGCGGCCGCCCGCCCGGCATCGGCGCCCTGCCCGCCCTCCGCCGCCGCGCCACCCGGACCGGCAGCCGCCGCCAGAGCGAAGGCGGTTGCGATCAGAAAATTCTTCCATTGCATTTCTGCGTCTCCCCACGCACCGCGCCTGCGCGCGGCACACAATGACATGAACATGGCGCCGATGGAGCGCCCCTCCCAGCGGCCCGGTCGAAGCCCGGACCGACCCGAGTGAGAGAGCAATTTCCGTTCCTCCGGCGTTGGATTCGGCGGGCACGGCCCGCCCTACGACTCTTCACCAATCCAATTCGATCCGGCGGGCACGGCCCGCCCTACGGCCCTTCACCAATCCAATTTCGGGGCCGGCGCCGATTCGGCGGGCACGGCCCGCCCTACGGGGCGGTATTGCGTAGGGCGGGCCGTGCCCGCCGAATGAAGGTCACAGCGGCAGCAGCATTTCGATCTTGGCCTGCGCCCGCAGTTCTTCCAGCAGCTTGGCGAGCGCCGCCTGCTGCCGGGTACTCCGGAGATAGCCCTCGATGCGGTCGCGGGCGTCCTTCAGGCTGATGGAGACCGCGGGGAGACGTTCTTCCAGCTTGATGATGTGAAACCCGGAGGGAGTGGTCACGACGTCGCTGATCCGGCCCGGTTTCAGCGCGAACGCAGCCTTGTCGAAGGCCGGCGCCATGCGGCCGCGCGGAAAGGGATCGAGTTCGCCGCCCCACTGCCGGGTGGCGTCGTCCGAGTTCTCCAGCGCCAGTTCGGCGAAGTCGCGGCCGGCGCGGGCCTCGGCCAGTATGTCCTTGATCTTCCTGCGCGCCGCGGCACGCTGCGCCTTGGTGGCGTCGGGCGCCACCTTGATCAGGATGTGGCGGGCGCGCAGCATCTCCGGCCGGTGAAACTTGTCCGGATTGGCCTTGTAGAAAGCCTGGATGTCGTCTTCGCTGACCTCGACGCCCTTGGCGGCGGCAGCGTTCGCATACGTCTGGCCGGACAGCTTGCGCCGGATGCGCTCCTTGTACTCCTCCTCCGTGAAGTTCTCCTGCGCCAGCCGCAGCCTGAACTTCTCCTCGCTCTTGAAAGTCTTGGCAGCTTGCGCAAACGCCTCATCCACCTCGGCGTCAGTGGCCACCGCGTTGTTCTTCCTCGCTTCCTGCCACAGCAGTTCGTCGTCGATGAGACGCTCCAGCACATTGTGTTTCATCTGCTTGACCTTCGCCGGATCGCGCACCTGCAGCAGGTGCAGTCCCCTCTCCTTGAGCGTTTCGTCGAACCCGGCCTCGACCTCCTGCACCGTGATGCCCGCGCCATTGACGCGGGCGGCGTAGATCTCCTGGGCGCGGGCCGGCAGGGCGAGCAGCGCAACCAGCAGCAGGCCCAGCGCGATCGAGCGGTTCCCGGCGTGACTCATATCGTTGTTCCTCCGATTTCACTGCGCCGGCACGGGCACGAAGCCGCCCACCGGCTGGAACTGCTTGTTCACCAGGTTGACCGCCACGACGTAACCGCCGAGCGCGCCGATGCGCCGGTCGCCGTTGTAGCTCAAGGGCGGCAGCATGCCCGTGTCGAAACCCTGCAGCGCCTCGATCGCGGCGGTGAACTTCTGCCGGTTGAGATCCTTGCCGACCTGTTTCAGCGCCTCCACCGCCACCACCGTCGCGGCGTAGGCCTGAATCGCCTGCGGCGCCCGCGCCGGATCCTTGCCGTGGAACAGGGTGGCATAGTCCTGCGTGGCCGGAGGGCGCTGGTCGGCCGGCAGGGTCGGGTAGGCGAGGAACACGCGCCCCTGAAAGCTCGGCGGCAGTTCCACGATGTCGCGCGGCGCCAGGGCTCCCGGCAGCAGCAGGTAGGGCCGCCACTGCAGTTGCTCGGCGGCGCGGGCGAAGGCCGCCACGTCCAGGCCGGGTCCGAGGACGAAAACCGCCTGCGCCCCTCCGTCCCTGAGGCTGCGCGCCAGCGCCGCGACATCCGCCGCTCCGGAGCGAAATCCCTGACGCGGCAGCAATGCGCTCCAACCCTGTTCGGTCAGCCGCGCGTCCACCGCCTGCGCCAGGTCGGCGCCGGCCTTCCCCTCGGCGTGCAGGAGGGCGACCCGCTGGTCCTTCAATTTGAGCGCGGCGGCGGCGTGGACCGCCAGCACCTGGCTCAGTTCGGCGACGCCGGACAGCAGATGGAAGACGTACAGATTGGAAGCCCGCGTATCCTCGGGGAAGAGCGTGATCGGAGCGATCACCGGGATGCGCTCCTCCGCCGCCACCCGCCCGAGTTCGCCCTCCCAGCCGGCGGACAGCGGTGCCAGCAGCGCGAACACGTCGCGCCGCCGCAGCAGCTCCCAGGCATTGGTGTAGGCCGTGGTCGCGTTGTCGCCGTAGTCGGCCACCACCAGTTCCAGCTTGCGGCCGTACAGCCCTCCCTTGCCGTTGATGCGATCGAAGGAAGCCTGCAGCAGATCGCGCACGAGGCGGCCGATCTCGGCAAAGCGGCCGGATTCGGGCAACACCGTGCCGATGCGCAGGCTTTTCGCCGCCACCCCGGGCGGAAGCTGGAACTCGAGTTTCTTGAGGTAGGCGATCAGGCTGCGGACGTCCTCGTCCGGCATGCGGTAGCGCGGCATCGCCGGATCCAGATCGTTGCCGCCCGGATCCACGCCGAAGGTCACCGCTTTCGCCACACCGGCCTCGGTGAAGGCCGGGTGGCGCCGGCCCCGGGAGTGCACATGGCCGTAGGACTTGGTCAGCTCGGACCACTGGATGTTCGGCGGCACCACGCCGCCCTCGGGCCGGCCGAGTCCGTCCTGGCCGTGGCAGTTGGCGCAGGGCACCGCTGTGCCGGGGATCTCGAACGGATTGTCGCCGACCTTGGCGGTGATGGCGCCGCCGGAGGCGCCCGCGCCGTCCTCGAAAATCCTCTTGCCGGCCGCCTCCTGCGGCGTCAGGGGGGCAGCGGCACAAGCGAAGGCGAACAGCAGCACCGCCGCCAGCAGGAATTGGCAAGACCGCATATCAAACCCGACACAGAGTTCGCAGAGAAAACGGCGAGGATGCAGAGCGGCATGGATCGGGCCACGCTCCCCCAACGGGCGAGCGTCAAATTCCGTGTCCGTGCTCCGCGTTCTCTGCGACTCTGCGATCTCTGCGTTGGGGACGGTCGAACTACTTTTTCCGGGCTCAATTGCGGCTCTGGCGCGCGGCGCGCAGGTCGCCCACGGCGGCCATCACCTGGTCCGGACCGGTGAAGGCGAAGAAGCGCACCCATTGGCCGCTCTTCGCATCGCCGACCATCACCAGCGGTGGATGTTCGGCGAAATTCGGCGTGTAGGCGCCGAAGGCCTTCAGCACCTCGTCCACCTGGGGTTTCTTGCCGGTGAGGAAGGTCCAGCCCGGGCCGGCCTTGTATTTGGCGCCCAGTTCCTTGAGCCGCTGCGGCGTGTCGCGCAGCGGGTCGACGCTCACCGACACCAGGGCCACTTCGTTGCCGAGTTCGGGTCCGAGCCGCTCCTGCAGGTTGGCGAACAGCGCCGACACCACCGGGCAGACCGTGGTGCATGTGGTGTACACGAAGTCGATCACCACGATCTTATCGCCCAGCACGTCGCTCTTGAACTTCACCGCCTTGCCGTCCTGGGTCACCAGGGCGGTATCGGCGAGCTGGATGCGGGTGGTTTCGCCGACGCCCGGATTTGCCGCGGCAGCCTTGTGCGCGGCATGCGGGTCGGCCGCGTCGGCGGGGTGGTGGTGGTGCTCGTGCTCGTCGGCGGCGAACGGCACGCCCGACCACAGCAGGCCGGCGGCGGCCAGCACCAGCAGGCGCTTGATACGAAGCTGCGACATTACGCTTTCCCTCCTCGAATGCGGATCATGGCGGAACGGCCGGGCCGCGCCCGGTCACCCCTGCGCCGGAGCGCAAGCAGAAAGCGTGCGAGTATGCCGCGAGTGCGGCGGAAGTCAAATCGGCGGGCACGGCCCACCCTACGAGGCTGGGGTATGGCGCGGACGATGTAGGGCGGGCCATGCCCGCCGTGCGTATCGATCTGCGGGCGCGGCCCTTACTTGGGGGTATCCTGGAGCATGACGAACATCTCGATCTTGGCCGCCGCGCGCAGCTTCGTCACCTCGGCCTTGATGGCGTCCTGGCGCTTGCCGTAGGCGAGGAACTCCCGCACCCGTTCCTTGACCTCGGCCAGCGGCACCTGGCCGGCGGGCTGGTACTCCTCCAGCTTGATGACGTGGTAGCCGAACGGTGTCTCCACCACTTCGGAAATCTGGCCCGGCTTGAGGGCGAAGGCGGCGTCCTCGAAGGGCTTCACCATGGCGCCGCGGCCGAAGGTGCCGAGATCGCCACCGGAACCGCGCGTCGCGCTGTCTTCCGAGTAGCGCTCCGCCAGGTCGGCGAAATCCTTGCCGGCGCGCGCGTCGGCCAGCAGGTCCTGGGCGCGCTTGAGCGCTGCGGCCTTGGCGGCGGCATCGGCATCCTTATCCACCTTGACCAGGATGTGGCGCGCCCGCGCCGACTCGGCGCGGACGAAACGGTTCGGATTGTCGCGGTAGAACTGCTCGATCTCCTCCTCCGACACCTTCGGCGTTTCCACCAGGGACGGGATCATGCGATTGATGGCGAGTTCCTGCCTGACGTAGTCCCGGTAACCCTTCTCGTCGAAACCGGCGCGTTCGAGCTTGCGGCGATACGCGTCCTCGCTCTTGAACGTGGCACGAAACTGCTTCAGCGCCGCGTCCACCTCCTCGTCGCCGACCTTGACGCCGCGCCGCTGCGCCTCCTGCCACAGCACTTCCCGGTCGATCAGTTCGTCCAGGGCTTCGCGCTTGAGCTTCTTGTAGACGGAAGGGTTGATCATCTTCGTGATGTTGCGCCCCTTGTTCGCGACATACTCGTCGAAGTGGCGCTCCAGCCGCTCGTTGCTGATGCCGACGCCGTTGACCCGCGCCGCTGTACCGTAGATCTGCGCCTGGGCGATTCCCGGCAGCAATCCGGCCAGGACCAGGAAGGCGACGCGCAGCGCCGGCAGGCTCTTTTCAAGCATGGCGTATCCTCAATCGAGCCGGACGTAGCTGCCGACCGGCTGGAAGCTGTGGGTGGAGAGGTCGACACGCACGATATGGGCGCCCAGCGCGCCGATGCGACGGTTCGGACCGTAGGAGATGCTCGGCGTCACGTTGGACTCGAAGCTGAACAGGTTCTCCAGGTTGTCCACGAGCCGGGCGCGGCTGAGATCGCGCCCCGCGCGCTTCAGCCCCTCCTCCAGAACCTGGGCCGAGGCGTAGGCGGAGATCTGCGCCGGCTGATGGCGGTTGCCCAGATTGCGTTTCTTCTGCATTTCGGCCATCGCCGCCGCGCCTTTCGCCGTCACGTCCCGCGGCAGCGAAGGATAGGCGAGGTAGACCCGGTTGCCGAAGGTGGTGGGCAGATCGGCGGCGGCGCGCGCCACCTTGGCGCCCGGCGCCAGCAGGTAGGGCGACCAGATGGCGTCGCGCACCAGGCGGCCCAGGGCCGCCAGTTCGGCGTCGCTGCCGAGGAAGAACACCACCTGCACGCCGCGCTGCTGCAATTCCGCCACCAGCTTGGCATCGGGCAGTTGCCCCGGCGCATAGGTCGCGCGCCGGATGCGCTCCCAGCGCCGCTCCTTGAGTTGCCCCTCCACCGCCTGCACCGTGTCGGCGTAGCCGTCGCCCGCCGGATGCACGATCGCGACCGCCGGATTGTCGAGCTTGAGATCGGCGACGGCGAAGCGCGCCAGCGCCATGCCCTGCTCGCGCAGCCCGGGCAGGACGAAGAAGGTGTAGCGATTGACGGCGAGGGTGCTGTCGGGAAACAGGGTGAACGGGCCGACCACGGGAATCTTCGCCTCCTCGGCGAGGCGCGAGATTTCCCGCTCCACCCCCGCCGTGAACGGATTGAGCAGGGCGAACACGTTCTCCTGCCGCACCAGACGCTCGGCGTTGGCCACCGCCTGCTTCGGATCGTCGGCGAACTCGGCGCGCACCAGTTCGATCTTGCGGCCGAAGATGCCGCCCTTGTCGTTGATGCCGTCGACGTAGGCCTGGATCACGCCCGACACCGCCTGCCCGAGTTCGGCCAGGCGGCCCTGCGTCGGCAGCAGCAGGCCGATGCGCAGGCGCTCCGGCGCGATGCCCGGGTCCACATCGGCATCGATCTTCTTGAGATAGGCGATCAGCGCCGAGAGGTCGGCATGGGACATGACGTAGCGCGGCATGGCGGAATCGAGCCGGTTGCCGGCCGGATCCTTGCCGAAGGTCAGTGCCTCGACCACCCCCTGCTCGTTGAAGGCGGGATGCTCGCGCCCGTTCTCGTGCCGGTGACCGTAGGACTTGCTCAGTTCGCGCCAGGTGATGATGGACGGCTTGACGGCCCCTTCCGGGCGGCCCAGACCGTCCGCGCCGTGGCAGTTGACGCAGGGCAGGGTGCTGCCCGCCACCGGCGTCGACTGCGGACCCACCAGAGCCTGCAGCAGGGCGCCGGAGGGGCTGGCGCCTTCGTGATAGATCCTGCGGCCGGCCTCTTCCTGCGGCGTCAGGGTGTCGGCCGCCGCCGGCAATGCGACGAGCAGGCCGAGAGCCGAGACGGCGAGCAGGCGGGCGAGCGCCCGAATCGGGAACATGGATGGGATTCCTGGAATGGACCGGTGCGCGCGGCGCACCCTGCGGATCTGGATTGGACCGGTGTGCGCGGCGCCCCCAGCGGATCGGGCAGGGGGCGCCAGACCGTGATCAGTTCGGTCGGGGCAGCGCGGGCCCCAGCGGCAATTCCAGCATGTCGTTGGACGAGAGCATCTTGAGCTGCGCGGCGATCATCTCCGGCGCGATGTTGGGCAGCATCTTCTTGCCCTTGTCGGTCTTGAAGTTCCATGCGATCAGTTGCGTCGAATGGGACTCCACCTCCTCGGAGAACTGGCCGAGCTTCTTCAGGATGTGATCCACGTTCTCCTTCTTGCCGGTGAGGAAGGTCCAGCCGGGCACGTCGGCGTGGTGCTTCTGCGCGAACTTCTTCAGCGCCTGGGGCGAGTCGCGCTGGGGATCGCTGCTGATGGACACGAACTGGATATCCTTGCCGAAGGAATCGCCGAGCTTGGCCCGCACCTGGTTCATCTGTTCCGTGATGAGCGGGCAGGCGTCCTTGCAGTTGGTGAAGATCACGTTCATCACCACCATGCGTCCCTTCAGCACGTCGCTGTAGAAGCGCACCTTGGTGCCGTCCTGGGTCAGCAGTTCGCGGTCGGTGAAGTAGGCCTGGGGATCGCGCTTCGGCTTGTTCAGGGGTACCGTCGCCGGGGCGTCCGCGGCGGGCTTGCCCTGCGCCGCGCTGTGGCCTTCGTGCTCCTCGTGCGCCGCCGCGCCGAAGGCGGCCAGGGCAAGCGCGGACAAAACGATGACTGCTTTCATGATCTGCTCCTCAATGTTGGTGGCCGGCGTGGCGTGCGTGACTCAGTTCGTCCACCTTGGCCACGATGTCCTTGGGATCGGAAAAACCGAAGAAGCGGGTCCAGTTTCCGCTCCTCGCATCGCCCACCAGCACCAGCGGCGGATGATCCTCGAAGTTCGGGGCGTAGGCGCCGAATCCCTTCAGCACGTCATTGACCGTACCGGTGGGGCCGGTGAGCCAGGTCCATCCCGGCTTCACTCCGTGTTTGGCGGCGTATTCCTTGAGGCGCGCCGGCGTGTCGCGCGCCGGGTCCACCGTGATCGTCACCAGTTGCACCTCCTTGCCAACCCGCTCGCCGAGCTGCGTCTGCACCTGCGCCAGCAGCGCGGTCAGCACCGGGCAGACGGTGGTGCAACTGGTGTAGGCGAAGTCGATCACCACCAGCTTGTCGCCGAACACATCGCTCTTGAGCTTGACCTGCTTGCCGCTCTGGTCCAGCAGTGCCGTATCGGCATACTTGACCTGCACCGCCGCCGGCTTCTCCGCCGCCTGCTGCTGCGGCGGAGGATGATGATGGTGCGAGTGGTCCTCCGCCGCCGCGACGGACGACGACAGGACCAGGGCCGAGACCAGAAGGGCCAACGGCCCGACTACCGCGTGCTTCATGCGTATTCTCCCAGGCCGGCCCTTCGCGTCAAGCATAACCGTGGCGAAGGGCCGGAAAATCCATTACGTAAGTCGTACAGGGTGCGCTGCACCAGTTCAACGTCGCCAGTGCAGGGTGCGCCGTGCGCACCGGTTCGACCACCGTCAAGCGGTGCGCACGGCGCACCTTTGCCCGGCTGCCTCCGGCTCAACCGTTCTTCTGGGCCTTCTTGGCCTTGGCCGGCTCGGCCGGCGCACCCGCCGGAGCCGGCGCCGCCGCCGGATCGGGCTTGGCCATGACGCTGAAGTAGCCGCTGTCGTTGTAGCCCAGCTTGAGCGAGGGCACGCTCACATACACGTAGTAGGCGCCGACCTCGGCCAGTTCCACCGGCACCTCGTACACCCCTTCCGACACCTCCTTCGCGATCGCATCCCGCGGCGGCGAGGCCGGCACCAGGAAGTAGCGCACGATCACGTCCTTCAGGCCCGCCTTGGGGAGACCGGTGCCCTCGATGATGCGGAAGCGCACCTTGGCGATGTCCTTCGGCTTGAACATCCGGCCCTGGGGCAGGAACTCGACGCCGACGGTCTTGCGCAGCGCCTCCAGTTCCGGGCTGGCTTTGGCATCGGTCGAGAAGCAATGCACCAGCCGCGGCTGGTCGAGCGACACGGCGACGTCGAAGTGGCCCGCAGCCGGCATGCGGAAGCGGCCGGCGAACACGCCCGGCTCGACCTCCTTCAGACTGCGGTCCACCACCGTCACCGCCCGCGCATAGCTTGCCGCGGCTGGCGTAGCTCGACATGGGGGCGTTCATGCCCTCCATGTAGAAGTAGGTGGCGTTGTCGGCGGGGCTCACGACGAACGCGGCCGCCTCGCCCAGCCCCGGCGTCACGGCGTCGGCCAGCGGCAGGTCGCCGCCCATCTTCGGCGCGTAGCTGCCGGCGGCGAAGCTCTGCACGATCGGCTCCTTGCCCTGCCCCAGCGAACTCAGGTTGATCATCGTCACCCGCTCGCTGCCCAGGCTGCGCACGTAGGCGAAGCCCTGGCGTGTAGGAGACCTGGAACGGCTCGGCCTGCACCTTCGGGCTGTGGATGATCTCGTTGCTGCCCGGATCGATCACGTGGACCACGCTCTCGGCGGTGTTCACCACCATGGCGAAGCGGCCGTCGGGCGTGAAGCGCAGCGGCCCGAGGCCGGGCTTGGCCTGGATCGTCTTCGCCACCTCCAGCTTGCCGCCGTCGATGACCGCGATCGTGCCGTCCTTGCCGTCCGCGACGTAGGCCGCGCGCGACAGCGACGACCAGGCGATGGACAGCGGCAGCGAGCCGGTCTTGATGTCCTTCACCTTCTTCAGGGTGCCGACGTCGAACACCGTCACCGTGCCGTCGTCGCGGTTGGTGACGAAGGCATGGCGGTTGTCCGCCGACACGGCGATCTCGTGGTGGCCGCGGCCGGTGGCCGCCTTCATCACCACCTTCTGGTCGCGGGTGTCGATGACCGTCACGCCGCTGTCTTTCGGCGTCGCGGCGCGTTGTTGCCCACCCACAGGTAGCGGCCGTCGGGCTGGAGCACGATGCGGGTGGGATCGGCGCCGGCAGTCGATGTCGCTCACCACCTTGAAGCTCTCGGTATCCACCACCGCCACCTGGCCGGCCGCGGGCATGGACACGTACAGCCGCTTCAGGTCGCCGTGGTTGACCCAGTCCATCGGCGGCTTCTTGAGCGTCACCGAGGTGAAGGTGCTGGTGCGCCCCGCCATCGACACCATCGGGTCGATCACGGTGATGCTGGGATCCTTGTTCATCACCAGCAGGTAGTAGCCGTTCAGGTCCACCAGCGGCCGGATGCCCACCGCCCCCTTGAGGTAGAGGCCGATCTTCTCGATGCATTGCTTCTGCACGGCGCCGGCCTGGCCCTGGATGTTGGCACCGACATCCATCCACGCCGCCGGCCGGTTGCCCTGCACCGGCTTGCCGCTGCGCTCGTCGGTGATGCGGAAGCGCAGTTCCGTGAGCGCGCCTTCCATCAGTTCCGTGCCCTCCAGCGGCTCGCGCCTCGAAATCGATGGCGATGCCGTCGCGCACCAGGCGCGTTGCCGATGCGGCCGCCTTCTTCTTCTCTCCCGCGATGCCCTCCACGGAGGGCTTCGCAGCCTCGGCAGCGGCGGGAGCCGGGGCGTCCGCCGCCCATCCGGTGCAGCACGCCGCCACCAGCGCCGCACCCATAACCAGTTTGTTCGATATCACGTCTTTCTCCCAGATGTTGCGTCTCCAGGACGCAATCGAATCGTCAAAGCGCTGCAATATTACCAAGACCCGGCCCGGCGACCCTACCGCCAACCACACCCCCGCCCACCGATTCGCCTACCGTAGGGCGGGCCATGCCCGCCGAACCACCGAACCCGCCCCATCCGTAGGGCGGGCCATGCCCGCGGCTCACATCACCGATCGTCGCCCGCGCGGCGTGGGACGATCCCCGGAATCCGGTCCCACGGGGCCCGGGATCTTGGCGGGCACGGCCCGCCCTACACACCCCGACCTCTGCCCCAGCCGTAGGGCGGGCCGTGCCCGCCGAACGACCCGACCCCTGCCGCCGCAGCCGGTTTCGCCGGCCCCCGCAAGGAGGCCCGCGAAACAGGCCGAAAGTTTCCATCATCGACCGAAAAGAAAAGGGTGCAGCCAACCTGCACTGCACCCTTATCCCATCCGCGCGGCCGGGGGTTGCCCCTCCGGCCAGGTACGGATTACTGCACCCGCAGCATACCCCAGGCACCGCCGCCGATGCCGGCGGCAGCGGTGTCGCGGAACAGGTAGTCACCCGGGACCGCGTCGCCGCCACCCGCGCTGGGCGTCGGCTTGATGACGTAGTGGGCGCTACCGATGATGCTTTCCTGGGCACCGAAGTACATCTGCATCGGGTTGTTGCCGATACGGTCGAGCCTACGCCGCCCAGACGCTGACCCGCCAGTTGCCGCGGGAAGCCCGCCGCATCCCGGTCGCGAGCGAGGTACGGATCGCGCGGCCACACGTGACCGTGCAGCGCGAAGGTCGTACCGCGGTTGCTCGAGTTCGGGTTGGTCAGGTGCGATGCGGAACGGCTGGCCTGCCACTGCGGCGAAGATCGGCGTCTTCCGGATCGGCTCCGCCGGTCAGCACGTTGCTGAACAGGTCGCCCGCGTTCAGCACCGAGCCGAAGCAGGTCCGGTCAGCCGGGCTTGGCCGACTTCGGCGCCGTGATGAGCGGCGAGCAGCCGGCACCACCCGCTGCCGACAGCGGCGGGATGCCGAAGCGGAAGAACGTCGGCTCGGCACGGTAGTTCGCCGCGTTCAGGATCGTGTGCGGCGGATTCTCCGGCAGGCCGGGGCCTTCCTCCGACTCGTTCTGAACGGCGTTACCCGAGGCGTAGCGGTAGTTCATGCATCTTCTGCCACACCAGCGCGAAGTCGCGGTAGTTCTGCGGCTCCGGCAGCGTGTCCGAGCACGTTGCCTGCTGCAGGCGCCGGGCGTCACATCGGCAGCCATGCGAGTGGCCGGATCGGGGAAGCTCACCGTCGCATCGCGAGGCTCGACGATGATCTGACCGAACAGGCCCTTCTGCGGCTGCTTGACGCGGTCGGCCGGCAGCACGTTGGCACCGGACCGAACTCCACCGCGGTGCGACAGGACGACGTCCAGGTTGAACCGGTTCGCGTCGCCGATCTGGGGCAGTTCAGCCAGACGCAGGTCACCGGCGTAGAAGGTGTAGGTCTTCGCCGTGCCGCCCGGGGCGACCGTCTGCACCGGGTTGATGCCGACGTTGGTGCCGTCCGACCGGGTCACGTCGTACTCCAGCAACTGGGTATGGAAGCCCACTTCGCTGGACGGACGGATCAGGTTGTTGGAGAACGTGGTCGAACCTTCCGGATGGACCCGGTCGCGCTTCACCGCGTGACGCAGGTCGTTGTAGTTCGGCAGGTCGGGCGCCGCACGGCCGGCCGGCAGACGGTTGTTCAGGGTGACCTGCACGCAGTCGCCGGCATTCACGCGCAGCACCAGAGGCTCGACCGGAACGGCCGGCAGCAGCTTGCCGTCGGCACTCGAGGTCGCTGGTCAGCACATACATCATGGCCGGTCGGGTCATGCAGCGGGCCCGATCTCGTCCACCGTGATGCCCTGGGCGGTACCCGTCACCGGCGTGGTGCGCTGGTTGTACACCAGCGTACCCGTACCCGTGCAGCGGACCACCCGCATGCAGCGTCGCGATGTCCACGCCCGTGCAGGTACTGCCTGCAGCGTCGGCGTGCCGGCGCGCAGCACCGTCAGACCCGTCGGCGTGATGGTCACGCCGGCGACACCGCGGCAGCGCGAGTCGTTCGGCCAGCACGGCAGTGATGTTGAAGGTGACGTTGCGCGTCGCCCGCAGATCCGGGCCCAGGCGCGGGCAGACCTGCCCGGTCGCCGGCCTGGAACGGATGCGGTTGAACGGCTGCACCGGACGCACGTTGTTGGGCAGCGCAGAACAGGTCGGCACGCAGCGGTGTTGTAGTTGCGCATGATGCCCCAGTTGCCGTGTCCAGACGCCGTCCTGATGCGCGTCCATCATGTAGAGGTAGTCGGCGGTGCCGCCGCGTCTGGCTGAAGTCCATGAAAACCGGCGAGGCGAACGGCGAACTGCTCGGAGATGCCGCCCGACGGACTGGTTGACCCAGCCCGAGTTCGGGACCGCGGCCGAAACCGGAACCCGTCTTGAGCCACTTCATGCCATGCACCGAGACGCTGTGCTCTTCCTCGTCGCCGCCCGCCTGCGCCTTGATGCGGACACGGTCGCCGGAGTAGGTACGCAGCATCGGCGTGAAGGGGTCGCCTCGCTCCGAAGCCCGCGATGTTGATATGCGGCGGGAACTCGGTCGCGGCGATGTTCGCCGCGGCAACCGGGAATGCACCGGTGATGGCAGCCGCCGGCGGGCTGGCGATGGCACCTTGCGCGGGCATCACGTTCAGCGCGGGAATCGGCGACGGTCGGTACGGGATGGAAGGCGAAACGCCAGATCGCCGGCCGCAGCCGTCCGCCTGGGCGCCGTTCTTGCCGTCGGGACCGGCCTGATTCGGGTCGTACACCCGCAGACCCACCGGCTCGTTGCGGTAGTTCACCACGAACATGCCGGGCTCGAGGAAGTCGATCGAAGTCGGGCACGGACGCTGGATGCACTCGCGCACGAAGCCGCCGGAGCTTCGACCGTCAGCCACGACCGGGGCGCCGACAGCGCGCCGTTGGCCAGAGTCACCGCCTTCTCGACCGTCAGGTCGGGGAAGATCGGCGCCACCGGCTTGATCAGCGGCGGAGCGATGGCGAAGCGGAAGGTGTTCAGGCCGCCGGGGAACAGGCCGGGCAGCCGGAGCGCGGCGATGCGCTCGAAGTAGAACAGGTCTGACAGGCGCACCGACACCGGGCACAGCCACGAGGTAGGCCTTCTCGTCGACCGGCGCCGTTGTACTCGCCACGGTTGCCCGCGCCCACGTACACGCCGGCCTCGTAGGCATGCTGGAAGTCGGTGTATTCGAAGTAGAACTCGCGGTAGCTGTCGTTCTTGCCGTCGCCGTCCAGAGTCGCCGGTCGATGATCGCGGCCTGGAAGGAGGTCGGGCCGCCGTCGTAGCGGCAGCGGTCGATCTGGTCCGTGACGCATGCGGTGGCCGTCGCGGACAGCGCGGGTCACTCGCCCGGAGTCGTCGCAGCCCAGTCCGTTGCCGCGTCTCGCTGTGGACCCAGGTCGAACGGGCCGGCTCGATCAGCACCGTGGAGTACAGGCCGATCTGCTGGAAGGTCGAGGGACCGTAGTGGTCGTGGGTGAAGACGATGCCCAGACCGCGGTCGACGCCCTGCGATGTTGAGCAGCGGGTCGGCGAACCAGCGCTGCAGCGTGATGCGCGCGCCGTGTCCAGTTCACGTCGCCGGGGCCGGTGGCCGGGAAGAACGGATGCTGTGCGCGGGATGCGAGGCGAGGCTGCACGTCGGTACCCGGGCGCCGGCGGCTCGGCGCCGAACTTGCACGACTGCCGGCATCGGCCGTTGAAGCAGTTGATGGCCTCGATGCGCTCGCGCACGGCGCCGGCGGAGAGGGTGCCGTCTTCGTAGTTCCAGCCGTTGGCCGCGCCGTCCGTCGTGGTCAGGTCCCACTTCGGCAGGTGGATGTGCTGGCCGATGATGTCGGTGGGCGTACGCAGTTGGTAGTCGTCCATCTCGTACGTTTCCGGCACCAGGTTGGTGTGGTGGTACATGGCGCAGTCGAAGGTGTTCAGGCGCATCACCAGCGGCTCGCCCGGCTTGTTCTTCTCGATCACCGGCAGCGCGTCTTCCCACAGCGAGACGATGCGCTGCTGCGGATAGTGGTAGCCGACCTTGTTCAGCACGGCGTCGTACTGGATGTTGGCGCCCTTGTAGACGCGCGGCGTGTAGGCGCCGAACGGGCCGGTCGGCAGGTTGCAGCATCTGCGTGCGTGGTGGCGCCGCCGAACCAGGTGTTGGTGCCGCTGGAAGTGACCGGCATTGCCGACGTCGTCCCGGCAGCGGGTCGCTGAAAGCGCGCGCCGGGGACCGCCGGGCGGCCGTTGAGCCGGAAGTTGGCGGCCTGCACGGTGCCGTTGGGCAGCACGCGCTGAGGTCGGGATGTTGCCCCGCGAGTGCAACGCCATCGCGGTGCGCTCGACGTCGGTACCGCCTTCGGGGAAGAACGCCGGCTTGGCCTTCGCGATCGAACTTGGTCAGGTCCACCGGGCTGACGATGCCGGCGATGGTCGGGCCCGCCTGGCCGCCGGCCTTGACGCCGTGCAGGGCGTGGCGCGGCAGACCGCCGTGCATCTGGGTGTAGTCGCCGGCCAGGTTCACGAAGTTGGTCTTCATGGCCGGGGTCATGCTGGCGAAGGGCTCCTT
>CAWGLO010000016.1:0-178071 GCA_963823455.1 uncultured beta proteobacterium
ATGCTATGCTCGAGCGCAGCACGCCGCGGACGAACTGCTCCAGCCAGCCCTTCTCGTAGACCCAGTCGTAGGTCTCGGGCCAGATGCCGAATTTCTCGATGTCGTCGAAGTAGATGGCGGCGCGGTGGCCTTCGTCGGCCAGGTGTTCCAGCATAGCCGACGCACCTCCGGCGCGGGCGAGAACGGCAGGCGGTAGCGCAGCGCCTCGGAGATCGGAAACAGGTCGAGGCTGCGGCCGTCCTCTTCGGTGCTGAAATAGCTGTCGAGCTCGGCGCCGTCCCTGCCGGTACACAGGAAGTGATAGTCGTCCACGGCTACGTAGCGGATGCCGGTGTCGGCCAGGGCCGGCACCACGGTCGACTCCCAGACGCGCTCGGTGAGCCAGGCGCCGTGCGGGGCGTGGCCGAAGCAGTCCTCGATCTTGTCGGCCGCCGTGCGCACTGGCCGACCCGGTCGCGGCTGGGGAATGGCGGCCAGCACCGGTTCGCAGTCGCCGGAACTGAACAATTCCACCTGGCCCGCGCGCCACCATCTCCTCCAGCAGCGCCATGTCGTCGGGGAATTTCGCGATCAGGTAGTCCAGCAGCCAGCCGGAAAAATGGGCGGCGAAGCGGAAATCCGGGTAAGCGGTGCAGCGTCTGCAGGAACGGCCGGTAGCAGCGCTGGTGCGCCTCGTCGATGACCTCGGGGAAGTTGCCGACCGGTTGGTGGGCATGAACGCCGAGCAGGAGGGAGGTGGTCTGGGTCATGTTGTTGTCGTTGGATTGCTTGCAAAGGTTCGGCGCGGCAGCAGCGCGAGGAGGAGGGCGCGCTCGCTCGTGCTCGCTCTGCGGGGCGCGTCTGGGGTGCGACAGCCAGGCGGCGACCGGGAGGACGGTCCATTCAGGGGCCCGCCGCATCGTGCCGCCCGCTCCGGCGCGCCGCTGCCCGGCTGATCGGGATCGGCGAGCGCGGCCGGGGGCGGCAGCTCGAGCAGCTCGTACAGTCGCCGCAGATTCCGACGGAACAGGCTGTCGAAGCTGGCCACCGCCTGCTGGGGGTTGTAGTCGCCGAACCACCAGAACCAGTCGGAGCTCTCGCAGACGGCCAGCTGGTCGTCCGCGGCGCGGCGCTCGTTCCCGCGCAGGCGGCCGCTGGCCATGACCAGGTCGTAGCTCTGCTTGGCCGCGCAGAGCAGATCCCAGGCGCGGTTCTTGTCGGCGTCGCCGATCCAGGTGGACAAGGTGCCGTAGACCCAGCTGCCGGCGACGAGGCCGGGCAGGCGGCCGTGACCGCGCGCGCGTCGGCCGCCAGACGTTCGGCGAAGGTCGTGGTGCGGATCGCAGTGGCTGTCCGCCAGCACGCTGTAGAGGTCCTCGAAGAAGATAGTAGCCGTTGTACGGGTAGTACTCCCAGGCGTTCTCGCCGTCGAGGATGACGCAGACCAGCGGCGTCTCGCCCGGCGGCGCCTGCTGGCGGATGGCGTCGAGCTGGGCGACGAAGTGCCGCGCGGCATCGCGGCCATGCCACTTGGCGTACTCGAAGCCGATCAGGTCGGACAGTCTCTCGTCGCGGAAGAACAGGGTGAGGCCGGGCGCCGAGTCGAGCCGGTAGGGCCGATAAAGGTACTGCGGGCGCGGCGGCAGCGTGCCATCGCCGCTGCGCTCAGGCTGTTGGCCAGCACGCCCTCGCTGCTGGCCGCCCAGCGCACGCCTTGTGCGGCGAACAGCTGAAGCAACGGCGTCGATACGGCGCCCTCGGCCGGCCACATGCCGCGCGGCGTCGCGCCGAAGGTCCGGCATGGACTGTGCGGCCGCGTTCGATCTGCAGCGACACGCGCAGTGCGCCCGCCGGGGTAGCTGGCGGCTGAGGGCAGCGGCATGTCCGGTACGGCATCGCGCGCGCTCTTGAAGTCGATCAGCAGCGGTGCCAGCGGATGCGCTGTAGGGCGTGGTCGACAGCTCGATGCTGGCCGCGCTCCGCCAGCGCCCGGTAGCGCGGCACCAGGCCTTGCAGCAAGTTCGCCGATCAGGCCGAACAGCTGCATGCGGTCGGCGTGGCTGAAGCCCTCGCCCTTGCGTCAGCATCTGCGCCAGGAGCGGCTGCGCCGCCGCTCGGATTCCGCCGATCCAGGCCAGGTGGTACCAGGTGACGAGGTCTGCGAAGTAGGCGCCGCCGAGAGATAGGCCAGCGCGGCGTCGTCCTGGCTCTGCCAGGCTGCTTGATACAGATCGTGCAGCCGCTTGTAGGGCGGAAACGGCTGCAGCATGGTTGCGGTGGTTGCTGCGGAAGCAGGCTGTCGAGCAGCGAGCCTGCGTTCGTCGCCGGGTCAGCGCTTGATAGTCGGGCTTGACCAGCAGCGCGCAGCAGCGGATCGCGCAATTGTGCCGGCTGCGAACTGTTCGCCGTAGTCCTCGATCTGGTCGAGCAGCACCGGCACGAAATTGACGACCGCCCGCATGCGCGGATGGCGCTCCAGGTGCGCCGCCATGTCGGCATAGTCCTTGATGGCGTGCAGATAGACCCACGGCAGCGATGTACTCGCCCGGGCTGCGTACGCGAGCCGTGGTCGCGATAGTCCGGCTGGTGCATGTGCCAGAGGAAGACGAGATCGAGCGTCGAGTCCGTAGCCATGCGATGGTGCGCTGGCGGCTGCTGCTCAGCGCAGCTGGTGGACGCGCTGGCCGAGCATCTCCGGCGTGACCAGGGTGACGCCCTTGTCGGTGACGTGGAAGCGCCGGCGATCCTCCTCCGGGTTGACGCCGGCGACCATGCCCTCCGGGATGTGGCAGTGCTTGTCGACGACGACCTTTCTCAGCGCCGCGCGGCGGCCGATGTCCACGTCGGGCAGGATGACGGAGTCCTCGACCGACGCAGTAACTGTGGACGCGGACATTCGAGAACAGCAGCGAGCGGCGCACCGCTGGCGCCGCAAATGACGTCGCCGCCGGAGACCAGGGAATCGACGGCCATGCCGCGCCGCGTCTCGTCGTCGAAGACGAACTTGGCCGGCGGCAGCTGCTCCTGGTGGGTCCAGATCGGCCAGTCGTCGTCGTACATGTTGAGTTCGGGCGTGACCTTGGTCAGTTCCATGTTGGCTTCCCAGTAGGCGTCGATGGTGCCGACGTCGCGCCAGTAGGGCTGCCGCTCGCTCGTGATGCCGACACAGCTGTCGGCGAAGCGGTGGGCGAACACGCGGTAGCGCGACACGATGTGCGGAATGATGTCCTTGCCGAAATCGTGCGACGAGCGCGGGTCGTCGGCGTCGCGGATCAACTGCTCGTAGAGGAACTCGGCGTTGAACACGTAGATGCCCATGCTGGCCAGGGCACGTCCGGGCTTGCCGGGCATCGCCGGCGGGATCTGCCGGCTTTTCGAGGAAGCTCGTGACCGCGGGCTCGTCGTCGACGCCCATGACGCCGAAGGCGCGAGGCTTCCTCGCGCGGCACGTCCAGGCAGGCGACGGTCAGGTCGGCCTTGCTTGGCGACGTGCTCGGCCAGCATGCGGCCGTAGTCCATCTTGTAGATGTGGTCGCCGGAGAGGATCAGGACGATATTCCGGCGGTTGCGGCGGATCACGTCCAGGTTCTGGAACACCGCGTCGGCCGTGCCCTGGTACCAGGTTCCTCGATCTGCTGCTGCGCCGGCAGCAGGTCGATGAACTCGTGGAAGCGGCCGTCGAGGAAGCTCCAGCCGCGCTGCAGGTGCTGGATCAGGCTGTGCGCCTTGTACTGGGTGGCGACGCCGATGCGGCGGATGCCGGAATTGACGCAGTTGGAAAGCGTGAAATCGATGATGCGGAACTTGCCGCCGAACGGCACGGCCGGTTTGGAGCGCCAGTCGGTCAGCTGCTTCAGCCGGCTGCCGCGGCCGCCGGCCAGCACCAAGGCGAAGGTGACCTTGCGTCAGGTGGCTGACGTGCCGTGGATCCGTGTGCTCCGGCGTGATAGCCTGAACTGCGGTATCGTAGTCCTGTCCATGTCGTATCCTCCCTTCGGCAGTACAATACAGGCATGCGCCTCAATTGAGAATATGATAACCGTGGCCGACAAATCCCATCACGCTTCCTTCACCCGCTCGTCGAGGCCCGCGAACACGATCCGTTCCGTCTGCTCGGCCGCCATCGTGCCGGTGAGCAGTGGCTGGTGCGCACCTTCCAGCCCCACGCGTCGGCGGTTTTTCTCGAGGTCGACGGAGCGCGACAACCGCTGACGCGGGTGCACAAGGCGGGTGTCTTCGAGTGGTCCGGCGCGGCTGAGCCGGTGCTGCCCTACCGGCTCGTGATCGACGATTTCGGCCGCGAGCATACGGCATACGACCCCTACGCCTTCGTGCCTGAGTCGTCCTCGCACGATCTTTACCTGTTCAGCGAAGGGCGCAACTTCCAGGCCTACCGCCTGCTCGGCGCGCACGTGGAGCAGCGGCTCGGCGTGCAGGGCGTGTGCTTTCGCGTCTGGGCACCCAATGCGGAGCGCGTCTCGGTCGTCGGCGATTTCAACGGCTGGGACGGCCGCGCGCACCAGATGGCCTCGCTCGGCGCCAGCGGCGTCTGGGAATTGTTCATCCCCGGCCTCGACGCGGGCGCCCTGTACAAGTTCGAGATTCGCAATCGCAATACCGGCGCAGTGATCACCAAGGCCGATCCCTATGCGCAAGGCTTCGAGCTGCGGCCGGCCACCGCAGCGATGGTGGTGGAGTCCGCCGCGCACGCCTGGAACGACGGCGACTGGCTGGAGCGGCGTGCGCAGCGCGACTGGCTGCATGCGCCGATGTCGGTGTACGAACTGCACCTGGGCTCGTGGATGCGCCATCCCGACGGGCGCTTCTACAGCTACCGCGAACTGGCCGAGCGACTGCGTGCCCTATGTGACGGAGCATGGGCTACACCCACGTCGAGCTCCTGCCGGTGACGGAGCATCCGCTCGACGAGTCCTGGGGCTACCAGACCACCGGCTACTTCGCCGCCACCAGCCGCTACGGCGCGCCCGACGATCTGCGCCACTTCGTCGATGCCTGCCATCAGGCAGACATCGGCGTCATTCTCGACTGGGTGCCCGGCCATTTCCCGCAGGACGACTGGGCGCTCGGCCCACTTCGACGGCACCGCGCTGTACGAACACGACGATCCGCGCCTCGGGACGCACCCGGACTGGGGCACCCACGATCTTCAACTACGGCCGCAACGAGGTGAGGAGCTTCCTGCTCTCCAGCGCCTACTTCTGGCTGCGGGAGTTCCACGTCGACGGCCTGCGGGTCGATGCGGTGGCGTCGATGCTCTACCTCGACTACTCCCGCGCAGGCCGGCGAATGGCTGCCCAACCGCTACGGCGGCCGCGAGAACCTGGAAGCCATCGATTTCCTGCGCGAGCTGAACGAGATGGTGCATCGGCGAGTTTCCGGGCGCGCTGACGATCGCCGAGGAATCGACCGCCTGGCCGATGGTGTCGCGCCCGACCTATCTCGGCGGCCTGGGCTTCTCGATGAAATGGAACATGGGTTGGATGAACGACACCCTGGACTACATGGCGCAAGGATCCGATCTATCGCCGCTTCCACCACGACGCAGCTGACCTTCGGCCAGGTCTACGCCTACACGCGAAAACTTCGTGCTGCCCCTCTCGCACGACGAGGTGGTGCACGGCAAGGGCTCGCTGCTCGGCAAGATGCCGGGCGACGACTGGCAGCGCTTCGCCAACCTGCGCGCTGCTGCTCACCTACCAGACGACCACGCCCGGCAAGAAGCTGCATGTTCATGGGCAGCGAAATCGCGCCAGGGCACGAATGGCGCGACCGCGAGGAACTCGACTGGGACCTGCTGCAATGGCCCGTCGCACCGCGGGCGTGCAGCGCCTGCTGCGCGATCTCAACCGCCTCTATCGCGACGCTGCCCGCCCTGCACGAGCAGGACTTCGAAGGCCAGGGGCTTCTCCTGGATCGACTGCCACGACGCCGACCAGTCGGTGATCAGCTGGCTGCGCTGGGCGCGACGGCAGCTTCGTCGTCGTCGCCCTCAACTTCACGCCAGTCGCGCGCCACGGCTACCGCATCGGCGTGCCCGACGCCCGGCCTCTATGCCGAAGTCCTCAACAGCGATTCGGCCTATTACGGCGGCAGCAACACGGGCAACGGCAGCGGCATCGCCGCCGTGCCGTTGCCCTGGATGGGACGACCCGCCTCAATCGAAATCACGCTGCCGCCGCTGGCGGGCGTGATCCTGCGGCTGCGCTAGCTTGGTGCGCGAGAGCGGGTCCGGCGCTGCCGCAGGGGCGGCAGGCAATCCTCAGTGACGGGTCGTGCCGGCGAGCAGCTGATCGATCTGCGCCTCGGCCTGGAGCCAATCTTCAAATTCGCAGCCGCCGCCGAATCCGCGGCGCTCGGCGATGAAGAAGGCGGCCTCGGACACGTAACGCTGGCGCTCTTCCGGAGTGAGCTGGATGGCGTTGCCGGGGCTGACGGCGTTCTTGCGCGGGGCACGGGTCGCAGTGGCGGTCGATTTTTCGGCTTTCGCTGCGGATGCCTTGGCCGCGGACTTGACAGCGGCCGCGGCCGGGCGCGAGGTGCCTTCGGTGGAGGAAATCTTGGGGGTCTGGGTCGTGCTGCGTGAGGCCATGGCTACTATTCTCCGGTGGTATGTGGATGTGCGGGAAAGCGTATTGTTGAAATTATGGCCGAAAAATATCACAAAAATCTGACGGGTGGTTCACAAGCTTCACGGCTGATCCCGCCGTCATCGTCCGCGCGCTGCGCCGAGGGCAAGCCGCGCCGCGCCGCGCAGACCCAGCTTCTCGTTCGTCACGACGAAGACCGGCATGGCCCGGGTGAGGGCAGCATGACCCTTCTTGGCATTGAAGGCGGCGAGAAAGGCCCCTTCGGTCAGCCACGGCAGTATCTTGGGCGCGATGCCGCCGGCGATGAACACGCCGCCTCGCGCCATGACGGCGAGCCCGAGGTCGCCGGCGAACGCGCCGTAGGCCTCGACGAAGATTCGCATCGCATGAAGGGCGGTCTGCTCCCGGCGCGATGCGGCGGCGGCGATGGCCGCCGCCGCATCCGCCGCCTGCAGCGGGTCCGGCTGATCCGGTGCGCGGCCGGAAGCGACCAGGCAACGATAGATGTCCACCAGGCCGGCGCCGCACACCACGCGCTCGACCGTGACCCTTTCATGGCGCTCCCGCAGGCAGTGCCACAGTTCGACCTGCTCCTCGTTGCCGGGCGCGAAACCGACGTGCCCGCCCTCGCCGGAAATCACCTGCCAGTCGTCATCGCTGCGATTGCCGCCGTGCACCAGGAACGCGACGCCGAGGCCGGTTCCGGCACCGACGACGACGCGGGGCGCATGCGGCTGCGGCGATCCCGGCTGCAAGGTAACCAATTCGTCGGGCGCAAGGGTCAGCACTCCTGCGGCGGCGGCGGCGAAGTCGTTCACCAGCGTCGTGCCGCCGCTGCCCAGGCGCTGCGACAGCAGGTCCGCGTCGAGCGTCCACGGCAGGTAGGTGGGTTTGGCGCGACGGCCGTCGATCGGGCCGGCCACGCCGAAGCAGGCATGATCCAGCGGTTCCGCCGCGGCACCGGCCGCCCTCGCCTCGACCAGGAACGTATCCAGCATGGATTCGAAGTCGCCGAACCCGCCGCTCGCATAGCGCCGTTCGAAGACGATTCGCGGCGTGTCGCCGTCGGCCCGGGCCAGGGCCAGCAGCGTCTTGGTGCCACCGATGTCGCCCGCGAGAACCGCGCCCATGCTAGAGGGGCCGAGCCGGGATCAAACAGGCCGCGCCGTCGATGGCGGCCGGGAAAAACCCAACGCACGAACAAGGGGAGACACCTTTGTTCATCCCCCGAATGGGAACAGGGGGCATGGTCCGCCTTGCATATCTCCCACTTCCGCACCGATTCTTCACCAGGACTGCCAAGACTTCGACCATGGGAGATCAGACCGCCACCGGCGCCGCGATATGGGGGTGCGGTTCGTACCCTTCGAGCGTGAAGTCGTCGAAGCGGAAGGCGAACAGATCGGTCGACCGCCGGATTGAGCCGCATGGTCGGCAGGCGGCGCGGTTCGCGCGAAAGCTGCAGGCTGCGCCTGTTCCAGATGGTTGAGTATAGAGGTGGGCGTCGCCCAGCGTGTGCACGAAATCGCCCGGCTCGAAGCCGCAGACCTGCGCGATCATCAGCGTGAGCAGCGCGTAGGAGGCGATGTTGAAGGGCACGCCGAGGAAGATATCGGCGCTGCGCTGATAGAGCTGGCAGGACAGGCGGTTGTCGGCAACGTAGAACTGGAACAGCGCATGGCAGGGCGGCAGCTTCATCCTGCCCACCTCCGCCGGATTCCAGGCCGTCACCATATGGCGGCGCGAGTCGGGATTGCGCTTCAAGCCCTCCAGCAGTTGCGCGATCTGATCGATACGGCGCCCGTCCGCGCCGGCCAGGCGCGCCACTGGGCGCCATAGACCGGACCGAGGTCGCCATTCTCGTCCGCCCATTCGTTCCAGATGGATACCCCGTTCTCGTTCAGGTAGCGGATGTTGGTGTCGCCGCGCAGAAACCACAGCAGCTCGTGAATGATGGAGCGAGTATGCAGCTTCTTCGTGGTGAGCAGGGGAAAGCCCTGCCGCCAGATCGAAACGCATCTGCCAGCCGAACACCGAAAGTGTGCCGGTTCCGGTGCGGTCGCTCTTGCGGTTGCCGTGCGCCATCACGTGGCGCATGAGATCGAGATACTGCCGCATGTCGCAGGATAGGGTCCTTTTGTCGGCGTGATTCTATCGGAAACAAGTGCCGCTGCTTATACTTCGTCGAGTTCAATCGGCCGGCAGCGTACGGCCGGCAGCGGCGAGCGCGACAGGTCAGGCGCGATGCGGCATGTGCGGGCGGCTCATTGAGATAACAACAAGGCAGGGGCTGCTGCGGGAAGGAGAGGAGGAATGTTGGGCCTGTTTTCGCCAAAGCCGGCCCATCCGCTGGCCGACGAGAAAGAGCGTCAGCGCGTTCTGGGGGAACTCGCCGGCGCCGACGCTCTGTCCGCGCTGAAGCGATCCGTCGATTGGTTGAAGACTCTGGCAGACGTCGCGGGGATGCTGTTCGCGCTGCGCTCGATGCTGATCCGGCAGATCGACGACGTGGCGCAGCGTTCGGCGCGCATTATCGGCCGCGAATATCTGACGATGGCCCATCTGTCCGACGAAGAGGACATGCGCCTGTGGCGCGCCAGCCGCACCTTCTGGGCGCAGCTCGGCTGCGACCTACAATGCCTGCCTGAGCGATTTCATCCGTTCGGCCGAACGACCCGAAGACAGCCGCGCCGAGCTGACGCGCGTGGCGGCACGTCTGATCCGCGCCTACGGTACGCGTCTGAAGTGGGACCAGTTCCGTTACTGGCCGGCGTCCGAGACGCTATGGCAGAACATCGGGCGTGCCTATCTCTACGCCCTGGACAATGGATTTGCCCGGCGCGAGGTCAGCGCCTATCCGGGCGAGCGGCCAGCAGACGACGGTCGAGGGGAATACCTCAACGCCCTGGTATTCCAGATTTCGTCCATGGACGGCTTGCTGCCGTTCGAAATCGAGATCGCCGAACAGCTCATCGCCCGCTTTACTGCCGCGATTCGACTTGGCGCCGATGCGCCGCGCTGGCTTCGCCTACTGGGTCGACCCCGAGCAGCGACGGGCGCCGGGACGCATCGACGGCAAACCGGAGCGCGGCTTGTCGCGCTTCTACTTCAGTATGACCGGGGCGATGGCGCGGCTGCTGGAAATCTGCAGCAGATGCTTGAGCACGGGCCAGTTGCCGACCGAGGTCGATTTTGCGCGTTATCACTCGCCGCGCATTATTCTGCCGGTGGTGCGTCACCTGGTGCGCTATTGGACGCCTCAGCAGCGCAAGCGCGTCCACAACCGCTACCGGATCGATCCCAGTTGGCGGTGGTTGTGCGGCGATGGATGCGGTTCAGCGCTGTCTGGCCGCCGACGAGCCGCGCCGACCTGCGGCCGCCACCTGGATCGTGGAGAACGTGAGTCTCGGCGGCATGCGCGTTCGGCTGCCGATGGGTCCGGAGGATCAGTTGCGCATCGGTACGCTGCTTGGCATGCGTCCCGACGGCGGCGAGAACTGGCTGGTGGGCGTGGTGCGGCGCTTCGCCCGCCGCGATGACCTCGCAGGCCAGAGCGGGAGTCGAAACCTTGTCGCGCAAGCCGCTCTTGGCCGTGGTCGGGGGCGGAAGTACCGTCCAAGGCGATCCTGCTCGATCCCATCGATGAGGGGGAGACGGTGCGCCTCGCGGTGTCCGGCTACCAGCCGGATCCGGCCGTTGCGCGCCGAAGTGCTCGGCACCACGCTGGCGCTGGAGCCCGTCGAGCTTCTGGAGCGGGGCGTCGAATTCGAGCTCGGGCGCTACCGGGTGACGGGCTAAGCCTGATGTACTGCCGCAGGTGGGCTCAAAGCACCTGGGCCAGCCAATTGCCGATGGCCGTCAGTTCCTCCGGCACGACGCCGTGCTCCATGGCGTAGGCATGCCAGTTCGAGCGGCGTAACCTGCCTTGATCAAGGTCTGCGCCGACGCCTGCCCGAGGCCGAATGGAATCACGCCATCGCTCCAGCCGTGCGCGATGAAACATCGGCGTGCCGATGGTTCGCGTCCTGGGCTTCGGCGCCGAGTGTCGCCGCCAGCGGCAGGTAGGTCGACAGCGCCAGGATGCCCGCCAGGCGGCTGCGGGTGACGCAGGCCGCAATGCAGCACGATGGCGCCGCCCTGGGAAAAGCCGGCCAGCACGATGTGCTCGTCGGCGATACCGCGCTCGTTTTCGCGCGCCATCAGCGCCGTCCAACTGGCTTGACGATGCGCGCACGCCCGCTTCGTCCTCGCGCCGCTGATCGAAGTCGATCGACGTGATGTCGTACCAGGCGCGCATCCTCATGCCGCCGTTGATGGTCACGGCGCGCAACGGCGCGTGCGGAAAGACGAAACGCATCGGCGGCAGATGCGCGACGCCGAGCTGGTCCACCACCGGCTCGAAGTCGTGGCCATCGGCGCCCAATCCGTGCAGCCAGATGATGGCCGCGTGCCGGCTCGGGGCGCGGTTTCGATCTCGATCTGTCGGGCAAGATGTTCATGGTCGCTCCGTTGAGATTGTGAGACGTGCTTATGGCTTCTTGCGTATGCGCCGACTTCGGCCGGAAGGCCTTGACCACGCTGTCATCGGTTTCGATGTAGGGGCCGCCGATCAGGTCGATGCAGTAGGGCACGGCGGCGAAGATGCCGGGAACGACCTGCTTGCCGCTCGACGTCCTTGACGCCCTGCCAGCGTCTCGCGGATCGATTTCGGCTGACCGGGCAGGTTCAGGATCAGCGTCTTGCCGCGGATCACGCCGACCTGGCGCGACAGGATCGCGGTCGGGACGAAGTGCAGGCTGATCTGGCGCATCTGTTCGCCGAAGCCGGGCATCACCTTGTGGCGCCACGGCCAGCGTGGCCTCGGGCGTGACGTCGCGCGGCGCCGGGCCGGTGCCGCCGGTGGTCAGCACCAGGTGGCAGCCGACCTGGTCGCAACAGCTCGATCAACGTGCGTTCGATCGCCGGCTGTTCGTCGGCAATCAGCCGCTCTTCGACGCGCCACGGGCGAGGCAAGCGCGCTCGCCGAACCACTCGCTGCAGCGCCGGGATGCCCTCGTCCTGGTAGACGCCCTGCGAGGCGCGGTCCGAGACCGACACCAGGCCGATCAGCAATTCTTCGTCTTGCGGCATGCGCATTCCGATCTCATTAAAAGCCTGCGCAGCGGCGCAGGCGCCACGGCGGACGCTATGCGCGCGCCTTCCGCAGCCTCGTCGGCGTTGCGGCTGTTCCGCTCGAGATCCCGCAGCGCCCGGAACAATTCGCGAAACGCGCGCGGCGGCTTGCCCTGCTCCTGCTCCTTGAGCGCGTTGCGGCGCAATTGGCGCAGGTGCTGAAGATCGGCGCCGGGATGGTCGCCGGGCGAGCTCGGCGAGCACGGCTTCGTCTTCGCAGCAGCCGCAGCGCGCAGGCGCTCCAGGCGGTGCATGGCGCGCCGTCTCGGCCGCCGAGACGGCCATCGACCACGGCCAGCGCCTCGCGGATCGGCGTCGGCATCGACGCCGCGCATCAGCCTGCCGATGTACTGCATCTGGCGCCGCCGCGCCTCGTGCTTGGTGATGCGCTGCGCCTCTCGCACCGCGTCGCGCAGATCGTCCGGCAGGTCAATTCCGCGCCAAGCGCTGCGCCGGCAGAGCTCGTACCAGTCTGCTCGCCCAAGTCCTGCAGCGCGTGCATTTCGCGCTTGCGCTGGGTCTTGCTGGGTCGAATTCGCCTTCCGGGCACCTCGGGCGGGTCAGGGCGGTCCATGAAAACCTTGTCAACGAAGATAGAATTATAGCTTTCCATCGACACCCGCCCGCCATGTCCGATTCCAGGATTTCACTTCAGCCAGGAGCGGCTGCAGCAGATTGCCGCCGAGATCCTCGAACTACGCAAGCATGCGCGGCGCCACCGCCTGCGAGGCTGACGTGTCCGAGGGCTTCGGCCAGTCGGTGACCGTGCGCCAAGGCGAGGTGGAAACCATCGAGTACAACCGCGACAAGGGCATCGGCGTCACGGTCTATCTCGGCCAGCAGCGCGGCTATGCCAGCACCTCGGACTTCGGCCGCGAGGCGCTGCGGGCGACCGTCGATGCCGCGCTGTCCATTGCGCGCTTTACCGCGCCCGATCCTTGCGCCGGCCTGCCCGAGGAACACCTGCTGGCGCAAGCGCTACGCCGACCTCGATCTGTACCATCCTTGGGAACTGTCGATCGGCCAGGCGATCGACATCGCGCGACGCGCTGCGAGGCCGCGGCCTTCGCCGTCAGCCCGCTGATCAAGAACTCCGAAGGGGCGTCGGTTTCGACGCAGCAGTCGCATTTCGTCTCCGCCAACAGCCTGGGCTTCATGGGCGGCTATGCCACTTCGCGCCACTACATCTCCTGCGCGGTCATCGCCGGCGAGGGGGACAACATGCAGCGCGACGACTGGTACAGCGAGCGCGGCGCGACGCCGCCGACCTGGCCGATCGCCGAGGCCATCGGCGACTACGCGGCGCGCCGGGCGCTGGCGCGGCTGGGCGCGCGCAAGCTCGGCACCGCCAAGGTGCCGGTGCTGTTCGAGGCGCCGCTGGCGGCCACGCTGATCGGCAACTTCGTGCATGCGGCCAGCGGCGGCGCCCTCTATCGCAAGTCGTCGTTCCTTGTCGACAGCCTGGGCAAGCCGCGTGTTCGCCGACATCTTCGACATCAGCGAGCGGCCGCATCTGACGCAAGGGCCTGGCGCAGCAGCCCGTTCGACGACGACGGCGTCGCCACCCACGACCGCGAGGTGGTGGCGGACGGCGTGCTGCAGGGCTATTTCCTGGGCACCTACTCGGCGCGCAAGCTGGGCATGCCGACCACCGGCAACGCCGGCGGCTGCCACAACCTGATCGTCAAGCCGGGCGGCCGCGATTTCGCGGGCACTGCTGAAGGAAATGGGCCGCGGCCTGCTGGTGACCGAAGCTGCTCGGTCACGGCGTCAATTACGTTACCGGCGACTACTCGCGCGGCGCCGCCGGCTTCTGGGTGGAGAAGCGGCGAGATCCAGTACCCGGTGCAGGAGATCACCATCGCCGGCAATCTGCGCGACATGTTCCGCGACATCGTCGCGGTCGGCAGCGACGTCGCTGGTGCGCGGCTCCAAGCAGTGCGGCTCGATCCTGGTCGAGCGCATGACCGTGGCCGGAACAGCCTGATCGGGCGACTGTCGCGGCCGCTGCGCTTGTGGAAACCCGCAAGCCACGGTCCTGGATCAGTTCGGAGTACCATGCTCGCGACGCGTCGGCGCAGCGCGCAGAATCGGTGTCCTCTGGGCGCGCAACGTACCGGGATCGCGAATAGAACCCATGAAAAGGAGACATACGTCGATGGAACGTCGTTCATTTCTGAAGAAACGCCGGCGCCGGTCTGGCCGCCGGCACGCTGGCGGCTCCGGCCATCGCGCAGTCGCCTGCCGACCATCAAGTGGCGCTGCACCTCGAGCTTCCCCAAGAGCCTGGACACCATCTACGGCGGTGCGGAAGTGCTGGCCAACCGCGTCAAGGCGCTGACCGACGGCAAGTTCCAGATCCAGGTGTTCGCCGCGCGGCGAAATCGCGCCCGGCCTGCAGGCGCTGGACGTGACCCAGAACGGCACCGTCGAGTGCTGTCATACCTGCTCCTACTACTACGTCGGCAAGGACAAGACCTTCGGCTTCGGCACCTCCGTGCCGTTCGGCATGAACTGCGCGCCAGATGAACGCCTGGATCTACTACGGCGGCGGCCAGAAGCTGCTCGACGAGTTCTACGCCAACTACAACATCATCTCCTTCGCCGGCGGCAACACCGGCGTGCAGATGGGCGGCTGGTTCCGCAAGGAAATCAACACGCTGGCCGACATCAAGGGCCTCAAGATGCGCATCGCCGGCCTCGGCGGCGCGGTCTACGAGCGCCTCGGCGCGGTGACGCAGCAGATTCGGCGGCCGACATCTACCCGGCCCTGGAAAAGGGCACCATCGACGCCGCCGAGTGGGTCGGCCCCTACGACGACGAGAAGCTCGGCTTCTACAAGGTCGCCAAGAACTACTACTACCCCGGCTGGTGGGAAGCCGGGCCCGGTGATCCACTTCTTCGTCAACAAGAAGGCCTGGGCCAAGCTGCCGAAGGTCTACCAGGAGGCGTTCACCGCCGCCGCCTACGAGGCCAACGTCACCATGATGGCGGAGTACGACCACAAGAATCCGCAGCTCGCTGGCCGCGCCTGGTGAGTCAAGGCGTCAAGCTGCACCGCTATCTCCGACGAGATCATGAATGCAGCCTACAAGGCGCGCTCAGGATCTCTACAGCGACGAGTCGGCCAAGAATCCGGCCTTCAAGAAGATCTACACGGAGTGGAACAAGTACCTCAAGCAGCAGAACGCGTGGTTCAGCTACGCCGAAGCGGCGATGGACGGCTTCATGCAGCAAGCGCAAGAAAGCACGCCGCGCTGCGCGGCACGAGAGTCCCGCGGCCGCGAAGGCCGCGGGCTTTTTTTGGTGCGCCCACGGCAGGGCGCAGCGCCGGTTACGGCTTCGTGCTTTCCGCCTTTCCGCTCTCCCTGGCGGCGTTGAGCAGTTCGGACAGATCCGGCTGCGCCGGCGCCGCGCCCTGGTCGGCGGGTTCGGGTGCGGTCGGCTCCGCCGCCGGCGGTGGCGCCGGGGCCAGACCGGCGTCGGCAGGCGGCGATACGGCGGGGGCCGGCGGTGCCGCGGGTGGCAGGGCCGGCGCATCCTGATCGCCGGACGGCGCCAGGTCGATGACCGCGTCGCTCGCCATGGTCGACCGTCGTCGAAGCTGCACGATGCCGGGAAAGATGATGATGAGCGCCACCATGATCATCTGGATGACCACGAAGGGAATGGCGCCCCAGTAGATCTCCGGTGGTCTTGACTGCCGGCGGCGCCACCGAGCGCAGGTAGAACAGCGCGAAGCCGAAGGGCGGGTGCATGAACGAGGTCTGCATGTTGACCGCCAGCAGCACGCCGAACCAGATCAGGTCGATGCCCAGCTTCTCGCGCCACCGGCGCCAGCAGCGGCACGACGATGAAGGACAGCTCGAAGAAGTCGAGGAAGAAGGCGAGCACGAACACCAGGATGTTCACCACGATCAGGAAGCCGATCTGACCGCCGGGCAGGTCGGTGAGCAGGTGCTCCACCCACACGTGGCCGTTCGACGCCGTAGAAGGTCAGGCGAGAAGACGCGGGCGCCGATCAGGATGAAGACGACGAAGGTGGTGAGCTTGGCGGTGCGATCCATCGCCTGCCGCAGCAGCGACCAGGACAGGCGGCGCTCGCGCCAGCGCCATGCATCAGCGCCCCGGTGGCGCCCATGGCGCCGCCTTCGGTCGGGGTGGCGATGCCGAGGAAGATGGTGCCGAGCACGAGGAAGATCAGCACCAGCGGCGGGATCAGCACGAAGGTGACGCGCTCGGCCATCGCCGACAGCAGCTTCAGGCGCAGCAGGCGATTGAGGACGGCGAGGAAGAACGCGACGCCGCCGCCGATGGACATGGCGAAGACGATCATTTCGTCGGTCGGCATGGCGGCGCCTCGGGTGAAGGAGAAGGCGACTGCGGCTCCGATCGAGACGGCCGTCAGGATGCCGAGCGAGAGGTCGCCGCTGCTTCCGTCCGGCTCGCGGTGGGTGCGGTCCTCCAGCGGCAGCGCCGGCGCCGCCTTGGGGAAGAGGAGGGTCACGGCGAGCACGTAAGACCACGTACAGGCCGGTGAGCACGAAGCCCGGCACGAAGGCGCCCTTGTACATGTCGCCGACCGACTTGCCGAGCTGGTCGGCCATGATGATCAGCACCAGCGACGGCGGGATGATCTGCGCCAGCGTGCCCGAGGCGGCGATGACGCCGGAGGCAAGCCGGCGGTCGTAGCCGTAGCGCATCATGATGGGCAGCGAGATCAGGCCCATCGAGATCACCGAGGCCGCCACCACGCCGGTGGTGGCGGCGAGCATGGCGCCGACGAAGATGACGGCATAGGCCAGCCCGCCGCGGATCGGCCCGAACAACTGGCCGATGGTGTCGAGCAGGTCCTCGGCCATGCCGCTGCGCTCGAGGATCAGCCCCATGAAGGTGAAGAAGGGGATGGCCAGCAGCGTGTCGTTGTTCATGATGCCGCCGAAGATCCGCTCCGGCAGCGCCTGGAAGAAGGTGGGCTGGAACAGGCCCAGCTCGATGCCGAGCAGGCCGAAGACGATGCCGTTGGCGGCCAGGGAGAAGGCCGACCGGGAAACCGAGCAGCAGGAAGACGACCAGCGCCGCGAACATGATCGGCGCCATGTTGGCGATGATGCAGGCGGTCATTTCGCGTCTCCCGTCGCCGCCTTCGATGGCTGCCGCCAGTTCTTCCTCGGGCGTCGGCGCCTTGCCTTTTCCAGCGGGTTGGGGATGACGCCGCGCAGGAAGGCGATGCGCTTGATCGAGTTCGGACAGGCCCTGCAGCATCAGCATGAAGAAGCCGACCGGCACCAGCAGCCGTACCGGCCAGCGGATCAGCCCGCCTGGGATTGGAGGACATTTCGCCCGAGGTCGAACGCCAGGGTGAACACCGGCCACGACAGCCACAGGATGATCGCGCCATCGGCAGCAGGAAGAAGACGATGCCGAAGACGTCGATCCAGTTCTGGGCGCGGGACGAGAGCCGGCCGGAGATGATGTCGATGCGGATGTGCTCGTTGCGCAGCAGGGTCCAGCTCGCTCCCAGCAGGAAGATGGCGGAGAACAGGTACCACTGGATTTCGAGCAAGGCGTTCGAGCTGAGGTCGAAGGCCTTGCGCATGACGGCGTTGCCGGCGCTGATCAATACGGAGATCAGAACCAGCCACACGATGAGCTTGCCGATGCGCTCATTGACCGCGTCGATCATGCGCGCCAGCTTCAAGAGGGCTTGCATCGATCTCCTCCGACTTCGTTCTGACCGGCTGCAGCCGGCGATGTTGTTGGGGCGCTTTCCTGCGGCGGCACGCGGCGTAGCAGGCGAAGGGGGCAAAAAAGCGAATATAGATTAGCGGGGAAATGCCGCGGCTGCCACAGGAATCCAGCAAAATGCGGGTTTACCGCAATCACCGGAATCATGACGCCGCGCCGCGGCTGCGGACCCAAGAAGAATCATGACGACCCGGATCTGTCTCGTACGCCATGGCGAAACTGCCTGGAATGCGGAGCGCCGCATCCAGGGCCAGCTCGACATTCCGCTCAACGCCAACGGCGTGGCGCAGGCGCGTGCCACCGCCAACGGCCTGGTGCGCGAGGAATTCGCGGCTGTCTATGCCAGCGACCTGACGCGGGCGCGCCATACCGCCGAGGCCATTGCCCATGTCATGCACTTGCCGGTGACCCGGCGCAGCGACCTGCGCGAGCGCAATTTCGGCCTGTTCCAGGGACGAACCTACGACGAGTGCCGGCAAAGACATGCGGCGGAATTCGCGCGCTTCCTGGCGCATGAGATCGATTTCGTCATCCCCGGCGGCGAAAGCCTGCGCCAATTCGCGGCCCGTGCGCAGGACTGCGTCGGGGAACTGGCGCGGCAGCATGGCGAGCGCCAGATTCTCGTCGTGACCCACGGCGGTGTGCTGGACATGATCCATCGCCGGGCCACCGGCCATCCTCTCGATGCGCCCCGCCGTTGCGAGATTCCGAACGCGGCCCTGAACTGGATCGAAGTCGCCGGCGACGACTGGTCGGTGCTGGCCTGGGCCGACCGCAGCCATCTCACCGGAACCCGGGATGAACTGCCGGGGTAACCGGGCACAGGAGCCGATCGGCACCGTTCGCCCCAGGATCGGCGATTGCGGGAATTCCGGCTGCGTGCCTATATTGATAACATTCCCGGTCCCGATACCGCTCCCTTCCGCCCGCCAGCCCTCGCCGTGACCGCAGTTCCTTGCCTTGCCGCCGGCAGCGCCTTCGATACCGTGTTCCCTCCTGCGCCATGACCTCCGCACCGATTTCGAGTATCCGGACGGATGCGGAAGCGGTTGCGCAGCGGGTGCTGGACGAGGTCTCGATGCTGGTCGGAGAGACCCATCCGGGGCGGAAAATCGCCGTGGCCCTGGACAGTGACTTCGAGCGCGATCTCGGCCTCGACAGCCTGGCGCGGGCAGAGATGATCCTGCGTGTCGGCCAGGCCTTCGGCGCCGCGCTGCCGGACGAAGCGCTGGCCGAGGCGCGCACGCCGCGCGAACTGCTGCCCTACCTCGGTCACCGGACGATGGCTGCGGTCCCGGAGAAGTCCGCGGCACTGCGGATGGAAGCCGTGGATGCCGGCGTTCCGCTGCAGGCGCAGACCCTCACGGAAGTCCTGGAATGGCATGTCGCCCGGCATCCCGAGCGGCTCCACGTCCTGCTCTATCGGTGACGGCGAGCAGGCGGAGGAGATCAGCTACGGCGCCCTGCGCGAGGAGGCACGCCGCATCGCCAGCGGCCTCGTCGGGCGCGGCCTGCAGCCGAAGCAGACGGTGGCGCTGATGCTGCCGACCTCGCGCGATTACCTCGCCAGTTTCTTCGGCGTCATGCTGGCCGGCGGCGTTCCGGTGCCCATCTATCCGCCGGCGCGCTTGTCGCAGATCGAGGACCATCTGCGGCGCCATGCGCGCATCCTCGACAACGCCGACAGTGCGTGCTCATCGATCACGGTCTCTCAGGCCAAGACCGTGGCCCTGCTGCTGCGCGCCGCGGTGCCGAGCCTGCACGACATCGTGACGCCGCAGGAGCTGAGCCGGCCGGCGGTGCCGCATCGCGCTACCGTGCCGGCGCGGCGGACATCGCCTTCCTGCAATACACGTCGGGCAGCACCGGCGATCCGAAGGGCGTCGTCCTCACGCACGCCAACCTGCTCGCCAACATGCGCGCCATGGGCGAAGCGGCGCGGGTGAGCAGCGCCGACGTCGTCGTCAGTTGGCTGCCGCTGTACCACGACATGGGACTGATCGGCGCTCTGGTTGTGCCCCGTCTATTTCGGCTTGTCCGCTGGTACTGATGAGTCCGCTGGCGTTCCTGTCGCGGCCGAGCCGCTGGCTGCAGGCCATCGGCCGCCACCGCGGCACGATCTCCGCCGCGCCCAATTTCGCCTACGAACTGTGCGCGAAGAAGGTCAGCGACGCCGAACTGGAGGGGGTGGATCTCTCGTCCTGGCGCCTGGCCCTGAACGGTGCCGAGCCGGTGAGCCCGCAGACCGTCGAAGCCTTCGCGCAACGCTTTGCCGCCTGGGGTTTCCGGCGCGGAGCGGTGATTCCGGCCTATCGGCCTGGCGGAATGCTGCGTCGGGTTGGCCTTTCCGCCGCTCGGACGCGGACCCTTCGTCGATCATGTCTCGCGGCGGGTTTTCGCCGAGCAGCGCCGCGCCGTGCCGGTGGCCGCCGGGTCTGCCGATGCCATGCCGGTGGTGGCGTGCGGACGGGCGATCCCGGGCCACGCCCTGCGCGTGGTGGACGATCTGGGGGGCGAATTGCCCGATCGGCAGGTCGGGCGGCTGCAGTTTCGGGGCCCGTCGGCCACCGCCGGCTATTTCCGCAACCCGGAGGCGACCCGGAAGCTCCTCGCCGGCGAGTGGCGGGAGACAGGCGACTTCGCCTACCTGGTCGATGGCGAACTGTTCCTCACCGGCCGCGTCAAGGACCTCATCATCCGCGGCGGCCGCAACATCTATCCCTACGAACTGGAGCAGGCAGTGGGCGCCCTGCCCGGCGTGCGCAAGGGCTGCGTGGCGGTGTTCGGTTCCGCCGATCCGTGCACAACGGCACGCGAGCGCATCGTGGTGCTGGCCGAGACGCGGGAAACCGACGAGGCGGCGCGGGAAGGCCTGTGCGCGCGCATCAACGAGATCGCCTCCGACATCACCGGCATTCCGGCGGACGAGGTGGTGCTGGCACCGCCCCATACCGTGCTCAAGACCTCCAGCGGCAAGATCCGCCGCGCCGCATCGCGGGAGCTGTACGAGTCGGGCCTGATCGGCGCGGCGCCGGCGCCGATGTGGCGCACTCTGACAAGGTTGGCGGTGGCGGGGGCGGTGCAGCGCGCGCGGGCACGTTGGCGGACGGTGCAGGGATGGCTGTTCGGCGCCTACGCCTGGTCGGTGTTCCTGCTGCTGGCGGCGCCCCTGTGGTGCGTGGTGGCCGCCGCGCGGCGGCCGCGCTTCGGCCGTGCCGCCTGCCACTGGACGGCGCGGCTGCTGCTGCGTCTGGTCGGCGCGCCGTGGCAGGCCATCCATCTCTCCCATCTGCCGGCGCGGGAACATGTGCTGGCGGTGAATCACGGCAGCTACCTGGATGCCCTCTACATGATCGCGGCGCTGCCGCCGGAGCTGGGCTATCGCTTCGTCGCCAAGCGCGAATTCACCGGCCGCCGGGTGCCGCGCCTGTTCCTGCAGGGCATCGGCTGCCTCTTCGTCGAGCGCTTCGACGCGCGGCGCGGTGTCGAGGACGTGGACGCCATGGTCGAGGCGCTCGCCCGCGGCGACAGGCTCGTTGTTTTCCCGGAAGGCACGTTCAGCCGCGAGTCCGGCCTGGGTCCGTTGCGCACCGGCGCCTTCGTGGCGGCGGCCCGCGCCGGAGCGCCGGTGGCGGTCGCCAGCCTGCGCGGAGTGCGGGCGGTGCTGCGCGAAGGCACCTGGCTGCCGCGGCGCGGTCCCGTCGCGTTCGAGATCGGCGCGACGCTGCCGCCCACCGGCGATGACTGGGCCGCCGCCATGCGCCTGCGCGACGGGGTGCGCGCGGAACTCCTGCGCCTTTGCGGCGAACCGGATCTGGCACTGCGCTGAGCCGCCGGCGAACAGGGCGGGCGTGTTAGAATTTGTGCCTTCCCTTTGACGATTCAAGCGTTTGCCATGTTTTCCAAACAGAACACCCTGGCGAAAGTCGATCCCGAATTGTGGCAGGCCGTGCAGAACGAGAATCGCCGCCAGGAGGAGCACATCGAGCTGATCGCCTCCGAGAACTATGTCAGCCATGCGGTGCTGGAGGCGCAGGGGTCCCAGCTCACCAACAAGTACGCCGAGGGCTACCCGGGCAAGCGCTACTACGGCGGCTGCGAATTCGTCGATGTGGCCGAGCAGCTCGCCATCGATCGCGCGAAGAGGCTGTTCCACGCCGAATATGCCAACGTGCAGCCGCATTCCGGCTCGCAGGCGAACCAGGCGGTGTATTTCGCGGTCCTGCAGCCGGGCGACGCCATCCTCGGCATGTCGCTGGCCCACGGCGGACACCTGACCCACGGCGCCAGCGTCAATCTGTCGGGCAAGATCTTCAAGGCCGCCACCTACGGGCTGCATCCCGAGACCGAGGAGATCGACTACGACGAGGTGGAGCGCCTGGCGCGCCAGCACAAGCCGAAGATGATCGTCGCCGGCGCCTCGGCCTACGCTCTCGTCATCGACTTCAAGCGCTTCCGCCAGATCGCGGACATGGTCGGCGCCTACCTGATGGTGGACATCGCGCACTACGCCGGCCTGGTGGCGGCGGGCTACTATCCGACGCCGGTGGGCATCGCCGATTTCGTCACCAGCACCACCCACAAGACGCTGCGCGGGCCGCGCGGCGGCCTCATCCTGTCGAAGGCGGAGCACGAGAAGATCCTCAACTCCTCCATCTTCCCCAGCCTGCAGGGCGGACCGCTGATGCACGTGATCGCCGCCAAGGCGGTGGCCTTCAAGGAGGCGATGACCCCGGAATTCCGCAACTACCAGGAGCAGGTGATCGACAACGCCCGCGTCCTGGCGAAGGTGCTGGCCGAGCAGCGCGGCCTGCGCATCGTTTCCGGCCGCACCGACTGCCACCTGTTCCTGGTGGACCTGCGCGCCAAGAACATCACCGGCAAGGACGCCGAGGCGGCGCTGGGCAAGGCCCATATCACGGTGAACAAGAACGCCATTCCCAACGATCCGCAGAAGCCCTTCGTCACCAGCGGCATCCGCATCGGCACGCCGGCCATGACCACGCGCGGCTTCAGCGAGATCGAGGCGGAGAAGGTGGCGCACCTGATCGCCGACGTGCTCGAACACCCGAGCGACGATGCCGTCATCGCCAAGGTGCGCGGCAAGGTGTCGGAGCTGTGCAAGCGTTTCCCGGTTTATGGCTAGCAGCCGTCCTGCATTTCGGATGCGCACGGCGCCCGATTCGGCACCGAGATGAAGTGCCCCTACTGCGGCGACCCGAACACGCAGGTCGTCGACACCCGGGAGAACGAGGAAGGCGACACCGTGCGCCGCCGCCGGCGCTGCCTCGCCTGCGACAAGCGCTTCACCACCTACGAGCGGGTCGAGCTGCAAGATGCCGCAGGTGGTGAAGAAGAACGGCAGCCGCACCGACTACGAGCGCGACAAGCTCGAAGGCCAGCATGATGCTGGCGCTGCGCAAGCGGCCGGTGACCATGGAAAGCGTCTCCGCCGCCATCGACCGCATCGAGGAGAAGCTGCTCTCCTTCGGTGAGCGCGAGAGTCCCGAGCGAGAAGATCGGCGAACTGGTGATGCGCGAATTGAAGCGCCTGGACAAGATCGCCTACATCCGCTTCGCTTCGGTGTATCGCAACTTCGAGGATGTGGAGGAGTTTTCCGATGCGATCCGCGAAGTCAAGAAGCCCCGCGTCCGGCGCAAGCCCGCCTGAGTTCGACGTAGCGCGTTCGCGGAACTGCCCTCCGGAGCGCCGTAGTGTCCTCCCCCTTCAGCGCCGCCGATCACGGATTCATGGCCCGCGCCCTGCAACTGGCGGCGCGCGGTCTCTATACGACGACGCCCAATCCCCGCGTCGGCTGCGTGCTCGTGCGCGATGGGGTCATCGTCGGCGAAGGCTGGCACGAGCGCGCCGGCGAACCCCACGCCGAGATCCATGCGCTGCGCCTCGCCGGTGAAGCTGCCCGCGGCGCCACCGCCTACGTCTCCCTGGAACCGTGCAATCACCACGGCCGCACGCCGCCCTGCGCCGAGGCGCTGATCGGTGCCGGCGTGGCGCGGGTGGTGGTGGCGATGCAGGATCCGAATCCGCTGGTGGCGGGGGAGGGTTTGGCGCGGCTGCGGGCATCCGGAATCGACGTGTCGATCGGGCCTGCTGGAGGCGCAGGCACGGGAACTCAACATCGGCTTCGTCTCGCGCATGGACGCGCGGCCGTCCCTGGGTGCGGCTGAAGATGCGCGGCCAGTCTGGACGGCAAGACGGCGCTGCTCAACGGCCGCAGCCAGTGGATCACCGGGTCCGCGGCGCGGCGCGATGCCCACGCCTGGCGCGCCCGCTCCTGCGCCATGCTCACCGGCATCGGCACGGTGCGGGACGACGACCCGCGGCTGACGGTGCGCGACGTGGCGACGCACGCGCCAGCCGTTGCGCGTGGTGGTGGACAGCCGCCTGGAGACGCCACTGGAGGCGAAGATACTCGCCGGCGGCAATGTGCTCGTCGCCTGCGCCATCGACGATGCCGCCCGCGCGGCAAGGCTGCGCGAGCGCGGCGCGGACGTCGTGGTGCTGCCCAATGCGCAGGGCAAGGTGGAGTCTGACCGAGCTGATGCAGGAACTGGGGCGGCGCGGCATCAACGAAGTGCTGGCGGAAGCCGGCTTCAAGCTCAACGGCTCGCTGCTGCGCGAAGGCTGCACCGACGAGCTGCTGGTCTATCTGGCGCCCAGCCTGATCGGCGATGCGGCGCGCGGCATGTTCGACCTGCCGCAACTGGTCAGCCTCGACGAGAAGCGTTCGTTGTCGTGGCGCGAGGTGCGCCAGGTCGGGGACGATCTGCGGATCGTGGCGCGCTTTGCCGACGGCTGACGATCAGCGATTGCCGGCCGCGTCCGATCCCGCTGTGCCGCAGACGGAACATCCCGGATCCCTGGCCAGCGCGATCGAGCGCCAGTCCATGGCCAGCCCGTCCAGCAGCAGCAGTCTGTCCGGCAGAGCGATTCGCCGCAGCCGATCAGCAGCTTCAGCGCCTCGGCCGCCTGCACCGTGCCGATGATGCCGGTGAGCGGGGCGAACACGCCCATCACCGCGCAGCGCACTTCCTCCACCTCCTGCCCCTCCGGAAACAGACAGTGGTAGCAGGGACTCGCCGGCTGGCGCAGGTCGAACACCGATACCTGGCCGTCGAACTTGATGGCGGCTCCCGAAACCAGCGGCTTGCGATGGCGCACGCAGGCGCGGTTGATGGCGTGGCGCGTGGCGAAGTTGTCGGAGCAGTCGAGGACGACGTCGGCCGCCGCCACCTGCTCGTCCAGCGGCGCGCCTTCCAGCCGCTGCTGCAGCGCCACCACTTCGCAGCCGGGGTTGATCAGGGCCAGGGTGTCGCGTGCCGGAGAGCGACCTTGGGACGGCCGATGGAAGGCGTATGGTGCAGGATCTGGCGCTGCAGATTGGTCAGATCGACGCTGTCGCCGTCGCACAGCACGAGGGTGCCGACGCCGGCCGCGGCAAGGTAGAGCGCGGCGGGAGAGCCGAGCCCGCCGGCGCCGACCACCAGCGCCCGAGCGGCCAGCAGCTTCTCCTGTCCCTCGACGCCGATCTGCGTCAGCAGGATGTGGCGGCTGTAGCGCAGGAGTTGCTCGTCGTTCATCGGGGGAGGGCGGGTGCCGGACAGTCGGTGGAGGCGCGCGGGCCGCAGCCGCAGCACCGGCCTACTTGTATTCCCTCAGTTCCGGCGGCGTCTCGTCGTGGTCGCCGTGGAGGTGGTGGTCCCAGACCTTGGAATAGACCTCGTTGGACTTCTTGATGAGGCGTTCCGGCGAGCGCAGATTGCGCAGCTGCGTGTCCTCGCAGTAGTAGACGATGGCGCGCAGGATCTTGCTGTAATAGACGGTGTTGTCGAGGTGAAAGCCCTGATCAGATCAGGGCGTTTTCCAGGCCCTCGAAGGTGTAGTCGGTGACCTCGTAACGCACCAGGATGGTGTTCGGCACGCGGGCCGGGCTCGACATTCAGGCCATCGAGGCCGGACAGCAGGTAAAGCGCGCTGTCGGCCTGACCCGGCGGGAACTTGCTGAAACGCAGTTCGCGATGCTTGCTCGTGCCCGGCTGCCGTGCGAAGGATTGCCGGACGGCTGGGTCGGCGTGACAGGACGGACTCGCTTGTTCATGGTCCTCCCCTTCCCATCCAAGCAGCGGCGGGCCGCAGCGGCTACTTGCTCTGAATGATCTGCAGCCCCTTGAGCAGATTCATCGCCTGGGACAATTGATAGTCACCCTTGGCGCCGAATTCGAACGGCGGCACTTGGCTTCCTCGTCGCCCTCTTCCTTGGGCTTGTTGGTCTTGCCCGGCGCCTCCTTCTTCGACTGCGGCTTGGCTTCCGGCTTCGGCCTCGGTGCTGGCGCCGTTCCTTGTCGTTGATCAAGGTGGCGCTCCAGATCGGCCTCGCGCAGGCGCGCATGCGGTTGTCGCCGTTGGCCGTTTCCTCGACGGCGATGTCGGGGATGATGCCCTTGGCCTGGATGGAGCGGCCGTTCGGCGTGTAGTAGCGCGCCGTGGTCAGCTTGATCGCCGTGTTGTTGGTCAGGGGCAGGATCGTCTGCACCGAGCCCTTGCCGAAGGTCGTCGTGCCCAGACGACGGCGCGCTTGTGATCCTGCAGGGCGCCGGCGACGATTTCGGACGCCGAGGCCGAGCCGCCATTGACCAGAGTCACCATCGGCACCGATCTTGATGCGCGGGCGGCAGGTTCTTCAGGAAGTCGTCGCGCGCTGCCGCGCAGGTAGTCCTCGCTGGCGGCGAAGTACTTGCGCTTTGGCGTCCTCGGTGCGGCCGTCGGTGGATACGACCAGCGGCGCGGCCGGCAGGAAGGCGGCGGAGACGCCGATGGCGCCATGCAGCAGGCCGCCCGGGATCGTTGCGCAGATCGAGCACCAGGCCCTTGAGGGGGCCCGGCTTGTAGAGTTCGTTGATGTGCTTGACCAGCGTCGCGGTCGTGTTCTCCTGGAACTGGGTGACGCGCAGGTAGCCGTAGCCCGGCTCGATCAATCTTGGACTTGACGCTCTGTACCTTGATGACTTCGCGCGTCAGCGTGACCACGATGCGGCTTGGTTTCGCCCTTGCGCGACGATGGTCAGCGTGATCTCGGTCTTGGGCTTGCCGCGCATGCGCTTGACGGCGTCGTTCAGCGTCATGCCCTTGACGCTGGTGTCGTCGAGCTTGATGATCAGGTCGCCCGCCTTGACGCCGGCGCGGTACGCGGGCGTGTCCTCGATCGGGCGATACCACCTTGACGAAGCCGTCTTCCATGCCGACCTCGATGCCGAGGCCGCCGAACTCGCCCTGGGTGCCGACCTGCAGATCCTTGAAGGCGTCCTGGTCGAGATAGGCGGAGTGCGGGTCCAGGCCCGACAGCATGCCGCTGACTGCATGCGTGATCAGCTTCTTGTCCTCCACCGGTTCGACATAGCCGCTCTTGACGGCGTTGAAGACGTCGGCGAACGTGCGCAGTTCTTCGACCGGCAGCGGTGACGCGGCTTCCTTGTTGGCGCTGGCCGAGAAGTTCAGGCTGATGAGAATGCCGGCGAGGAGCCCAAGGAAAACCAGACCGGCTTGCTGCAATCGGGACCGCATGCTGTCGCTCCATCAATGTCGGGGGCCGCGGATCAGGTGTCGCGTGGCCAATATCGCCGGATTCTCGGTTTGCGCCAAGATCCTGAATTCGCGATCCTATCTCAATGTTACCCATCTCAGCGGGTCGAGAGGCTGACCCTGATGTCTTAGTTCAAAGTATAAACCGGATTCCGCGTTGCCGCCGCTGTTGCCGACGGAGGCAGATCGTTTCCCCGGCCTGCACCGGCTGCCCCACCGTCTTGAACACGGATTCGTTGTTGCCGTACACGGAAAGGTAGCTGTCGCCGTGGTCGAGGATGATGAGGTTGCCGAAGCCGCGCAGCCAGTCCGCGAACACGACTCGGCCCGGTCGCGATTGCCTTGACGTCGCGCCATGCGGCGCGCGTATGAACACGCCCTTCCAGGTGGTGCCTCCATCCTGCCTTGGAGTGCCGAAACGGTTGATCAGTTCGCCGCGGGCGGGAAGGCGCAACTGACCCTTGAGCCTGGCCAGCGACTGGCTGGCAAACGACTCGTCCGGCAGGCTCTCGTTGCGCGCCACGACCTGCGGCGGCGCTGCAGGGGTGGGCTCGGTCACGTCCCGGCGGGCGGCAGCGGTGCGCGGCGGCTCGGCGGCGTCGGCCGCTGGCGTGGCGGACCGTGGCTCGGCGCCCGTCGGCGCTGCCGCAGCGGCAGGGGCTGGCCCGATCTCGGCCGGTTTGGGCGTAGTGACGGGAGAAGTCCGGCGCGGCGTCGTCTTGACGATCCGGCTCAGGCCGTCGATCAGCCGCGTCAGTCGCCGCTCGTCGCGCTTCAGGCTGTTGATCTCGCGCTGGCGTGCCTTGATCTGGCCGGCGAGGGTGTCGAGGACTGTGCGCTGCTTCTGCTGCTGGACGACGAGCTCGGTGCGTTCCTTCTCGTGATTCTTCTCGATCGCGGCAAGCTCTTCGGTCTTGCCCCGCACTTTCTGCGCCAGCTCGCGCTTGTCATCGAGGGAATGGCGCAACTCTGCGATCAGGTCGGCCTGGGCGCGCGAAAGTCCGGCCAGGTAATGGCTGTCGCGGGCGATCTGGTTCGGATCGTTGCCCCGCAGCAGATGCTGCAGGCTCTCCGCCTCGCCCGCCACGAAGCGGTTGCGCAGCAGCCGGGCGAGCCGGTCCTGCCGGGATGCGATGCGCTGCTCCAACTGTTCGACCTGGGCCTCCAGGTCTCTCAGCTCGCGCTGGGCTCGGGCCCGCTGATCCGTGAGCTGGCGCAGCCTGCGGTTGGCTGCCGAGATCGCCGTTTCGGCGTCTTCGAGTTCATCCGCGACGTCGGCCCGCGATTCCTCGGCGTCTGCCACCTCCCTGCGCAGGTCGTCGATGCGCCCCTTCAACTCATCGAGTTCGCCGCGCTTTTCCTGGACCTGCGACGGTTTCCTGGCCTGGGCGGGCGCGGCCGGCGTGGCTGGCGCGGCCAGCAGCGCCAATGCCGCGACCATGGCAAGGGCGGCGCCGAATCCACGAAGCGGCGCGCATCCCTCTGCAGCCTGCCCGGTGCGCGCCTGCCCTCGGCATCGGTGGCGACGGCTCAAGCCTTGGCCTTGCCCTGATTGGCTACGGCCTTCATCGCCGCCTCGATGGCGGCCTGGTCTCCGAGGTAGTAGTGGCGCAGCGGCTTGAGATCGTCGTCCAGTTCATACACCAGAGGCTGGCCGGTAGGGATGTTGAGCTCGACGATTTCGCTGTCGGAGATATTGTCCAGATATTTCACCAGGGCCCGCAGGCTGTTGCCGTGGGCGGCGATGACGATGCTCTGGCCGGATCGGACCGCCGGTGCGATGGACTCGTGCCAGTACGGCAGAAAGCGGGCAACCGTATCCTTGAGGCACTCGGTGCGCGGCATTTCGTTCGCCGCCATGCCCGCGTAGCGAGGATCGCCGGCGCCGGTGCGCGGGTCGCTCGGCTCGAGGGCGGGCGGGGGAACGTCGTAGGAGCGGCGCCACACCTTGACCTGCGATTCGCCGAATTTCTCCGCGGTTTCCGCCTTGTTCAACCCCTGCAAGGCGCCGTAGTGGCGCTCGTTGAGGCGCCACGAGTGGTGGATCGGAATCCACATCCGGTCCAGTTCTTCCAGAGTGATCCACAGGGTGCGGATGGCACGCTTAAGGACCGAGGTGAAGGCGAGATCGAAGGCGAAGCCGCTTTCCTTGAGCAGGCGGCCGGCATTCAGCGCTTCGGACCGGCCCTTGTCGGTCAGGTCCACGTCGGTCCATCCGGTGAAGCGATTTTCCTTGTTCCAGGTCGATTCGCCATGGCGCAGCAGAACGATTTTTTTCATGGTACGGGCACCAGTCATGGGGTGGATTGGAGGATGTAGCGGTAGCCGGATTCTCGCAGGCCGGCGCGAGAAATTCAAAACGGCGGATGTGGAAAACAGTGAATTATTTTATAATATTCGAATAGCGATTCGTGAACTGGAACCACCGTGGACAACGCAATTCTCGATCTGATAGACAAGAAAGAGCACATCGAAACCGCGGCGCGCGCCCTGAAGGCCATCTCGCACCCGTTGCGGCTCAAGATTCTATGTGTGATCGGCGACCAGGAAGCCTGTGTGCAGGAAATCGTCGACTCGGTGGGCACCTCGCAGAGCAATATCTCGCAGCACCTCGCCATTCTGCGCGACAAGGGGGTGCTGCTCACGCGCAAGGATGCCAATCGCGTCTTCTACCGCGTCGGCGACCCCCGTACTCTGCAACTCATCGTTCTGATGCGCGAAGTGTTCTGCGGCGTGCCGCAAGAGTTGTAGGAGGGCGCCATGGAATTTCTGCAGCAGAATGTGATGTGGGTCGCCGTCGCCGTCATCTCGGGGGGAATGCTGCTCTGGAGTCTGATCCGCGGCGGTGTCGGCGGGGCGGGAGTATCGCCGCTCCAAGCGACGCTCATGATCAACCGCGAGGACGCCATTATCGTCGACGTGCGCGAGCCGCACGAGTATGCGGCGGGTCACGTGCCCAACGCGCGGCACATTCCGATGGGCGCAGGTGGACAAGCGCCTGGGCGAGCTCGACAAGTTCAAGGACAAGCCGGTGATCGTCGTCTGCCAGAGCGGCAACCGTTCGTCCTCCACCTGCAATGCGCTGACCAAGCGCGGCTTCGAAAAGGTTTACAATCTGTCCGGCGGCATTTCGGCCTGGGAGCAGGCGGGACTGCCCGTGACGAAGAAGTAGACCGGAACCGATGCCCAAGATCAGCATGTACTGCACCGCCATCTGCCCCTACTGCGTGCGGGCCGAACAGTTGCTGCACAAGAAGGGCGTGACGGCGATCGAAAAGATCCGCGTCGACCTGGAACCCGAGCGCCGCATCGAGATGATGCACAAGACCGGCCGGCGCACCGTGCCGCAGATCTACATCGGCGACGTCCACGTCGGCGGATTCGACGACCTGGCTGCGCTGGACCGCGAAGGCGGCTCGACCCCTTGCTCTCGGGCGCCTGAGTCCGCGCCAGGACGGCCGTTTGGGATGGCCGCGCTACCTCCAACAACTCAATTTGATCGATCGACCATGACATCCAGCCAAGAGCAGCCCGTTTTCGCCATCGAGAAGATCTACGTCAAGGATCTGTCCCTCGAAATCCCCAACGCGCCGCAGGTCTTTCTCGAGCGCAGCCAGCCCGAAGTGTCGGTGCAGTTGCATACCGACGGCGGCGTCCTGTCGGAAGATACGTATCACGTCATCCTGACGGTGACGGTGACGGCCAAGATCGGCGACAAGACCATGTTTCTCGTCGAGGCCGGCCAGGCCGGCATCTTCCAGGTGCGCAACGTGCCGCAGCAGGACATCGAGCCGATCCTTGCCATCGCCTGCCCCAACATCCTCTTTCCCTACGCCCGCGAAACCATTTCGGATGCGGTGAGCCGCGCCGGGTTTCCGCCGGTGATACTGGCGCCGGTGAACTTCGAGGCGATCTACCAGCAGCGCATGCAGCAGCAGCAGCGCCCGCAGGAAGTGCCGATCCAGTAGGGGCGGCGATGCGGCGCAGCAGCTTGCTCCGTATCGGCGCCGTCGCGGCGGCACTGGCCTTCCCCGCCGCTGCGTGGGCGCTGGATTTCCGCTCCGTCGCCGAACCCGCGGTTCTCTACGACGCGCCATCGAAGCAGGCCAAGCCGCTTGTTCGCCATCGCCCGGTACACGCCGGTGGAAGTGGTCGTCGAGCGTCGAGGGCTGGGTCAAGGTGCGCGACCTGTCCGGCGACATCGCCTGGATCGAGCGGCGCCAGCTGTCCGACAAGCGCATGCTCATCGTCTCCGCCGCCAAGGGGGAGGTGCGCCGCCAGGCCGAGGAGGGTGCGCCGCTGGCGTTCGAATGCGACAAGGATGTGGTGCTGGAACTGGTCGAGGCGGCACCGCCCGGCTGGGCCAAGGTTAAGCATCGCGACGGCCAGACCGGTTTCGTACGGGTGACCCAGGTGTGGGGGCTGTGACGGCCGCGCGCCGCTGATCCCGACGCAGGACTGCAAGCCCCAGCCGAATCTCCGGACACGAAGCCACCATGCGCATTGCCATTCTGGGTGCCGGTGCATGGGGCACGGCGCTGGCCCTCACCTTCGTTCGGACCCATGAGGTCGCACTTTGGGTCTGGGAGGCCGGCGGGGCGGACGCTGCTGCGCGCCGCGCGGGAGAATCGCCGCTACCTTCCCGGACACGCGCTTCCCCCGGCGCTGCGCGTCGAAAGCGACTTCGCGGCGGCGGTGCGGGATGCGGAACTGGCCCTCGTCGTCACTCCGGTGTCGGGTCTGCGGCCGACCCTGCGCCTGCTGGCTCAGCACGGCACGGGGGCGCCGGTGGTCTGGGCGTGCAAGGGCCTGGAAGCGGAAAGCGGCAAGTTCCCCCATCAGGTGGTCGACGCTGTCCTGCCGGATATCGTCGCGCGGGCGGCGCTGTCCGGTCCGAGCTTCGCCGAAGAGGTGGCGAAGGGCTTGCCGACCGCGGTGACCCTGGCATCGAGCGATCTCGAATTCGCCCGGCGCACCGTGGCCGCTCTCAACACTCATCGCCTCCGACTCTATGCCAGCGACGATGTCGTCGGCGTGGAGATCGGCGGCGCCGTCAAGAACGTCCTCGCCATCGCTTCCGGCATTTCCGACGGCATGGGCTTCGGGCTCAATGCCCGCGCCGCACTGATTACCCGCGGACTGGCCGAGATTGCGCGGCTCGGCGCGGCGCTCGGAGGCCGGCAGCATACCTTCATGGGCCTGGCGGGGATGGGCGACCTCATCCTCACCTGTACCGGCGATCTGTCGCGCAACCGCCGCGTCGGGCTCGGGCTCGCGGCGGGCAAGTCGTTCGACGCGATCCTGAAGGAACTCGGTCAGATCGCCGAAGGCGTCAGCACGGCGCGCGAAGTGGCGCGACTCGCCGACGAGTTGCACATCGACATGCCCATCACCCACGCGGTGAAGGGCATCCTGTTCGATGGCCTGCCGGCCAAGCTGGCGGTGGAGCAGCTGCTGTCGCGCGATCCCAAGGTCGAGTGACCGGTCACTCGACCGCGGCGAAACCGCACTGCCGCCACGCTTCGTAGATCACCACCGCCACGGCATTGGCCAGATTGAGGCTGCGGTTGCCGGGCCGCATCGGGATGCGCAGGCGGCGTTCGGGTGGCCACCGATCCAGCAGTGCCTGCGGCAGTCCCCGCGTTTCCGGACCGAACACAAAGGCATCTCCGGGCCGATAGGCCGGATCGTCGTGGCGCCGCGTCGCGCGCGTGCTCAGGACGAACACCCGCGACGCCATCGAGACTCTCGGCGCAATCGTCCCACCGGTCGTGGATGCGCAAGTCGATTCCCTCCCCATAGTCCATCCCGGCCCTTGCCATGGCCCGGTCGTTCAAGTGGAACCCGAACGGTTTGATCAGATGCAAGGTGGCGCCGGTGTTGGCGGCCAGGCGCATGATGTTGCCGGTGTTGGGTGGAATCTCCGGCTGATAGAGGATGATGTGGAACATGATTCTGGTTTGGCCGACACGGAAGGCGGGAAGCCTGCAGTCAGCGCAGGGTGCGCGCCACCACCAGGTTGGTGACGCGGGCGGCGCCGGCGTGCTTGAGCGTGCGCGCGAACTCGTTCAGCGTCGCGCCGGTGGTCATGACGTGGTCCACCGCCACCACGTGCTTTCCGCTCAGATCGACACGGCAGAGGAAGGCGCCGCGCACATTGCGCTGGCGCTCGCCCCACGGCAGGGAGGCCTGCGGCGCGGAATCGTGGGTGCGCTCGCAGATCGCGACCGCAAGAGGGAGATCGAGGCGTGCGGCGAAACGCCGGGCGATTTCCAGCGCCTGGTTGAAGCCCCGTGTCCGCAAGCGTGCACGGTGCAGCGGCAAGGGCGCCACGAGGTCGGCATCGACGTGCGGGCAATCCGCCAAAGCGTCGGCCAGGAAGGGAATGGCCGCCAGTTCGGCGCCGTACTTCAGCGCCTGTATCACCCGGTCCACCGGGAATTCGTAGGCGAACGACGCGAGCGTGGCATCGTAGTGCGGCGGCGTTTTCAGGCAGGCGCCGCAGACCGCGCTGCCCGGACTCGGCAAGGCGCATACCGGGCACAGTGCGGCGGGCAGCCGCGGCATCTGCGCGTTGCATTCTGTGCAGATCAGGGACGATGCGGCAGGCGCGCCGCATAGCAGGCAATCCTGGGGCAGGCTGGCATCCGCGGCAGCGCGGACCAGCGGTGCCCCAAGGCGGTGGAAAATTGACACGGCGCGGGGCATTTCGGAAGATGCGCGGTCCCGGAAAGCGAAGGGCCAATTATGCGACATACCGTTGCGGTCCGGTCTGCGGACCCGTTTGAGTCATGAGCCGCCGCTACTCTCTGGAGCGGCTGGCGGCGCGGCGCGCCTTCGACCGTGCTGCCCATACGTATGACGGCGGGGCGGCGCTGCAGCGCGAGGTGGCGTCCCGCATGGCCGAACGACTGCAGTATGTGAAGCTTGCGCCGGCGCGCGTGCTCGACCTCGGCTGCGGCACCGGCGCCGATTTCGCGCTGTTGGCGCAGGCCTACCCGGAGGCCCAGCGCGTCGGTTGCGACTGGTCGCCAGTCATGTTGCGCCAGGCGCGGGATCGCGTGCCGCGCCTGAAGCGGCTGCTGCCCCTGCTTGGCCGGGGCATGCCGCAGTTGGTGTGCGCCGAAGCCTCGGCATTGCCGCTGCGGTCGGGCAGCATCGCACTGGTCTGGTCCAATCAGATGCTGCAATGGCTCGACGACGCGGGCCCGTCGCTGCGCGAGATTCAACGGGTGCTGGAAGTCGGCGGGCTGCTCATGTTCTCCACCCTCGGCCCGGATACCCTGAAGGAGCTGCGCCAGGCCTTCGCCCGCGATCCGGCCCCCCATGTGCATCGCTTCGACGACATGCACGATGTGGGCGACCTGTTGGTGTCGTGCGGATTCGCCGACCCGGTGATGGACATGGAAACGATCACCCTCACCTACGCGGATTTGAACGCCCTGGTGGGGGATCTGCGCCGCACCGGCGCCACCAATCGGGCTGCCCAGCGCCGCCGCGGCCTGAGCGGCCGCGCACTGTGGCAGGGCGTGCGCGAGGCCTACGAACAGCTCAGGCGCGACGGCCGGCTGCCGGCGACCTTCGAGGTGATCTACGGCCATGCGTGGAAGCCACAGCCGCGCCGCAGCGAAGACGGGCGCGCGATCGTGCGCTTCGACCCCGGACGCGGACGCGCTGGCGGCAGGCCATGAAACGGGCGAAGCGCGTTTCCCGTGCCGCGCTCAAGCCGCGCAACCCGCTGGCGCTGGACCCGCTGCTGGCCAAGGGTGGAGCGCATCAGCGCACCGACAAGCGCGCCAGGCGGGCACGCCAGAAGCAGGAGTTGCTGCGCCGGCTGAAGCAGCAATAGCGGCCGCGCGGGAGTTCCCCCTGCGTCGCGCGGGAACCTCAAAAACTCCGGGCGAGTCAACGTTTTCGGAGCCTGGGAGGATGCGATCATGGATTTTCTCAGTTTGCTGGCGCTTGCTGCGGTGGTGATCCCCGTGTGGCGGCTGATCATCGAGTGGCGGGAGATCGGCGATGGCACCTACTGGTACAAGGTCGGCATCGTGGTGCGCAGCATGACGGCCCTCGACAGCGTGGCCGAAGTGATCGGCCGCTATCGCGACGCCGACATCTACGGCAGCGTCGTCTTCAAGGGCATCCGCTATGACTTCGACCGGGTGGCCGTCCCCGCCTACAAGGCCGTGATGCGCCGGCGCGAACTCTACCTGGAACCGGGTCTGGTATACGTCAATCGCTGAAGGTGGTGGTGCGGGTGTGCGACTGCCTGCTCACTTCTTGCGCGGCATGAACTTGACGACGCTGACCTGCGGCCGGGGCAACTGCCCGGCGAGTCCGTAGGCGCCGCCCGCCTGCCGCTGACGCTCCTGCTGGCGCCACAGCGCACGCAGACCCAGCAGCAGCGCCACCAATGCCGTATAGACCAGCGGCAGGGTGATGTCCTTCTTCACCAGCCACCAGTAATGCACCGTGCCCAGAATCGCTATGGCATAGATGGTGCGGTGCAGGTTCTGCCACCGCCTGCCGCCAAGGCGCTTGACCATGGCGTTGCTGGAGGTGGCGGCGAGCGGCAGCATGAGCAGGAAGGCGGTGAAACCGACGGTGATGTAGGGACGCTTGGCGATGTCGAGCACGATGGCTCGCCAATCGAAGAACTGGTCCAGCACCAGCCAGTTGAGGAAGTGCATGGTGGCGTAGAAGAAAGCGAACAGCCCGAACATGCGCCGCAGCCGGATCAGCCAGTGCCAGCCGGTTGCCTTGCGCAGCGGCGTCACCGCCAGCGTGGCCAGCAGGAAGTTGAAGGTCCAGGTGCCGAGGGAGCGCTGGATGAACTCGATGGGGTTGGCGCCGAGCTGATCCTCGATCGCGCCGTGAAACAGCCGTGCCAGCGGCAGCAGGCACAGGAAGAACAGCACGGCGCGGATCCTGTCGATCTGGCCTGGGGCGGGGTTTGACAGACTCATGTTGGAGATTTGCGGTGCGGCCGGGTTGGGGGGGCGGGACGGTCCCTCCAAGCGGTCAATAGTACTTGCCGAGGTCCATTCCGGCATAGAGCTGCGCGACCTGTTCCGCGTAGCCATTGAAGGGCAGCGTCTTGCGCTTGAAGAAATCGCCGATGCGCCGCTCGGAGGTCTGGCTCCAGCGCGGATGGCTGACGTCCGGGTTCACGTTCGCATAGAAGCCGTATTCCTCGGGCTGCGCCCGGTGCCAGGCGGTCTCCGGCTGCGTGTCGGTGAAGCGGATTCTGACCAGGGATTTGGCGCTCTTGAAGCCGTATTTCCACGGCACGACCAGCCGGACGGGGGCGCCGTTCTGATTCGGCAGTTCCTCGCCGTAGAGCCCCACGGCGAGGAGCGTGAGCGGATGCATGGCCTCGTCCAGGCGCAGGCCCTCGACGTAGGGCCAGTCGAGCAGAGGCAAGCGCAGCATCGGCATCGATTCCGGATCGAGGACGGTCTGGAAAGCGACGAATCTTGCGCTCCCCAGTGGTTCCACCTGTTTCAGCAGTTGCGCCAACGGAAAGCCGACCCACGGAATGACCATGGACCAGGTTTCGACGCAACGCAGGCGGTAGATGCGTTCCTCCAGCGGTGCCAGCTTCAGGATATCCTCGATGGCGAGAGTGCGCGCTTTGTGCACCAGCCCTTCGATGCTCACCGACCACGGCCGCGTCTTCATGCGCGGCGCGCGCTCCGCGGGGTCCGACTTGTCGAAGCCGAACTCCGAAAAATTGTTGTAGCTCGTGATGTCCCTGTAAGCGTTGGGCTTCTCCAACACGCTGTATGGGCTCGGCCGCACCCCGGCGAAGCGCTGGCCGGCGTGGGCTCGGTCCTGCCGGCCGCCGATCACAGCGCCTGCCGCGAGCAGGGCGGAGGCCCGGAGAAATTCGCGCCGCCGCGCATAAACAGTGGATGGCGTGATTTCCGAAGGCGCGATGTCGGGCGGGCGCTTGATCAGCATGAGGAATCCTCGCGGCCGGGTCTTCCGTGGAAGACCGTTTGCGCGCGGGGAGGTTCAGGTGGCCCGAGTCTCTTGAAACCGAAATCGCGACAGGTCTGGCGACGACTTGGGTCGGGTGCAGGTTTGGGGGATGGGCAAGGGGGCAGGCCCCCTTGCCCCTGTCGGGGGATATACAAGGGGAATCTCCCCTAGTTCGTACATGGGGTTTCTCCGGCCATGCCGAACGGCCAAACCTGTCTGGTTCCGGGTCGGCCGGTTCAAGGGTTGATCTGCCGGTAAACGGTTGTCGCGACGCGCAGCAGGTCGTCCTTCGCCAGTTCGCCCGAGAGGGCGTAGCCGAGCTTGCCGTCCAGCCAGTAGAACACCCCCACCTTGCCTTCCTGGGCGTAGCGGAAGGCGGTCTCCCGGTTGTCCTCGGCATCGGCACGGACATACAACGTGAGCCGCTGGCCGCGCGCGTCCTGGTACATGAACTGGGCGACCGGACCCTGATCGCCGGGCAGGAGGCGCCCGCCCACCAGATCGAAGCCGGCCGCCGATAATTGCGGCGGTTTCAGCGGTGAGCCGAGCCGCTTCGAGAGCCAGGCGGCAAGGTGCGCCTCCTGATCGGCGCCGACCTCCACCGGGTGGCGTACCTCGGCCGCGAACACGGCATGGGCGATGGCCGCCTGGCGCGGCAGCGACGCATGCAGTTCCGCCTGCTGCGGCGCGTAATGGCCGCGCACAAAGAAACCGATCACACCACCGAGCGCGAGCCAGGCCACGACCGCGGCGAGCCGCCAGACGCCGGATGCAGGCTTGGTCCGGGTAGCGTCGATCAGCCGCGCCGGAATCGGTTCGTCCAGCACCGGATCGAAGGCGCGATGCAGCAACTGGTTCTGGTTGCGCCACGCTTCGATCTGCTGCGCCAGGTCGGGGCGCTCAGCCAGGGCAGACTCGACCTCGAGGCGACTTTCCGGCTCCAGCCGATCGTCGGCAAAGGCGTGCAGTTCCTGTTCGCGCAATGGACGATCGATCATTTCACCACCTGCAAGTGCGCCGGCTCGGTACCCGCCAACAAGCCGCGCAAGCGCTCCCGGCCGCGGGACAGGCGCGACATCACGGTGCCTACCGGTATGCCGAGCGCCTTGGCAGCCTCCTCGTAGCTCAGTTCCTCCAGTCCGACCAGGAGCATCACCTCGCGCTGCTCCACCGGCAGGCGCTGCAGTGCCGCAGCGAGATCGCGCACTTCCAGGGCGTCGCTCTGGGTCGGGCGCGCTTGCGGTTCCGGCGGCGGACCGTCTCCGTAATACTCGATGCGCTGGCCCGATTTAATCTGGTTGACGAATAGGTTGTGCATGATGGCGAAGAGCCACGCCCGCAGGTTGCTGCCCGCGCGCCACAGCGTCCAGCGCGACAGGGCGCGCTCCAGCGTGTCCTGCACCAGGTCGTCCGCCCGTGCGGCATCGCCGGTCAGGGCTCGGGCGTAGCGGCGCAGGCGCGGCAATTCGGCAACGACGAGGGCGCGATCAGCCATGTTTCGGGATTGTTTCGGTCATGCGATAAACAGGCGGCAACGACCGGAAATTCCATTGCGCAAGGCGGATCGTCCGCAGGCGCGGCAGGAAGAAGAAAAAGGGTGGCCGAACCACCCTTATTGACGAAGCGGATCTACCTCAGCGCAGGCCGGCGATGTAGTCGGAAACGGCCTTGATCTCGGGGTCGGTCATCTTGACCGCGACCATGCGCATCATCTTGTTCGGGTCGTTGGCGCGCTCGCCGGCGCGGAACGCCTTCAACTGCGCTTCGATGTACTCGGCGAACTGGCCGCCGATGCGCGGATACTGGGCAGGGATGCCGGCACCCGCCGGGCCGTGGCAGCCGGCACAGGCGGGCAGGCCCTTGGACGCATCGCCGGCCCGGTAGATCTTCTGGCCCATCTCGATCGTCTGCGCATTCTTGGCGACTTCGCGCTTCAGCTTCTGGGTCGAGAAATAGGCGGCGAGGCTCTCGCATGTCGTCGTCGGAGAGGGCGGCGATCATGCCGTTCATGATGGGATTGCTGCGCTCGGCCGGCTTGCCGTCCGCTGCCTTGAAGTTCTTCATCTGCTTGTACAGATAGTCGTCGTTCTGGCCGGCAAGCTTGGGGTTGGCGGCGACGACACTGTTGCCGTCGGCGCTGTGACAGGCGACGCAGACCTGGGAAGCGATCGGTTGGCCCTTGGCGGTGTCGCCCTTTAGGCGGCCTTGGCGGGTTCGTTGGCTTGGGACGCGCCAATGGCCGCCAGGACGCCAGCAGCGAGAAGCATGAAACGCTTCATCTTTGGACTCCTCGAAGCCGGGTCGAATTCAACAAACCTGCTATTCTACACCGAGCTAATTCGTCTTGCGCGCCGCCCGTTTCCCCATGCCTCCGCTTCCCGCCACGCCGTCTTCGAGATTTCCGCTCGCGAAGCCGCGGATCTGCCGCCGCCGGGACCGGCCCGAAATCGCCTTCGCCGGCCGCTCGAATGCCGGCAAGTCCATCTGCCATCAATACTCTGGTCGGATACAACCGGCTGGCCTTCGTGTCCAAGACGCCGGGCCGCACCCAGTTCATCAATTTCTTTCGGCTCCGGAACGGTCGCGGCTTTCTGGTTGATCTGCCCGGTTACGGCTATGCCGAGGTGCCGCACGAGGTGCGCCGGGCAGTGGCAGGGGCTGCTCGAACATTACCTGACACGCCGGCCACGCGCTGACCGGCCTGGTGATGATCATGGATTCACGCCGTCCGCTCACGCCGCTGGACCGCCAGATGATCAACTGGTTCGGGCCGACCGGCAAGCCGATCCACTGCCTGCTGACCAAGGCGGACAAGCTGAGTCGCAGGAGCAGACGCAGATCCTGCGCGAGGTCCAGGCGCGAGGCTGGCGGATTCCGGCTCGCCGATGACGGTGCAGCTGTTTTCCAGCCTCAAGAAGACCGGTATGGAGGAGGCCGAGCGGACCATCGACCGGCTGGCTGGGCAATCGCATCGGGCCCCCAAAAGAAATGCCCCCGGCTAAAGGGGATGAAAGCCAGGGGCAAAATGCCTTAATGTGATTAAGGCACCCGCTCAGGGAGGTGAAGCGGGAGACGGCTCGTGCACCGTCTGCCACTAAGATTGGCGGCGACAGGAAAAGTTTCCGCGAAAATGTTGCGCCGAAACGAAAAATTCGCGGAGCGAACAACATGATCGAAAAAGGAGCATTCCCTGCCGCCCGCATGCGCCGCATGCGCCGCGACGATTTCTCCCGCCGGCTGATGCGGGAGAATCGCCTGACGGCCGATGACTTGATCTATCCGGTCTTCGTTCTCGAAGGCAGCGGCCGTACGGAGCCGGTGGCCTCGATGCCGGGCGTCGAGCGGCATCGCCTCGACCGCCTGCTGACCGTGGCCGAGCGGGCGGTGCAACTGGGCATTCCTGCCCTGGCGCTGTTTCCGGTGATCGATGCATCGCTCAAGAAGTCGCAGGGTGCCGAGGAGGCCTGGAATCCCGATGGGTTAGTGCCCACTGTCGTGGTGCAGGCGCTGAAGCAGGAGTTCCCCGAACTCGGCGTGATCACCGACGTGGCGCTCGATCCCTACACCAGCCACGGCCAGGACGGCCTGATCGATCCGGCGACCCGACCGGCTATGTGCTGAACGACGAGACGCTGGAGGCGCTGGCGAAGCAGGCGCTCTGCCACGCGCAGGCCGGCGCCGACGTGGTGGCGCCGTCCGACATGATGGACGGCCGCATCGGCGCGCATCCGCGCCGCACTGGATGGCCAGGAAGCAGATCCACACGCGCATCCTGGCCTATTCGGCCAAGTACGCCTCCAGCTTCTACGGACCGTTCCGCGACGCGGTGGGCTCGGCCGCCAACCTGGGCAAGGGCAACAAGTACACCTACCAGATGGATCCGGCCAACTCCGACGAGGCCCTGCGCGAAGTGGCGCTCGACCTCGACGAGGGCGCCGACATGGTGATGGTCAAGCCGGGCATGCCCTATCTGGACATCGTGCGCCGCGTCAAGGACGAGTTCGGCGTGCCGACCTACGCCTATCAGGTGAGCGGCGAGTACGCGATGCTCAAGGCGGCGTCGCCAGAACGGCTGGCTCAACCGAGCGAGGCCTGCATGCTGGAGGCGTTGCTTGTCGTTCAAGCGCGCCGGCGCCGACGGCATCCTGACCTATTTCGCCCTGGATGCGGCACGCTGGCTCAAACAGGAAGGAACGGGCGCGTAACGCCTCGGTCCGGCGCAGGGAAGACGGCTTGCGACGGCGCGTGCGACGCTACGTGCCGGCCGGCCCGCCCACACAGCAGCCGAGCAGCATCGGCCACTGCTGCGGCCACTGCGCCAGCGGTTCGCGCTCGAAGCCGCTCTTGACGAAACGGTGCCAGCGCCCGACCACGTAGCACATCAGCAGATTGGCCGCGGCAGCGAAGTCGCGCACCGGCGGGCACTTCGTCCTTGGTGGCGGCGATGCGCAGGGCCTGCTTGAGCGAGGCTTCGACGCGGTCGAGCAGCTGATTGATGCGGGCCTGCAGCCGGTCATTTTCGTGCACCAGCGCGTCGCCGATCAGCACCCGCGTCAGCCCACGATTCTTTTGCGCGAAGCCGAGCAGCAGGGCCATGATCAGCTCCACCTGCTTGAGCCCCGATTGCTCCTCGGCGCCGATCTTGTTGATCACCGAGAACAGGCTGGATTCGATGAACTCGATCAGGCCTTCGTACATCTGCGCCTTGCTGGCGAAGTGGCGGTAGAGCGCCGCTTCGGAGACATCGAGCTTCGCGGCCAGCAGCGCCGTGGTGATCTTCTCGCCGCTTCGGGTCCTCCAGCATCTCGGCGATGGTCTGCAGGATCTGCAGCTTGCGCTCGCCCGGTTTGGCTGCCAGTGTTCATGGGTTCTCCAGCGAGTCACAGCCGGCCCAGATGCGCGGCAGTTCCAGCACGGATTCTAGCCGCAGATCGACGTAAGGCGGGACGGCGCGGACTGCGGCTCACCCAGCACCGTCTTCATGCCCAGCGTCTTGGCCGTCCTGAGGTTCTCTGGCGCTGTCCTCGACCATGACGCAGCGTTCCGGGTCCAAGCGTTCATCCCGCAGCAGGCGCCGGAAGGCGCGAGCAGCGGCTTGGGCTGGAAGCGCATGTGCTCGATGGACCAGACGGCGTCGAACAGCGCGGCGCATGCCGAGCATGCTCGAGGACCGCTTCGGTGTAGTGCCGCGGCGCGTTGGAGAAGACGATCTTGCGGCCGGGCAGGCGGCGCAGCATGCGCCTGCAGGGCCGGCTCGACGACCACCATGCGTTCGAGCTCGGGGAACTGGTGGGTGTGCCAGAGGAAGTGGCGCGGGTCGGTGCCGTGATGCCGCATCAGGCCGAGCAGGGTCGCGCCGTAGCGCTCCCAGTAAGCCTGGCGCAGATGCGCGTCGCCTCCGCCGGCGTCACGCCGCAGATGTCCGCTCGATGTAGTCGCGTCATCGAGCGGTTGATGTGCGGAAAGATGTGCGGATTGGCGTCGTGCAGCGTGTTGTCGAGGTCGAACAGCCAGACCCGCCGGGAGGCGGTCATGACGCGGGACCCGCCAGGGTTGGGCGTCGGCCCGGATGGATCGGCATTGCGGTGGTTTTTCACGCGCCACCGGGCGGCACTACCGCTGAGGGGCCGCTGCGTAAGCGGATATGGATTCCGAACGCGCCTATTTGCTCTTGATCAGCGTGCCGACGCCTTCGTCGGTGAGGATCTCCGAGCAGCAGCGCATGCTCGACGCGGCCGTCGATGATGTGCACGCGCTCGCACGCCGCTGCGCGCCGCATCGAGCGCCGAGCCGATCTTCGGCAGCATGCCGCCGGAGAGCGTGCCGTCGGCGACCATGGTCGTCGATCTGCTTGGGCGTGATGCCGGTGAGGAGATTGCCGGCCTTGTCGAGCACGCCGGGCGTGTTGGTGAGCAGCACCAGCTTCTCGGCGCTGCAGGATCTCGGCGAGCTTGCCGGCGACGACGTCGGCGTTGATGTTGTAGGTCTCGCCATCCGGGCCGACGCCGATCGGCGCGATCACCGGGAATGAAGTCGCCGGTGTCGAGGAAGGCGATGATGCGACGGGTCGATCGAGGTGATTTCGCCGACCTGGCCGATGTCGATCAGCTCGTCCGGATTGTCCTTGTTCGGCATCAGCAGCTTGCTTGGCGCGGATGAAGTTGCCGTCCTGGCCGGTCAGGCCGACCGCCTTGCCGCCGTGGCTGGTTGATGAGATTGACGATTTCCTTGTTGACCTGGCCGCCGAGCACCATCTCGACGATGTCCATGGTCTCCTCGTCGGTCACGCGCATGCCCTGGACGAATGTGCCCTGCTTGCCGACGCGCTTCAGCAGATCGTCGATCTGCGGGCCGCCGCCGTGCACCACCACCGGATTCATGCCGACCAGCTTGAGCAGCACCACGTCGCGCGCGAAGCAGTCCTTCAGCTTCGGATCGGTCATGGCGTTGCCGCCGTACTTGATGACGATGGTCTTGTCGAAGAAGCGCTTGATGTAGGGCAGGGCTTCGGCGAGGATCGTGGCCTTGTCGGCGGGAGAGAGATCTCGTTCATCGTCGTAGGGATGGAAGTGACGCCGCGATTCTAGCAGTCCGCTGTGGTCGCGGCATGGTTCGCCCCGATGGGGGCGGAAACGCAACGACGACCGCAATCGGCACTGAGATCATCGGCCGCCCACGGCGGCCACGCCCGTCCCGCTTGGCAAAACAAGGGGGCCGTTCGGGCCCCCTTGCGTTCGTGCTGCTCTGCAGTCGTGGATCGGTGTGAATCCGTGTTCAGTCGATGGCCAGCCGCCGGGCGCTGGTGGCCGCCTTCTTCGGCAGCGTCAGTTCCAGCACGCCGTCGGTGAACTTGGCGGTCGCCTTCGACTCGTCGATGTCCTGGCCAAGCTGGAAGCTGCGGGAAACCTTGCCGAAGTAGCGCTCGGTGCGCAGGACGCGCTCGCCTTCCTTCACTTCCTTTTCCTGCTTGCGCTCGGCGCTGATCGACACCATCGAGCCGTCGATGCGGACGTGGATGTCTTCCTTCTTGATGCCCGGCATTTCGGCGTGTACCTGATAATTCTCGCCTTTCTCCTTCACGTCCATCTTGATCTGCGGTGCTTCGGCGGGCGTGCCGAACTCCACCGGACGCACGAAAAAGCCGCGGAAGAAATCGTCGAGCGGATCATAACGCGTAAGATTGGCCATGATTCAACTCCTTTCCGTATGGGTCTTGAGCAGACCGCTCCTGCCTGCCATGCATATGGGGTGGAGCGATCGTGTTTCAAGGCGTTGGAGATGCTGGGAATGGAGGATTTCGGTGCCAAGCCGAGTGAGACGGAATCGGGCGAAGCGCGCGCGCAACGTTGTGCCGTCTGCGGCGAAGATTTCGTCTGCGGCACGCGGGCCGGAACCGACCGTTGCTGGTGTGCGCAGTCAGCGCTGAGGCTCCCCGTGCCCGGCAAGGAGGCCGCCTGCTACTGTCCGCGCTGTCTGGAGAAGTTCCGCTGTGCCGGGGCGCACGCCCTGCGCCGGTGACCAGGAGCGGCGAGAAAAGCGGGATCAGCCGGTGTTCTGCGAAGGCGGAAGGTCGCGATTCAGCTTGGGGAGCAGCAGGATCGCGTCGCGGTTGCTCCACGAAAAGCAGGTCGCCGCGGCCTCCCGCCACGGCAGCCAGCGCCAGCCGAGGTGTTCGTTCGGGGCGACCTGCACCGCCGTGCCTGGCGCAACGGCAAAGGCTGAAGACGTGCTCGGTGTTGTGGGTGACGCCCGGAGCGTAGCGGTGACGCCATTCCGGAAAGATCTCGTAGCGGTTGGAGAGCTGCCAGTCGACCAGCGTCTGCTGGCGGGCGTCGATGCCGGTTTCCTCGCGCGACTTCGCGGACGGCCGTTTCCACCAGCGGTTCGTCGCCTTCCCGGCTGCCGGTGACCGATTGCCAGAATCCCGGGTGGGATGCGCGTTCAAGCAGCAGGACGTCTAGTGCGGGGTGTGGATCACGACCAGGACGGATACGGGGGTCTTGTATGTCCGCGTCACGGCGTTCCGGGCAGCCAGGCGATGCCGTCGGCCTGCATTTCCACCAGGCACCAGAACGGCAAGCCTTCTTCGCGCCAGAATCCGCGGCGGCTGCTCGAAGATGTGCAGCGCTGACGAAGTCCTCCTCTGGCCGTGCCGTGGATCTCGTCGCAGTGTTCGAGCATCACCAGGTAGCCGTCGGCCGGCTGCCAGCACATGTCGGCCAGGCAGTCGGCCAGCGCGTCGAAGTTGTGGCCGAACCAGTCGGGGAAATTGAGGGCCTTGGCTACCGCGGCGAGCAAATCCTTCCTTGTCGCACACCTTGCCAGCTGGACGCGAAACGCCGCCATCCCGCCGTCCTTGGCCGCGGCACGAAGATCGGCCACTGCCGTGCTGCGGCAGGTGATAGACGCCGGCACGGGACACGTTACCGAGCACGGTGGTGAAGTGCGTCCTTGCTCATTCCGCGATCCCCTGAACGTGCGGTAGTGGTCTGCGGTGTAGTAATACTCACCCGAGGTGCGAACGTCGCCGGCATTACCCCGACCGCGACGATGCGCCGCGCGCCACGGTCGCGCGAACCGGGCGTCGGTACCGTGTACTCGCGGTAGTAACCGGCTGCGCGAAGCGGCAGGCGCCGCTCTCGGTTGCGGAACGTTACGCCGTCCTTGCGGTAGGGAAACGGTCCCCCCTGCTCGATCAGTCGCAGCGTGTCGCGCGCTTCCGGCGGCAGATCGCCTATCCGCACCACCTCGACGCGATCGACTTGACGCGGTGGCTCGCGCGCCAGGCCGGCGCCGTCATGACGGTCACGAGCAGCAAGAGGGCCAACCGTGCGATCGGATACGTCATCGTCGCCGCCTGAGCGCGATTCACGCGGGCGAGGTCTTGGCCGTGTCGTTCTGGCGCAGGCGGATGTGCAGTTCGCGCAACTGCTTCTCGTCCACCGGGCGACGGCGCATCGGTGAGCAGGCACTGGGCGCGCTGGGTCTTCGGGAAGGCGATCACGTCGCGGATCGACTCGGCGCCGGTCATCATGGTGACGATGCGGTCGAGGCCGAAGGCCAGGCCGCCGTGGGGCGGCGCGCCGTAGCGCAGCGCGTCGAGCAGGAAGCCGAACTTCGGCTGCTGCTTCCTCTGCGCCGATGCCGAGCGCCTCGAACACCTTGCGCCTGCATTTCGGCGCGGTGGATACGCACCGAGCCGCCGCCGATTTCCCAGCCGTTCAGCGCCAGGTCGTAGGCCTTGGCCAGGCACTCGCCCGGATCGGTCTGCAGCAGATCTTCGTGGCCGTCCTTGGGCGAGGTGAAGGGATGGTGGCAGGCCGTCCAGCGCTTCTCTTCCTCGTCGTATTCGAACATCGGGAAATCGACCACCCACAGCGGCTCCCAGGCCTTGCCATTGACGTAGCCCTTCTCGTGGCCGATCTTGATGCGCAGCGCGCCGAGCGCGTCGTTGACGATCTTGGTCTTGTCGGCACCGAAGAAGATCAGGTCGCCGCGACTGGGCGCCGGTGCGCTCGATGATGGTCTTGCAGCGCGTGCCGGCGTGCAGGTTCTTGACGATGGGCGATTGCAGGCCTTCCTCGTTCAGCTTCGACGCGTCATTGACCTTGATGTAGGCCAGACCCTTGGCGCCGTAGATGCCGACGAACTCGGTGTAGCCGTCGATCTCGCCGCGCGTCAGGCTGCCGCCGCCGGGAATGCGCAGCGCGGCGACGCGGCCGCCGGGCAGGTGGCCGCAGCCGCAGAAGACCTTGAAGGCGACGTCGGCTTGACGGCATCGGTGACTTCGGTGAGTTCCAGCGTCGACGCGCAGGTCGGGCTTGTCGGAACCGAATCGGCGCATGGCTTCGGCGTAGGCTCATGCGCGGGAAGGGGTTCGGCAGGTCGACGTCGAGCGTCTCCTTGAACACGTTGCGGATCATCTCCTCCATCAGGCCGGTGATCTCGGTCTCGTCGAGGAACGAGGTCTCGATATCGACCTGGGTGAATTCGGGCTGGCGGTCGGCGCGCAGGTCTTCGTCGCGGAAGCACTTGGTGATCTGGTAGTAGCGGTCGAAGCCGGCCACCATCAGCAGCTGCTTGAACAGTTGCGGCGACTGCGGCAGGGCGAAGAACTGGCCGGGATGGACGCGCGACGGCACCAGGTAGTCGCGGGCGCCCTCCGGCGTGACTCTTGGTCAGCATCGGCGTTTCGATGTCGATGAAGCCGTTGTCGTCGAGGAAGCGGCGGAAGGCCATCGCCGTCTTGTAGCGCAGCATCATGTTCTTCTGCATCTGCGGACGGCGCAGGTCGATGACGCGGTGGATCAGGCGCACGTTCTCGGAGAGGTTCTCGTCGTCGAGCTGGAAGGGCGGCGTGACGGCCGGGTTGAGCACTTCGATGTTCGTGGCAGAGGATCTCGATCTCGCCGCAGGGCAAGGTTGGGGTTCTCGGTGCCCGTCGGGGCGGCGACGCACCTTGCCGGTGATCTTCAGGACGAATTCGTTGCGCACCGATTCGGCGCGCCGAAACATCTCGGGGCGGTCCGGGTCGCACACGACCTGGGCCAGGCCTTCGCGGTCGCGCAGGTCGATGAAGATGACGCCGCCGTGGTCGCGGCGGCGATGGGCCCAGCCGCAAAGGGTGACGATCTGGTCGAGATGGATCGGCGTTGAGATGGCCGCAGTAATGAGTACGCATGTTGTTTTTCCGCTAACGACGCCGGCCGGAACGACCGGCGAGTCAAGAGTTCTGGGGCTGGGGCAGCTTCTTCGCAATAGGCGCCGGCGGCGAACCACGCCCATGGAGATGATGTACTTGAGGGCTTCATCGACGCTCATGTCGAGCTCGATGACGTCCGCACGGGGCAGCATGAGGAAGAAGCCGGAAGTGGGGTTGGGCGTGGTCGGCACATAGACGCTGACGAAATCACCCGGCAGATGACGCGCTACGTCGCCGCCGGGTTGGCCGGTCAGGAATGCGATGGTCCAGCATGCCCAGCCTCGGGTACTGCACCAGCAGCGCCTTGCGGAAAGCCTCGCCGCTGCTGGAAAACAGCGTGTCCGATACCTGCTTGACGCTGTAGTAGATCGACTTGACGACCGGAATGCGCGCCAGAACGCCTTCCCAGAACAGGAGCAAGCGCTGGCCGATGATGTTGGTGGCAAGCAGGCCGGTGACGAGGATGACGAACAGCGTCAGGACCACGCCGATGCCGGGGACCGCTGACGCCGAACAGGTTTTCCGGACGGATGAGCGGCGGGAACGAACAGCAGGGACTGGTCCATGGTGCTGACGATCAGGTACAGCACCCAGACCGTGATCGCCAGCGGAACCCAGATCAGCAGTCCGGTGATGAAGTACTTCTTCATGTACTGCAGGCGGGGCACGCTCCGGCGCCGCATGCGGGGGCAGGCTGGGTTGACTTGCTCTCATCTTCGGGTTTCGATGTCCCCTTGCCGCCCTTGAAGTCGGTTGCATACCAGCCGCTGCCCTTGAGCTGGAAGCCGGCGGCGGTGAGCATCTTGTTGAGCGTTTCCTTGCCGCAGTTGGGGCAGGTGGTCAGCGGGGCGTCGCTGATCTTCTGCAGGACTTCCTTTTGGAATCCGCAGTCGTCGCATCGATATTCGTAGATCGGCATGGATATCTCCGGAAAAGCGCGAATTATAACTAAGTCGTTGCCGGAAAAGCAGATATTTGCCTCTCGGCGGCCACTGGCATCCTTGAGGTGTGGGCAGTCATGGGAGTTTTCAAGCGCACGTGCCAGCGGGGGCGCATGCTTGGAATCTACACCGCCTGATTGTGCGAAGGAGATCATGCCCGTGTCGTGGGCGGGCACCCCGGCCCGCCTGGCGTCCCCGCATGCGCTCAGAAAAGCTGGAGATACGTCTGGGTGAGTGGCTTGCCCCAGAACAGGGCGATTACCCCGGCTGCGGCCAGATAGGGGCCGAACGGGATGGGCACGTTGCGGCCGTGCTTCGTAGCGACGATCAGGACGATGCCGACCACCGCGCCGACCAGTGACGACAGCAGGATGGTCAGGGGCAGGATCTGCCATCCCAGCCAGGCGCCGATCGCGGCGAGCAGCTTGAAGTCGCCGTAGCCCATGCCCTCCTTGCCGGTCGCCAGTTTGAACAGCCAGTACACGGCCCACAGACTGAGGTAGCCGGCCACGGCGCCGATGACGGCGCTCTTGAGGTCGGTGTATGTGCCCGACAGATTGAACAGCAGGCCGACCCATAGCAAGCGGCAGGGTGATCGTGTCCGGCAGCAACTGCGTGTCGAAATCGATGAACGTGAGCGGGACGAGGGCCCAGACCAGCAGCAATGCGCCGAGGCTCTGCCACGAGTAGCCGAAGTGCCAGGCGACCAAGCCGCACAGCAGGGCGGTCAAGCCTTCGACGATCGGATAGCGCACCCCGATCGGCGAGGCGCAACCCCTGCACCGTCCGCGCAGCATCAAGTAACTGAGGATCGGGATGTTTTCCCATGCCGCGATCGGCATGGCCGCACTGCGGGCAACGCGAACGCGGGCTGGACGAGGGACAGCGGCTCGAACTCGGGCGCCGGCTTCACCGCGCAGTTCGGCGCACTGGCAGCTTCCATTCGCGTTCCATCATCGTCGGCAGGCGGTGGATGACGACGTTCAGAAAGCTGCCGACCATCAGCCCGAGAATCGCAACGGCCAACGTGAATGCGACGGGGTCATTCACCAGCGGCATCGCACGGATCGCACATCGAATCGTTCAGTGAGGCGGCAGCAGTCGAGCTGGCGCAGTCCGGTGCTGCGATGCCGGAACCGACAGGCTACGCGCACCGGATGACCCTTCGGTCAGATTACTGCACCAATCTTGAAGATGGGCAGGTACATGGCGATCACCAGTGCCGCCGATCAGCGTCCGAGCACGACCATGATCATCGGCTCGATCAGGCTTGACATTGCCTCGACGGCGTCATCGACCTCCTGCTCGAAGAAATCGGCGACCTTCGACAGCATGGTGTCGAGCTGGCCGGATTCCTCGCCGATGGAGACCATCTGCATCACCATGTTCGGGAACACATCGGAATTCTGCATGGCAACGGTCAGGCTGGTGCCGGTGCTGACCTCGGTCTGGATCTGCTTGGTCGCGGCTTGGTAGACATGGTTGCCTGATGCACCGCCAACCGAGTCCAGTGCCTCGACCAGAGGCACGCCGGCCGCGAACATCGTGGACAGGGTTCGCGTCCAGCGGGCGATGGTTGCCTTGCGGATGATCTCGCCGAACACGGGCAGTCTGAGCAGAAGGCGGTCCACGGCGAACTGCACCTTTTCCGACCTGCGGTGCGCCACATAGAATGCGTAACCCGCGGCGCCGATCGCACCGAAGATGATGTACCAGTATGCGACCACGAAATCCGACATGGCGATCACGACCAGTGTCGGCGCCGGCAGGTCGGCACCGAAGCTGGTGAACACCTTCTTGAACTCCGGGATGACGAAGATCATGATCACAGTCGTGACGATGACGGCGACGACCATCACTGCGATCGGGTAGAACATGGCCGACTTGATCTTGCTCTTGATGGCAAGAATTTTTTCCTTGTAGGTGGCAAGGCGATCCAGCAGAGCGTCCAGAATGCCTGCCTGCTCGCCGGCGGCGACCAGGTTGCAGTACAGTGCGTCGAAATGGGCTGGATACTTGCGGAATGCCTGGGACAGGCTGCTGCCGGTTTCAACCTCGGTGCGAATCTCCATCAGGAGCCGGCCGAGGGATGGATTGCCGGCACCCTTGCCGACGATATCGAATGCCTGCAGCAGGGGAACCCCGGATTTCATCATGGTGGCGAGTTGCCGGGTAAAGAGCGCGATGTCCTTTTCCGTGATCCGGGAACCGCGCCGAAATGTCTGCTTCTTGACCTTGGTGACCAGAACGCCCTGGCGCCGCAGGGTTGACTGAACCAGGGCCTCACTCGTGGCCCTCATTTCGCCGCGGATCGTCTTGCCCGATCTTGTCCTTGCCCTCCCAAAGGAACATCTGTTCCTTGGCAAGTTCGATGCGTTTCGCGGCACGTGTAGCGGTTGCCATGTCTATCCCCTGGCGGTATCAATCGTTGGTGGTTCCCAGCACTTCTTCGAGCGAAGTGACGCCTTGCTTGACCTTGATCAGTCCGGATTGCCGCAGGTCCAGCACGCCCTCGCGCCGCGCCTGTTCTTCGAGTTCCATGGAGTTGCCGGTGGTCATGATGATGCGTTGCATCTCTTCGGAGATGGGCATGACCTGATAGATCCCGACGCGACCCTTGTAGCCGGAGCCCTTGCAGCGTTCGCAGCCAACGGGCCCATAGAGCTGCCAGCTGCCGTCGAGGTCCTCGTCGGTGAAACCGGCTTGAATCAATGCTTCGGTTGGCACGGCGAAGGGTTTCTTGCACGAACAAAGCCGGCGCGCCAGGCGCTGGGCGGTGATCAGTATGACGCTGGAGGCGATGTTGAAGGGTGCCACGCCCATGTTGGCAAGGCGAATCAGCGTCGATGGCGCGTCGTTGGTGTGCAGCGTGGATAAGACCATGTGCCCGGTTTGGGCGGCTTTGACGGCAATCTCGGCCGTTTCCAGGTCGCGGATCTCGCCCACCATGATGATGTCCGGGTCCTGGCGAAGAAAGGCGCGCAGAGCTGAGGCGAATGTCAGGCCGGCCTTGTCGTGGATGTTGACCTGATTTACGCCGGGAAGATTGATTTCCGCCGGATCTTCGGCGGTCGAGATGTTTACGCCCGCCTTGTTGAGTATGTTGAGGCACGTATAGAGGGACACTGTCTTGCCGCTACCGGTCGGGCCCGTGACCAGGACCATGCCGTAGGGACGTTCGATCGCCCGCATCAGCTTTTCCTTCTGGTCCGGGTCGTATCCCAGCGCTTCGATGCCGAGCATGGCACTCGAAGGATCGAGGATACGCATCACGATCTTTTCGCCGTGCAGCGTCGGCAGTGTGCTGACGCGGAAATCGATCGCCTTCGTCTTGGATAGCACGAGTTTCAGCCGGCCATCCTGGGGAACTCGCTTCTCGGAGATGTCCAGGCGCGAGATGACCTTGATGCGCGACGCGATCTTTTCCTTAAGCACCAAGGGCGGTTGCGCCACTTCGCGCAAGATACCGTCGGTGCGGAAGCGGATGCGGTAGTATTTTTCGTAGGGCTCGAAGTGAACGTCGGATGCGCCCTCGTTGATCGCATCAATGAGGATCTTCTGGATGTACCGCACCACCGGCGCGTCATCTACTTCGACGCTGGCGGCTTCAGCCGCCGCGCTGTCGGTTTCCTCCGCGCTGAGGTCGATGTCGGCCAGTTCTTCGCCTGTCATTCGCTCCAGCGTCGTCTCGGTCGTCTCCGAGAGCTTGGTGACGAGGCGGGCGAGCTTGTCTGCTTCGACGACGATCGGATCGACCGCCAGACCCGTCTGAAAGCGGATTTCATCCAGCGCCCGAAGGTTGGTCGGATCCGCCAGGGCCACGGCAATGCGATTGCCGCGGTGGCTGAGTGCGATTACCTGGTGAGCCCGCATCAGCTTGCGATCGATGGCGTCCCGCACCAATTGGGATTCGTCGATCGCATTGAGATCCACCAGAGGATGGCCGAAGATTTCCGACGCGAATGCAGCAATCTCGCCCGGCTTCATCACCGCGTTGGCAATGAGTTGCTGCGCCAGGTTCATCCCCCGCGCCGCGGCTTCGAGTGAGTAGGATTCAGCCTGGGGCTCCTTGAGTCGCCCATGCTGTACGAGTGCACGCGCCAACCCACTCAAGGCTGTTTGCGGATTAGCTGCCATAGATCATTGATTCATCGGCATATGTTACTTCTGCAGATCAATGATGCCCACGCTGCCTGAGTTTGTAAAGCCGGCAAGCGGGGAGGTTTCCGGGGCACTATACCCTTAGTCGCGCGCAATGTTGGCAGGACGGGAAAGCCGCACCATTTTTACCATTCGGTCCTGTGTCTGGAGTATTTCCATGGGCACACCGGCGATCTTTACGCTCAGTCCGGACTCAGGAATGTCCTCGAAATGCTCCAGAATGAGTCCATTCAAGGTTTTGGGCCCCTCCAATGGTAGTGCCAACCCCAGCTTGCGATTGATCTCCCGCAAATTGCGACCGCCTTCCACCAGCACACTGCCGTGTTCCCCCCAAGCCAGCTTCAGGGGTCCGGAGGGAACCGTGGTCGTGAATTTCCCGATGATCTCCTCGATCAGATCCTCGAGGGTTACCAGTCCGTCGAGCTCGCCATATTCATCCACGACGAGCGCGACCCGCTGCTGGTGCTCCTGAAAATACTGCAACTGGGCATAAATCGGCGTCGTCCCGGGAATGAAATACGGCTCGACGAGCGATTCCCTTAAGCCCTCCTTGTCGAGTTCCCCCGACATCAGCAGACTGACCACCCGCCGTTGATGCAGGATTCCGATGACGTTGGTGGGGTCGCCGTCACATACCGGAATTCGTGTGTGGTAACTGGTCGCGAGTTTTTCCCGGATTTCATCCAACCGCGCTTGGATGTCGATGGCCTCGATTGCGCCACGCGGGGTCATCACATCCTCCATGGTCACATCTTCCAGTTCGAACAGGTTTAGCAAGATGCTCCTGTGTTTTTGCGGCATGAACGGCCCGGATTCCAGTACCAAGACACGCAGTTCCTGGGGCGACAGACGCGGCAATTGCGCGTCCTTTCCGGGTCTGAGGCGAGTAAGGGCGAGCAATCCGGAAACGAACACGTTGACGAACCAGACCACCGAGTAGAAGACACGCAACAATGGGGCGAGCACGAAGCTTACCGCGGGGGCAATTCGATCTGCGTGGGTTGCGCCGACGACCTTGGGTGTGATCTCGGAAAACACCAGGATAAGGAAAGTCACCACCATCGTGCCAGCGCCCAAAGCCCACTTGTGCTCGCCGAACAGCGCGATGGTGATGACGCTTACCAGCGTGGCTGCAGCGGCGTTGATCAGATTGTTGAACAGCAGTATTACGCCGAGCAATTTGTCCATTCTGGCCAGAAGGTCGAGCGCAAGCCGCGAACCGGTATGACCGTCCTGCACCCGGGCCTTCAATTTGTAACGGTTGGCGGCGATCATGGCGGTTTCCGCGAGCGAGAAGAAGCCCGACGCCACGAGCAGGACCACCAATGCCGTGATGAGCGCCGAAATGGGGATTTCGTTCAAGAGTTTGGAGTTTCGCAGACAGTGGCTGGAATGTCGCGGCGTGGTCCGGCCGTGTTACGGCGACGCGCCGATGAGCGGATCAGCCGCGGCCCAGAATTACTTCCAGCACAAATCGCGTGCCGACGTAGGCGAGCATCAAGGCGACAAAACCGGCTAGCGTCCACCGCAGCGCCGTACGTCCGCGCCAGCCGTAAAGGCGCCGCCCGGCGAGGAGTGCCGCGAAGATCACCCAGGAGGCGATCGCAAATACGGTCTTGTGGTCGAATACCAATGGTCTGCCGAACAGCGCCTCGGAAAACAGAATGCCCGAGGCAAGTGTCAGGGTGAGCAGGATGAAGGCAATCAGGATGAGGCGGAACAGCAGAGCTTCCATGGTCAGCAGGGGCGGCAGGTTGGCCAGCGCCCGGGACAGGCGCCCCCGATGCAGTCGCTTTTCTGCGGCAGCCATGAGCAGGGCATGCAGCGCCGCAAGTGTGAACAGGCTATATGCCAGCATGGCCATGAGTAAATGGGCGCGAAACATCGGTGAATCGAGGTGCGTCAGAGTGCTTTGGCCAGGAAACGCGAGCGGCAGCACGGCGCATACTGCGGCGAGGGGCAACACGATCATGTGCAGGCCTTCGATCCGCGCGTAAATGCTCTCGATCCAGTAGAACAGAAGCGCCAGCCAGAACATCAGCGCAAGCGCGTAGCTGAAGCCAAAGCGCATGCCCCCCTGCGGAAAGAGATCCCTGAACAGTCCGATACCCTGCAGGGTGAGGGCTCCCAGCAAGACGATGCGTTCCCATGTCTGCAGACCCCGCTTCGGATTGAGGGCCGCTTCGTGCCAACGACTGCGCCAGAAATACACGCCGAGCAGCGCATACAGCGAGGCAGGAACGACATGCAGTAGAATCGACGGCATGCGTGCAGTTTACATCACTTCATTGGAACGCCATGCTGGATAACCTTACCCAACGACTGGCCCGGGTCGTCAAGACCGTCCGCGGCCAGGCTCGACTGACCGAAGACAATGTCGCCGAGGCGCTGCGGGAAGTTCGCATGGCACTGCTGGAGGCCGACGTTGCGTTGCCGGTGGTGAAAGATTTCATTGCCCGGGTCAAGGAAAAGGCCATCGGGCAGGAGGTAATCGGTTCGTTGACGCCGGGTCATGCGCTAGTGGGCGTGGTGCACCGCGAACTCACGTCGCTCATGGGAGGCGCTCACGCTGCCCTCAATCTCGCGGCGCAGCCGCCGGCCGTAATTCTGCTGGCCGGACTTCAGGGCGCGGGCAAGACCACCACCACCGGCAAACTGGGCAAGCTCTTGCGCGAGCGCTTGAAGAAGAAGGTATTGACTGCAAGCTGCGACGTCTATCGACCCGCCGCCATAGAGCAACTGCGGCTTGTGGCAGAGCAGGCGGGAATTGACTTTTTTCCATCTTCGGCCGGACAAGAACCGGTCGATATTGCTCAGGCGGCCCTCGATTTTGCAAAGCGGCATTACTACGATGTGCTGATGGTGGATTCGGCCGGTCGGCTCGCCGTCGACGAAGCCGATGATGGCCGAGATAAAGCAACTGCACGCGGCGCTGGAACCGGTCGAAACCCTTTTCATCGTCGACTCGATGCTCGGGCAGGACGCGGTGAATACCGCACGCGCCTTCAACGATGCTCTTCCCCTGACGGGCGTCATCCTCACCAAACTCGACGGCGATGCCCGCGGCGGCGCGGCGCTGTCGGTGCGTCAAGTCACGGGAAAGCCGATCAAGTTTGCCGGCGTCGGCGAGAAGCTTGCGGGGCTGGAGGAATTCCATCCCGAGCGCATGGCTGCGCGTATTCTCGGCATGGGCGACATCCTCGGTCTTGTGGAGGAGGCGCAGAAAAGTGTAGATCAGCAGAAGGCGCGTGAGTTTGCGCAGAAGCTGAAGACGGGGAAAGGGTTCGATCTCAACGACTTCAAGGAACAGATTGCGCAGATGCGCAAGATGGGCGGGCTATCTGCGCTGCTCGACAAACTGCCCGCCGGCGTGGCACAGGCCGCGCAACAGGCCGGCACCGCGGTGGAGGAAAAAGCGATCGGCCGCATCGAGGGCATCATCAACTCCATGACGCCGCTGGAACGCGCCAAGCCGGAGGTCATCAAAGCCTCGCGCAAGCGCCGCATCGCTGCCGGTGCGGGTGTTGCAGTCCAGGAAGTGAACCGACTGCTCAATCAGTTCGAGCAGACGCAAAAGGTCATGAAGCAGTTTTCGAAAGGGGGAATGCAGAAGATGATGCGGGGCATGAAAGGGATGCTGCCCGGAATGCCTCGCTGAGGAGGTCGAAGCGCAGCTACTTGAGCGCCAGCTTCCTTGCCGGCCAATCCCACTGTTTCACCCAGGATGCGCGAACTGCATTGGGGTAGGCGGGCTGACCGAGACTGCCGTTGTAACGTCCCAGAGCGCGGTAAAGATCGCCTTTTTCCAGATCCAGGTAGTGGCGCAGGATCGTGCAACCGTAGCGCAGGTTGGTGCGCATGTGGAAGAGGTTGTGCTCCGGTTTGCCGATGAGGCGAACCCAGAACGGCATCACCTGCATGTAGCCGCGGGCTCCAGCGGTGGAAACGGCGTATTTGCGAAAGCCGCTTTCGACCTGAATCAGCCCAAACACCAGTTGCGGGTCGAGTCCGGCCCGGCGTGCTTCGTAATGTACCGCCTTGATCAGTTCGAACCGCGCGGCGCGATCCGGGACGCGTCTTTCCAACCGGCGCGACATTTCGGCCAGCCAGTTGACCTTCTCCTCGATGCTGGCGAATCGGGATTCGGGCGAGGCGCGGTCGGACACCGCAGAATGCAATGCTGCCTGGACGCTGGCGGCGAGCGGCTCGTACTGCTGCGCGCCGGCCTGGACATAACCGGCAGCGGCAGCTAGTAGCACGAACAGCAGTATCCGAGTCGGCGCCATGTTCAGCTTCGCAGTCGTTCCTTCACGAAGTCGACGATGCTGGCTACCGGCAACTTGGTCGGCTGGGATTCTCGTCTTCCCTGATATTCCGCCATTCCTTCCTTTAGGCCGCGTTCGCCAATCACCACCCGGAGAGGAATGCCGATCAGCTCCGAATCGGCAAACATTACGCCCGGACGTTCGTCGCGGTCGTCGAGAAACACGTCGATCCCGGCTGCGACCAACTCGCCATACAGTCTGTCGGCCACGTCGCGGACGGCCCCGCTCTTGTGATAGGCCACCGGCACGATGGCCATTTCATAGGGCGCCATCGACTGTGGCCAGACGATGCCGCGCTCGTCGAAATTCTGCTCGATGGCCGCACCGACGATGCGCGAAACACCGATGCCGTAGCACCCCATCTCCATCACCTGCTGGTTGCCCGATTCGTCGAGGAATGTCGCGTTGAGGGCCTTCGAGTACTTGGTGCGTAGCTGAAAGATGTGGCCGACCTCGATGCCGCGACAGATTTCCAGCGGGCCCTTGCCATCCGGTGAAGGGTCGCCGCACACGACATTGCGGATGTCGAAGACGTAATTCGGCTCTGGCAGATCCCGCACCCAGTTGACTCCCTTGAGGTGGTAGCCCGGCTCATTGGCTCCACATACGAAATCGTTCATTCGTTCCACCGTCCGGTCGGCGATTATCGGGATTTCCGTGTCGACGCCCACCGGGCCGATATAGCCCGGACGACAATCGAGGCGTTCCTCGATTTCGCTGTCCGTGGCGAAGCGGAAAGGATTGAGGAAGGGAATCTTGCTCACCTTCACTTCGTTCAAGGTGTGGTCGCCCCGGATCAACAAGAGATAGAAATCATCGTCGCGCATCACCGCGATTGCCTTCACTGTCCTGGTCAGTGGAACGTGCAGAAATGCCGCTACGTCCTCGCAGCGCGTTTTGCCGGGTGTCGCCACGGACTGCTTGGTCTCGCTGTGGCCGTTTCGAGCTTCTGCGGGAGCCAGGGCTTCGGCAAGCTCCACGTTTGCTGCGTAGTCGGATTCGGGGCAGAAGGCGATTGCATCCTCGCCCGAATCTGCCAGCACGTGGAATTCGTGCGAGCCGGTGCCACCAATGGAGCCGGTATCGGCGGCCACCGCTCGGAACTTGAGCCCGAGCCGCGCGAAGATCCTCGAGTAGGTGTCGTACATGTTTCGGTATTCCCGCTGCAGATCCTCGAATCCCGCGTGAAACGAGTAACCATCCTTCATCAGGAATTCGCGTCCGCGCATGACGCCGAAGCGCGGCCGGATCTCGTCACGAAACTTGGACTGGATCTGATAAAAGTGTACCGGCAACTGGCGGTAGCTCCTGATTTCGCGACGAACAGTATCGGTGATCACCTCCTCGTGGGTCGGCCCGATGCAGAACTCGCGCTGATGACGGTCCTTGACGCGCAGCAACTCCGGACCATACTGCTGCCAGCGACCGGATTCCTGCCAAAGTTCGGCGGGCTGAACCGCAGGCATCAACAGTTCCATGGCGCCGGCGCGATTCATCTCCTCGCGCACGATGTTCTCGACCTTGCGCAATACGCGCAGTCCGAGGGGCATCCAGGTATAGATACCGCCCGCGAGCCGCTTGATGAGGCCGGCGCGCAGCATGAGTTTGTGGCTCACGATCTCCGCGTCGGCGGGGGCTTCCTTAAGAGTGGAGATGAAAAAGGAGGAGGCGCGCATGATGAGTTCCCCGAAAAACGAAAATTCTAACTCAGGCGGCCGCGAAACCTGGCCTCGCCATTGGCGTTGGCGCCTTTCCAAGCGGTTGGAATTGTGGAAAAATCAGCGCAGTGAAACTTTCCACGGATTGCGAAAATGCTCGATCGGGAAGGCTATCGCCCGAACGTCGGCATCATCCTGGTCAACGCGCGTAACGAGGTGTTCTGGGCAAAACGGGTTCGCGAGCACGCTTGGCAGTTTCCCCAGGGGGGCATCAAGCACGGCGAAACACCCGTGCAGGCGATGTACCGCGAGCTGTTTGAAGAGATCGGTCTTCGTCCGGAGCACGTCAGGATACTGGGCCGAACGCGCGGTTGGCTGCGGTACGACGTGCCGAAGCAATGGGTTCGCCGCGAGTTCCGCAACACCTATCGCGGACAGAAGCAGATTTGGTTCCTCCTCCGCTTGGTCGGGCGGGACTGCGACGTCTGTCTGCGCGCCAGCGATCACCCGGAATTCGACGCCTGGCGTTGGAGCGAATACTGGTTTCCGCTCGATGTCAGTGATCGAGTTCAAACGCCAGGTCTACGAACAGGCGCTGACGGAGCTATCGAGATTGTTGTTCCGGGGTGTGCGTAGCCGAACACCGAGGTGGCAACAGCTCCCGCAGCCCTGATCGGCTGATGGTTCTTCGGGTCCGTCTCTAGGGGCGGAGAGGACGCGATGGAGCACGTTTTCAGATCGGTCGATCGCCTCTGCGCCGAGGGTTCCAGCGGTGTCCCCCAGAAGTGCGGGGAATGTTTTCCTTCGGCGATCGCTCTAAGATCTGGCGCTTCCGCAGCACGAGGGCGCCGACCCCAGCATCCACCCCAGACCGCCCAACAGAGGAGACACCCATGGTACGTGAGCATTACAGTCCCTTGCCCCAGTCACGGCTCGCGGCAGACGCTGGGATTCACTCCCCCGATCCGACGATGTCTGCGCGGGTTCGCGCCGATTCGCCGGCGGTAGAGGTGATGACCGACCTGCGTCGGGTTTCCGCCGCTACTATCGGTGCCGATACGCCGATCAATCAGGCCAACCAGGCAATGATCCACCGCGGCGTGCGCTCGCTCATCGTGACCGACGGACAGCGTGCGCTGGGGATCATGACCGCGACCGATGTGCTCGGTGAGAAACCGATGCAGGTGGTGCGGAATCGCGGCATCCGCCATGCGGAAATCGTGGTGCGGGACATCATGACTCCTGCCGATCGACTCGACGTGATCGAGTTGAACGATGTACTGCACGCCGAAGTTGGTCACGTGGTGGAGACCTTGAAGCAATCCGGCCGCCAGCATGCTCTGGTCGTGGATGCGGATGAGGCCGGACGACAGATGATCCGTGGCATCTTTTCCGCCACCCAAATCGCACGCCAACTCGGTATTGTCCTGCACACGCCGGAAATCGCCCGCACCTTCGCCGAGATTGGAGCCGCGATCGGCCTGTGACCTCGCCACGCGCGGTCCACTCTGATTGCGCTTTGTCATTGAGTCTCCCAAACGAAAAGTGTGAAATATTTGACAGGCTTGTCGGGCCCAATTAAACTCAATCTACGTTTTGGAACAAGTCTAAAACGGTTTTTTCTCAAGGACAGGAGACCACGATGCAACTCAAGGGATCGAAAACCGAAGGCAATCTGAAAGATGCGTTCGCCGGCGAATCGCAGGCCAACCGTCGCTATCTGTACTTCGCAGCCAAGGCCGACGTGGAAGGCCAGAACGACGTGGCCGCGGTGTTCCGTTCCACCGCCGAAGGAGAAACGGGTCACGCTCACGGCCACCTCGAGTACCTCGAAGCTTGCGGCGACCCGGCAACCGGACTGCCGATCGGCGGCACGCGCGACAACCTGAAGGCCTCCATTGCCGGTGAAACCCACGAGTACACCGATATGTACCCTGGGATGGCCAAGAGCGCGCGCCAGGAGGGTTTCGACGAGATCGCTGACTGGTTCGAGACGCTGGCGAAAGCGGAGCGCTCGCACGCCAACCGTTTCCAGAAGGCGCTGGACGCCCTCGCGGACTGAGCGGCTCGATTGGCAAGGCGCGGCTCGCCCCGCGCCTTTTTCGCGTTTTCAACTTGCGGGACAAGAAGCCATGACCGTTCGTGAAGGCAGCCTGGAAGCGCCCAAGCGTCACGCCATCGACTGGCGCAATCCTGATTTCTACGACGAAGCCAAACTCTACAGCGAACTTCACCGTACTTACGACATCTGCCACGGGTGCAGGCGCTGCGTCAACCTGTGTACCGCGTTTCCGCGCCTTTTCGATCTCTTGGACGAAAGCCCAAGCGGCGAAATGGACGGCGTGCCGCAGGAGAAATATTGGGACGTCGTGGATCAGTGCTACCTCTGCGACATGTGCTTCATGACGAAATGCCCCTATGTCCCGCCGCATCAGTGGAATCTCGACTTTCCGCATCTCATGCTGCGGGCCAAGGCGGTGAAGTTCCGAAAGGGGCAGGTGCGTTTCCGCGACAGACTTCTGACGAGCACCGACGCGTTGGGCAAGTTGGCAGCGATTCCCGTGGTGGCGCAGACGGTAAACGCTCTCAACAAGAACCCGATGGCCCGGTCGGTCATGCAGAGTGTCTTGGGTGTGCACAAGGACCGCATTCTGCCTCCTTACGCGCCGAGCAAGTTCCGCTCTCGGGCCCAACCCCGATCCGGCTTCGCGACCAGGAATGGCGAGCGCACCCCGGGCAAGGTGGCGATCTTCGCGACGTGCTATGTGAATTACAACGAGCCGGGAATCGGGCAGGACCTGCTGCGCTTGCTGGAGCACAACGAGATTCCGTCGGTGATCGTCGAGAAAGAGGCCTGCTGCGGCATGCCCAAACTGGAGCTGGGCGATCTCGAAGCCGTCGAGCGGCTCAAGAACATCAACATCCCGTCACTGGTCAAGCTGGCCCAGGACGGGTACGCGATACTCACTCCCGTTCCGTCGTGCACTCTGATGTTCAAGGCGGAGCTGCCACTGCTCTTCCCCGATGATGCCGGCGTAAGGGCCGTGGCTGAGGCGATGTTCGACCCGTTCGAGTACTTCATGCTGCGCCACAAGGACGGGCTGCTGAAAACCGACTTCAAGCGCTTGCTGGGCAAGGTGTCGTACCACATTCCTTGTCACAGTCGAGTGCAGAACCTGGGGCAGAAGACGCGCGAAACGCTGCAACTCGTGCCCGGAACGCAGGTCAATACCGTCGAACGGTGCGCCGGCCATGACGGAACGTGGGGTGTGAAGGAGGAGTACTTCGACCTCTCGATGAAGATCGGCCGTCCTGTTTTCAAGCAGATGGCCAACGTCGATCCGGATTACATCAGCTCGGACTGCCCCATCGCGGGACGTCACATCCTCCAAGGCATGGGGCAGACGCGGGCGACCAAGGCGCATCCGCTCACGCTGCTGCGCATGGCTTACGGGATTGAATGACGAAGGAGTGAATAGCATGCCGCAGATCGCGCGCGACAGCCTGCTGTCGCTGGAAACCTACGCCAGGCAGCGCCAGGACTTCCGCGCCAAGGCAATGGCGCACAAGAAGAATCGGACGGTTCATCTGGGCGAGAACATCACGCTCATCTTCGAGGACGAGCTGACGGTGCGCTACCAGATCCAGGAGATGCTGCGCATCGAACGTACGTTCGAGGAGGAGGGTATCCGCGACGAGCTTGATGCCTACAATCCGCTGGTGCCCGACGGCAGCAATTTCAAAGCCACCATGATGGTCGAGTTCCCGGACGTGGAGGAACGCCGCGTCTGGCTGTCGCGCCTGATCGGTATCGAGGATCGGGTGTGGGTGCAGGTGGAGGGCCAACCGCGGGTCTATGCCATCGCCGACGAGGACCTCGACCGCGAGAACGACGATAAGACCTCTTCGGTCCATTTTCTGCGCTTCGAATTGGCGCCGGAGATGAAGCGGGCGCTCGTGGGCGGCGCTGCGCTGGCCGTCGGGGTCGATCATCCGGCCTATCAGCAGACGGTTGAACGTCTCTCGGACGCGGTGCGGCAGTCGTTGCTGGAGGACCTGGATTGACACCCAGGAGGCGCAATGGGCGGGCGATCAAGCGGGTGACACTGGGCATAGTCGGAGTGCTGTTCGGTTTCGGCGGTGCGTTGTCCGCATCGATTGCGGACGACGAGGAAAAGCCTGAGGTCGAAGCGCAGGCGCAGTTGCCCGATCCGCCCAAGCCCGACAACCTGATCGAATTCTACGTTTCCGAAGTAACGACCAACCGATTCTTCGTCGACAGCGCCTCGCTCAGCGTGGGTGCTGACGGGGCGATTCGATACACGGCGGTCATCAAGACCGCTGCCGGCGCTCGCAACGTGAGTTTCGAGGGCATCCGTTGCGGCTCCCGGGAACGGCGGCTTTATGCCTTCGGCAGGCCGGACAATTCCTGGTCGAAAGCCAGGAACTCGGCCTGGGCGCCGCTCACTACCACTGGACCGAGCCGTTACCAGTACGTCCTCATGCGGGAATACTTTTGTCCGGAGGGGATTCCGATCCGCGACGCCGTGCAGGGCCTCGAAGCACTCAGGCGAGGCGCATCATCGGCAGGCGATCGCTACATCAATTGAAGCGGCGATACGCACTCTGGCTTGGGGACGAATGCAGCGGCGAAGCAGGATCGAGCCACGGGCCTGCCCGCACGGCACGATGCTGCTCCTTCTGCCCGTCGCTGCAACATGGCACAATGACCCTGCCTGATCTCTCGATCGGAATGTGAAGTCATAGGGAGCGTTGCTGCCGCACCATGAATCTGGATAAAGCCATCATCGAGTTCGATCGGGCGTTGCGCACCGTGTTCGCGCCGGCGTCAACGGTCCGGCCTGTTCCCGGCGACGACTTGCCGGAGGCGGATCTGTCGCAAGAGGAAAAGAACCGTTCCGCAGCACTGATGCGGGTAAATCACTGCGGCGAGATTTGCGCACAGGCCCTCTACCAGGGGCAGTCCCTGACTTCGGGCAATCCGGACTTGGCGGCCACGCTCGACCACGCCGCGCAGGAGGAAACAGAGCACCTCGCCTGGACCGAGAAGCGGATCACCGAATTGGGCGGGCGAAAAAGCCTGCTCAATCCGCTCTGGTATGGCGGTTCCTTTGTGCTCGGCGCCATCGCCGGCAAGTTGGGCGACGCGTGGAATCTCGGCTTTCTGGCGGAAACCGAGCGCCAGGTGGAGGCCCACCTTACCGATCACCTAGGTCGGTTGCCAAAATCGGATCGCCGATCCTGGCAGGTGCTCGAACAGATGAAGCAGGACGAGGTCGGACACGCCGAGAGCGCAGTCGGTCTGGGTGCGCGCGAACTTCCGTCGCCAGTCAAACTGGCAATGAAGGTCGCGTCTCGCGTCATGACCCGCACCGCCTACTGGGTCTGAGGCGATCAGCCTTCGACGATCTCCCAGTCGTGGGTGATCTGGGCCGTCTTGGCGAGCATGGCCGATGCCGAGCAATATTTCTCCGCGGAAAGTTTGATCGCTCGTTCCACGGCGTCCGCTTTTAGCCCTTTGCCTCGGACCGTGTAATGAAAGTGGATGCGGGTAAAGACCTTGGGCTCCGTGTCCGCCCGGTCCGCCTTCAGGGAGACCTCGCAGCCGGTCACGTCCTGGCGACCGCGTTTCAGGATCAGCACGACATCGAATGCGGTACAGCCGCCAGTGCCGGCCAGAACCAGTTCCATCGGGCGGGGCGCCAGATTCCGGCCCCCGCCTTCCGTGGCCCCGTCCATGATGGCAATGTGATTGCTGCCGGTTTCGGCCACGAAGGTCATGCCATCGACCCACTTCACTACGCATTCCATCCCTCTTTCCTTTCGTCTCGTGCAGCGGTTGTTGCGATTCTAACTGACCGCGGCATGCGCCGTGGACGGGTCATGAACCGGCTTTGCGGTGTCCGTCCGGCATGATGCAATGCAATATTCCGGCTCACCGCGACCGGCAGCGCAGTTGCTTCGGACGACTGGATTGACCAGGACTCGGCCAAACAGGCTCTCTGACGTCTAAAAAACAGCAATAAAACAGCACATTAATGCATATGCTCAAGCAGGCTGCACATCGCGCGGGAAAATTCGTGCAGTGCACAAAAATTCTTGCATCGCACAAGGGTTTCGGCCATAATGCGGTCGTACCGGATGCATGCAATTCGATGGCTGACGCAGGCATCCAGAGTTTGTCTCCTCCACCCTCCTCCTTTGGTGTGGATTTAGCGCAACTCCTTCGGGGTTGCGCTTTTTTTTTGCGCCGGCGCCCGGGGCGAGTCGGTTTGACAGCCTGTCCGAACTTGGAATAAAATCCGCGGCTTTCCGCAATCTGCACCGAGTGCCAACAGGGATGCTCCGATGAAAACGTTTTCAGCCAAACCGCATGAGGTCAAGCGCGACTGGTTCGTGGTCGACGCCACCGACAAGGTGCTCGGCCGTCTTGCCACTGAGATCGCGCGTCGCCTGCGCGGCAAGCACAAACCCGAATTCACGCCCCACGTCGATACGGGCGACTTCATCGTCGTGGTCAACGTGGAAAAGCTGCGGGTCACCGGAAACAAGGCCGAGGACAAGAAGTATTACCGCCACACCGGCTATCCGGGCGGCATTTACGAGACCAACTTCACCAAGCTGCAGCAGCGTTTTCCCGGACGGGTACTGGAAACGGCCGTCAAGGGCATGCTGCCCAAGGGTCCGCTGGGCTACGCGATGCTGAAGAAGCTGAAGTGCTACGCCGGCGGCGAACATCCCCATACGGCGCAGCAGCCCAAGAGCGCTGGAAATCTGAGGGATCGATATTATGGCAACGCAATATTTCTACGGTACCGGCCGTCGCAAGACAGCGGTGGCGCGTGTATTCATCAAGGCGGGAAAGGGCGGCATCGTCGTCAACGGCAAGCCGGTCGATGAGTTCTTTTCCCGCGAAACCGGACGCATGATCGTGCGCCAGCCGCTCGAGCTGACCGCAGCACGCGACCACGTTCGACATCATGGTCAATGTCAATGGCGGCGGCGAGTCGGGACAGGCCGGCGCGGTCCGGCACGGCATCACCCGCGCCCTGATCGAGTACGATGCGACGCTCAAGCCCATGCTGTCCAAGGCCGGTTTCGTCACGCGCGATGCGCGCGAGGTGGAACGCAAGAAGGTCGGTTTCCACAAGGCGCGGCGGCGCAAGCAGTTCTCCAAGCGTTAATCGGCTGGCGTCGAATCGCCTGCCGAATCCTGCAGAAAAAGCCGCCGTCGGGCGGCTTTTTTCTTCGGAGCCGAAATCGTATCCGGCACGGCGGGCCAGGCTATCGTTCTGGCGGCGTCCCTGTACCCGATTGCCAACAGATATCGAGACAAGGTGGAGTCCAGCATGATCAAGGTGGGAGTCGTGGGTGGAACGGGCTATACCGGGGTCGAGCTTCTGCGTCTGCTCGCCCAGCATCCCCAGGTCGAATTGGTGGCGATCACATCTCGCGCCGAAGCGGGGCTTCCCGTTGCCGACCTCTTTCCCAGCTTGCGCCGACGAGTCGACCTTCACTTCAGCGATCCCAAGAACGCCGGCCTTACCGCATGCGACCTCGTGTTCTTCGCGACTCCCAACGGCGTGGCTATGCAGCAGGCCGCGACCCTGCTGGAGGCCGGAACCCGTGTCGTCGATCTGGCGGCCGATTTCCGTATTCGCGACGTGGCGGAATGGGAGAAATGGTACGGCATGACGCATGCCTCGCCGGAGCTTGTCGCGGAGGCAGTCTACGGGCTCCCCGAGGTGAATCGGGAGGCCATCCGCGGCGCTCGATTGGTGGCCAATCCGGGCTGCTACCCGACAGCCGTGCAGTTGGGCTTACTGCCACTGGTGGAGTCAGGTACGGTTGAGTTGGGACATCTGATCGCCGACGCGAAATCCGGCGTTTCCGGTGCCGGCCGCAAAGCCGAGGTGGCGATCGCTTTTTGCCGAAGCGTCGGACAACTTCAAGGCCTACGCGGTCGCCGGACACCGCCATCTGCCCGGAAATCCGGCAGGGCTTGTCGCGAGCCGCCGGCGCATCCGTCGGCCTGACTTTCGTGCCTCATCTGACGCCGATGATCCGCGGCATCCATGCCACGCTGTATGCCCGGGTTACCCGCGAGGTGGACTTTCAGGCCCTATACGAGCAACGCTATGCGCGCGAACCGTTCGTGGACGTGCTGCCGTTCGCCAGCCATCCGGACACGCGTTCGGTGCGGGCCGCAAACGTTTGCCGCATCGCGCTGCACCGTCCCCAGGGCGGCGACACCCTGGTTGTGCTGTCGGTGATCGACAATCTCGTGAAGGGTGCGGCCGGCCAGGCAGTGCAGAACATGAACATCATGTTCGGTCTCGACGAAACGGCTGGCCTGTCGCAGCTTCCGGTTCTGCCTTGAGTCGGCCGGCGCAATTGCGATTGTTGCAGGAAATCCGCCGCTGATCATGGCGACCGGGACCCGCTGTGGGCGGTGCCTCGAGACGTTGGCCTCAGCCAAATCGGGAGTGGCGCGGTGACTTGGCGGGGGTTTCGGAATCGTTTCGGCATCGCGGCGCCGCGGGTCGCGGTGCGCACCCATGTGCCGTGGTATTGGCGCGCATTGACGACCGGGCTTCTGCTTTCGCTGTCCGTAGCCTTCGGGGCGTGGCTTTACGACGCCGTGAGGGAGGTTGCCGGTGGCGACGGCCACAGTCCGGAACAGGTGATTGTGCTGAGGCAGCGCATCGTCGAACTGGAGCAGGAACTCGCCGCGGCGCACTCGAGTACGTCGGCAGGAGGTAGCGCACTGCAGATCGAGCGCACCACGCAGGAAGAACTGGCGCGTCAGGTCAAGCTCCTCGAAGAGGAGAAAGTCCGTCTCCGGGAGGATCTCGCGCTCTTCGAACAACTGGCAGCAACCGAGGCGGCCGCTGCGGGACTGACCATCAGCGGGCTGCATGTGGAACCGGACAAGGTTCCCGGTCAGTATCGCTATCGGATGCTGGTGGCGCTCCAAGGGGCGACGAAGGAGCGGGAATTCAAAGGATCGCTCCAATTGGCCATTGCCCTACGGCGGGGCGACAAGAATGATATGCTGACTTTGCCCGCAGCCAAGGAACTGGATCGACAGCGCTTCGCCCTTAGCTTCAGACACTTCCGGCGCGTCGAGGGCACGTTTCAGGTACCGGAGGGAACGCTCCCCGTCAGTGTCGAGGTCAGGCTCCTGCAGGACGGCGCGACCAAGGCATCCCAGTCGGTAACCCTTTGAGGATCGTGCGTATGCTATTTCGCAACCGAAGGAAGCGTCACAGCCGGATCAACAGCCTGATCGGTGCCGCTTCGACCATCGAGGGCGATGTGATCTTCTCCGGCGGGCTGCGCATCGACGGTCAGGTGAAGGGCAACGTGCGGGTTGCCGATGAGCAGTCGGGCACCCTGGTCGTCAGCGAGCAGGCCCGCATAGAGGGCGAAATAAATGTCCCCCATTGCGTGATCAACGGAACGGTTGTCGGTTCCGTGCATGCTGCGGAATCGCTTGAACTTCAGTCGGGCGCTCAGGTCACAGGCGATGTGCATTACAGCAATATCGAGGTGCACGAGGGCGCCGTGGTGCAGGGGCGCTTGGTTCATCAGACAGGAACGGTGAGCGGTTTGGGCCTCAAGCTTGCCTCCAGCAATTGACCGCGCCCCAGATAAATCCCATAATCTCGAAATCTCGACGTATCAAGGAGTAAAGGAATGAATGCTGCGACTGAAATGCCGATGCCGTTGATGTTCACCGACAGCGCCGCCAGCAAGGTCAAACAACTGATCGATGAAGAAGGCAACGTCGATCTCAAGCTGCGCGTGTTCGTCACCGGTGGTGGTTGCTCCGGCTTCCAGTACGGTTTCACGTTCGATGAAGTCACGAACGAAGACGACACGGTGCTGGAGAAGAACGGGGTCACGCTGCTGATCGACCCGATGAGCTTCCAGTATCTGGTCGGCGCCGAAATCGACTACCAGGAAGGCCTGGAGGGAGCCCAGTTCGTGATCAAGAACCCGAACGCCACCAGCACCTGCGGTTGCGGATCTTCGTTCTCCGCCTGATACGCCTGCAGACTTCCTGCGGAAGGGGCGCTGTGGCGCCCCTTCCGCTTTTTCGGCGTCAGCCTTTGGCCGTACGCACGGTTCGATCGGCAGCGCGGATCCGGGCATTCCGTTGAGCCCTGGGGGCGGCGCTGAGATGCGCCGTTGCCGCGACTTGAACGGGTCCGTGCGCCGGTCTGAAATCAGTCCTCAGCCCGCCTTGCCTCCAGGGCGCCCGGCGGCGAATCAGTCCAGTTGGGCGAGGACGTCGGACTTCACCAAATCGATCCGCGCCAGAAGCGGGTCGACCCGGCGTTTGAACTGGGCGATTTGACTTGCGGTCAGCGGCACATCGATGGGCAGGGCGTCGGACAGCGGATTCTGGTGCACGTTGTCGATGCGGAACTCGTAATGCAGATGGGGGCCGGTCGCCCAGCCGGTCATGCCGACGTAGCCGATGACGTCGCCCTGGTGCACCTGCACACCCTTGTTCATACCCGGTCCGAAGCCGCTGAGATGACCGTAGTGCGTGGTGTACTTGTCGCGATGCCGCAGAACGATGATGTTGCCATAGCCGTTCTGGCGTCCGACGAAATCCACCACCCCATCCGCCGTCGCCTTGACACGGGTCCCCGTGGGCGCCGCGTAGTCGACGCCCTTGTGGGCACGCCAATCCTGCAGGATGGGGTGCTGGCGCATGGCGAACCCTGAGCTGATGCGCGACACCTCGAGAGGCGAGCGCAGGAACGCCTTCTTCAAGCTCCTGCCGTCCGGCGTGTAATAGCTCCCCTTGCCGCCGTCGGGTGCGAAATGGACTGCCCGATGGGTTTCTCCGTCGCTTACGAATTCCGCGGCCAGGACGCGTCCGGCGCGCAACGGCTGGCCCTGGTGGTAGATCGTTTCGAACACGATGGAGAATTTGTCGCCACGCCGCAGATCGCGGTGGAAGTCGATTTCGGCGCCGAAGATCTCGGTCAACTGGACGGCAACATTGTCCGGAAGGCCGGCCTCATCCATGGCCGCGAACAGCGAGCTGTGGACCTCGCCCGATTTCATGGAAACGCGGGTTTCGAGCTGAAGGGCCTGTTCGCTGGCCTCGAACTTTCCTTCGCGGCGTTCCACCACGATCGCCCGGTCCTCCGCGTTGAGCGGGAAAACCAGCGAAACGAGGGTGCCGTTGGCATCGGTCTTGGCAGTGATCCACTTGCCCGGACGAAGCTGCTGGAAGAAGGGCTTCGCGCGCCGGTCCCGCCGCAAGAACTGCAGGACTTCATCATCGTCGACACCCATGCGGGCGAGCAGGCTGGCGATGGAATCGCCACGCTGAACGCGCTCTTCGCGAATGAAGACCGAGGAAGCGTCCCGATACAGCTCAACCTGCGGCAATACCAGCGCCTCGACCACAAGTTGCTGGGATGCCTGGAGTTGGGCGGTGCTGGGGGCAACGGCGAATGCGGCGACCATGCTGAAGAGCGAGGTGGCGGCGACGGCGGTCGTTCCCCAGAAGTGCTTAGGCTTGCTTTCGCGCAGCAAACGTAGATGCGCTAAAATTCGCGTCCTTTGGTCTCTCATCGCGTGCGGCAAAGTTCACAGTCAAAAAACCCGCCGCAGTGTAGCAGAATTCTTACCGACCCCGAAACCCCGGCCCGAGGCCAGCATGGCGGATATTGAAGAAAGCTTGTCCCGGATCAAGCGCGGCTGCGGAGAGATCCTGATCGAGTCCGAACTGGTGGACAAATTGAGGGCGGGACGTCCGTTGCGCGTCAAGGCCGGCTTCGACCCGACCGCGCCCGACCTGCACCTGGGGCACACCGTGCTCATCAACAAGCTGCGGCACTTCCAGGATCTCGGCCACCACGTCATGTTCCTGATCGGGGATTTCACCGGCATGATCGGCGACCCCTCCGGCAAGAATGCGACGCGCCCGCCGCTCACTCGCGAACAGATACATCAGAACGCCCGAACCTATCAGGAGCAGGTGTTCAAGATCCTGGACCCGGAGAAAACCGAGATCTGCTTCAACTCGGCGTGGTTCGAGCCGATCGGCGCGGCGGGCATGATCAAGCTGGCTGCCCTGCACACGGTGGCGCGCATGCTGGAGCGCGACGATTTCGCCAAGCGCTTCGCCAACAACCAGCCGATCGCGATTCACGAATTTCTCTACCCCCTGTGCCAGGGCTACGACTCGGTGGCGATGCGCGCCGACGTCGAACTCGGTGGCACGGACCAGAAGTTCAACCTGCTGGTGGGCCGCGAGCTGCAGAAGCACTACGGACAGCCGCCCCAGATCATCCTGATGATGCCGCTGCTCGAAGGCACGGACGGCGTGAACAAGATGTCCAAGTCGTTGGGCAACTACATCGGCATCGACGAGTCGCCGGATCAGATTTTCGGCAAGCTGATGTCGATCTCCGATGAATTGATGTGGCGTTACATCGACCTCCTTTCCTTCGAATCGGCAGCGGTGATCCAGGCCAAGAGGCAGTCTGTCGCAGCAGGGAGTAATCCGCGAGACGTCAAGTTCGACTTTGCGCAGGAGATCGTTGCCCGCTTTCACGGGCATCAGGCCGCTGAAGGGGCCGCGCAGCAGTTCGTGGCGCGCTTCCGGCAGAACGAGATGCCGGAGAACATGAGCGAAGTGCGGCTGGTCGTCGGCGACGGCCTGGCTGTGTCGCAGGTGCTGAAGCTGGCGGGGCTCACGGCGAGCACATCGGAGGCGCTGCGCATGATCGAGCAGGGTGGAGTGAAGATCAACGGCGAGCGCGTGAGCGATCGCGGCCTGGTCCTGAAGGCGGGCGAATCCGTCGTGCTGCAAGTGGGCAAGCGCAAGTTTGCGCGCGTGTCGCTGAGCTGAAATCTTGCCGCCCCGCGACGTGTCGTCATCTCACAGAAAAATTTCCGTAAAACTTCCGTAAAACCGTTGACCCGGTTCCGTGCGCCGGTATAATGCGCGCCTTCCTCGCTGCGGCGAGTCGCTCTTTAAAAATTCAAACAGCCGATAGGTGTGGGTACTTGTTGGAGGCTGAGGTGGGGGTATAGCTGGCTGGGTCGAATCGGGGCCGGGTTGGTGCTGGGTTTGGGCTGAGAGGCTTGGGCTTGGCGGCTCGCGAGGGCTGATCTCCTGCCGGAGCAAGAAATGGGTGCTCATACGGAAGTAACGAAGTTCTGGTCTTTGTCGTGAGATGGGGGCTGGAGCGGGGAAAACCGTTTTGAGTTTAGAAGGATTTAACTGAAGAGTTTGATCCTGGCTCAGATTGAACGCTGGCGGAATGCTTTACACATGCAAGTCGAGCGGCAGCGCGGGGGCAACCCTGGCGGCGAGCGGCGAACGGGTGAGTAACACATCGGAACGTACCCCGTCGTGGGGGATAACGAGTCGAAAGATTCGCTAATACCGCATACGACCTGAGGGTGAAAGCGGGGGACCTGCGAGGGCCTCGCGCGATGGGAGCGGCCGATGTCCGATTAGCTAGTTGGTGGGGTAAGAGCCTACCAAGGCGACGATCGGTAGCTGGTCTGAGAGGATGATCAGCCACACTGGGACTGAGACACGGCCCAGACTCCTACGGGAGGCAGCAGTGGGGAATTTTGGACAATGGGCGCAAGCCTGATCCAGCCATTCCGCGTGAGTGAAGAAGGCCTTCGGGTTGTAAAGCTCTTTCGGCCGGGAAGAAATCGGGCAGGTGAATAATCTGCCTGGATGACGGTACCGGAAGAAGAAGCACCGGCTAACTACGTGCCAGCAGCCGCGGTAATACGTAGGGTGCGAGCGTTAATCGGAATTACTGGGCGTAAAGCGTGCGCAGGCGGCTTTGTAAGACAGGTGTGAAATCCCCGGGCTTAACCTGGGAATGGCGCTTGTGACTGCAAGGCTTGAGTTCGGCAGAGGGGGGTGGAATTCCACGTGTAGCAGTGAAATGCGTAGAGATGTGGAGGAACACCGATGGCGAAGGCAGCCCCCTGGGTCGCGACTGACGCTCATGCACGAAAGCGTGGGGAGCAAACAGGATTAGATACCCTGGTAGTCCACGCCCTAAACGATGTCGACTAGGTGTTGGGGAAGGAGACTTCTTTAGTACCGTAGCTAACGCGTGAAGTTGACCGCCTGGGGAGTACGGTCGCAAGATTAAAACTCAAAGGAATTGACGGGGACCCGCACAAGCGGTGGATGATGTGGATTAATTCGATGCAACGCGAAAAACCTTACCTACCCTTGACATGCCAGGAACCTTGCTGAGAGGTGAGGGTGCCCGAAAGGGAGCCTGGACACAGGTGCTGCATGGCTGTCGTCAGCTCGTGTCGTGAGATGTTGGGTTAAGTCCCGCAACGAGCGCAACCCTTGTCGCTAATTGCCATCATTCAGTTGGGCACTTTAGCGAGACTGCCGGTGACAAACCGGAGGAAGGTGGGGATGACGTCAAGTCCTCATGGCCCTTATGGGTAGGGCTTCACACGTCATACAATGGTCGGTACAGAGGGCTGCTAACCCGCGAGGGGGCGCTAATCTCGCAAAGCCGATCGTAGTCCGGATTGCAGTCTGCAACTCGACTGCATGAAGTCGGAATCGCTAGTAATCGTGGATCAGCATGTCACGGTGAATACGTTCCCGGGTCTTGTACACACCGCCCGTCACACCATGGGAGTGGGTTCCACCAGAAGTAGGTAGCTTAACCGCAAGGGGGGCGCTTACCACGGTGAGATTCATGACTGGGGTGAAGTCGTAACAAGGTAGCCGTAGGGGAACCTGCGGCTGGATCACCTCCTTTCTAGAGACAGGCCGAAAGCGAGTATCCACAACCTATCGGTTGTTGCAGTGCAGTCCAGTGTCACCAGGTGAAGGGGGTCTGTAGCTCAGCTGGTTAGAGCACCGTCTTGATAAGGCGGGGGTCGATGGTTCGAACCCATCCAGACCCACCAAGTGCTTATCGGGGGGGTGTAGCTCAGTTGGGAGAGCGCCTGCTTTGCAAGCAGGAGGTCATCGGTTCGATCCCGTTCACCTCCACCATTCTAGAGACTGGAAACGAGAGGCCAGGCTGCAAGTGCGCCGTTTCGCGGCGGCATGGACAGTGTGGCATCCCGTGTCTGGTTTCAGACGGCTGTTTTGCTCTTTAACAATTCGGAAGAAGTAAAGTGCATCGGCTTGATGAGAGTCGATGCATGGGTTGTGATTGCATAGACTCCTGCTGCCGAAGTGGCGGTAGGGGTTGCACAAGCGCTGGGTAAAGCTGTAACCGCGAGCACTGCGTCGAGCAGGGCGCAAGGTTATAGGATCAAGCGAATAAGTGCATGTGGTGGATGCCTTGGCGATCACAGGCGAAGAAGGACGTGGCAGCCTGCGAAAAGCTGCGGGGAGCTGGCAAACGAGCTTTGATCCGCAGATATCCGAATGGGGAAACCCGGCCCGCAAGGGTCATCCCGGTCTGAATCCATAGGGCCGAGGAAGCGAACCTGGTGAACTGAAACATCTAAGTAGCCAGAGGAACAGAAATCAACCGAGATTCCCAGAGTAGTGGCGAGCGAAATGGGAACAGCCTTCACGATTTAGCACGCTTTCTAGCAGAATGCTCTGGAAAGGGCGGCCGCAGTGGGTGATAGCCCCGTATGCGAAAGCAAGTGTGTGGAACTGGGCGTGAGAGAAGTAGGGCGGGGCACGTGAAACCCTGTCTGAACATGGGGGGACCATCCTCCAAGGCTAAATACTCGTGATCGACCGATAGTGAACCAGTACCGTGAGGGAAAGGCGAAAAGAACCCCGGGAGGGGAGTGAAATAGATCCTGAAACCGCATGCATACAAACAGTGGGAGCCCCTGCTTCAAGAGCCTTTGGGTTGTTTCGAGGCGCGCGCGAAGCGCGACTCAAAAGAGACCTTAGAAGGAGTGAAGTGATGACTGTCGGTTTGAACACGCAGTGTTCAAGGCAACAGTAAGCCCTGGAAACACCCGAAGGGTTCTTTGAAGCAGGGGTGACTGCGTACCTTTTGTATAATGGGTCAGCGACTTACGTTCAGTAGCAAGCTTAACCGCATAGGGAAGGCGCAGCGAAAGCGAGTCTGAATAGGGCGATTTAGTTGCTGGGCGTAAACCCGAAACCGGATGATCTACTCATGGCCAGGATGAAGGTTGGGTAACACCAGCTGGAGGTCCGAACCCACTAGTGTTGAAAAACTAGGGGATGAGCTGTGGGTAGGGGTGAAAGGCTAAACAAATCCGGAAATAGCTGGTTCTCTCCGAAAACTATTTAGGTAGTGCCTCACGTATCACTGCCGGGGGTAGAGCACTGTTATGGCTAGGGGGTCATTGCGACTTACCAAACCATTGCAAACTCCGAATACCGGCAAGTGCGAGCGTGGGAGACAGACAGCGGGTGCTAACGTCCGTTGTCGAGAGGGAAACAACCCAGACCGCCAGCTAAGGTCCCAAATGACGTGCTAAGTGGCAAACGAAGTGGGAAGGCTTAGACAGCCAGGAGGTTGGCTTAGAAGCAGCCATCCTTTAAAGAAAGCGTAATAGCTCACTGGTCGAGTCGTCCTGCGCGGAAGATGTAACGGGGCTAAGCACGTAACCGAAGCTGCGGATGCTGTGGCAACACAGATGGTAGGAGAGCGTTCCGTAGGCCTGCGAAGGTGTCTCGTAAGGGATGCTGGAGGTATCGGAAGTGCGAATGCTGACATGAGTAGCGATAAAGCGGGTGAAAGGCCCGCTCGCCGAAAGCCCAAGGTTTCCTGCGCAACGTTCATCGGCGCAGGGTGAGTCGGCCCCTAAGGCGAGGGCGAAAGCCGTAGTCGATGGGAAACAGGTCAATATTCCTGTACCGATCTCAGATGCGATGGGGGGACGGAGAAGGTTAGGCTGGCCGGGTGTTGGACGTCCCGGTTTAAGCGTGTAGGCGTGGCCCTTAGGCAAATCCGGGGGTCTTAGCCGAGGCGTGATGACGAGGGCTCATTGAGCCTGAAGTAGCTGATACCCTGCTTCCAGGAAAAGCCTCTAAGCTTCAGTCTGAGATTGACCGTACCGCAAACCGACACAGGTGGGCAGGATGAAAATTCTAAGGCGCTTGAGAGAACTCAGGAGAAGGAACTCGGCAAATTGACACCGTAACTTCGGGATAAGGTGTGCCCCGCTAGGGTGAAGGCGTACAGCCGGAGCCCGAGGGGGCCGCAGAGAATCGGTGGCTGCGACTGTTTAATAAAAACACAGCACTCTGCAAACGCGATGAGCGGACGTATAGGGTGTGACGCCTGCCCGGTGCCGGAAGGTTAAGTGATGGGGTGCAAGCTCTTGATCGAAGCCCCGGTAAACGGCGGCCGTAACTATAACGGTCCTAAGGTAGCGAAATTCCTTGTCGGGTAAGTTCCGACCTGCACGAATGGCGTAACGATGGCCACACTGTCTCCTCCTGAGACTCAGCGAAGTTGAAATGTTTGTGAAGATGCAATCTCCCCGCGGCAAGACGGAAAGACCCCATGCACCTTTACTGTAGCTTTGCATTGGACTGTGACGGGACTTGTGTAGGATAGGTGGGAGGCTGTGAAGCCGGGTCGCTAGACTCGGTGGAGCCAACGTTGAAATACCACCCTGGTGTCGTTGCGGTTCTAACCTAGGTCCATGATCTGGATCGGGGACCGTGCATGGTAGGCAGTTTGACTGGGGCGGTCTCCTCCCAAAGTGTAACGGAGGAGTTCGAAGGTACGCTAGCTACGGTCGGACATCGTAGTGATCGTGCAATGGCACAAGCGTGCTTGACTGCGAGACTGACAAGTCGAGCAGGTGCGAAAGCAGGACATAGTGATCCGGTGGTTCTGTATGGAAAGGCCATCGCTCAACGGACAAAAGGTACGCTGGGGATAACAGGCTGATTCCTCCCAAGAGTTCATATCGACGGGGGAGTTTGGCACCTCGATGTCGGCTCATCACATCCTGGGGCTGTAGCCGGTCCCAAGGGTATGGCTGTTCGCCATTTAAAGTGGTACGTGAGCTGGGTTTAAAACGTCGTGAGACAGTTTGGTCCCTATCTGCCGTGGGCGCTGGAAGTTTGAGGGGGCCTGCTCCTAGTACGAGAGGACCGGAGTGGACGTGCCTCTGGTGTACCGGTTATGACGCCAGTCGTATCGCCGGGTAGCTAAGCACGGAAGAGATAACCGCTGAAAGCATCTAAGCGGGAAACTCGCCTCAAGATGAGACTTCCCGGAGACTCGATCTCCCTGAAGGGTCGTCCAAGACCAGGACGTTGATAGGCGCGGTGTGGAAGCGGGGTAACCCGTTAAGCTAACGCGTACTAATTGCCCGTGCGGCTTGATCCTATAACCTTGTGCCCCGCCTTGTGCAGCCCAATCCCAACCCCCTTTACTTCTTCCGACACCGCGACAGGAAAGCGCCGACCCCCGCGTCGCCCGCGCCCCCTGTCCCCACCCTTACGTCTGACGACCATAGCGCTGTGGAACCACCCCTTCCCATCCCGAACAGGACCGTGAAACGCAGCCGCGCCGATGATATTGCACAGCTCGTGTGAGAAAGTAGGTCATCGTCAGACAACCCCACACCCAACACCAAAGCCCGCCCAAAAGCGGGCTTTGGCGCTTCTGGGGAATGAACCGGGTTCGGCCCGGCCCTGTCACTGTCTCGTCGTAGGAACGGTCGAGGGAGCGTCGTGAGTCTGGTCCGCTGGCGGGATGCACTCGGCGCCACGCCCGCTCAGGCGGCGGAACGCGGTGCGTACGCCGCGCCAGAGCTTCGGCAGCAGCCACAGCAGCAGGAGCACGAACAGGGCAAGAAGCACCAGGAACACCGCCGGGTGCTGGAAGGCCGCAAACAGTCCGCCGAATACCAGTGCCTCCTCGCTGAGCGAAGCCATGATATTCGACATCGGTTCGGGTGAGGTGTTGATGAGGGCCCGGCTGCCCGCTTTGGCGGCATGGGTGCCGGCGGCCAGCGTCCCGCCCAGTATGCCGGCGGCAACCATCACGGCCGGATCGTGGTCGCCCAGCGCCATCGCCGCCAGCAACGCGCCGGCGGGAATGCGGATGAAAGTGTGGATGCCGTCCCACAGCGAATCCAGCGCCGGGATCTTGTCGGCGAAGAATTCGATGCCGAACATGAATCCCGACGCGACAATGACGAATGGATGCTGGAGCACGGCCAGCGTCTCGGGCAGGTGGATGAAGCCGTAGCGCCCGAGCAGGCCGGCGAGGAACAGGACGGCATAGAGTCGAATGCCGCTCGCCCAGGCGAGACCGGCAGCGACCGCCACGCTGCTGACGATGTCCATGGGCGCATTCTAGTCCGTCCGGGCGACCTGGCGTCAAGCCTCGCGCCCGGACCTATAATGCTGCGTCGTCCGCGCTCCTCGCCCCATCTCCAGTCATGGCCATTCTCGATCAGATCGTCGAAGAGCGCATCCAGGCGGCCTTGGCGCGCGGCGATCTGGATCATCTGCCGGGTTCCGGCAGGCCTTTGCAACTCGATGATGATGGGATGGTGCCGGAGCACCTGCGCATGGGTATGCGCGTACTCAAGAACGCCGGCATGGTGCCGCCGGAGATCGAGTCGCTGCGGGAAGCGCATGCGCTCGGCCGCCTGCTGCAGACCGCTGAAAGTCGGGACGAGCAGGACCATGCGCAGCGACGCCTGCTGATGCTGTTGTATCGACTGGAGGCGGCCGGACTGGCGCACACCAGCCGCGCCGTGCTGGCCCAATACCGCCCGGCTCTGCTGCGCCGACTGCAGGATGGGGTGGTCGGCGACGTTGCCCGCGCCTCGGCCGACCGCAGGGAGTAGCGCCGCCGCATCATGCTGCGCGGACGCGCTCGATGATCTCCCGGAACGGCGCCTGCGGCGGCAAGGTGCCGAAGGCCATGCCGCCCTGCCCGCGCAGGCGCGAGGCACAGAAAGCGTCCGCCACCGCGGGCGGCGCATGCTTCACCATGAGGCTCGCCTGCAGGGCCAGCGCCAACTTTTCGACGAGCCGCCGCGCCCGGAAATCGAGGTCGTTCGGATCCTGCAATTCCCGCTCCAGCCCGGCCGCGCATCCGGCCAGACGGCGGTCCTGGGCCGCGGCGTCGTCGATCTCTTCAAGAATCGCCCCTACGCTCTGCGGATCCCGCGCGATGGAGCGCAGCACGTCGAGACAGATGACGTTGCCGCTGCCCTCCCAGATGCCATTGACCGGCGCCTCGCGATACAGGCGCGACAGGGCGCCTTCCTCGACATAGCCGTTGCCGCCCAGACATTCCATCGCTTCCGCGGTGAACCCCGGCACGCGCTTGCACAGCCAGTATTTGGCCACCGGCGTGACGATACGGGCGAAGCGCTGCTCCTGCTCGTCGTCCTGGGCGCGATCAAAAGCCCGCGCCAGGCGAAACGCCAGCAGCACGGCCGCCTCCCATTCCAGTGCCAGATCGGCCAGCACGTTCTGCATCAGCGGTTGCTCCGCCAGCCGCCGGCCGAAGGCGCTGCGGTACGTGGCGTGGTGCAGTGCCTGCACCAGCGCGGCGCGCATCATGCCGGACGTGGCAATGACGATGTCGAAGCGTGTGAGATGAGCCATCTCGATCAGGGTGGCGATGCCGCGGCCCTCCTCGCCGATGCGCTGCGCCCAGGTGCGCTGATACTCCACCTCGGCCGATGCATTGGAGCGGTTGCCGCACTTGTCCTTGAGGCGCTGGAGGAGGAAGCGGTTGCGCGTGCCGTCCGGCAGCGAGCGCGGCACGAAGAAGCAAGTCACGCCGGCGCCGGTGCGGGCGAGGGAGAAGAAGCCGTCGCTCATCGGCGCGGAGCAGAACCACTTGTGACCGGTGAGCAGGAATTCACCGTCGCCGGCCGCCTCCGCCCGCGTCTGATTGGCGCGTAGGTCCGAGCCGCCCTGCTTTTCCGTCATCGCCATGCCGAGCGTGATGCCGCGCTTCTGCGCCAGCGGCAGCGGCCGGGCATCGTAATCCGCGGCCAGCAGTTTCGGCATCCATTGCGCCGCCAGCGCGGGATTCTGCTGCAGCACCTGGCGCCCGGCGAAGCTCATCGTCACCGGGCAGGCGACGCCGTTCTCGACCTGATTCCACAGATAGAACAGCGCCGCGCGCGCCGCGAAGCGGCCGGGCCGCGATTCGGTCCACGCCAGCGAATGCAGACCGCGGCCGAAGGCCAGGGCCATCAATTCGTGGTAGGCGGGGTGATAGGCGACCTCGTCGATGCGGCGGCCGTAGCGGTCGTGGCTGATCAGTTCCGGAGTGTGGCGGTTGGCTTCGTAGGCGAGGCTCTGCACGTGCTCGCTGCCCGCCAGTTCGCCCATGTCGCGCGCCCTGTCCTCGATCCAGCCGGCATCGGCGCGGCGGATCGCTTCGATCAGGATCGGATCGTCGCTGTAGGCGTTGAAGCCGGCGAGCGGCGGCGGCTGGTTGGTCACCTCGTGCGTCGGCCCGGACGCCGGGGAAATGTCGGGCTGCGGACTTCGGGACTGGTTCATCGCGGTCTCCTCCTGGGGCTGGGGCTACAGGCGGCGAAAGGGGAATGCCGGTTCGGGCCGTTTACCGCCTATGATGTCGGCGAGCGCGGCCGCCGATCCGCAGGCCAGGGTCCAACCCAGCGTGCCATGTCCGGTGTTGAAATAGAGATTTGAATGGCGGCTGCGTCCGATCACCGGCAGGTTGTTCGGCGTGGCCGGGCGCAGTCCGGCCCAGAACTCGGGCTGCGCGCCTTCGGCCAGTCCGGGAAAGATCTCGGCGATGCGCCGAACGATGGCCCGGCAGCGTGTCTCGTTGATGCTCGAGTCATAGCCGGCGAGCTCGGCGGTGCCGGCGGCGCGAAGCCGATTGCCGAGGCGCGAACAGACGATGCGCCGCGATTCGTCGGTGATGCTGACGCGCGGCGCGGCTGTCGCGGCATCCAGCGGCAGGGTGATGGAATAGCCCTTCACCGGGTAGATCGGCAGATTCTCCCCGATCGCCGCGGCAAGCAGCACGCTGTAACTTCCCAGAGAAAGAACGTAGGCATCGCCGCGCAGCAATTCGACTCCGCCGCCGGCACCATTCAGTCGCACGCCGGACACCTTGCCGCCGTCCACGCCCAGCCCTGCAATCGTTGTGCCGTGGCGGAACCTGACGCCGCGCGCGGCGCACAGGGCGGCGAGCGCCTGCGTGAATTTGTGGGCATCGCCGGATTCGTCCTGCGGCGCATAGAGGCCGCCGAGCAGGGTGTCGCGGCAGTCCGCCAGGGCCGGCTCGACCGCCACACATCCGGCGCGGTCGAGCACTTCCACCTGCATGCCGAAGCCGCGCAGCCAGCGTGCCCTTCCCTCGACGTTGGAGATCGACTGGCGGTCGAAGAACAGGTGCAGGATGCCGCTCTGCAGGCAGTCGTACTCGATGCCCGTGTCGCGGCGCAGCGCCTGCAACCGGGCGCGGCTGTAGAGGGCGAGGGCGGCAATGGCGCGGCCGTTGCCTTCGCTGCGCCCGGGCAGGCATTCGAACAGGAAGCGCAGGCCCCAAAGCCACTGGCGCGGATCGGCGCGGGGACGGAACTTGAGCGGCGCGTCTTCCCGTCCCAGCCAGCGCAGGATCTGCTTCGGCGCGCCGGGATTGGCCCACGGCTCGGGATGGCTGACCGAGATCTGGCCGCCGTTGGCATAGCTCGCTTCGAGAGCCGCCGCCGGCTGGCGATCGATCACTTCCACTTCGTGACCGGCCTGGGCCAGGTACCACGCGCTGGTGACGCCGGTGAGGCCGGCGCCGAGAACGATGACTTTCATCGGGTGAAATGTACCAGAGCGCCAAGGGCTGTCATGCGGTCGCGGCGATCACCACCGTGTCCGCATCGGAATAGGCCGGGCTGCAGGCGCACAGGATGCGCAGCGCCCGGCGACCGGTGTTTTCGATGCAATGGGCGGTGCCGGGCGGGATCAGGACCGAATCGCCGCGGCGCAGCGCGAAGACGGCGCCGCCGAGGGTCATCAGCCCGCGTCCGGCGGTGACGTGGTAGACCTCCTCCGTGCGGCGGTGCAGGTGCAGCAACGTCCTCGCGCCGGGGGCGAGGGTGGCTTCGGCGAGACTCTGCCTGCGTGCCGGGTGGTGGGCGGGGTGCAGCAGTTCGCGGATCAGGGATCCGTCCTTGGTGACGAAGGCTTGAACATCCTGGTAGGCGGTCTTCATGGCGTGGGTCTTGGGCAATCTGTCGTGGCGCGCGCGATCCGGTGCGGCCGGGCACTGCCGCACGGCTCGACTTCTATCGTTGCGCCTGCATCCGCTGCGGCCACATGAAAGCGTGCCGGCAGAAACTGCTCGATCAGCCAGATGGCGGATCGAGCGTGATTCGACAGGTGGCGGCAGGTGAGGCGCGACGCGGCATCGGCGAGGGCGAGATGGATCAGCATCTGGTCGCAGGCATGAACGTCGAGGGCGGCGTCGCAGGCAATGTCGGCGCGCAGTTCCTCTGCCGCCTCGGTGCCGAGACGCTCGGCTGGCACGCCGCGTTGCGCCACCCGCGCTGCCCCCAGCAGGGCGTGTTCCGTTTTCGCCCACAGCACGATCGCGCCGCCCATGCCCAGGGCGGCATCGGGACCCAGAATCCGGGCTTCGATGTGCACCGGCACGCCCATGCCTTGCAGGCTATCGGCTGCCGTGCGGCTCATGCGCCGGGCGATGTCGGCGGGCAGGTTCGCAACATGGGCGATGCCGGCAATGTGCCGCAGATCACCGGCATGGTCGATGACCAGCGGCTTGAGCGTGGCGGGCCGGGTCTCCAGCGTCACGCTGCCGCCGCCGCGCGGAAAATAGCCGCGCCGTTCGACGATCATCTGCGTCTCGGCGCCCATGCGCGCGAGCAGGGGCAGGAGCACGCAGGCAAGGTAGTCCGCCGGCGGCGCTCCGCGCACATCGGTGCCGCCGCGGATGGTGACGCGGCTGGGCCGGTCGGCTGCCAGGAGCACGGGCAGCAGCGCCTGCAGGACCAGCGTGATGCTGCCGGCGGTACCGACGTCGAAGCGATAGTCGCCGCCATGCACGGTCCGCGGCGCGAACGTGAGTTCGCTGGCACCGACGGTGGCGCCGTCCAGCGCCGCGTCGCACAGGGCCGCCACCGCGCGCACTGCCGTCAGGTGCTGCGCCGCGAGTCCCGGCTTGGGGCGCCTGGCGCGGATGTTCCGGATGTGCAGCGGGCGCCCGCTGATGGCGGCGAGGGCCACCGCGCTCCGCACCAGTTGGCCTCCTCCTTCGCCGTGGGCACCGTCGATGTGCAGGATGGGCTGCGGCACGCGGTTCATCCGTGGGTCGGGTGAACATGGCGGCGCTGGGTGCGCACGATACTGCCCACGGTGCGTGCGACCTCGTCGTCGGACAGCGGCGGCCGGCAGCGCCGGTCGTTCCAGCACAGCATGAGGTCGAGTACCACTTCCGGGTCCACGCCGTGCCACAGCAGATGCCCGGCGAGCGACGCGATGGTGCTGTTGCGCGTGCCTTGCGCCACGCCCGCCCGCACCAGTTGGCGCCAGTGCGACAGCGGGTGTCCGTGGTGCTCGCCGCCGCTTCCCAGATAGGGCAGCAGCCAGTCGGGGAGTGCGGCGGGAATGCATTCGGCCGGTGATCGACCGGGCTCCCAGCGGTAGCGGGTGCCGTTGGGATGCAAGGACGGAGGAGCGACGATGTACCCGCCGTCGCCGCGCAGGTCGAGACCGGGCTCGAAGCCGGTGCGGTTGTGCAGCAGGCCGCCCGGATGGGCGAAGTAGAGATGGCGTCCGCCGCCCCCGGTGATCGCCTCTACCGTGAGCGGCAGCCGGCCGTGCCCGGCTTCGAGCCGCGCCAGGCTCTGCGCGCCGCCATGGCGGACGTCGGCATCCAGCACCACGATCCCCGACACCGTGCCGGTGACGATGGCGATGTTGGCGGACGGGCAGTCGCGGAACCAGGTCGCGATCTCGCCGCGGCTAGCAAGACGCTGCTGGAATTCGAGCCATGCGGTGAGGGGCCGCTTCTCGCCGGGCAGGAGCGGGATCACCGACCAGCCCAGGGCGAGGTAGGCCAGCGCAGCGTCGCGGATGTCGTCGGGCGTCTGGCTCATGGCGGTGGAGTCTCGCGGTCGCGGGCGATGCGCGCCTCGGCCCAGGACAGTATGGGAAGCAGGCGCGGCCCCAGCAGGCGGCGTGCCTCGGTCATGCTGACCCAGCGGAATTCGTCGTGTTCCGGCCGCCCCAGTTCTGCGCTGACCGGCAGCGACACCCTTCCGGCGGGCGATTCCGCCAGGTAGTAGCGCGCCACCTTGCCGCGGGCGTAGGGCGCGGTTTCGCGAAACGCGTGGCCCCAACGGAATATCAGATCGGTGAGTGCGGCCTCCTCGGCCGTTTCGCGGATCGCCGCGGCGAGCGGCTCTTCGCCGGCATCGATCAGGCCCTTGGGAAAGTCCCAGTAGTTGTAGCAGCGCAGCAGCAGCGTGCGCCATTCCTGCGCCATCTCCCGCACCACGACCACGCCGGCGGAGCGTCGGTTGATCGGTTCCATACTCACGCCAGGAGCACGGCGACGATGCCGGAGATGAAAATTCCATCGAAGGTGCCGGCGCCGCCGATGGATGCGAAGGGTACGCCGAGTTGCCGGATGCTGCCGAGGCGCAGCACATCGGCACCGATCAGCACGCCCAGGGTGCCGCCGACATAGGCCAGAACCGCCCGCTGCTCGGTTCCGACGGCTGCCGCGACCAGGGCTGCGGTGAGCGGCGCGATGAAGATGGGCATGCCGATGCCGACCCCGGCAATGGGTCGGCTGAAGTTGTAGGACATCGCCGCCACCGCGGCCACGGTCAGCAGCACCTGGAACAGCGGCACCGGGGTGCGCGCGAGCAGGAAGAGGGAGAAGGCGACCGGCACGACGCAGCCGCCGACGTTCACCGCCACCACCGTGCGTCCGGCGAAGGGCGGGTGGTCGAAGCGGAACACCCGCTGCAGCGGCGACGGCAGTTCGGTCGGCGACCACGACGACGCCACCGAGAACAGGGGTAGATTGACGAGGCTGCCGAAGAGCGTGGTGAGCAGCAGCAGATACGCCGATTCCGGCGACAGGCCCAGTTTCTCGAAGGCGATCGAGATCACCCCCATCTGCACGAACGCGACGACGAAAGCGAGCAGTGCGATCAGCAGTAGCAGTCGCGGGAAAGGCATGACGCTTGCGGGGCGATGTCCGTGGACGCGGAAGTCAGCCAACGTCCGCGAGGATGGTACATACGACGGTTCGCCGGGTGCGCGGTCCATCGAACTCGCAGAAGAAAATCCCCTGCCAGGTAGACAGGCCCAACTGGCCGTCGATCACGGGGATGGACTGCGAGGGACCGACGAGCCCCGCCTTCAGATGTGCGTCGCCGTTTCCGTCCTGGCGGTCGTGCAGCCAGACGCCGCGCGGAATCAGGCGCCGCAGCAGTTCGATCACGTCGGTGGGCACGCTCGCATCCCAGTTTTCCTGAATCATGACGGCAGCGGTCGCGCCCTGGGCATAGACCGTGGCGATGCCGTCGCGCACGCCGCTGTCCCGCACCGCCTCGCCCACCGCGGCTGTGATGTCGATCAGCTCTTCCCGCCGCTGCGTCGCAAGCTCTATGATGCGCCTCATGCGTCGATGCCCGCCTGTCCGATGCAATTATTCTAATCCCGCACCGGAACGTTCGTATGAAGCCGCCTGACGGGTCCGCGGCCGATCCCCATCGCCGGCCGCCGTCGGGGTTCGCCGGGCTGCACGACTGGAACTTGACGCCGAAAGAAGCGGTCGCGCTACAGCGGGAACTGAGCGCGGGGGTGGTGCGGGAAGACCGGCTGCCGCCGGTGCGCCATGTCGCCGGCATCGATGTCGGCTTCGAGGACGAAGGGCGGACGACGCGGGCGGCGGTGGCGGTCCTGAACTATCCGGAACTGCGGCTGGTGGATCATGCGCTCGCCCGCCTTCCCACGCGCTTCCCCTATGTGCCCGGATTGCTGTCGTTCCGTGAGGCTCCGGCGGTGCTGGCGGCGCTGCAGCGGCTCGCAATTGTCCCCGATCTCGTCCTTTACGACGGACAGGGCATCGCTCATCCGCGCCGCTGCGGTATCGCCAGCCATGTCGGCTTGCTCGCGGACGTGCCGTCCATCGGCGTGGCGAAGACGCGGCTGATCGGCGAATATGATAATGTTTTGGATGCGCGGGGCGCCTGGTCGCCGCTGACGGACAAGGGCGAAGTGATCGGTGCCGTGCTGCGTACGCGGCTCGGCGTGAAACCCCTGTTCGTTTCGATCGGTCATCGCGTCAGCCTGGCTACCGCCATTCACTGGGTGATGGCCTGTACCGGGCGCTATCGCCTGCCGGAAACCACGCGCTGGGCCCACCGCCTGGCCAGCGGTTGAAAGGGCGAGGTGCGACCGTTGCGGCAGGGGCGCACCAGCGGTCCAATCCTGTGAGTTGATCGGAATCATGAATCATGCATTGAAGGTCCTGTTGGCATGCGCCCTGGCGGCGGCTGCGATGCTGGCCCACGCTGCACCGTTCAAGCCCTACCCTGGGGCGCAGATCGACGAATACACGACCGCGGCCGTCAACCGCCGCGCCGCATCCAAGACCGGTGAGGGGGCGGGCAAGACCACGATCTATGTCACGACCGATGCCTATGAGAAGGTCGTTGCCTTCTACCGCCGGTCGGGCCGGGAGTTCGTGATGCCGGGCGGGCTGGGCCAGCCATCCGACCTGCCGGAAGGCAAGAAGCTGCGCCAGATGTACCTCATCCTGGACGGTGCCTCAGGCCTGCGTACATCGAAGAGCTGGGTGAAGATCCAGAGCCCCTATGTGGGACCCACCTGGAAAACCGAGCTCAAGCCGGGCGACACGCCGATTCGGGAACTGACCGCCATCATGCACGTGCAGGCGAAGTAGCGTGCCGGTGTCGGCGACCCCGACCGCTTCCTGACCTGGACTTCACGCAGCGGCATCCGATTCCTCATCGTTGTACGCCGCGGGCTTTTGCAGTACGAGGACTTCGCACGTGGGGGTCTTCGCGATGCAGCGCGCGACGCGCATCAGCATGTGCCTTCCCTTGCACGGCATGGCGAACTCGACGCCGTAGCCGATCGCGCCCGGCGGCGCGAGGATTGCCGGGGCGTCGTCGAAGGCCGGCATGCGCGGCAGGAAGATGACCTGCACCTGGCGTTGCACGACCGATTCCGGACCGCTTTCCCCGGGCAGGTTGACCGTGGTTGCGGCTGCCCGCGACGCCAGCATCTGGACGCCGATCTCGAGGCTGGCGACGGTGCTGGTGGCGCGCCGCACGATGGCGATGTGCATCGCCGAGCTGCCGCGCGGACGGATGGCGAGGATTTCCCCCACCTTCACCTCTCCGGCGTTGCCGCCGACATAGCGCAGGGCGAAACCGTCCGGACTCTCGTTCGTTACGGACCATTCTGTCATCTCGCCCTCGGCCTCCGCGGCAATCGGCCCGTCCTGCGTGCGGCGGCGGAACGCCGGACCCGCGATGAATGCGCGCAGCGCCGTGCATCCCAGCACCACATCGACGCGCGGATGGAAGCGCATGCGGGGGTGGCGGCGCGACGGGGGCGCGCTCCACAGCTTGGCCAGTTCCCGCAGCAGCGCGAGATATTCGGGCTGTGCCGCGATTCGCGGCAGCCCGAGCTTGGCCGGCAGGATGTGCCGTTCCAGGCCGTCGATCTGGACCGCCAATTTCTTCACCAGCGGATCGCATCGCAGCACCAGGTCGCTGGGCTGCCACGGACCGTCGCGCCATCGGTGGAGCGAGAATCCGGCCTCCGTCGCCCCCTCGCGGATGAGGAAGGCACCGCGCTCGCCGGCGGTTTGCAGCGTGGAGGCCGGTTCCACCTGCGCCAGATGAGCATAGCGGTCGAGGTAGAACTGTACCCGGTCCAGGTCGCCCGGCGCGAACCGGGTCGGCTCGGCGAAAGCCAGCAGCAGCGCCTTGACGTACACCCGTTCCGGCGATTCCGCCACGCTCTCCGCAGGCACGTCGGCCGCTCCCGCAGCGCGTATGAGCCGGTACAGCCGATGCAGTTCGGTCCACGCCGAACGAGAACCGCGGGCATAGGCGGCATAGGCCAACTCGAGCCGCCGGCCATTGAGGCGCAATCCCTGTGTTACCGCCAGGAGCAGCGGCTTCTGGAAACCCAGGCCGGACCATTTTCCGCAAACGGCGTCGGCGACCATCGCATAGCCCAGGGACAACGCCTTCAGCAGATTGTTGCCGTCGATCACGGCTTGCTGCAGGGCCGGCGCCAACGGCAGGGCGGCGCCACCGATCCGCTGCTCGATGTCGGGCAGCAGGCTCTCCGCCTTGTCGCGCATGAGTTCCAGCAGATTGAGCCGGCTGCGCACGGTGAGATCCGCAATCCGCAGTTCGGCAAGTTGCCCGACCAGTGCCCGTGCCGCTTCGCCGGGCTGGGCCGACGGCAGCCTTTCCAGCCAGCTTTCCATTTCGTCGGGCTGCAGATCGTGGAACGCCAGTCGCGTTCCATTGGGCAACAACTGCTGCAAGAACATGAGCAGACTTCTCCTGCCGGGAATGTCGTGCTCATGCTAGGCGCTGCCGGCCTTCGGGGCTGTGGCGAATTGCGCAGCGCAACGAATTGTCCCGGAACCGGATTCTGCCCGAAGATATGCGAAACAGATGGGTGCGTGCGACCGCGCCCGTTCCCGGACCGGTTCGGCAGCCCGATGCGCCCGCTCCGGCGCTTCGCGCCGAGGCGGAGATTGCTAGAATCCGCCCGTGCCGATCCAGCTTTCTGCCTGCTCTTTCGTTCCCGTACCGTCCGGCTCGTGGCGCTCACGCCTGTCCCGCCTCGCGGGATGGCTGCTGGCCGCCATTTTGATCATCGCGGCGGCATCGGCGCGGGCGCAGGCGGACGGGACGCCGGTCGTGGACATCGACGCGCCGGCCGAGCTGCGTGCGTTGCTGCGGGAGTATGTGGACGTCGCGCCTGGCGGGACCGGCCTGCAGGATGAAGGGGAACGGTTGCGGGTCACGCGCCAGGTGCGCAAGCAGATCACGGAGTTGCTGGCGACGGAAGGCTACTTCACGCCCGAAATCGAGATTGTTGCGGATGGTGCCGGCAAGCGGCTGAAGGTCTCCGTCCAGCCCGGCCGGCGCGCCGAAGTGCGGAGCCTCGACATCGCGTTCACCGGGGACATCGCTCAGACCGGCCCGGAGCGTGCGGCTCGGGTCGAGGCGCTGCGTCGAGGCTGGAGTCTGCCCGCCGGCCTGCCCTTCCGCCAGCAGGCGTGGGACGCGGCCAAGCAGGGCGTTCTGCGTCAGTTGCTGGCGGAGGACTACCCTGCCGCGGCGATCGCCGACAGCCGGGCCGAGGTGGATCCGGAGAACGCCACGGTGGCGCTGCGGGTGGTGTATGACAGCGGACCGCCATTCACGCTGGGGCGGCTCGAGGTGTCGGGGCTCGACAAGTTCTCCTCCGACCTGGTGGAGCGCCACTATACGATCCGCCCCGGCGAGCGCTACAGCCAGGAGCGTCTGCTGCAACTGCAGAGCGCGCTGCAGAACACGCCTTATTTTTCCTCCGTGGTGGTGGATATCGACAACGACCCGGCCCATGCCGCAGAAGTACCGGTGCGGGTGCATGTGCGCGAAGCCCGGACCAAGAGGATGGGGGTGGGCGCAGGCTACAGCAGCAACACCGGAGCCCACGTCGAACTCACCTTCCGCCACACCAATCTTCTCGACCGCGCATGGAACCTGATGAGCGGGGTGCGCATCGACCAGAAGCGCCAGTTCGGTTACGCGGACGTTCATCTGCCGCCGACGGCGAAGGAGTACCGCGACAGCGTCGGGGTACTGGCGGAGAGCACCGACATCGAAGGCCTGTCCACCCGCCGCGTGGCGGCGGGCGCGGTGCGGGCGCGCACGCGTGGCCGCGTCGAAACGCGCCTGTCCCTCAACCTTCAGCGCGAGCAGACGGACGCGGAGGGCGGTACGTCGGCGACCTCGACGGCCTTGACCCTCAACTATTCCTGGACCTACCGCGACGTGGACAACCTGCTCGATCCGCGCCACGGCTACGTCCTCAACCTCCAGGCCGGCGGTGCGGCGAAGGCGCTGCTGTCGGACCAGACCTTCGCCCGCTTCTACGGCCGCTATCAACACTACCTGCCGGTCGGCGAGCTCGATGCCCTTGTCCTACGCGCCGAGCTGGGCTATACCGCCGCCAGCAGCCTCGACGGCATCCCCCAGGATTCCCTGTTCCGCACCGGCGGCGCGCAGTCGGTGCGGGGCTACAGCTATCAGAGTCTGGGCGTGCCCGACGGCAACGCCGTGGTCGGCGGACGCAAGCTGGCGGTCGGCAGCGTGGAGTACGTGCATTGGTTCGACCGGCAATGGGGCGGCGCCGCCTTCTATGACGCCGGCAACGCCTGGGACACGTCGGAGCAGGCGCGGCTGTTCTCGGGCTACGGCCTGGGCGCTCGCTGGAGGAGCCCGGCCGGCCCGCTCGCCCTCGACGTCGGCTATGGGCAGCGCGACCAGCAGTTTCGTGTGCATTTCTCCGTCGCGATCGCCTTCTGACCGGCATGGACGAGAGGCAAACCGCATCCTCCCCGCCGCCTGCGCCGACGCCCGTGGCGCGGCGCAGGCACCACTGGATCGAGCTGTTGGTAACGCTGCCGGTGCTGCTGCTGGTGCTCATGCCGGTGTGGCTGGCGACGACCCGGGCAGGACTGGTGACGCTGGCCCAGGTCGCCGAGCGGCTCGGTGGCGGAGCGCTCGCGGTCGAGGTACAGGACGGCAGCCTGCTCGCGTCGCCGCGATTTGCCGAGCTGCGTTACACGGACGCGGACACCCGATTGCGGGTGCGCGAGCTCGCCCTCGACTGGGATCCCCTGGCGCTGGCGCACGGCGAGTTGAACGTGCGGTCGCTGAGTGCGGCATCCGTGGCCGTGTCGAGCCGTTCGTCCGAGGCGCCGCTGCAAGCGCCCCGGTCGCTGGCGCTGCCGATCGCGCTGCGGATCGAGCGCGTGTCCGTCGGCCGTCTGGCTCTGGCGAGCATGGTGCAGGAGAAGGATGAGCCCGTCGTCGAGCTGACCGGCATCGAGGCTGGACTGCATAGCGACGGACAGGTGCACCGGATCGAGCGGCTCCGTTCGACAGTCCCGCCGGTACGCTGAATGGCCACGCCAGCGTGGGCGCGGAGCCGCCCTTTGCGCTGCAAGCCGGTGTCGAACTTGCCGGCGTGCGCGAAGGCAAGGACTACCGGGTGCAGGCGGCGGGGCAGGGCAAGCTGTCGGCGTTCACCCTCGCCATCGATGCCGAAGGCATGAACCTGAAGGGAGCGGCGATTATCGAGGCAGCGCCGTTCGCCCCTGTGCCGTTCCGGCGCGTCAAGGCCAGAGTGGCGGAAATCGACCCCGGCGCCCTGTTCGACGGGCGCCCCGCGTGCGGCCTTGACGCTGGAGGCGGACCTGCAGCCGCTGCTGCCGCAGGAGGCAGTGACCCAGCTAGCGCCGGAACAGTGGATCCTCGCCGGGCCGATCGCCGTGACCAATCGCACGCCGGGAACCTTCGACCGCGACCTGCTTCCGCTGCGCAGCCTGCAGGCGCAGGCGCGCTGGGAGGCGGCGCGGCTCACGCTGAGCGACATCGATCTGCGGCTCACGGAAAAGGGTCGCGCCAGCGGCAGTGCGACTTGGGAGAACGAGACCCTCGTCGCGAACATCGACGTCGGCGATCTGAGCCTGCGCGAACTGGCTTCCACGCTCAAGCCGACCCGCCTCGCCGGGACGCTGCGGCTGCGCGCGGCGCAGGCCGAGCAGCGCCTCGAAGCGAATCTGCGGGAACCACGCTTCTCCGCACGCTTCGACGCCAGTCACCGCGAAGGGACGTTGGAGGTGAAGACGGCGCGCATCGAGGCGAAGGGTGCCGGGCTCGATGCCGCCGGCAGCTTCGTCCTGGCCGGGCGCCAGCAATTCGACCTGCGCGGCAAACTCACCCGTTTCGATCCCAGCTTGTTCGCGGAGGTGCCGAAGGCGCTGCTCAATGCCGACGTCGATGCGCGCGGGTCGCTCCAACCCGAGCCGGTGGTGGCGGCGAAGTTCGCCCTGCGGGACAGCCGCTTCGACGGCAAGCCCCTGTCCGGCCAGGGAAACGTCGTACTGTTCGGGCAGCGGCTGGAGCAGAGCGAGGTGACACTCGATCTCGCCGGCAATCGACTCGCCGCGCGCGGCGCCTTCGGCCGGCCGGGCGATCGCCTGCAGCTTTCGATCGATGCGCCGCAACTGGCGGCCCTGGGCCACGGTCTGGCGGGAACGCTGAAGGGGGAAGCGGCGCTATCGGGTACGGTGAATCAGCCGTCGCTGCAGTTCGATGTGGCGGCCCGCGACCTCGGGCTGCAGGACCAGGGCAGCATCGCCCGCGTCGACGCCAAGGGCGAACTGCGCGAAGGGCTGGACGGGCGGTTCAACGCCCGGATCGAGCTAGCCGGCCTGCGCCAGCCGACGGCCAAGGCGGACCTGGTGGAGAGCGCGATCCTGGAGGCCGAGGGCACGCGCCGCGACCATGTGCTGCGGGCGCAGGTGCGGCTCGGGAAGGAGCGTGACGTCATGCTGGAGGCGGCCGGCGGCCTGGCGGACGCGCCGGCCTGGAACGGCATGCTGCGCACGTTCGAGGTCACGGGCAAGCCGCCGCTGCGCCTGGCGGCGCCGGTGGCCCTGGAGTTGGCGCCGGCGCGCGTCGCCATCGGACCGGCGGATCTGCGCCGCGGCGACATGCGTGCCCTGCTGAAGGAAACGTCCTGGACGCCGCAGGAGATCGTGACCCGTGGCGAAGTGAGCGGTCTGACCATCGGCGTCGGTTTCGACGCCGCGCAGCGGCTGGTAGTAACCGGCGACGGCGTCACGCTGGGAGGCGAATGGAGCCTGCGTCTCGCCGAGCATGTGGATGGCATGGCGCGGGTGTTCCGCCAGTCGGGCGACCTGACGCTTGCCGGCGATGCGCCGGTGAGTCTGGGCTTGAAGACGTTGGAAGTGCGGCTCAATGCCGACAACGACCGTCTGGGCTGGTCGCTGGAGGCGGCGGGAACCCGGCTGGGCGAGATCTCGGGGGCCGGCACCGCGCTGGCCGAGCGCGCCGGCAGCGGCTGGCGGCTGGCGCCGAAGGCGCCGGTGGCGGGAGCGGTGCGTGCCGTCATGCCCTCCGTGGCGTGGCTCGGGCCCTGGCTGGACCCCAATCTGAAGCTCGATGGCGCGCTGCGGGCGGAATTCGCCGTCACCGGCAGCGGCGCCGAGCCGCGCGGGCAGGGCACGATCCGCGGCGAGAACCTCGGCGTCTCGTTGGTGGATCAGGGCACGCGCCTGTCGGACGGCACGCTGCGCCTGGATTTCGACCAAGAGCGGGTACGACTGGAGTCGCTGAAATTCGTCACCGCCGCCCGCGTCGCGCCGCGCGACAAGCGCATCGATTACCCTGCGCTCGCCGCCAAACCGGGCAGCCTGGAGGTTTCCGGCGATTTCGAGCTCGCCTCCGGCCGCGGCCGCCTGCAGGTGGGCGCCGACCGGCTGAGCGTGGTGCAGCGCGTGGACCGCTGGCTGATGATGTCCGGCAGCAGCCAGTTCGAATCCGGACCGAACGGCATGAGCCTTTCCGGTAAGGTGAAGGCGGACGGCGGCTACTGGGAGCTGACCAAGGATCCCGCGCCCAGTCTGTCCGATGACGTCGTCGTCAAGGGTCGGGAGCCGGCAGCCACGCGCCGCCTGCCGCTTGCCATGGACGTGGAGGTGGATCTCGGCAGCAGCTTCTACTTCAATGGCCGCGGCCTCGACAGCCGGCTCGCCGGCCAGGTGCGGGTACGCAGCGACGGCCGCGGGCCGCTGCGTGCCAGCGGCTCGATCCGTACCCGCGGCGGCACCTTCGACGCCTATGGCCAGTACCTCGCGATCGAGCGCGGAATCGTGAACTTCCAGGGACCCCTCGACAATCCGGGCTTGAACGTCGTCGCGCTGCGCAAAAACCTACCGGTGGAGGCGGGGGTTTCGGTAACCGGCACCGTACTCAATCCGGTGGTCAAACTGGTATCCGAGCCCAACGTCCCGGACCCGGAGAAGCTGTCCTGGATCGTGCTCGGCCGCGGCCAGGATCAGGCCGGCGGCAGCGATTCGGCGCTGCTGCTGTCGGCGGCGGGCGCCATCCTCGGCGGCCAGTCCGGCGGCATGTCGCGGCAACTGGCGAACAGCCTGGGGCTGGATCAGATTGCTGTCACCTCGGGCGAACTCGGCGCCGGATCGAGCCGACTGCCCACCAGCACCGTCGCCGGCAGCCAGAAATCCGGCGCCGACGCCAACCTCGCCAGCCAGATCGTCACCGTCGGCAAGCGCCTGTTGACCCAGACCTATCTCAGCTTCGAGCAGAGCCTGGGCGGGGCGGAGAGCATCGTCAAGATCACCCATTACCTCACGCGCCGGCTGTCGATCGTCGGTCGCGCCGGTACCGACAATGGCGTGGATATCTTCTACACCTTCTGGTTCGATTGAACTCGGGCGAGCGATTTCTGCAGGGGCGCCGTGCGCGCCGGGCTGCGGCGAAGAGACGAAGCGTTCGGCGCGCCCTGCGATTCCTGGGATGTCCGAGGGAATTTTTCGTTGAGCGGCGAATCCGATGGGTTTTCCCCACCCGCAAACGCGAAAGGAACCGGCATGACAGCGGAAAAGCAGGGCTACGAAGTCGCGACCCTCGGCGGCGGTTGCTTCTGGTGCCTGGAGGCGGTATTCGACGATCTGCGCGGCGTGGTCTCGGTCGAGTCCGGCTACTGCGGCGGAACCACGCCCCATCCGACCTACCGCCAGATCTGCAACGGCGACACCGGTCACGCGGAAGTGGTGCGCATCACTTTCGATCCGCAGCAGGTTTCGTTTCGCGACGTCTTGGACGTGTTCTTCACCATCCACGATCCGACCACGCGCGACCGCCAGGGCAACGACGTCGGCACGCAGTACCGCTCCGCCATCTTTTTTCATTCGCCACAGCAGCAGGAGGCGGCGCGGCAGGCCATCGCCGACTGGAATGCGCGCCGGCTCTGGAGCGGTCCCATCGTCACCGAAGTGTCTCCCGCCGCGGAATTCCATATCGCCGAGGACTACCATCAGGAATACTTCGCCAACAACGCTGCGCAGCCCTATTGCCAGTTCGTCGTCGCGCCCAAGGTGGCCAAGTTTCGCAAGCACTTCGTTGACAAGCTGAAGAAGTAGCGGACACGTTTCCCTTCCATCAACCCGGAGCAGGCATGAATCCAGTCACCACCCCCAGCGGGCTCGTCTATGAAGACCTCGTCGTCGGCGACGGCGCCACCGCCCGGAGAGCCACCACCGTGTCGGTGCATTACACCGGCTGGCTGACCGACGGCAAGAAGTTCGATTCCAGCAAGGATCGCAACGAGCCTTTCAACTTTCCGGTGGGCGTGCAGTACGTCATCGCCGGCTGGGACGAGGGCGTGCAGGGCATGCGGGTGGGCGGCGTGCGCAAGCTCGTCATTCCGCCCAGCCTGGGCTACGGCGCGCGGGGTGCCGGCGGCGTCATCCCGCCCGACGCCACGCTGGTGTTTGAGGTCGAGCTGCTCGACGTGAGCGAGTGATTCGGGACAGAGCGCTCCGTCATCCGGGCCGTGCGCGGGGGCTGTCGCGGCGGCGAACTTGATCTGGGTCGTGTTTTCGTGCCGTCTCGGTACGTAGCATGGCGCGGTATTCCTTCGCCCATTGCCATGAGCCACGCCCCCCTGACGCTGCGCCGCGTCTCCCTGGCCGCGATTCCGCGCTCCCTGAGTGCCGGCTGGGCACTGTTCCGGGCGCATCCACGCGTTAGTTGCGCCTACGCCGCGGTCTTCGCCTGCGTCGGGCTGGTCCTGCTGGGCGGCGTGACCCTGGTCGGCATGACGCCGATGGCACTGCCGCTGGCCGGCGGCTTCATGCTGGTGGGACCGGTGCTGCTGACGGGCTATTTCAACGTGGCGCGCGTGGAGAGGGAGGGCGGCACGCCGCACTTCACGGACCTGCTGGCCGGCTTTCGCCAAGCGCCGCGCGAACTGTGGGTGATCGCGCTGGTGTGCATGTTCCTGTTCATGGTCTGGGTCACCGACGCCGCCACCATCTACAGCTTCATGATCGGGCGCACACCGGTGATGCTGCGGGATGTGGCGGCCCACGACCAGGTTCTGGCGTTTGAGTTCTACGGTTCGCTCATGGGTTCTGCTCTGGCCTTCGCCATCTATGCCGTGTCGGCGTTTTCCGTGCCGCTTCTGTTCGACCGCCGCGCCACCTTGATCGGCGCGGTAGTCGCCAGCGTGCGCGCCGTGTTCGGGAACTTCGTGGTGGCTCTCGCCTGGGCCCTGGTGTTGGCCGTAGCGATGATCGGGAGCATCCTGCTGCTCCCCCTGTTCATCATCGTGCTGCCCTGGCTGTCCTATGCCAGCTATGCGCTGTATCGCGAGTTCTATCCCTGACCACGCTGGCGCTTACTTCTCCATGATCTTCTTCAGGTTGGCCAGGCCGGACTGATAGACGCCGGTGATGGCCTTCACCGCCGCATCGTCGTCCTGGCCGGGGGGCGGGTTGTTGTTGGGGTAGGCGCGATAGAAGGCGCCGCGCCACTCGACCAGCGTGGTGCCGCCGTCGCCCGGCTTGACCGTCAGGGTCGAGGTGTAGTTCGTCACCGGCAGCGCGCCGCCGTCCTTGGCGCGGTAGGAGAACTTGCGCTCGGCATCGGTGTAGCCTTCCAGCGTCTCCACCATCTGGCCGCCGCCCTTCAGCGACAGGGTGCGCACCGATCCCACCTTGCTGCCATCGGTGGCGGTGCTGCCTTCCACGGCCGGGTGCCACGCCGCCATGCCGTTGAAGTCCTTGACCTTGTTCCAGACCGCATCCGGCGCCGCCTTGATGGTTGCCGTTTCCGTCACCTTCTGCCGCGTCGGGCCGTGGGCCAGGGCCAAGGTGGATGCGCAGATCATTACTGCCGCTGCCAGCGCTGCTCGCATGCGTGGTCTCCGTTTGGTTGAGGGGTGAAACAAGGTAGCCGGAAGCGCGGCGCAAATCAATCCGGCAGCCAGAGGAACTGGCCGAAGCCGCGGCTGTTGCGGCCGGTCGGGATCGTGGTCAGCGGTCGGCCGTCGCGGGCGTCGAGCACGCTCACCGCGTCGTCCATCCAGCACACGACATAGACCCGCTCGCCGTGCACCGCGATGCCTTCGGGATAGCCGCAGGCCGGGACCGTGGCGAGGCCGCGGTTTTGCGCAGTGTCGATGATCGAGATCGAGTCGCCATGCTGGTTGGTGACGAACAGGCGCGCGCCGTCGGCGCTGAGAGCCGCGCCATAGGGCGCCTTGCCCACGGGAATGGTGGCGATCACGGCCCGCCGTTCGATGTCGATGACCGAAACGTCGTCGCTCAGCACGTTCAGCGCGTAGAGGCGCGTCCCGGCGGGGTTTGCGACGACGGCAAAGGGATGGTTGCCGACGGCGATTTCCGCGGCCACGCGGCCGGCCCGGGCGTCGATCACCGCCACCGAGTTGTCGTCGCGGTTCGCCACGTAGACCCAGGCACCGGAAGGATGGACGGCGACGCCGGCGGGGGCCTTGCCCACGGCGATGGCACCGGTCTGGCGATGCGCTTGCGCGTCGAACACGAGGACGCGGTTGTTGAACCAGTCGGCGACGTAGACCTGCTTGCCGTCCGGCGCCGCCGCGATGCCGACCGGTCCGTCGCCTGCGGCCACGGTCTCGATCACGCGGTTGGTGGCGAGATCGATCACGGACAGGTTCTTGCTTTCCGGATTGGTGACGAACGCCTTGCGCGCGGCCGCGCTGACGGCGATGCCGGCGGGCGCCTTGCCCACCGGCACGGTGGCGACCACGGCGTCGGTCGCCAGATCGATCACCGAGACATCGTGGCTGCCCTGGTTGGTGATGTAGGCGAAGGGCGCGCCCCAGGCGAGGGCGGCGCTGCCGAGCCAGGCGAGTACGGTGCCCAGGCGAAACAGATGCATCGAGGTCATGGGATTGGGGCACCCCGGTCGCAAAGACTGCCATTCTAGGGGTTTGTATGGCGGCGGGCGCGCTGCGCGTGCCGTATCATGGATCGGACCCTTGCAAAGAGCCGCTCCATGAGTTCGCGCGACATCGACCTTGCCCTGGCGCTGATCGACGAACGGCTGCCCCATCTGAGGCAGCCGCGGCGCGTCAACCGCTGCGGGTTTCCCGCTGCCCACCGCTGTCTCGGGCAGTTCCGCCTGCTCTCGGACACGCTCAAGCTGAATGCGCGCTACCTCGCGCCGCTGGACGAGGCCGCCGCGATCGACCTGCTCGACACCCTGCTGCACGAACTGCTGCACAAGCACTCGGGACTCCTGCGGCAGTTGCGCGACACATTCCGGCGCCACCCCGATGTCTGCGACGAAGCGGCGCGTTTGACCCGTCTGTTGGCAGGCGACTACGCCGAACGCCGCCGCGATGCAGCCGAAGGGTGCGCAAATGCCACGAAAGCCTGAAAATTTGCGGGTTTCGGCGCGTTAGGTGTTGACATTGCAGAGTGAGATTCTCATGCTTCCGTCGTTCCCTGAGGGAAGGGACGCGGATTCAGGCGCAATCAAAAAAGGAGACCCGAATATGGCTACCACCACGAAACCCGCTGCCAAGAAACCTGCCGCAAAGAAGCCCGCCGCGACCAAAGCGGCACCGGCCAAGAAACCGGCCGCCAAGAAACCGGCCGCCAAACCCGCCGCCAAGAAGCCGGCTGCGAAGCCCGCCGCAGCCAAGGCCGCCCCCGCCAAAAAAGCCGCCCCGGCCAAGAAGGCCGCCGCTGCTGCCAAGCCGAAGGTCAAGCGCACGCCGAACGCCGCATTCATGAAAGCGTTGACGCCCAGCGAAATGCTGGCGCGAGTCGTCGGCGCGCTGCCCCTGCCCCGCACCGAGGTGGTGAAGAAGGTGTGGGAGTACATCAAGAAGAACAAGCTGCAGGACGAGATCAACAAGCGCATGATCAATGCCGACGAGAAGTTGAGAGAGATCTTCGGCAAGGCGCAGGTCTCGATGTTCGAGATGACCAAGATCATCAACCAGCACCTGAAGTAAGCCGGTTCGCGCCGCCGGCGGCGATTGCCGCCGGCCGCCTGCCGCTGCAATCCCTCCGCGGCGTTCGCCGCTCAGCCACTCGTCCCCGCTACAACATGCGAATCAGGCCTTAGGCGCCGAATCCCGCTATGGCGACGCCGCTCGCCCCATTGAGGGCGCGCACGTGCCGCGGATCGCTCACGAAGCGCTGCAGTGCCGCGCCGGACAAGGCGTAGATCGCCTGCACCGGCAGACTGCCGAGGAAGATGAGCAACGCGAAACGCGCCGCGTCGCGCCAGCCCTGGGCCAATGCAAGCTGACCGGCAAGACCGACGAAGAGCAGTATGGTGAGCGGATTGGCGAGGGTGAGGAGGTAGGTCGGCAGCAGGCCGACCGCCGCCGGTGCCGCCGCGCCTGCGTCGATGGCTCCGGCACGCAGCGCGCTGCCGGTGAGCCAGATGCCGAGGGCGAGCAGCAAGGCCGAGGACGTCGCCTGGAACAGGCCGCGCTGTGCCTCCAGGGTCGCCGACACGATGGCGCCCGCACCGAGGGCGATCCCGGCGTAGGTCAGGTCGGCCAGCGCCACGCCGAGGGCACTCGCCAGCGCCGGGCGCAGGCCGTGATTCAGGCCGTTGCGCATGACCAGCAGCGCGATCGGCCCCACCGCCGCCGCCAGCGTGACACCGAACAGGAAGGCTCTGAGTTCGTCCATGGGCAGTCCGGCATTATCGTCGATGCGCCCGCGGCCGCGGATTGGCCACCGCATTACAATGCGACCATTGCTGGAGGTCAGGTTCCGTGGCCGACATCACCGACTATGAACATGGCATCAGCGCCATAGACTCCGGCTTTGGCCGGCCGCGGCTCGACGCCATCCACCTCATCGTTCAGGGCGATCGCGCCGCGCTCGTCGACACCGGCACCAACGCCTCCGTGCCGCACGTGCTGGAGGCGCTGCAGGCGAAGGGCCTGCGGCCGGAGCAGGTGGAGTACGTCATGCTCACGCACATCCACCTCGACCATGCCGGCGGCGCCGGGGCGTTGATGGCGGTGCTGCCGAACGCGACGCTTTGCGTGCATCCGCGCGGCGCGCGCCACATGGTCGATCCGTCGAAACTGGTGGCCGGCACCATCTCCGTCTATGGTGCCGAAGCGACAAAGCGCATGTACGGCGACATCGTGCCCGTGCCGCCGGACCGGGTGCTGGAAACTCCGCACGAGGCCGCCGTCCGCCTCGACGGCCGCGAACTGCTGTTCCTCGACACGCCGGGCCATGCACGGCACCACGTGTGCATCGTGGACCGGCGCTCGGGCCACATCTTCTCCGGCGACACCTTCGGCCTGTCGTACCGTGAAGTGGACCGCGACGGCCGGCAGTTCGTCTTTCCCACTACCACGCCGATCCAGTTCGATCCCGATGCGTTGCACCGGTCGGTGGAACTGCTGCTCGACTTCGCGCCGGGCGCGATCTATGTCACCCACTACAGCCAGGTGCGCGACGTGCCCCGGCTCGCCGCCGACCTGCACCGCCTGATCGACGCCCATGTCGAACTCGCGCTGCGCGAGAAGGATCCGGGCGAGCAGCGGCACCAACGCCTGGTCGCGGGGGTGACGGCCATTCTGCTGGCGGAGGCGCGGCGTTACGACTGGCGCCTGGCGCGGGAGCGGCTGATCGAAGTATTCGCCATGGATATCGAGTTGAACTCCCAGGGCCTGGGAAGCTGGTTGGACAGCACCGGCTGACGAATCTCTTCCCGAAGGCTGTAGGGCGGACCGTGTCCGCCGCGGCAACGCCCGGCGGGCGCGGCCCGCCCTACGATGCTTGACATCACCGCGAATCGCGAACACGCCTGGCACCAGCAATGGACCCGGACTTGCCGGAAGTCATGGCGACGCTCCGTTGTGGCGGCTTTCGGCGCGACGCGTCGCGCTGTGTCTCCCCTTGCTTGGACGTATCGGCATGCTCATCCGCGAGCGCATCCAGGATGGGACACTCGGGACGCTCATCGCCGCGACAATGGTCGATCAGATGGGAAAGGCTGCCGGCGATGACCTCGAGTTGCGCGATCCTCGATTGGAGGTCGGTCAGGTGATTCTGCGCCAGGCGTCGTACCTCGCGCGCGGGGCGCTGCCGGTCCTGCCACAGTGAAAGCAATTGCTTGATCTCGCTGGTGGCAAAGCCGACGGCGCGCGCCCGGTTTGCAAAGCGCAACAGATGAACGTCGGCCGGCTGGTAGTTCCGGTAGCCGGAAGTGCCGCGCGCCGCCTTGGGAATCAGCCCGATGGCCTCGTAATGCCGGATCATCTTGGCCGAGATACCCGAAGCCTTCGCCGCCTGACCGATGTTCATGGTGTTCTTCCTCAATGATGTCCATGCGCGAGGGCATGCCCGCGGCCGCGCGCGATGAGCCAGCGGTTAATCGGGTAGGCCGCCACGCCGGCCACCGCCAGCGACAGCGCGAGAGCGGACCAGAACAGCACCGAGTTCAGCGGCGCGTCCATGGCACCCGGAATCGCCAGCATCAGCAGATTGTCCACGATCTCCATCACCGTGATTGAGGCCGTGTCGGCGGCGAGGGCGAGGCGCGCGGCGGAGCGGAAGCGGTAGCCGTTTCGCAGCAACGGCAGCATGGTGAGCGCATAGCCGGAGAGAAACGCGAGAGCGACCGCGAGGAAAATGGTTTCCAGATTGCTCCAACCGAGCGCGGTGCCGATGACCATGCCGGCAACCTCGCCGATGGCACATCCGGTGAGACAGTGAATGGTCGCCAGGAACGCGATGCGATCGAGGGATGCAACTTCCGAATGGTGGAGGGAGCGGCCCCGAGCGTGCGTCTGGTGATGCGTGTGTTCCATGTCGCGACTCCTCGAACGGGTTGTGGAGCCTTCATGCTGGACCTTACAACGATGGGAAGGTCAACCCCTTCCGATTTGTGAATTTGTAGGGCGGGCCGTGCCCGCCGGACTTGGCTGACAGCATTCCGGCGATCCAGGCCCTTCAGTTGTCCCGTCGCAGTGCCGTGCGCCGCAGGATCTCTGCCTCGACCTCGGTCGCCATGCGCCGCTCGGCTTCGCCCGGCGGTCGGCTCAGCTCGGCCGCAGGTCTCGCACGCCTTGATCGCCGAACCAACCGCCACGCTGCCCATGCCACGAGGGCGAGAGCGGCCAACGCGAGAAGCAGGGCGCCGAGGTCGCGAAACGTCGGATCGACGGCCGCGGCGGGTGTCGGTGGGGGGATCGGTGTCGATCCGGGCGCCGTCGGTGCAGGGGCGACAGATGTATCAGGGGAATGCGGTGCTCCCCCGAGGAACAGGCCCAATGCTATGGCGACGGCAACCACTGCGGCGAGTCCGCCGAGCGGCAGCCAGCGCGCCGATTTCCCCGACGCCGCCGGCACCGGAGGCGCCGACGCGGCAGCGGCTTCGTGGCCGAGCGTCAACGAGCCCAGCAACTGGTGGCTGGCGCCGACCGTTCCGCGAAAATCGATCCATTGGAATTCGCCCAGTTCCGGGGGCAGGGGCGTGGCATCCAGCAGCAGGGGCAGCAGATCCTTGTCCTGGTCGATGGCCGCCTTCCACTCCTTTGCCATCTCGTCGGAATGGCAGGCGTGATCGCACCAAAATACGACGACGAGGTTGGAGTCGGCCAGGGCCCTGGCGATCTCGCCGCGCCACTTCGTGCCGGGGCGAATGCTGTCGATGTCGTGGAAGACGAGGGATTTGTTGAGGCGAAGGAGTTGGACGACCGGGGCAACCAATGACGCGTCGGCGTGGCTGTAGGATACAAAGACGTTCGTGCTGTCGCTGGTCATTATGAAAACGATGCCGTTGGGGTCGGTCCGCTAAGCGGCTTGCACGGCGCGGCGTTCACGCTAACCGTTGCGCTGGCTGTGAATGGCCCCCTTGAAGCAGTCGCTGCCGGGCGGCCTCGATGCACTCGGCACGGACAACGAACAAATCCTACTGCCACGCGCAGCGGACAGCAATCCGCCGGACGGACATCGCCGTCATGCGGCAACCTAGTCATACTCGACCTGGCTCGACGGTTGCGGAATCGCCGAACCCTCTTGGCGCATCTGATCCAGGTGAAACGCGATCGCCTCTCTGATCTGCTCTTACAGTTCGGCAACGGCGGTCCCCGGGGCGACACGCCCCGGCGGGATGGGAGTACGCGGAGTAGTTGCGTTCAGCCTTCTCGATTACGCTGGCGTAGCGCATGCGACCGCCGCCCCCGTAAATCACAGCAAGGCCAACTGCTCGCCAACGGCAGGGACAAGGCGGCGACAACTGGTCCGGAGGAAGCATGAGAATAGTCCGAGCCAGACCCCATTAATCCCATCACAGGGAACGCGCTAAGGGGAGAAGCCGAGCCCCTTTAGTCCGGCCCTTACGTGAATTGAGCGCAGACTCAACTCGGATGCACAAATGCTGCGAAGACGGCTGCGATGAGAAAGAGTCCTCCAATGACCACCGTCGCAATGTTGCCCGCAGAGAAGCGTTCATTCCGGTCGTGAATTGGAGCCATTCTTGCGTTGATTTGATTGGTGGCAATTTGAACCGGCACAAGTAAGAAGATGGCCAGGAAACCAATTAACCAATAGGGGTCGGGGAGGCCAGATAGCAATGCGCTGAGGATCCAGAGGGTGGCAAGATTACCTGCTGGTACATATACGTTAATGCTGTTTTCTGAGGCGGTCTTTCGGACCTTCGAGAAAAGAGAATAACAAAAGAAGATGGCGAAAAGTGATCTCAACGCGGGCCTTATGGTACTTGGTTCACGCTCCTTCACATGCCACCAATTCTTATAGAACCAATAGATCTGATACAGTGATAGCGTACAGAGTGACATCACGACCAGTTTGGTTGTCGAAACCGGAAAATACAGTGGTGCCGATAAAGCGGCAGCATCAAAAGTTGTCAACGTTGGCGCCGCAACGGTACCGCTAACAAGGGATGCGTCATCGGCCATTTCCATGCTCTCCATTCGTAAAACGTCGCGCTTCAGGGGGGGCGTAACCAGCCAGCGAAGGTTGATATGTTACTGCCTCCAAGCGAATGCTGGTTCAACACTATACGCATAAATCGCGGAGGCCCAACCCAATTCCAAGCGGAAGTAACGCGATCGAAGATCCCAGAAAGAAGAGAGCAAAAGGGGCCGAAAGCAAATGGAGCAAAAGGGGCCGTGGTCGAATAATTTCACATCTCGGGCCCACCCTGCCCCGCAAAAGTGGCAGGTTCTCCGCTGGCGACCCAACCCGGGGAGCGATGGAATTCGTCAGCACAGGCACCACCGCGCCGACCGTGATGCGCCGCGGATAGGAGTGACCCGGTGGCGCGAATCGATCCTACAGCGCGAGTTCCGCCGGTTCCTCGCCCAGCAACGCTTCGATCGCCGCTTCGGCGCCTCGCCGGGTCGCGGCGGTGCAGATCGATCAGGCGCGAGGCGGCATCGGCCCAGTGCGCGGTTCCGGCGCGCGCGGCGTCGAGCAGGGGGGCGGGGCTTGCCGGTCTCGCGTCCAGCGGCGGTAGCTCTCAACCAGGCGCGGGAACAAGGTGCGGCGCATGCCCTCGAAGTTGGCGAAGTAGAAGTGGAGGGAGCATTGCGCGTCGCGCTCGATCAGCCCCGGCAGCGTGGACAGGCAGTCGGCGAGATTGTCGCGCACGGCGCGGGCGAGGATCTCGGGGCGCTTGCGCGTGAAGGACGCGATCATGTCCTTCCAGTCGCGGCCGAGCAGGCGCTCGGCGAGGCCCTCTCCAATCTCGTGCAGGATCACGGACTCGCTCTCGACTGTCGGTCATGCGCTCCAATCCGCGGCGCGGATCGGCGACGTAGCCGTAGCAGTCGAGCGCCGCCTTGCAGCGGGCCGTCGCCCTTCTTCACGCTCCACAGTTCGACCTTTTCCCACAGCCAGCGCCGCAGCGCATCCTGCCGCACGTAAATGGCGCCATTCTGGAAGGCGGCGGGCAGGGCAGTGATGTCGCGCGCATACTCGCAGCCGGTCACCAGCACTTCGAAGCCATGCGCGGTTCTCGCGCCGCACCAGTTCGCCGAGGAAAAAATGGGGCTTGCGGAAGCGGCCGTAGCCGCCGCCATAGACCAGGCCGACCGGATTCAGCTCGCGGTTGATGGCCTCGATCGCGAAGGGGTCGTAATGCGCATCGCCCACCGGCAGCGGCTCGAAGGTTTCGCTCTCGAATTCGCCCCAGCGCGCCTCGCGCTGCGTCAGCCAGCTGCCGAGTTCGTCCCGCGGCGGCGGTTGGTCGAGCGGGAATGTCGTGCTCCCAGCGGAAGTACTCGCGCATCTCCAGCAGGTAGGTGCACATGGTCATGTCGCGGGCGTGGTGCGCGTCCGAGATGTCGCAGTTGCTTCTGCACCGCGTCGACGAGTCGATGGAGATTGCGCATGGCTTTACTTCTCCCTGAGATCTGCAGTGGTCTGCCGTACTGCCTACTATGACCGGCCGCGGCGCCGCGGGTTCGTATGCAGCCGCCCGCGCACCTCAGCCACGGCGGCGCCGCACCTCGAAGGCCGCCACCGCGGGCATGATCCGGGAATAGGGCAGGGCTTCCAGGCTGCCGAATTTGGCGAGCGCCGCCGCGACCAGCGCCTGCACGTCGGCGACCTCGTCGGCGGGCGCCACTTCCTGCTGCAGTCCCGACAGACCGCCGCACATCGTCTTCATCTCCTTGGCATGGGGCAGCGGCGTGCCGGGGTGCATCTTGAGCGCGAACAGCGAGTTCTGCCTCAGTTCGGCGCGCAGCCGGGCGCAGGTTTCGCGCGCCGACGCGGATTCGCAGGCCACCGTCTCGCGTTCGGAGATGCTCAGCCGCAGCGCCAGCGAGCAGGCGCAGCAGCGCGCCAGGATCGCCTTCTCGAAGGGACAGGGGTGCGGGTTGAGCGCCCGCCGCGCATCGCGGAAGGTGTCGTGGTCCACGGGCTACCAGTCGTCCCCGGTGAGCGGTTCCTTCTCGCGCACCTGGGACAAGCAGGTCTTCCGCCTGCAGTTCGTTCTCCGCGTGGATCATCTTGACCAGGTAGTCCTGGCCGGCGGGAATCTCGCGCCTCATCTGCTTGGCGCGGTCCGAGGCGGCGCGGAAGGCGTCGTGCTCCTCGACTTTCTCCAGATTCCGCAGCGGTTGGTGGACGTTGTAGATGTAGTAGGGCATGGCTGTCTCCTGATTGCGGGTCGGAGGTGGGTACCCCGCTGCGGGCGACGGAGCGATGATGTTCAATCGACGTATCGTTTTCGCGTGCGCGGCGGCCGCCGCGCTGCTGCTTCTGGATGATGACACCCTTCACCGCCGTCAGATCGGGAATCGACTCGTCCGCGTAATGCGCGTTCAGCGGATGCAGCAGCCAGTCGGCCGTCGCGCGGAGCAGTTGGCGGAAGATGTATTCCTCGTTGTGGAAGGCATGCACGTAGGAGCCGTCGTGGGCGAGCCCTCCGGCTCGATGACGATGATTTCGCCCTCCGCGAATTCCGGCAGCATCGAATCGCCCAGCACCATGAGGGCAACGGTTCGGCGCTGGAGCAGGACTCCAGCGCGGTGTCCTGCGGCCGGCAGCACCGGAATGTCGATCTTGGGATAGTTCTTCTGCATGGCGTTCGCTCCGTTTTCAGTCCAGCCAGCGCACCAGGTAGTACATGCGAAATGCCTTCGGATGACTTGGACGGACCGAGCACCACGGCCGGATGCAGGTGGGCTGGCGTCGGCGCCGCCGCAGCCTCGGCCTCCTGGCGTCTTGACGTGCACGCAGTTTTCCTGAAAGCGCTTGCGGCCGCGATGCGTGGCGTAGATCAGCGCGAAGCGCTCCTGCATCAGGTTGGTTTCCTGGTCGACGAAGATCTTCACGATTCCTTCCAGTTGTCGTCGGAGAAATCTTGGCACAGGCGGCGTTCTGCGTCGCGCAGGACCTGCGAGTTGCGCGGACGATCGGCGCCACGACCGCTTCCAGCTTGCGCCGCATCAGCGGTCCGACTGCCGTGGTGCGGGTGAGCACCGGTTCGACCGCGCTCGACAGACTGCCGAGCAGGGCACATGGCTCGCAGTTGCGGCGCCGAGACTGCGGCAGCGCGACGATCAGGACGTCGGCGTCGCCGCGCTGCGTCTCGTCCAGTCCGCCTCGGCTCTCGGCCGCTGCGGCCATGGCATCGACGTCGCTGCGCGACAGCATTGCGCGGGCGCACCGTTCGAAGTAGTCGCCGATCACGTCGAACAGATGGGTACACGATGTTGTGGGTGACGGGCTTCGCCAGCACTTCTGCCGCCGCCTTGAGAAAGGTCTGGCCGCTGCGCTGAAGCAGCGCGAAAGCAGGACCGCGAACGGATTGCCAGTCGGGCGAGATCGTCCAATGCGTGCGATCGAGGCGTGATCGTCGCGCGCCGGCACATCCTCCGGCAGCTCATCGGGCAGGAACTCGAGGAAGCCGATGTAGTGGTAGGGCTGACGCCGCGCCTTGGCCCACAGTTCGCCAGGGTGGCGGCGTCGGCCAGGCCCGCGCGACAGGACCAGGCGGATGGTTTCCAGGTTGGCGTCCGGCGTCTCTCCTCGAACGGCATGTGCTCCACCAGGAAGTCCGCCAGCACCCGGCCCATCGTGCCCTGGGCCACTGCGTCCTGCGCCAGCATGCAGCGGGCGATCTCCATGGTCGGCATGGCCCACCAGACGCGCCGCGCCAGCTCGTCGGTGAGCCCTGGCGGCATGGGCGACGGCCACCACCGCTTCCGGTTCGCCCAGCAGCAGCAGCGCCGCGAGGTTGGCGCCGGAAGTCTGGCCCATGCGCGTCCAGCGCCTGCAGATAGACCGGATAGCCGCCGGGCGAGCCGAGGGCGTGGCCGCCGAGCAGCTCGCGCACGCGCAGCAGGTACTGGTCGGCGCGGCAGTTGCGGATGCAGCGCTCACCTTGGCTTCGCCGCGCTCGGTCAGCGCGTGCAGCGTCAATCGCGCCTTCGTCGATGCGGATCGCCTCGCACGCTGCCGGCCAGCAGCACGTTGAGGCGCAGCGTGTCTTCGGGGGAAAGCAGGCTGCGGTCATCAGTTGAGCTGAATCCTCTTGCCCCAGGGCACCGGCCGCTTGCCCTTCACCAGCCACAGCACGGGAAAGGCCGGCGCGGCCGTCGGGGAATTCGCCGTCGGCGTCGGTGAAATACACGCAGCGCGTCGGGCCGCAGATCGCTCGCGTTCGATCCAGTCGAACACCGGGTTGAAGTCGGTGCCGCCGCCGCCCTGCGAACTTGCGCGGCAGGCGCGAATTCCTCCCACGGCTCGTACAGCCAGGGCGCACCCTCGGCCAGGTCCGCGTCGCAGGCGAACAGCGTGACGCGCACCGGCAGCGTGCCCTTGATGGCGTTGATCTCGGCGACGAATTGCGCCAGATCGTCCGTCGCCGATCGAGCCCGAGACGTCCAGCGCCACGGCCAGCTCGCATTGCGCGCTGCGCAGGCTGGGCAGGATCATCGTCGCCCTCGCGGCGCGACGGCCGCATGTAGTTGTAGTCGCTGCGCGCATTCTGGAAGAAGTAGTGGGCCAGCAGCGAGCGCCAAGGCAATTGCGGCTGCAGCCGGTCTTCGACCAGCCGCGCCATGAGCGCCGGACAGCCGGCCCGCCTGCTGCGCGCGATTGGCGGCGCTGGCCACGTAGTGCTCCCACTGCTGTTCCAGATCCTCGCGTTCCTGACTGCGGACAGCGGCGCCGGCGGCGGCTCGCCGTCGGCGAGATCGCTGCCGTGGTTGCTCGCCGCTTTCCTCGCTGTCGGCTGCCGCCGCCCTGTTCGCGCCTTGCGACTGCTGCTGGGCGGCGCCGCCGCCGCTGGCCGTCCTCGCCCTGTCCGCCCTCGTCGCCGTCGTAGATGTGCTGGTCCAGGGTCTCGCTGTCCGGTTGTCGTCGATGCAGGGATAGATCTCCTCCGCCGTCATGCCCTCGTACTGGTCGAAGCACGACGGCCTCGGGCGGCGGCTTGAGGCCGTCCTTCACCAGCAGCGGATTGATGGCGAAGTCGCAGGCCAGGTCCCAGCGCCGCAGCACGCGGTGGCCGCGCCGCGCGAAATGGGACAGGGCGCAGTGCAGGGCCTCGTGGGCCAGCACGAACTGGGTCTGGTCCACCGACAGCTTGTCGATGTAGGCGCGGTTGTAGTAGAAGTGGCGCGCGTCGGTGGCGGCGGTGCGGCACCAGGACGGACTGGCTTCCTTGAGCGGCAGGCGCAGCACCAGCGCGCCGAGGAAGGGCTTGTCGAGGATCAGCCGGGTGCGCGCGGCGGCGAGCTTGGTTTCGACGTCGAGTCTGGAACTCATTACTCGTAGAGCATGACATCGGCCACCTGGTTCGCCCACGTCGCCGAACTGGGGCACGGCGAACACTTCGGCGCCGACATGGCGGTGCAGGTCGGACACCAGCATCACGCCCATCTCGCGCAGCGGGAAGCGGCCGGCGTAGTCGAGGATGTTGCCGAAAACTGGCGTGGCCTGCCGCCGTGCCCTTGGCGCGGATGGCCCGCGCCACCAGGGCGGCGGCCACGGCGTACTGGAGGTCGATCTCTGCGGGCACCGCGGCCTCGCGGCCGTCGACGATGGCGTCCAGATCGGGCATGCGCGCCAGGCTGGCGAGGTAGGCGGCGAATTCGACGCCGGCCGCCTGGCCGACGCAGGCGGCCAGGGCGCCGGTGAGCAGGTCGGGCGTGTCGCCGAACTTCTGCAGCGCGCGGTGGGCGAATTCCCAGGAGCGCGGCGTCGGGAAGGCGGTGGGATTGCGCGCCGGGTCGAAGTCGAACAGCAGCTCCGGGCGGAAGCGCAGGAAGCCGATCAGCCGCTCGTCGATGCCGTTGCCGTAGGCCCAGGCCACCCAGTCGTCCAGGTGCGGCTTCGACCTCGAAGTGGGAGAAGCGGTTGGCCAGCGGCGCCGGCATGGCGTAGGTGACGCCGCGGTCGCCCTGGCGGTTGCCGGCGGCGAAGATGGCCCAGCCCGGCGGCACCTGGTAGGCGCCGAGCTGGCGGTCGAGGATCAGCTGATAGGCGGCCGCGGAGACCGCACGGCGGCGCCGAGGTGATCTCGTCGAGGAACAGGATGCCGCTGTCGCCGTGGCGCTTCGCGTCCGGCAGCATGGCCGGGATCGCCCATTCCACCAGGTCGCCGACGCGGAACGGGATGCCGCGCAGGTCGGAGGGCTCCATCTGCGACAGGCGGATGTCGATCATCGGCGTGCCGTGGCGCGCCGCCACCTGGGCCACCATCTGCGACTTGCCGACGCCGGGCGGCCCCCACAGCATGACCGGCGTGTGGTGGCCCTCGCGGGCGCTGAGGAATTCGCGTTCGATGATGGACGGTGATCTGGGCAGGGCGCATGAGTTAACGTCGGATGTCTTGCGAAGCGGGATCGGTTTCCGGATCCGTCACCTCCTCGTGCGACGGGGACGGACGAAGTGTGCAATGGTAATTCACGCCCTCCGGCGCGGCCAAAGAACCCTTTGATCGGGGTACTGCCGGAATTTATCCCCGGGGCAGGGGAGCCGGCGCTGCCGGGAGCGGCGGTTCAGCGGCCTGGATTTGCTGCGGCGGCCTGCGGCGCTGCCGCCGACTCCGACTCCGACTCCGACTGATCCGGGTTGGGTGCCGGGGTGAGTTCCGGCGCGGCCAGGGTGCCGCCGACCTGGAGCGGCACCCGCAACTGGCCGGTGCTGCCGCGGATGTGAACCGTGACTGCGCCGCCCAGACGGTTGCGGTTGTCGATGGCCACATGGCCGTCGGCCTGCAACGCTCCGGCGTCCAGGTGCAGGTTGCGCAGCGCGGCGTTGCCGCGCTCGAACTGGATCTGTGCGGTGAGTTGCTCGAAACGGGTCGCGCCGCCGCGTACCGCATCGGGGGTAATGGTGCGTGCCGCCTCCACCAGATCGAAGCGGTCGACGCTGCCGTGGCCCACGGTCAGGGTGCCGCGCCCGCTCAGTGCCTCGCCCAGGGCGCCCAGGCTTGCGGGCCGGGAGGAAACCTGCAGCTTGGCATTCAGCGGTCCGTGGGCCAGGGCTTCCAGGCCCAGCGCGGGGAGCAGCTTGGCCAGCTCGACATGCCGCAGTTCGAGCCGCAGTTCGAGGTTGGTGCGGGGCGACCAGTCCAGTTCCCCGTTTCCGCTGACGATGCCGTCGCTCACCCGGGCGTCGAAGGCCGTCACTTGCATGCCGTTTTCGTCGAAGCTGCCCTGGGCATTGAGGCCGAAGAACATCAGGCCGCCGCGCAGCGGCAGACGCCAGTTGTTTCCGGTCGCCGTGAAGCGGCAGCCCTTGCCCTGCGGCGCAAGGGTGGCGCGCAGGCGGTTGTCGGCATCGGCCAGACTGACCGCCGTCGCACCCTGCGCCCGGTCGAACTCGATGGCGCCGCGCAGGTCCTGGATCACGCTATTTCCCAGCGCGAGGCTGAGGTTGCTGACGTCGACGACATGAAGCCGGGCCCCACGCACGCCGGCGGGGTCGAGGCGGGCGGCGCCGCACAGCGCCGCGGCGCCGGCTTGCTGCAGGGTCAGGCCGTCGATCGCGAGATCGATGGTGAGGGGGTCGAGATCGCTCCAGCCGTGAATCGACGCAGATGCGCGGACGACCGACGCCTGCGCCAGCCGCCCGGCGCCGATGTCCACGTCTTCCAGCGTCAGACCGGGGGGAAACAGGGCGAGACTCATGCCGCCGATGCGTACCGGCTGTCCGATGACCGCGCTCGCGTGCCGTTCGATGGTGGCGCGGTAGCTACTCCAGGACAGCGCCAGCGCCGCAAGCAGCGCCAGCACGACCACGCTTGCCGGCGCCAGCACCCACCACAGCCGGGGTGCCGGCCGCTTCAGTTTCCACTCGCGTCGCCGCAGGGGTTCGGTCGCGCTTGCCAACCGCTGCCACAGGGATTCGACGGCGATCCTGTCCTCATGCCGCGATTGGGGCGAATCGAAGGCTTCGGCGAGCGGGGATGGGCGTTGCGGCTGTTCGTCCGCGACCACCGGCTCCAGCCCCGGATCCGTGGCGTTCGCGTCCTGCTCCTGCGGTGCGTCCCGTGCATCTGAGCCCTCGACCGCGGCCGGCTGTTCCGGTTCCGGCGCGACTTCGGTTGAGCCGGCAGCCGCGCCGTCGGCGGCCGCCGGCATCTCTTGAGTGGGGGGGGCCGTGTGAACGACGGCCTCGACCGGAGTGGACGACGCAGCGGCAGCGGCGGGCGACTCCGATTCCGGCTCGGGCGCAGCCGGGGTCTGAGACTCGGGTTCAGCTTGCTCCGGCGGAACCGGTTGCGGCTCGGGCGCGGGTTCGGTCGCAGGCGCCTCGCTTGCGGCCGCCAACTCCTCTTCGGCCTCCACCGCGTCTGCCACGACCGGCAAATCCTCCTCCGCGCTGCCGGGGGCTGGGGCTGCTCCCGCCGGCTCGATCAGGCCGAGATGTTCCAGTTGTCCGAGGGTGGCGCGGGGACGGTACTTGTTGCCGACCTTGTCGCATAACTCCTTCGCCGTCGCCTGCCCGTCCACCAGGATCAGGAGCGAACGCAGACGCTGGCCGTGCAGGCGAGTCCGGCCCTTGAGCGCCTCTTCGCCCTGCTGGGTCTTGCGATAGACGCGGCTGAGATCCATCCGTGGCGGCCCGTTGGCGTTGTCGTTCAGGTGTGGCGCGGACGCGCAGACGGCGCGCCGTCGCGGCGCATGGTCGGGGTGTGGTTCAATGCTGTCCGGGTCATGGTGTGATGCGCCATTCACTGCGATGAATCGTCATCGGCGTTTCGCAGCAGTGAAGCTTATAGGCTCCCGACACTAACGGCGCAATCCCCGCGCAAGATTAGGGTTATTCATGGCGTCCGCTGCGGCGCTCCGCCGGCGCTGTCGCATCGAATCTGGGGCGCGCCGGACGGGCGGCCCGCTTTGCCCTCATGGGATCGTCGCCGTCAGTTGTTCCTGCGGGAAGCCGTGCCGGGCGAGAAGCGCTGCGACGCCATCCACGAACGGCTGCGGTCCGGCCAGGTAGATGTCGAAATCCCCCAGGCGAGGGTGGGCGGCGCGCAGGCGGTCCACGACGTCGGCTGCTCCGCGCTGCAGCGCATCGGCGCCCGTCGTCACCAGCAGCACGGGGTGGAAATTGTCCAGTGCATCGGCCCAGGAGCGGCACAGGTTGGACAGGTAATGGCCGCCCGGCTTCGTCGCGACCCAGTACAGATGCATGTCCTCGGCCGACGTCCAGCGCCATGGCGTGCTCGATCAGGCTCTTGACCGGGGCGAAACCGGTATTGCAGGCGACGAACAGGATCGAGCGCGGCGATTCGGCGCGCAGGACGAAATCGCCCCACGGACCCCACACCGTCACCGGGTCGCCGTGCTCGCAGGGAGTAGAACACGCGTCTCGGCAAAGCCGAGCTCCGGGTTGCGCTCGACATGGAACTGCAGGTTGCGGTCGTCGCAGGGACAACTCGCCACCGGCAGTTGCATCGGTTCCGACCCGAGCACGGACAGGGTCACGTTCTGGCCGGCGAGGAAGCGCAGCCGGTTGTGTGCGCGGTGTCTGCAGGTGCAGCAGCATGACGTCGTCACCGAGGCGGCGAAACGGTCTTGACCGCGGGCGCCGATCTGCTGCTGCGGAATGTCGGTCGCGGTCGTCGCCTCCAGCGCCTCGATCACCAGGTCGCTCACCGCGGTGTGGGAGCAGAGCAGGGTGTAGCCCTGCAGCTTCTCCGCCTCCGACAGCACGTAGTCGTGGTGGCGCACCCTGCTTCACCTGACCGGATACGACGCGCGCCTTGCACAGGCCGCAGTTGCCGCTGGAACAGCCGTAGTTCAGGGACAGACCGGCGCGCAGCGCCGGCTTCGAGAATCGGAGTCGGCGCCATCGACGAAGAATTCGTGCCGGCTCGGACTGCACCACGACCTGGGCGGACATGACCCGCAGCATATCATCCATCACCGCGAGCGCATCGGGCGCCTCGGATGCGGCCCAGCACCTCTTGCAGTTCATGGTCCAGGAATTCCCCCAGTTCCGTCGCGGTCCTGCGCCCTCGCCCTGGCTCGCATGCGACCAAGGCTGCGGATGCGCTCTTCCAGGCGCACGACCAGGGAGTGGTAGCGCTGAAGGTGGGCGCGCACGTCGGTCAGTTCGCGGCTCTGCTCGAACAGTCTCTGGGCGAGGATGTCCTGGCTCGGCAGCATGCGCTCGCGCACGCGCCGGCCGAACGCCTCTTCCTTGATGCGGGTGACGCGCTCGAAGCCGCCGTCGTCCTCGAGCTTGACGTCGGGAAACAGGCGCAGCAGATCTTCCGCGGACACCATGCCGTCGAAGGCGGCCAGCTCGCCGCTCTGGATCTTCGATTGCAGCGACGCCGCGGGTGACGCCGACGATGCGCGCCGCGCGCGACAGGGTGAGCAGCTGGGACATGGGGTGTCTCCCTTCGTTGCTTGTCAGGCCGTGGCTGTCCGCGTGCATGCACGTAGACCGGAACGCTTGCCACGGCCTACAGGCGCATGCGCAGCAGCCGCGTCACTTCCTCGTCGCTCAGGACCACCGGATTCGTCTTCATGCTGGAGCCGCGGCAGTTGGCGACGATGCGCGGCAGGTCTGCCGGCCTCGACGCCGAGCGCGGCCAGGGGCGGCAGACTCAAGCGCCGGGTCCATTCGTTCAGGGTATGAACCAGGAATACCCGGGCGCCGATGTCGTCCACATGCGCTGCGGCCGCGCAGCAACCTGCCGACCTGGGCATACTTGCGCCAGGGCCGGATTGTCCGGATCGCGCTCCTGCATGACGTCGATGTTGAGCCTGGTCGCGGCGGCCACCAGGGTGCCGCACACCACGCCGTGGGGAATGGGGAAGAAGGCGCCCAGCGGCGAAGCCAGGCCATGCACCGAACCGAGCCCGGTCTGCGCCAGGCAGATGCCCGACAGCAGCGCGGCGTAGGCCATCTTCTCGCGCCCGGCGGCCGCTGCCGATCGCCGCCCTCGTACCAGGCGAACAGACCGTCGCGCACCGCCTGCATGCCCGACATCGCCAGCGCATCGGTCATCGGATTGGCGCGGGTCGAGACATAGGATTCGAGCAACTGGGTGAAGGCGTCCATGCCGTTGGCGGCGATCAGCGCCGGCGGGCAGGTCGGCGAGCAGGTCGGGATCGACGATGGCGTATTCGGGCACCAGCTTGTCGTCGCGGAAGGATTTCTTGAAGCCGTCCGCGCCGTGGGTGGACAGCACCGCGTTCTTGGTCGCTTCCGAGCCGGTGCCGGCGGTGGTGGGCACGGCGATGAAGGGCATGGCGGGACCAGTGTAGGGCTTTTCCGGGCCGACGCCTTCCAGATGATCCATCACCGAGTTGCCGCGGCCGCAGCAGGCCGGCGATCGCCTTGGCGGCGTCCAGCACGCTGCCGCCGCCGATGCCGATCACCGACCTCGATGTCGGCGTCCGCGCCACTGCGCCACGGCATCGTCCACGCTCTGCGGCGAGGGTTCGCCGGCGATTGTTACACGGTCGAAGCGACAGTCGCTGCGCTTTCAGTCCGGCCAGCAGGGTGCCGCCCGCTTCGGATTCGACGAAGGACTGCGCGCCCGTCACCAGCAGCACGCGTTTGCCATACTGTGCCGCGATGTCGCGGAAGCTTTTCGGCGGCTGCCCGCGCCGAACTCGATACGCGGCAGGCGTGCGATGGAGAAGGATCATAGATTCGAGTCTCGGCTGGAAACAGGCCGACACCAGGGCACACCCTGGCGCGGTTCGGCCATCATGTCCGCGACGGCGTCGCGCCAGGCGGCGTAGTGGGCGGTCTGCTTGTGCGCGGCGGCGTCCTCCGCGCGACGCATAGGCTTCGTAGAGGATGAAGCGGGTCGCGTCCTGCGGCGACTGCAGCACATCGAAGCGGCGGTTGCCGGTTCGCGCGACCGAGGCTTCGTGGTTGCGCCGGGTGGCGGCGATGAATGCCGCGACGTTGTCCGGCTTGACATGGACATGGACCAGGGTGACGCGCATGAAGTGCTCCGTATTCGTCTGATCGAATACCTGAAACGGGCCGCCGACGCAAAGCCAGCCACGCGGCTATCAGTCCTCGCTGCCGATCGGCCATGCGCTTCAGCGCCATATCGCGCAGCCGTTCCAGCCGCGGCGTCGCGAATGCCGCAGTGGTTGAGCCCATCCACCGTGCGCACCAGATAGTCCATGCTGCTGCCGTAGAGGCCCGCGCGCGCATCAGGATGTCGACGATCGGCTGCATCGGACCGAGCTTGCCGGCATAGCCGGCGGAATCGCGATTGATGACGAAGGTGAGGGCGGTCAGCGGTCTGCCGCGGCTGTGACCCGGACCCAGCGCGGCACGTAGGAGCCGAGCATCATTTCGCGCCGCCACAGGATGCGCAGCTCGTTCTCGGCGACGTCGCCGTCCATGCGGAACACCACGCCGCGGCAGGTGCCGCCGGGCTCGAGGCCGAGGGCGAGCCCCGGCTGCTCCGGGGTGCCGCGGTTGATGCGGGACCACAGACAGAAGCGGCGGTGATAACCGCGCACGGTGCCGGCGCGCCGCTCCAGGAAGCGGATGAACGGATTCCACACCAGCGAGCCGTAGCCGAAAAGCCACACTTCCGGCCCCGCCGGCCGCTGCGCGAGAGCCTGCTGCAGCGACGCTTCGAGCGCTGCATCGGACAGAAGCTGGGTCCCGATGGGCGAGTGCTCCGAGCGTCTGCCGCAGGGCGTTCTTCTCCAGGTCGGCGCGGGTGACCGGCATCGTGTCGGACGGTGGTCGGGGTACGGACGCAAGGATAACGCGCCGCGCGCCCGATCGGGAGACCGCGGGTGCGGGGCGGCGGACGCGAACGCCGTCGTCCGCAGTCAGCCGGTCAGCGCGCCCCGCCGTGGGTCTCGACGAAATGCTTCAGCGCGAGCTTGAGCGTGGCGGCGTGGCGCAGATTGCCGTGATGACGCGCGGCGACGATGTCTTCCACGATCATGCGCCGGATGCGCTTCTCGCCTTCCGGCGTGTGCACGAGATAATTGCCCATCTCGATGGCGGCCATTTCCGGAATGTGCTCGTGTTCGGCGATGGCGAGAATCTCGTCTTCGGTGAGTTCGGACAGTTCGATGCAGTCTTGGATTGTAAGCATGAATGCCTCCGATGAATGCCGGCATGGCGTCGCCGGACTTGAATTGAGGCAAAATGCTGCGCCGCAACCGGAGATTTTGCAATCCCGGCGTGGGGCACGTCGTCCCGGGCCGGCCGGCGTATGATTGGCGCCCGGGGCAAAAGCGTCATCCCCGTTTCCGGCGCAGGACCGACAAGACCATGGCCGACTTTCCCAGCCACCTCGCCCGCAGGCGCTACCTGTTCGACGGCACCGAGGTCATGATCCGGCCGATCCGGGCGGACGATGCGCCGCTGGAGCAGGAATTCGTGCGCCACCTGTCGAACGATTCCCGCTACAACCGCTTCATGTCGGAGCTGCGCGAGCTGTCCCCCACCAAGCTCAAATACTTCACGCAGATCGACTACGATCGGCATATGGCCTTCGTCGCCACCGTGGCGCACGAGGGCCGTGAGCAGGAGATCGGCGTCGCCCGCTATGCCTCCGGCGCCGTGGGGGATTCCTGCGAATTCGCCGTCGCCATCGACGACGCCTGGCAGGGTTCCGGCGTGGCCGGCCTGCTCATGCTCGCCCTCATGGACGCGGCGCGGGAGCGCGGCTTCCGTACCATGGAAGGCTACGTCCTGGTGCAGAACCACAAGATGCTCAAGTTCGCGCGCCAACTCGGCTTCGAGGCGCACCGCGATCCGGATGCCGGCGATACCCTGCACGTGGTGCGGCCGCTCTGACCACGGGGTGCTCCGGGTCGCGGCTGTGCGCGATCACGGGGCCGCCGTAGGCAGCCGCTGCAGGAATTTCTCGATTTCCTCCGCCAGTCCCGGCCGGCCGATTTCCGCGAACTCGTAGCGTGCCCGCACCACCGGTTTGTTCACCTCGATCAGTGCGGCGAGATCGATCGGCGTGGCGGCGACCACGACGTCGGCCGGCACGGCGTTGATCGTCGCCGCAGCGCCTCGAGCTGTGCGGCGTTGTAGCCGAGCGCCGGCAGCACCGGGCCGATGTGCGGGTACTGCGTGAAGACGGCGGCGATCGCCGGCGCCGCGAACGGGCGCGGATCGACGATGCGCGCCGCGTGGGCCCGCGTCGCGGCGACGTAGCCGGCGCCGTAGGCCATGCCGCCGTGGGTGATGGTGGGCCCGTCCTCCACCACCAGCACGCGCCGGCCGCGCACGGCGTCCGCGTCGTCGAGGCGTATGGGCGATGCCGCCCGCACGATGGCGGCACGCGGATTGATGCGGCGCACGTTCTCGCTCACCCGCTGCACGTCGGCCGCCGCCGCGGCATCGATCTTGGCCACCACCACCACGTCGGCCATGCGCAGCACCGCTTCGCCCGGGTGGTGGGTCGACTCGTGCCCCGGGCGCAGCGGATCGACCAGCACGAGGTGCAGGTCGGGGCGGACGAACGGGAAGTCGTTGTTGCCGCCGTCCCAGAGGATGAGATCGGCCTCGGCCTGCGCCGCCGCCACGATGCGCGCGTAGTCGACGCCGGCGAACACCACGTTGCCCGCCGCCAGATGGGGCTCGTATTCCTCGCGCTCCTCGACCGTGCAGTGGGCGGCGTCCAGGTCCGCCCGCCGGTCGAAGCGCTGCACCGCCTCGCGCGACAGATCGCCGTAGGGCATGGGGTGGCGGATCACCGCCACGCGCAGCCCCCGCGCCCGCAGCAGCCGCGACAGATAGCGCGCGGTCTGGGACTTGCCGCAGCCGGTGCGCACCGCCGACACGGCGATCACCGGCACCTGCGCCCGGATCATGGTGCGCTGCGGCCCCAGCAGCACGAAGTCCGCTCCCGCGGCCAGCGCGCGCGAGGCCAGGTGCATCACGTGGGCGTGCGGGACGTCGCTGTAGGCGAACACCACCTGCGTCGACGTGGTGCTCGCGGATCAGCGCCTCCAGCTCCGCCTCGTCGACGATGAGGATGCCTTCCGGGTAGAGCGGGCCGGCCAGCTGAGGCGGATAGCGGCGGCCGGCGATGCCCGGGATCTGGGCCGCGGTGAAGGCCACCACTTCGCAGAGTGGATCGTCGCGATACACCATGTTGAAGTTGTGGAAGTCGCGGCCGGCCGCGCCCATGATGACGACGCGTGTGCGACGGTCTTGCTGGGTCATGCGCTTTCTCCGGTCGGTGCGGTGAAACGGCGTCCGCCATGCGCGAGAGGTCGCCCCACACCGCTGTGGCGTTGCCGCTGCCGTGGCGGGATGGGTCGTTGCCCAGTTCCTGAACCGCGCGCTCGGCTTTCCCCCTGCTGCGGCCATGAACGATCACGTGCCAGCCATGGGCCAGAAGCTGCCGCGCCGTTGCGCGGCCGATGCCGTCGGTGGCGCCGGTGACCAGAACGGTTTTCATGCACTGCCTCCCGGGAGGGATCGCGTCTTGCCGGATACGCTGGGGCCCGGCCCGGCTACTCTGCCACCGGCTCCGCCGCTGCCAGGGCCGGGTAATCGGTGTACCCCGCCGCCGTGCCGCCATAGAAAGTCCTGTCGTTCCACGGCGCCAGCGGCGCCCCGATCCGCAGGCGCTCGACCAGGTCCGGATTGGAGATGTAGGGCTTGCCGAAGGCGATCAGATCGCCGCTGCCGGCGGCGAGTGCGGCTTGCGCCCGGTCGCCGTCGAAGCCGCCGCACAGCATGAGGGTACGCGGGAAGGCGGACCGCAGCGCGCCCAGCAAGGGATCGTGCGGGTCGTGGATCCAGGTGGCGGACTGATCGTAGAGGTGCAGATAGGCCACGCCGATGCGGTCTAGCTCCCGCGCCAGATAGGGATAGGTCGTCATCGGCTCGGGGTCCCGCTGCATCTGATGGGCGATGCCGAGCGGGGAGAGGCGCACGCCGATCCGGTCGCCGCCGATTTCCTGCGCCACGGCGGCGGCCGCTTCCAGCATGAAACGGCAGCGGTTCTGCAGCGAGCCGCCATAGTCGTCCGTGCGCTGATTCAGGTACGGACAGCGGAACTGATCGAACAGATAGCCGTTGGCGCCGTGGATTTCGACGCCGTCGAAACCGGCGGCCATGGCATTGCGCGCCGCCTGGGCGAAATCGCCGACGATGGCCCGCACTTCGGTGGTGGCGAGCATGCGCGGCGTGTCGCAGGGCATAGCCGCCGGCCGGCCCTGGTCATTGAAGGCGAAGACTTCGTCGTCGAGCCGGACCGCGCTGGCGCCGACCGGCGGGGCGCGGTCCGGACGAAGGCTCGAATGACTGATGCGACCGACGTGCCAGATCTGGGCGAAGATGCGCCCGCCGCGCGCATGCACCGCGTCGGTCACCGGTTTCCAGCCGGCGATCTGGGCCGGGCTGTAGATACCGGGGGTGAAGGCGTAGCCGCGCCCCTGGGGCGACACTGGCGTGCCCTCGGACAGGATGAGCCCGGCCGAGGCGCGCTGGGCGTAGTACTCGGCGTGCAGGGCGTCCGGCGCCAGATCGGGATTCGAGGCGCGGCAGCGGGTCATGGGCGCCATGACGGCGCGATTGCGCAACTCGAGGCCGCCGAGCGCGTGCGGCGAGAAAAGCAGCTTTGTCGTCATGATCCGGTATCCGCCTGAAGTCGCAGGGCGTACATTCTACAAGGCGCGAGCGGAGCGGCACCGCTCGCCGCGGGTCGTGCGCCGCCCTATAATCACCATCTTGCCGGTGCCCTTCGCGAAATGCAGACGGAGCCGCCGCCGCGCCATCGCTTCCAGGGAGGGACCTCGTGCTCAGCCGGACTCTGGCCATCTTGGCTGCACTGTTGTTTTCCTTTCCCGCCGCGGCCGCCTACGGTGTTGCCCTGAATGCGCAGGCCCATATCCGCTTCGCCAGCGCAGAGGAGGGCAGGCAGGTTCTGGGAAGCGCGGACAACTTCACCCGGGCGCTCAGCGCCTTCGACCGATCGCTCAGAAAGCAGACGGATCAGGCCGTTTCCGCCACTGATTTTCTCGAGTTCGCATCGCGGCAGGTCCTGCCTTGGACCGACAGCGAGGTGGAGAATCTGAGGGAGATCCTGGCCCCGGTCGGCACGCTGTTCTTCGACCGTACCCTGCGTTTTCCTCCGGTCGTGCTCCTGGTCAAGACTTCGGGCTACGAGGAAGGCCATACGCCCTACCACCGCGGCAATGCGATCGTCCTTCCCGCCGGAGTGCTGCAATGGCCGCGCGAGACGCTGCATGAAATCATCGTCCATGAGCTGTTCCACGTCATGACCAGCGCCAACCCCGAGTTACGGGAAGCGCTGTACGGTGTCATCGGTTTCGGTTCCTGTGCGCCGCTGCAGTTGCCGCCCAGTCTGGCGTCGCGCAAGATCACCAATCCGGATGCCCCGGGACTCGGCCACTGCATGAGCGTGGGCGACGGTTCCACCGGCGACGTGGTGTTTCCGGTGCTGCTGTCTTCGGCCGAGCGTTACGATCCCGCCCGCAGCGGCGGACTGGTCGAATACGTCGCGCTGGACCTCGTGGTCGCCGAATGGCGCGACGGCGGATGGAAGCCGAAGCACGTCGATGGGGCGCTGAAGCGGCTCGGCCATGGGGAGTTCCAGTCCTTCCTCGAACGCATCGGCATGAACACATCGAACTCCGCCCATCCCGAGGAGATCCTGGCGGACAACTTCGTCCTGCTGGTAAAGGGCATGCGCAACGTCCCCACGCCGTCCATCATCGCCGCGATCGACAAGGTTCTGGGTTGGTCGCGATAGGCGACGGCTCAGCGCGGGTCGGCGCGGCGGGATTCGCGCAGGCGCAACGTGCGCAGGCTGTCGCAGGCGCGCGCCTCGCCCCCTTGGCAGGCCTTCTCCAGTAACTCCCGGCCAGGCCCGGACTGCCCGGCGGCAATCGCGTCGCGGTGGAAAAGCAGCGCCAGATTGAGGCAGGACGCGGCCTGTCCCTCGGCGCAGCGTTTCTCGTAGTGCTGCTGCAGCAGTTGGCAGCCTTCGTGCCCGGTTGCGGGCGGCCTGCAGCCGCGTTCCGCCATTTCGATCGCCATCGCCGCCGTCTCGCCGGTGCGCTCGTCCTGCGGCCACAGCAGCGCCGCCTCGGCGCAGCCCAGGGTCCCCGATGCGTCGCAGGCCGCGAGAAACAGCGTGCGGGCGCGCGCCTTGTCGGCGAACGGCGTCGATTCGCGGGCATACCACTGGGCGAGCCGATAGCACGGAACCTCCTCGCCGCGGTCGCAGCGGCTCTGCAACAGCGGCAATGCGCTCGCAAGATCGTTCGTGTCCGGCATCGCTGCCGCGTGCGTTCCGAGCAGATCGTCGGCGAGGTCCATGCACGCGGAATCGAGATCGAGTTCGCAGGCGCGCTGCATCAGGGCGCGCGCCCGCACCGGGTCGCGCACGACCGGCGGCGGCAGCCGGACCGGCTGCTGGCCGGCGGCAAGTCCCACTGCCATCTGCTCCAGCAATGTCCGATCGGGTGCGCTGCCGCTGCGATGTACGTACGCCGCGTCCACGCAGGCGGTCGGATCGCCGAGCTGGCACGCCCTTTCCCATAATCCCAGATTGCGCTGATCGCGCTCGACGCGGTCGGGCGCGGCGGGAATGCCCCCCGTCCGCGCGTCCTCGAGGCGGGTCAGTTCGGTGCAGGCGAGTCCGATGCCGTTGTCGCAGGCGCGCTCGAGCAGCGGCCCGGCGCGGCGCGGATCCCGGGGGACGTCGCCCGTGCCCATCGCCGCCAGATGCCCCAGCCAGTAGCAGCTGTCGTGATTGCCGGCGTCGCACTCGGCGGCCAGCGCGCCGGGCGGCGAGCGCTTGCGCTGCTGCTGCTCGTGCCAGGGGCGCGGCGCCTTCGCGATCCGGGACGGCATGCGCCCCTCGAAACGGTAGGCGGCGCCCTTGGCGTCGGCGTACTGGTTGACCGTCCCGCTGCCGCCCCGCAGCAGGATCTTGAATGCGGCATCCGCGTCTCCGGTGAGATAGGTGAGGCGGTACTCGGGCGCCTGGTACCAGATGTGCCCGGCTCCCCGCAGCGGCAGGCACGGGTCGGCGTCAGCCACCATGTCGGCCAGAGTGCGCGGGTAGCCGACTTGCGGGTGGATCCAGGCGTAGCGCAGCGCACAGTACTTGACGCGCTGCACCAGCTTGGCCGGCACCGGCATCGCATCGTGGCAGGCAGGCGCCGCGCCGTGCGCGTCGTCGGCGACGAGGGTGGCGCGGGCACCGGATTCGTCCGCCACCAGGACCTGGGCGCCGCTGACGCGCCAGCTCTGCGGCTGGGCGCAGACGGCGAAGATCGTGATTGCCCCGGAGTCGTCGCGCACGCCGGGCAGATAGGTCAGCGCGTAGCCCGGGGCGGCGCCGCGCGCGAGCTCGCCGCTCAGGCAGCCGCCGGCGGCCAGCGCATCGAGGCTGGCCGGAAAACTCCCGGCCAGGTCGCGTTCGCGGTACGTCCGGGCGCACTGCACGATCGCCTCCACCGCGGCGCCGGCGGCGCGGTCGTTGGCGGAGATCTCCAGCGCGTGCTGGGTCCTCTGCGCCTGCGACCACGCGAACGCACCGTAGACGCCGGCGCCGTAGAGCAGGGGCAGCAGGAGGCCGGCGGCCCAATGCCAGGTGCGCCGTTGTTCCGCCGGCAGCAGCCGGTAGGCGGCGATGGCCGACGGGATCGTCAGCGCGCTGGCACCGAGCAGCGCCGCGGCCGCCATGTTCTTCGCGTCGAAGCCTTGCCAGACCAGGGTGTGCCCGGTGACGATCGGGAATGCCACGGCGACCACGACCGCCAGGCCGAAGGCATTGGCGAGAGCGGCCGGACGCGAGCCGTGCCACACAAGAAACAGCGCGACAGCCGCATAGGGCGCCGCCAGCAGGCCGAGCAGGAGGGCGCCACCCGGCGCCAGCCACTGTTCGCGGACCATTGCTCCGGCCGCTATGCCCGCCGCGATGGTGCAGGCGAGGGCAAGCACGAGCCAGGCGTTCCACTCCGGCTGGCGGGCGAGGGGGCGGGCGGTCATCGCTTCCGCCGCAGCGCTGTCGGTTTCTTGTGGCCCATCACCAGCTTCCGCTTGCCCCGCCGCCTCCGGAACTGCCGCCGCCCCCGGAGAAGCCGCCGCTGCTGTGCGAACTCCAGGACGACGGGCCGGTACCACCACTTGAGCCGATGGTGAAGCCGCCGATGGCCGCGCTGCCCTTGGTCTTGATGTCGCGTGCAGCCTTCGCGTACCAATCCGTTCGTGACAGCAAGAGCTTGCTGACGGGATAGGCGACGAGGTAGGTGACGAGCAGGTAGAGCGTACCGCGGGTGCCGACCACGACGATCGGAAACATGGCCCAGAACGGGATGAGAAACAGGTAGAGGAACCAGCCCACGCCCGGCGTGAGCACGCCGATCACGGTGAACAGGCCGATGATGCCGAAGATGAAGGCGCCGATGAGGATGCGTTCGGGCCATGCCAGTTCGGGCCCCTCGAAGAAGGATTCCGCCTGTGCGGTGTCGGCCTTGGCGACGGCCTCGTCGCCCGCCTCCTCGCCCGCCGCGGCGGGCTCCTTGCCCTCCAGCGTGTCGACGATGGCCTGCACGCCATCCATCAGGCCCTGGTCGAAGTTGCTCTCCTTGAAGCGCGGCGTGATCGCGTTGCGGATGATGCGGCCGGCGGCCACGTCGGTGAGCGTGCCCTCGAGGCCGTAGCCGACTTCGATGCGCATGCGCCGTTCCTGCGGCGCCACCAGCAACAGCACGCCGTTGTCCTTGCCCTTGCGGCCGAGATTCCAGGTATTGAAAACGTCGAGCGCGTACTGTTCGACGCTCTCGCCGTCCAGACTGCGCACCGTCAACACGGCGATCTGGTTGTCGGTTTGGTCTTCGTGGCGCTTCAGGAGTGAGCCGAGCTTTTCCCTGGTCTGCGCGCTCAGGATCTCCGCCTCGTCGGTGACGCGGCCGGTGAGGTAGGGAACGTCCGTGGCAAAGCCCTGAACGGCGAGGACCAGCAGCAGGAAGATCGCGGCGAGGCGGGTCGCCGGTCGCCACCAGCCGCGAATCCCTTGTCGCGGCCGCAGGGCTTCGAGAAGTGGTGCCGGGGAGCGGGCGAGAGCGGTGTCCATGCCGCTACACCCCTTTCTCCTGGATCAGCGCCTCGGCGATCTCGTCGCCCTTGGCGCCGGCAGCGAAGCCCCGCTTCGCCAGCAGCGCCTCCAGGGCGTCCAGACCGGCATGCAATGCCGGCGCGATGCCGCCGGCGCGCAGTGGCTCGGCCATGGCGGCGATCACCGGGGCGAGATCCGCCTCGGCGACGCGGCGCCGCACCCCCGTGTCGGGGAGGATCACGATCTTGCGCTCGAAACGGCTCACCAGCAGCAGGATGCCGATGTGTGCCGGCGTGCGATAGAGCTCGCGCGCGAGGAACATCGCTTGCGCGTACTGGCGCACCTCGGCTTCCGCGCGCAGGGAATCGAGGAACAGGCGCGCGAACGGAGGGTATAGGACGGAGAGGGCGGCCGCGGCGGCACCCGCGCCGAGTACGGCGAGGGCATGAATCAGTGCGCCGCCCGGAGCGTGCCACCCGGCCCGCAGTTGGGCGGCGAGCGCGGCGAGCAGGATCGCGAGCGCGACGCCGAGGGCAAAGGCCTTCCAGGGAATCTCGGGGTAGGCGTCGCACTTGCCGATGACGGCGGCGAGGACCTGCGCGCCGGTGCGCTGTTCGAGCGCGGCGACGCGGGCATCGATGCTGCCTTCCTCCTCCCGGCTCAGGTGCATCGAGCGGTCCGGCTCCGCGTCAGGCGCCGCGGCGTCGTCGCGCCGCTGTCCTCTCAAGGAAACGCCGGGCCGCCCCAAGTTTCCTTGACCCCCGCGGGGGCGGGCTGGGCGCAGCCCGGCCCTGGGGGCGCTCACAACTGCTTCGCTTCGAAGGTATTGCACTGCTTCACCTCGCCCGACTCCAGCCCGCGCTTGAACCAGCGCACGCGCTGGGCCGAACTGCCGTGGGTGAAGGAGTCCGGCGAGACGTAACCGGCCGACTGCTTCTGCATCCGGTCGTCGCCGATGGCGGCGGCGGCATTCAGGCCCTCCTCGATGTCTCCCTGCTCCAGGACCTGGCGCGCGCGGTCGGCGTTGTGCGCCCACACGCCGGCGAAACAGTCGGCCTGGAGTTCGAGCCGCACCGAGAGCTGGTTGGCCTCAGGCTCCCCGTGGCGCTGCTGCAATGCATGCACCTTGTCCGAGATGCCGAGCAGGTTCTGCACGTGGTGGCCCACTTCATGGGCGATGACATAGGCCTGGGCGAAGTCGCCCGGCGCGCGGAAGCGGGTCTTGAGGTCCTGATAGAAGCTCAGGTCGATGTAGAGCTTCTGATCGGCGGGGCAGTAGAACGGTCCCATGGCGGACTGCCCCAGGCCGCAGGCGGAGCGGATGGCGCCGGAGAACAGCACCAGCTTCGGGTATTCGTACTGCTTGCCGGCCTTGGCGAAGATCTGGGTCCAGGTGTCCTCGGTGTCGCCCAGCACGAGGGCGACGAAGCGCGCCATCTCGTCCTCGGCCGGCGGACGCTGGGCCGGGCCCTGCTGCACCTGGGGCGCGGGGACGGGCGAGCCCGCCTGTTCCAGGATCAGGGACGGGTCGACGCCGAAATACCACGCCACCAGTGCCAGGACGATGGTGCCGATGCCGACGCCGCGGCCGATCGGCAGACCGGACCCGGCGCCCTCGCTCCTGCGGTCTTCCACGTTGTCGCTCTCGCGGCCATGTCCAAATCGCATGCTCTTTTCCTCGATCGGGGTTCGTGTTTTCCTTCTCCCGCAACGGAACCGACAGGGAGAAGGTGAGCTCGTTTCGCCCATCCTTGGGACTTCGGGATTGTAACGCCCCCCGGGGACGCGGCAACGCGGGGCCCCGAAGGAATGAAGCGGCGGGCACGGCCCGCCCTGCGCGCGGGCGGGGAAGTGCCTGCGGCAGGGGATTAGGACGGCGTATGCGCGCATGGAAAAATTCAAGCATCCTGTCCGAACGTCTGTCATGGCGCTGCATCATCGGCGAAAATCCAGATCTGGCGCGGGTTTCCGCGGTTCCGGCGGTGCCCCGAGACCCTTGCGGCTATAGGGTTGCCTTATTCAACGGTCAAAACATTCGCTCGACAGCCTCGCGCAACTCACTATATTCACGCCACTCGCTTCGGGATTGCCAACGCGACATGCGGCGGAGCGAACCAAACATGCAGGACTACAGGAGGAGAGGACATGCCAAGGAAATTCGGATCGCTTCCCGCTTCGGAACTACGCGCCGGTATCGGCTTTCACAAACCCGCCGTGAGCGATAACCGGCGGGTGACGCTGAACGACGCCGCCACCAGCGTCATGACGGACTTCAAGAAGGTGCGTGCGCTGACGATCCAGGCTACGGCCACCATGCAGAACGCGCAGAACAAGATGATCGCCAACGGCGTGCGTCTGCTGCTGGTGGTGGATATTCACAATGACATCGTCGGCCTGATCACCTCCACCGACATTACGGGCGAAAAGCCGGTGCGCATCGTCAATGAGCGGCGCATCAGCCGCGCCGAGGTGCAGGTGGGTGACGTGATGACGCCGCGCAATCGGCTGGAGGCGGTGGACATGGACGATCTGGTGCTCGCCCGCGTCGGCCATGTGGTCGAGACGCTGAAGGCGGTGGGACGCCGTCACGCCCTGGTCATCGATACGGACGAGAAGGGCGTGCAAACGGTGCGCGGCCTGTTCTCGGCGACGCAGGTGGAAAAGCAGCTCGGTGTGAGCATCGAAACCACCGAGATCGCGCGCAGCTTCGCCCAGGTCGGTGAAATGCTGCTGCACTGATCCGATTCCGCTCGCACGGGACACGACGGCCGCAGGGAGCCATCCGCTGCGGCCGTTTTCGCTGTTGCGGACGGTTTTGTGTCTGGCACCGGCGGTTCTGGTAGATTCCGGCGATTCCTCACAACTCTTGGACAGGAGGGGACATGGGCCAGGCGCTGCGGCACTTTCTTCCGGATTCGTTTCTGCGCTGGGCGCTGCTGCTCGTCGCCGCGGTGCTGCTGACGGGTTGCGGCACGGTGCAGAACGTCGTAGCCGACGGCTCGGACAGCCGCCTGATGCTGCGCGGCAACGATCCGGTGGCGTTCTTCACCGAAGGCAAGGCGGTCCGGGGCAAGCCCGAGATCAAGGCGGATCATGACGGCCTCACCTACCGCTTCGCCTCCGATGCGAACCGCGCCGCCTTCCAGCAGAATCCGCAGAAGTACCTGCCGGCCTATGCCGGCTTCTGCGCCAGCGGCGCCCCCTACGCCCTGAAGGCCAACATCGGCGCCGACATCTTCAAGATCGTGGACGGCCGCCTCTACCTGTTCGGCAGCGAGCGCGCCCGCCGCCACTGGGAGATGGACGAGAAGAAGAACGTCGAACTCGGCGACTGGTACTGGGAGAACGAAACCAGGGACGTCCCTTTCCGTGTCCAGAACCTAAAGCGCTATGTCTTCCGTGTATCGCACTACAAGAGCGACGAACAACTCGAAGCCGAGTGGCAGGCACGCTTCGGCAAGAAACCGGGAAGCTGAGAGCGCGCTGAGGGCGGGTGGCCGCGGCCGTCCGCCCGCGCCGGGATTTCAGTGCACGCTGCCGAAGGAGGAATCGATGGTTCCCGGCGGCAGCGGCAAGCCGGCGATATGGCTGGCCTGGAGGATTGGACCGCGCGGGAACAGTTGGTACAGGTAGCGGCGGCCGCCCTCGTCGGTGAACTCGCGCGCCATGTCGCGCACCAGTTCCCGGGCGCTGTGGGCGCAGCCGTGCAGGCGGTAGTGTTCGCGCAGACAGTAGATCACCTGCCAGTGCTCGTCGCTGAGGTCGATGCCCAATTCGGCGGCGCGCCGCTGGGCGACGTGCGGCGACCAATGGTCCAGGTCCAGCAGGTCGCTGTCGGGATCGCCGCGTCCGAGCGACTGGTGCCGGATCGTTCTGTTGATGTCGTACATGCTTGCCTCCCTGCTGTTGAAACGGGTGCGCTCCTTCGTTGTAGCACACGCGGCGCTCGGGGGTAGCAGCGCTCGCGCCTGCGCCGGCAGTGCGCCGCGGGAATCGACTGGAAAAGTGCCTGGCCGCGGTCCAGAATGAAACCATCGATTCCGCCGGCGGAGGTCGCCATGAAGCCAGCCCACGCGTCGTTCATCAAGCTGCTGCTGGTGCCGCTGCTGGCCGGCCTGCTGCTGGCCACGGCCAGGTCCAAGGATGACGAGAGCGAGGCGCGGCAGGCCGACGAGACCCTGTCCGCCGTGGTGCAGGTGAAGATGAAGGCGATCCCCGATGCCCGCACCTCGCATTACCTCGGCGCCGAGCGCGAAGGCTCGGGCATCGTCATCGACGACAAGGGCCACCTGCTGACCATCGGCTACATCGTGCTGGAGGCGGACACCATCGAGATCACCACCGCCGACGGCAAGACGCTGCCGGCATCGCTCGTCGGCTACGATCACAACACCGGATTCGCCGTGCTGCGCGCCCCTCTGCTGCGCGACGCCAAGCCCATCGCCCTCGGGGATTCCGCTGCCGTGGAGGAGCGCGACCCGGTGATGGTGCTGCCCTACGGCGGGCGCGACGCGGTCAGCCTCGCCTTCGTCGTGTCGCGGCGCGAGTTCACCGCCAACTGGGAGTACCTGCTCGACTCGGCGATCTTCATCACGCCGCCGACGCCGCACTGGGCGGGGTCGGCGCTGATCGACCGCCGCGGACGCCTGGTGGGGGTGGGATCGCTGCTGGTGCGCGACTCGGCCCAGACCGAGACTCCGGTTCCGGGCAACATGTTCGTGCCCATCGATCTGGTCAAGCCAATACTGTCGAACCTGATCGCCACCGGTCGCGCCGGACCGGCGCATCCCTGGCTCGGCCTGTCCACCGACGAAGTGAGCGGCCATCTGGTGGTGGTGCGGGTCTCGCCCGACGGTCCGGCCGAGGCGGCCGGCATACGCGGCGGCGACATCGTCGTCGGCGTCGGCAATGACGAGGTGAAGACGCAGGCGGACTTCTATCGCAAAGTGTGGAGCCTCGGGATCTGCCGGCGTCGAAGTGCCGCTCAAGGTGCTGCAGGGCGTGGCGGTGAAGGACGTCAAGCTGCGTTCGGTGGCCCGCGCCGATTATCTGCGCAAGAAGCCGACGTATTGACGGGGCTACATTTCCGGCCCGGGCGGCAGAGGAAAGCGCAGGGCGTTGATCGTCATCTTGCGCTCGACCGCGTCGAGCAGATCGACGTCGAGCCGATCCGCCAGCCGCACCAGATAGATCAGCACGTCGGCCAGTTCCTGCTCGATCTCCGGCAATGCCGCCGGCGTCACGGCCTCGCCTTCCCTGAGCCACTGAAAGTGCGCCACCAGTTCGGCGGCCTCGGCGGTCAGGGCCATGGACAGGTTCTTCGGCGTATGGAAGCGCTCCCAGTCGCGGTCGGTGGCGAAGCGGCGCAACCGCTCCTTGAGATCCTCCAGCACGGCAGTCATTCGTAGCGCCCTTTCATCCTCAGGGGTTTCCCGTTTCACCGCAGCAGAGCGCGGGCAAAACCGGCGATCGAGAACAACCCGCGCGGGTCGCCGTTCTCGCTGAGCATGCCGGAGAGCTGGCTGCGGACGAAGCGGCCGTTGCGGGTGCGGGCGGCGATGAAGTTGCAGATCGCCGGATAGGATAGCCAGCGCTGCGCCGCCTCGTAGGCGGCGAAGCGGGCGGCGAAACGCTGCCGCATGGCCTGGGCATAGGTGCGGCCCAGGTCGTCCGTTCCGGGGCCGCGCTCGAACCATGCGATGGCCGTTTCCGCCGCCAGCATGCCGGATTCCATCGCCTTGCCGATGCCTTCGCCGCTGAACGAGTAGGTGGTGCCCGCGGCCTCGCCGATCGCCAGAAGGCCGGATCGCCACAGGCGCGCGCCCTTGAGCGCGGTGCGCAGCGGCGCGCCCTTCAGTTCCGTCACCGGCTCCGCCTCGCTCACCAGTTGGCGCGCCGGCGGAAACGAGGCCACGAAGGATTCGAACACGCGGCGCACGTTGCCGGGCTCCGGCAGGCGTCGGGAATCGTGGAAGTATCCGGCGCCGACGTTGAACACGCCGCCCGGTCCCGGAAAGATCCAGCCATAGCCGGGAACGATGCCGTGGTCGAAGGAGATGCACAGGTGATCGATCTCCCGCGCCAGTTGCGGCTGACGGTAGTAGGCGCGCACGGCGATGCCGGATGGCTGCTTGCGCTCGCACAGGCCGGCCAGTTCGAGCGGGGCGCTGGCGGCGCCGGTGGCGAGCAGCGTCAGACCGGCCCGGATCTCCACCTCGCCGCCGTCCTCGCCGTGGCGAAAACGCGCCCCGCGGATAGCGCCGTCCTGCTCGACGAATTCCTCCAGGCGCAGGGGGGCGACGAATTGCGCGCCTGCCTCGGCCGCCGCGGTGCACAGCATGTCGTCGAAGGTGCGGCGGGGAAGGCAGGCGAGCCTGCCGCCGACTTCGACGTGACGGCGATTCGGCGCATAGACCCGGATGCGCGGCAGCGTGTGGGCGGCCGTCAGCACCCGCGCCGTCAGGCCCAAACGGTCCAGGGCCGCCAGCGCGTCGGGGATGAGGGCGTCGCCGCACACCTTGTCGCGCGGGAAACGGTGCTGATCCACCAAGGCCACGGCCATGCCGGCGCGGGCCAGAGTGAGGGCGGCGGCGCAGCCGGCAGGTCCGGCGCCGACGATCAGCACCTGGGTCGCATCGCGCATGGGGTCCGGGCTACAGCTCGGTGTACTTGACCGCGCGGCCGCTCACCTTGTCGGCCGGGTATTTGGCGGCGTTGATTTCGATCTTGCGCCGTGCGGCGGCCGCGAGATCGATGTGCAGCGTGTCCGCGAGCCGCAGCAGGAAGATGAGGACGTCGGCCATCTCCAGTTCCGCCGCCTGCCGCCGCTCGCCCGAGAGCCGGAAGCTCTCCTCCTGCTCCAGCCACTGGAAATGCTCCTGCAGTTCCGCCGCTTCCACCAGCACCGCGACGGCGAGGTTCTTCGGCGTGTCGATGCGGTCCCAGCCGCGCTCGCCGGCGAAGCGCCGCAGCCGCCGGGTGAGGAGTTCGATGTCGGTGTCTGCCATGGTGTGCCGCAGATGAACGAACGAGCGGCGACATTAAACGGCCGGCATGCGCCCGTCAATGTGGGGCGGGCGTTGCCGATAACCTCCTCGGGGTTGTCGGGGGCAAACGACAAGTCGGTTTGTCGGATCCGGTGGATTTTGATAATTTCTGCCGTCTTTCGGTTGCCCGCCACGGGCCGGCGACCGGGCAGGTCACTTCGATTTGGAACGGGAGCACATGATGCAGAAGATGACACAGGCAATCATGCATTCGCTGCTGGTGGGAACTTTGTCGATCGGCACCGCCATCGCCCAGGATCTGGGCACGGCCGTCGGCGGCGGCCTGGGCGCGGCCGCCGGCACGGCGATCGGTCAATCGCTGGGCGGCAAGACCGGTGGCGTGGTCGGCGGCGCTGTGGGCGGCGGCGTTGGTGGCGCCGTATCGACCAGGGGCGAGGCACGCACCGGCGCCGTCGTCGGCGGCGCCCTGGGAGGTGCTGCCGGAACCGCAGTCGGACAATCGGTGGGCGGCAGCACCGGCGGCATCGTCGGCAGCGGTCTGGGCGGCGCCGCGGGCGCCGTGGTCGGTGCCAACGTGACCGACCGTCCGCCGCCGCCCTCCCGCACGTATTATCGACGCGAGGTCCGCTACCACTACGACGACCACGACGGGCACAAGCACAAGAATAAGCACAAGCACAAGCGCAAGCATCACGACGACTGAGTCGGCGCGCGTAACCGTTCGCCCTGCGGGATGACCAGCACGGCATCCGTGCGCTATCGGCTCAGCCGCGGGCTTCAAAGGCCAGGGGCTGCCAGGTTGCACGAACCACTTTGGCCGTCTCAACGACAGTCAGACCTTACCGCGCCGGTCTGGTCTGAACAAACGAGGGGTGCGGCGGACAAGCCGGCAGATGCGGCCGCCGGCGTCCGGTTGGAAATTCATCGGCCGAGAGCGGCTCAACCATAGGTGATCAGTGCCCGTCGGGTCCCGGCCGGCAGCCGCACTTCGTTTCCGCCTACGGCCTGCGACACGCCATCCGCCGCAACCGACCGCACGCTGCCGAAGCGGCATGGGTAGATGTAAGCAGCACTTACCGGCGGCGGTTGGTGGATGTCGATCTCGACGCTCCTGGCGGCCTGGCGGTGTGTCAATCGGAAACCGAAGTTGCCGCCGAAGATGGTTGGCGCAGCACTGACCCCGACCGACTCGCCGTCCTTGAACCAGCGCGGGAGGAAGCCCGGCGCGAGGTAGATGTGCGGGCTTCCGTCTTCATCGGCTTCGAAGAACAGCATGTCGCGCAGCAACAGCAGGAGTTCCGCACACGCCCAGCCGTGGGGGATGTCGCCCATGTACCAGGCGCGCGAGGGGAACTCCGCGAAATCCTTGGCGATGGGGTAGCAGTGCTGTTCGTTCCACGCTCCGGCTACCACCTGCCAACGCTCGCCCGGGCCGGCCTCCGGTCGGTTGATGCGGGCATAGCCGGCGTTTCCGACCGACCACGCCAGACACTGGTCCATCCTTTCCACGTCGCCGATCAGGAGCAGCGCGTGGGCCAGTTGAAGCGTGAGGTACGGTCCGTAGCAGTTCCATGCCGAGTCGTGGCGAAATCCGCCGTCCATGAAATGGCCCCAGATGGTATTCAGCGTCATGCGCATGGCGTAGTCGATGTCGTCGCCCAACTTGGCGCCCATGTAGAGGCGACAGGGATGGAAGTAGGCCACGGCGCCGATGACCGTCGAGTCGAGTCAACCGACATCGCCCGGGCCGGTTGGGATGAACGTTTCCCAGAATCCGCGGCGACCCTGCTCGCCCAGCACCCAGCGCATCGAATTGGCCGTCGCGTTGCGCAGATCGTCGTAGATGGCCCAGAGTTCCACCGCCTCGGGCGCACCGATGCGCTGGGCGAGCCTGGCGGCCTCCCATAGCCCGGCCAGCCCCCACATGTCGTCCCAGAAATGGGGCTTGTCCTTGTCGCCGATGTGTTCGGCGCTCCAGCCGCTGTGCAGGAGTCCGTATTGGCTGCGGTTGTCGCGGATCCAGCGGGCGCCGTCGATCATGTACGGGGCGAACATGCCGGCGCCGAAGCGACGGGCTGCGCCGATGATGCGGTCGAAACGCCCGATGGCCCAGAGCGCCTGGCCGTTGCTGTCCCACTCCTGATCGTTCTTCTCGTGTTCGGCGCCGAAGAAACCATGGGCGGAGACCGGTCCGATGCGCTCGTAGCCGATGTTGAAGACGGTCGGATAGTGCTCGCCGAACTGGCGCTCGGCGAGGCCCTGGTCGCCGGCCAGCGCACATGCCACCCCCTCCACCGAGGAGTCGCGAATCCAGAACGAGTCGTACACCGTTGGTCCGGGGTGGATCTCGCCTTGGTCGGACAGTATGAGCAGATTGGCGCGACAGAGGCGAAACAGGTCGAAGAGGTGCCGCACTTCCTGCGGCAGTTCAGCCTGCAGGCCGCTGCGGTCGAGCTTGCCGGTCCAGAAGGCGCGATTGGCCTGCTCCAGGTTGTCCGCGGCCGGTGCGCGCAATTCGGCAAGGTCGGCGGCGCCGCGGTAGTCGTCCACCGGCAGCCGCAAGTTGAGCGAAAGCTCAGGTGCGGCAACGGTCAGCCGCATTGGCCAGGCGAACACGGCACTGCAAAGCCCGGCAAGGTGGTCGCTGGCCTCGAACTGGCCATTCAGCGAGCCGCCTGCCGCCAATGCCTGGAACGGGTTGTCAGCGAGATAGCGGGAGGGATCGTAGGACGAGCCGGGATTGCCGTACAAGCCGAAGTGGGCCGGCGGCGTATCGAATACCGGTCCCCAACCGGCGTTGACTTCCGCTCGGCTCTCGGCCTGAATGTAACGCAGGAACGTGATGCGTCGGTCGGCGATGTAGCGTCCGGCGCGATCATGGCGCTGGAAGCCCGAGGGACCGGCCGGCACGATCGCAACGCACAGCCAGAAATCCCGCGGCGCAGCGGCGCTCAGCCGCGCCGTGAGCCGGCTCAGCACCACGCTGCGCTGGCGCGGACCGACGGTCGTTGCGAGCACCTTGTGGGCGATTTCGACGCCGAGCGGCGAGCGATAGGTGGTCTGGACAATCGGGAGATAGCCGTCCTCGACATGCTGTTCGAGCGGCGAACCGCCCTGGATCGGCGCGGAGACCTGCGGAAAATGCAGCCGATTCGCGGCCGGGTCGAACAGGAAGAAGGTCAGCGCGTAGGCGTCGTACACCGGCTCGATTTCCCCGCACTGCCCGACCAGGCTCTCCTGGCGATGATCCTTCACCCCTACCATGTTCCAGTAGCGGTAGAGAGCGTTCGAGGAGAAGGCGGCCTCCTTCGAGTCGAATAGTCCGCCATCATAGGAATCGAGCCAGCGACGGAAATGCTGCTGGACCCACCACGGCGTCGGCATCGGGCTGGCGGTCGCCTGCGCCTGCCACATCACCTCGTAGAACATCCACTCGTGCGTCTGGGCCATGCTTGCCTCCTCCGGGCGGTCAGGCTGCGAAGTTGCCCAAGACGGGCGACGACCCCCTGCATGGTTCCGCGCCGCCCTACCGGGACTCCTTATACCGTCTTCCCTCCTGCCGATCCATCAGCCACACGGCCTAAACCGCGCGCCGTGTGGCGGCTACGTGAGACGAATCCAGTGCGCCACGGACGGAATGTCGTTGGAATCGGTGAGGAACAGCATGTACCAGCCCGGCGGAACCAGATTCGGGTTGGCCGGCAGCGTTGCGGTCAGCAGGCCGGCGCCGTCCCGGCTGAAAGGCACGTCAACGAGACGCTGGGCGCTGTCGCACGAGTGGGTCATCACCACCGGATGCACCAGACTGATCCACTTGATCTCGGCCGCCTCGGCGGTCGTGATCGAGACTTGAGCACCGTGTGCGGCTGCGGCCGGGGCGTTCGCGATGACCGGACGCGGGCCCTTGAAGAGGTAGGCGGGGTAGTACATTTCCAGCCGCAACTCCTCGTCTTCGCGCGCCGGGTTGGAGCCCGCGCACGCCACGCGGCCGTCCGGAAGAAGTATCGCGACCGAGTGATAGAGGCGTGGAATCTGCGCCTTGGCCGCCAGCGTCCACTGGTCGCTGGCCGGATGATAGATCTCCGCCGCCAGCGTCGCTTCGGCGCGCGACTCCTGCATCTGGCTGCCGCCGCAGACGAGCACCGTACGGTCGGGCAGCAGCACCGCCAGCACGTGCATGCGCGGCACATGCATCGGCGCGGCAAGCGCGTATTGCGGCTGCGCCGCCGTCAGGTCAATTATGTTCACGTTGTCGGTGGCATCGGTCGTCGCGTGATGATGGTCATCTTCACCGTACAACCCGCCGCCGATGACCATCACCCGCTGCGCCTGGGCCGGCGGCAGCAGCACGCTCGCACCCTGGTTGCGCTGATCCATCGCAGTCAGCCCATGGATGTCGACGATGGCGTTGGCGGCAAGGTCGATGATGCGCGGGTGCATGTGATCGTAATTGACACCGAACTGCACCCCGGTATAGAACAGCCGCCCGTCCGCCAGCAGGTGCAGGTGGGCGTAGAGCGGCCAGCGGTCGCTCAGCGCCGCCGGCAGCGTGGTCCATCCGGCCGGGTCCTCATACACTTCCAGGTCCGGGTACGGTTCCTCGCCGTGTTCGCCGAGGCCCGACATCGCGAGCACCCGCCCATCACCGAGGGTGACGAGCGTGGGGTACCAGCGCCCGCCGGCCATGCTCGGCACGCGCTGCCACTGCTCGGCGGCCGGGTCGAACACAAAGGCGTCGCGCAGGCCGAAGAACGGGTGTCCGAAGTCGTACTCCTTGGTGCCGCCGGCAACCAGCATCCTGCCGTCGGCCAGAAACGCATGTCCGGCACAGAAGAAATCGATCGGCGTCGGCGGGAACGAGAACGTGCCGTTCGTGTAGTCCCAGATGGTGCTGCGGAAATCCCCGCCGGCACGGTTGGGGTTGTTGCTCGATCCGGCGAAGAAGAGGATCTTCCCCGTGTGCAGCAGCCCGCCGTGGATGGGCAGCACCTGAGTGATGTCCGGCAGCAGCCGCCAGAGGCCATCGCTAGCCGCCAGATCGAGGTCCACCTCCAGGTCCAGCACCCGGTAGTAGCCCTGATTCTGCTGGGGCGGATTGTCGACCTGCAACAGGATCAACTGCGGACGAGGGTCGCCGTCGAGACTGGCGAGCGCGAGGCCGGCGCCCTGGTTCTCCCACGAGAACCAGTCGGGGACCTCGACCCACGGGGCCCATCCGCCGACTTTGCCGTTGGCATCGACATCCCAGCCGACGCTATAGTAGGCCTTGTTGTTTCCCTCCGGGGCATCGATCTGGAAGACGACGAGTTCGGAGCGGCCGTCGCCGTCGATATCGGCAAGCGCGATGCCGCCGTCCTGATTCTCCCAGGAGAACCAGCCCGGCAGCGCCATCCACGGACTCCAGCCGCCCGCGACTTTGCCGTCCGCGCCGACATTCCAACCGACGCGATAGAAGCCGAGGTTCACGCCGGGCGGCGCATCGATGTGGAATACGAGCAGGTCGGTCTGTCCGTTGCCGCGCAAGTCGCCCAGCGCGATTCCGGCACCCTGGTTTTCCCAGGAGAACCAGTCCGGAACCGGCTCCCACGGACCCCAGCCGCCCGTCACGTTGCCGCCGGCGTCCAAGTTCCAACCGACGCGATAGAAACCCTGGTTCTGGCCGACCGGGTTGTCGATCTGGAAGACGATGAGCTCCGGACGGCCGTCGCCATCGAGGTCGGCCAGGGCGATATCCGCACCCTGGTTCTCCCAGGAGAACCAGTCCGGAACGGGTACCCATGGTCCCCAACCACCGGTGACCGCGCCGGCCGGATCCAGGTCCCAGCCGATACGATAATAGCCCTGGTTGACGCCTTCCGGCGCGTCGATCTGGAAAACCACCAAGTCGGGCCGTCCGTTGCCGTTGATGTCGCCGACAGCGAGCCCCGCCCCCTGGTTGTTCCAGGAAAACCAGTCGCCCGTCGCAATGAATCCCGTCGCCATAGAGTCCCCCTGTCGATTGCGGTTGATGCCGGTCGCGCGCGTGTTGTCACCCGCCGTGGTATTCCCTTGTTCTTGCCACCGGCTGACGACGGAGAAGCCCGAAGGCAGCCGTGGGGCGTATCGTCGCCGCTGCGGGGGCGAGTCCAAGCCGGAGCCGTGCACTCTACTCCAGTATGCCGCGTGAATGCGAGCCGGCGAACCATGCGCTGTGGCGTCGCAGCGGCCCGCGCATACATCGCTCCACGGTATCCGTGTTCGGCGATGCCACGTCAGGCATTCAATGACAATCACGCCTCGCTGCGCGCCCGCCGCGAACGCCTGACGGATCATGCACGTTCCCGGCGGCAAGCTGCGAGTAGAACTCTGCGCCAAAACCGATCCAGGGCGACGCAATGCCGCACGTGACAGCCTGCGGATCAAGGTGAGCGCATTGTTTCGTGAGGTCGCCCAACTAGCTCGAACGTCGCTATCCGCGCCTAACGACATTAGGGTACCGGCGTTCGCTATCAACCACTATCATTGGAGCAACCAGGAAAGTAGGGAGTCCGACGTTTCGCAGAACTGGAGGAACGGAGGACGAAGAAGGGACGCATACCGCGAGGGGTCACTACCCAGAAATTTCGGGAGCAGGCGGATGGCTTCATCGTCTTCAGGCGCGCCGGAACCCACGCCGACCCGTTCGAGGAGTCAGCGGGCGCACGGCCGCACACCGTTCGCGCCGGAACGTCTCCTCTCGCCCACGGCAATGGCGGTTTGACACCGCCTGACAGGAACCGATGCAGCTCGACATCTTCGAACATAGCCGCGACGTGATGCTGCGCAACGCGGTGATCGATGCCCTGCGCGCCCATGATGCCGCATCGGGTGCCGCTGCGATTCGGGCGCTCGCCGCCGAATACGCGGGCGATCCTTTGCTGGCCGCCTTCAACCGACTTCTCGAACGCCTGCGCCTGCCGGTTGCGGCACCCTCGGATCGCGAATCGGCGGCAAGAATCCTGCGCCTGACCGAGGACGCCGCGTCGGCAGCACGACAGGTGTTGGGCGCTGCTGCCGGCGCCTGGCTGTCGCCGCTATGGATCGAGCTCGCCGCCGCCGTGACGGATCTCCCCTTCGATGCGGGCAACGAGGAGCTGCACGCGGTACCCATGCTGCTGCGTGCCGGCAACTGCACGGGTGCCGCCGGGCGAGTCGAGACGATTCCATCCTGGCGGCGACAGCCCGCACCGCTGTCGTGGAAGGTGGAGGCCGAATGTCGAGTCTCCGGCTTGGCTGCTGCCTGGCCACTGTTCGCCGAACTGTCGTGGATGGCACCGCCACGGGCTGCGGCGCTTGCCGCGCGGCTGCAGGACTCCGAATTGAACCGGCTCTTGCGCCAGTTCGACGCGCAGTACGAGGGCGAGGGCGAAGCGGATGACTTCGCCTGGTTCCCGGCCTGGGCCCTCGTCGCGGAGCCCGGTTGGGCCAGCGCGATGCGTCTTGCCCAGCCCGGCGCGGACACTCCGGCGGAGCGTTGCGCGCGGCAGGTCCTCAATCTGCTCCTGCTGGAGCGCCAAGGCCGGCATGCGGAAATCATCGACGGCCGCAGAAGCCTACGCGTGCTGCATCCACGCTTGTTCGATCTCTACATGCGGAGCAGATAGACGGAGATTGGCGCTGACGGAAGTCCCTGCTTCCGGAACCTGGGCATCGGGGAGCGAAGTCCGATGTCGGCCACAACCGCGCAAGCTGTCGTTCCGCTCCTGTCGGCTGATCTGCCTCAGCTCGGCCGGAGCCGACCTTCGCCCCATCACGAAGCCGTCGGTCCACGATGACAAGGCGCACCGTCACCGAACGGCTTCGGCCGAGCTGAGGATATGTCGTAGGGAAGACTGCCATTGCGCGGCGGGGCCGCCCGCCGGACTCAAGCGGCCGGCATCACCGCCTGCACGCTGCTGCGCTGGTTCATGCGGTCCATCCAGGCCGTGATGTTCGGCGCCGCCGCGAGCAAGGCCTGGCCTTCCGGGGTGGCCCGAAGATAGGTCAATACCGGCAGCAGGTGCAAGTCGGCGAGACTCACGGTCGCGCCGCCGAAGTAGCTTGCTCCGCCCAGCAGCCGCCCGATCTCCTTGAGGAACAACGCCGCCTGCGGCTTGGCCGCCTCGACCTGGGCCTCGTCGGTCTGACCACCGAGTGCGGGCACGAGTACGCGGGGGATAAAAATATTGGTGATCGACGCCGGGTATCCATAGCTGTCATTGATGCTCATCACCTGATTCACCCGGGCGCGCTCGACGGGCGTCAACGGCATCAACGCCGGTCCCGCAAACACCTCGTCGATGTAGCGCAGAATCGCCGACGCCTCGTAGAACGAATTGCCGTCGTGCTCGAAGGCGGGCATCTTTCCCCAGGGATGCCGCACCAGATGTTCCTCCCCCTTGTGCTGACCCTTGACCAGATCCACGGTCACCAGCGTGTGCGCTACCCCCTTTTCCTCCAGGGCCAGGCGGACAGAACGAACGTAGGTGCTGATGGCATCGCCGTAAACGATGGGTTGGCTCATGATTTGTCTCCTCTCGGGTTTCTTGATGTTTCGTAGGAAGCGGACGTCGGGTGACACCCGCCGCCGCATCATTCTCCCGCCGATCGCCGCTCCTGCACCCGGAAAACCGGGTGCAGGCGGCGCCAGCGGGATGGTCTTGCCGGACTGGTCGAGGCCCGGCAACCTCCATGATGGCACACCACGTCCCGGTGAAGAATGCGGTGGCGGTGTCGGTGCGGAATACCCGTGCCATATTCGGTTCAGTATTCGGGGCAGACCGCCGATTCCTGCCAACACGACAGGTGGACAAGCAATACGGCCGTCCGACCGTAAGGCCCGCGTAGGTGGTGACCGGCCGGCCGTGCTCGGTGAATCCACGGCCGCCTGACGGAAGTCGGCTCAGTGAAGGAGAAGCGCCACTCCTGGGACCGCAGGACTCGACCGACTGCTCCTCCTGCGGCAGGCGATCTTCACCAAGGCGAGCCGACGTCCGGCCGCTCGGTCTGAACGGCCATTGAAGGCTTGCGACTTGGACGACTGCAATGCAGCATCAACGGCCATTGGCCTTGACCTGTCGTGCTTCAGCACCCGGCCATGAGCCGCCATTGGCAGGCCGTCGGAATCGGCGCAAGGAAGGTCAGCATTACATCGGCAAGCTGACGTTTCAAGGCACCGGGACCCATGCCCCCAGTCGGCCATTCTCGACACCTTGTGGACCTGCCAAGCAGGCGATCAGAGCTTTGGCTGAGTGTCTGTTTGCCATGAACTGACGTTATGCGGCGGGGGTCGAGTCGTATCACGGACTCCATGTCGCCGACACATGCGCGCCCCGGGGCAGAGCAACGTCGCGAAGGTGACGACGAGATGGAAAGCGAGGTTGGGGGAATAGCGTATGGGGCGCACGGCAGCATGGCCCCCAGTGCGTGCTTGAGCGCACCGCACCGGCCGACTCCGTCATAATATGACCTCGCCACCCACAGGTAATACCCCTGAACATGCTGTCGGAGACCAAGGCGATGGATGGACGCGCAGCCGACTGTGGCGGTTGGGCACGCGATGGCCTCGTGATCACCTGCGAGCACGGCGGTAACCGGATTCCCGCGCCGTATCGCGACCTGTTTTGCGCCTATCAGGCGCTGCTCGAATCCCACCGCGGCTACGACCCCGGCGCGCTCATCATGGCAAGGGCGCTCGCAAGGGAATTTTCAGCCCCGCTGGTGGCATCCACCGTAAGCCGTCTACTCGTTGATCTGAATCGATCCGTCAGCCATCGGCGTCTGCATTCCGAAGCGACTGGCACAGCGCCTGCCGACGTACGCCAACGGATATTGAAGCACTATTACCAGCCTTATCGCGCGCAAGCCGAATGTCTTGTCAGGCAGGCGATCGCAGATCACGGACGGGTGATTCACCTCTCTTCCCACAGCTTCACGCCCGAGTTGGACGGCAAGGTTCGAGACGCCGATATCGGGCTGCTTTATGATCCGGCGCGACCGGGCGAGGCGGATCTGTGCGAGCGCTGGAAGGCATCCCTCAAGGCTTGTGCGCCCGATCTCACCGTCCGCCGCAATTACCCATATGCTGGTAAGGGCGATGGCCTGACCGCGTGGTTTCGTCGGCGTCTGCCGCCCGGCGCCTACGTGGGCATCGAGCTGGAGGTCAATCAGAAGCACGTTGGCAGGGCAGCTCGACATTGGCCTGCTCTGCGCGAGGTGATCGTCGAATCCCTGCGCAGGGCGCTCGCGAGCCGCTGTGCGGGGATTTCCGCGTAGCCGACCCTACGACACAGCCAACCCAAGTCGCCAGAGTCTGCCCCGGGCAGCGCTGTCGGCCGTCAGGAGCCCCACCATGAAGATCCGCATAGGCTACGAACTGATTTACGAGTGCCCGCAGCCGACCCCGATGATTCTGACCTTGAGCGTGCACTACACGCGCGTTTCCGACATCATCGTTCCCGATCACCTGATCACCGACCCGCCCGTCCCGCTCACCGCCTATCGCGACAGCTTTGGCAACTGGTGCAGCCGTATCGTCGCCCCCAAGGGTCTGCTCCGGCTGTTCGCCGATGGGCTGGTGAGAGATTCGGGCCAGCCGGATGTGGTCGTCCCGCAGGCGCGACAAACGCCGGTGGAAGAACTGCCCGACGAGACCCTGCTGTTCCTGTTGGGGAGCCGATACTGCGAGACCGATCGCCTGTCCGAGACGGCCTGGCAACTGTTCGGCAATTCACCGACCGGATGGGGGCGCGTCCAGGCGATCTGCGACTACGTCCATCGGCACGTCACATTCGGCTACGAGCACGCGCGCCGCACCAAGACGGCCTGCGAGGCGTTCCAGGAGCGGGCCGGCGTCTGCCGCGACTACGCGCACCTCGCTATCACCTTTTGTCGCTGCATGAACATTCCCGCGCGCTACTGCACCGGCTATCTGGGCGACATCGGCATGCCGCCGCCTTATGGCCCGATGGACTTCGCCGGGTGGTTCGAGGCCTACCTCGATGGCCATTGGTACACCTTCGATGCCCGCAACAACACCCCGCGCATCGGACGCGTGTTGATCGCGCGGGGCCGCGACGCCGCCGACGTCGCCATCAGCGGAACCTTCGGTCCCAATACGCTGAAGAGTTTCAAGGTCTGGACCGACGAGGTGAGCGAGGGGTAGGTCGGCCGAAGGGCCGCAGGGCGGAAGCAGGTACCAGTCGCGCGCCCCGTCGGCTAAGGTCGAGCGTTTGACCCCAGGCCGGAATTCCATGTGGCAGCGCTGCGCCGCTTGCGGTGCGAGGCAAACCCCGATGTCGGCAACTCCCTGCGCGTCCGAGGCGCGACAGGCGTCTCGACGCTTGCAGGCATAAGCGCTGAGAATGTCGCGCCCGCACTAGGCGCGGCGGTCGTGGGCAATACCGCGGACGAGCGTGCCGTGTTCGACCTAGGCCAACTTAGCGGATTCGCCCTTGATTTTGCCCGGATCGAAGAACGTTTCCGTTGCAGATCAAAGCCCGGCCTGTGGATAAGGGGCGAAAAGCGGCTGTAGTGCAGACCTTGGTTGTTTCCTTTGGTGGGCGCGTGCGGATAATACGCAAGCATGTTTCTGCACGCGAGCACCCGCAAGAAGGACGGCAAAGAGCACCAGTACTGGAGCATCGTCGAGAATCGACGGCTCGCCGATGGCCGGGTGCTGCAACGGCACGTGCTGTACCTGGGCGAGATCAACGCCTCGCAGCAGCGAGCGTGGTCCAAGTCGGTGGAGGTCTTCGGCGAACGGGAGCAGGCACTGCGGGCGCTGTCGCTGTTTCCGGAGGATCGCATCGACGAATGCGCCGCGGATGGCTCGGTGCTACGGCTACGCCTGTCGCAAGCTGTTGCCGCAGGACGGCGAGCTGTACGTGTTCGCCCAGAGCGCGGATCGCATCGCCAAGGAACGCGCGATGCGCAAGCGCCAACTCAAGCGGCTGTGGGCACGCCTGAAACAGCTCTCCGGCCATGACGCTCACGCACAAAGAGTTGCTGATGAAGCTCGGCGCGGCGCGCAGCCAGTATCCCTCCGGCTGGCGGCTGGTTGAGATCCAGGTGCACGATCAAAACCCGTGCTTCACCTACCGCCTGCGCGCGACAAGCTCAAGCAGGTCCGCCGTCGTGAAGGCCGCTACCTGCTGCGCACCAATCTCACCGGCAGCGACCCCGCCGAGCTGTGGCGCTATCTACATCCAGCTCACGCAGGTCGAGGAAGCGTTCAAGAATCTCAAGGGGGATCTGGCCATCCGGCCGATCTACCACCAGAACGGAGTCACGCATCGAGGCGCACATCTTCATCGCCTTCCTGGCCTATTGCCTGCACGTCACGCTGGCCCAGCAACTGCGACCGCATGCGCCCGGCCTGACCCCGCGCAGCGTGCTCGAGAAGTTCGCCGCCGTGCAAATGATCGACGTCGAAATCCCGACCACCGACGGTCGAACGATCCTGTTGACCCGTTACACCGAACCGCAACCCGAACTCAAGCTGCTGCTGGAGCGGCTGCGACTCGAACTGCCGGCTCAGCCACCACCCAAAATCACCGCCGTCCAGGCTGAATCCACCACCCCTCGTGTAGTGCAGACCTTCAGGGTGCCATCTATATCAATCAAAGGCTTCTTCTCACGGCCGAATCCGCTAAGTTGGGCTAGCGGCAGAATTCTCGGTACTCACGGACTGGTGCCGGTCCGCCTCGCCGGCTCAGTTCAAGGATGCCGTTGGCCGGCCGCTTTGGCCGCGCGCTGCGTACCTCTGGCCGATGGCCGTATAGGGCCATTTCCGCCCGATGGCCATGCCGGAGAACTCCTCGAGAGCGGACGCCACCCGGAACCTTTCGCGACTGTCCGCTACACCTCCCGAGGCGGACAGTCACCAGTCGGGAGCACGACCGTCGCCTTTGGTGTTGGCAGCGGGTTTGCTTGCGTTGGCGGCAGCAATGCCTTTCGTAGCGGCCATTCGAATCAAGAACTGCCTTGCGGAAGCTATGGGTCGGTTGGCGCAGAATAGCCAGCCTATTGGCCCACGCCATCTTCCGGATGCCCAATGAAAAAGCCCGCCGATGGCGGGCCCGTTCATTGCTGAAACCGATCGTTACTTGAGCTTCACTTCCTTGTAGGCGACGTGCTTGCGCGCCTTCGGGTCGTAGCGCATCAGCTCCAGCTTCTCCGGCGTGGTGCGCTTGTTCTTGGTCGTGGTGTAGAAATGACCGGTGCCGGCCGTCGATTCCAGCTTGATCTTCTCGCGAGCGCCCTTGGCCATGGCGGACTACCTCTCGAACGTTAGATTTTTTCGCCGCGCGCACGCAGCTCGGTCAGCACCGTGTCGATGCCGTTCTTGTCGATGGTGCGCAGCGCCGCGTTGGTAACGCGCATGCTGACCCAGCGGTTTTCGCTTTCGACCCAGAAGCGACGGTTCTGCAGGTTCGGCAGGAAGCGGCGCTTGGTCTTGTTGTTGGCGTGGGACACATGGTTCCCCACCATCGGGCCCTTGCCCGTAATTTGGCAGACGCGTGCCATGATCGTGCTCCGGATTTCGCAAAGGGCAGGATTGTACCCGAAAAGCGGCGCGCAACTCAAGGCGAGTTTCAGAGCAGGCCGCGCTCGGCGAAGGACAGCGGCGCGGCATTGCCGGCGACGATGAAGTGGTCCAGCACCTTGACGTCCACCAGCGCCAGCGCCTGCCGCAGGGATAGTGTGAGCTGCTCGTCGGCGCGGCTCGGCTCCGCCACGCCGGAGGGGTGATTGTGGGCGAGGATCACCGCGGCGGCGTTGTGGGCGAGAGCCAGCTTCACGATCTCGCGCGGATAGACGCTGGTCTGGGTGAGCGTGCCGCGGAACAATTCCTCGCGATCGGATCAGCCGGTTCTGCGCATCCAGCAGCAGCACCATGAACACCTCGTAGGGCAGGGCCGCGAGCTTGAGCCGCAGGTAATCCCTCACCTCGCGCGGCGAGGACAGCACGTCGCGGCTCGCCATCTCTTCGCAGCAGGGCGCGCCGACTGCAGTTCCAGCGTGGCCTTGAGTTGCGCCGCCTTGGCCGGCCCCATGCCGGCGATGCGCTGCAGTTCGGCGACGGAGGCCGCCGCCAGCCGCGACAGGCTGCCGTCGCAGCTCGCCAGCAGGTCGCGCGCCAGATCCACCGCGCTCTTGCCCTTCACGCCGACGCGCAGGAAGATGGCCAGCAGTTCGGCATCGGACAGCGCCTGGGCGCCGTCCCGCAGAAGCCGCTCGCGCGGGCGTTCGTCTTCAGGCCAATCGCTGATCGCCATGGTGGGTGCAATCCAGTAAAATCACGCTCCGGTCCGATTCTACCAACGTCATGGCAAATTCATGAGCGATCTCAACGACAGGCGCATCCTGCTCGGCGTCAGCGGTGGAATTGCGGCGTACAAGGCGGCGGAGCTGACGCGGCTGCTGGTGAAGGAGGGGGCCGACGTGCACGTCGTCCTCACCGAAAGCGGCGCGCGCTTCGTCACCTCCGTCACCTTCCAGGCCTTGTCCGGCAATCCGGTATGGAGCGACCTGTGGGACGCGCGCATGGCGAACAGCATGGCGCACATCGACCTCAGCCGCGGTTCCGATGCCATCGTGGTGGCGCCGGCGAGCGCCGATCTCCTGGCCAAGCTCGCCCACGGCCTGGCCGACGATCTGCTCAGCACGACCTGCCTCGCGCGCGAGCGCGAAGGCGACACCGCCCGGCCTCCCTGCGCGCTGCTGGTGGCGCCGGCGATGAATCGCCAGATGTGGGACAACCCGGCGACGCAGCGCAATCTGCGCCAGTTGCGCGACGACGGCGTGGTCGTGCTCGGACCGGCTGCGGGCGATCAGGCCTGCGGTGAAGTGGGCGAAGGCCGCATGCTGGAGGCCGAGGAGTTGCTGGAGGACATCGTCGGCTTCTTCCAGCCCAAACCCCTCACCGGCCTGCGCGTGCTGGTGACGGCCGGTCCGACCTTCGAACCGCTCGATCCGGTGCGCGGTGTGACCAATCTCAGCTCGGGCAAGATGGGCTTCGCGGTCGCCCGCGCGGCAGCCGAGGCGGGGGCGGCGGTGACGCTGGTCGCTGGGCCGGTGAGCCAGCGTACGCCGCGCAGCGTGCAGCGCGTCGATGTGACGACCGCGCTGCAGATGCGGGATGCCGTGCTGTCGCGGATCGCGGACTGCCATGTGTTCATCGGCGTCGCGGCGGTGGCCGACTATCGTCCGGCGGAGGCGGCGCGCCAGAAGATGAAGAAGGGCGAGAAGGAGAAGACCATCAGGCTCCTCGCCAATCCCGATATTCTGGCCGAGGTGGCGGCCCGGCCCAAGCCGCCGTTCTGCATCGGCTTCGCCGCCGAGAGCGAGAATCTGGCGGAGTACGCGGAGGCCAAGCGCCGCGCCAAGAAGCTGCCGCTGCTGGTCGGCAACCTGGTGGAGCACGGTCTCGGCGGCGACCAGAACACCGTGGTGTTGTTCGACGACGGCGGACAGCACCCGCTGGCGCCGGCATCGAAGCTGCAGGTGGCGCGCGCCATCGTCGGCCACCTGGCGCGCAAGCTCAAGAGGTAGTGGCGGAAGAGGCAGGTCATGCACCGCATCGATGTAAAGATCCTCGATCCGCGCCTCAAGGACTCCCCGCCCCACTATGCGACGCCGGGCGCAGCGGGGTTGGACCTGCGCGCCTGCATCGAGGCGCCGCTGCGGATCCATCCGGGTGAAACGCACCTGGTGCCGGCCGGCATTGCCATCCACCTCGCCGATCCCGGGCTGGCGGCACTGATCCTGCCGCGCTCCGGACTCGGCCACAAACACGGCATCGTCCTCGGCAACTTGGTCGGGCTGATCGACTCGGACTACCAGGGCGAGATCTTCGTCTCCACCTGGAACCGCGGCCGCGAGACATTCACTCTCCATCCGCTGGACCGCCTGGCGCAACTGGTCGTGGTGCCTGTGCTGCAGGTGGCGTTCGATGTGGTGGATGAGTTTTCCGAGAGCCAGCGCGGCGCCGGCGGCTTCGGCAGCACCGGGCATGGCTAGTTCGCCGCCTCCATCGCACCGTTCGGCCAGGATTTTCGAGCTTCGTGTTTTAGACAGGAGGAAAGATGAGACCGACGTTTTTCACTGCTGCAATGGTTGGGCTCCTTGCCGTGTCGGCGGCGGCGACTGGAGCCGACGTGGACCGTGCCAAGCAGATCGTCGCCAGCAAGTGCTTCATGTGTCACGGCATGGATGGCGAGAGCGCAAGCCGGAGCTACCCCCGGCTCGCCGGCCAGCATTCCGAATACGTGGCCAAGCAACTGGCCGACTTCAAGTCCGGCAGGCGCAAGGGTGACACCATGAACGACATGGTGACCGACCTGACGCCGGAGGACATGAAGGCGCTGGCCGCCTACTTCGAGGCGAAGAAAGTCGGACCGCACAAGATCGACGATCCGGATCTGGCTGCGGTCGGGCGCTACATCTTCCTCAAGGGCAACCAGTACTCCCAGATTCCCGCCTGCGCCTCGTGTCACGGGGAGAAGGGTCTGGGCACGCCGCAACTGCCGCGCCTGGCCGGCCAGCAGTCGAGCTACACCGCCAGTCAGCTCAAGCTGTTCAACAATCGGGACCGGAACAACGACAACGCGGTGATGCATTCGATCGCGTCGAAACTGACCGAGCTCGAAATGAAGGCGGTGGCGGAATACATCTCCGGGCTGGATTGAGACCCGGCGGGCGCACCCCGCCCTACATCCGGATCGACGCAGGGCCAAAAGCAAAGCGGCCGCGCATTGCGCGGCCGCTCGCCGGATTGCGTCGGGCGGTCAGGCCAGCGTGTCGGCCCAGATGTTCTTGGCCCAGGCGGTGGCGAACTTCCCTTCCATTTCGGTCGGAGCCGCCGACAGGCCGCCTGCTCCCTGCACGGTCTTGAACGTCTTCTCCTTCGCGTCATAGGTGTGCACGGAAGCCACGTGCACCGCGTTCTTCGGATCGAAGAAGCTGTAGCACGTGTTCATCACCACCGGCTCCTGGTTCACTCCCGTTCCGGCCAGCAGGTTGAGGATAGCCGAGGCGGCCACCTTGGCCTGCTGGTTGGCCATGTGGCCGGACTTCGGCATGGCCGGGGCCGGGAACGTGGCATCGCCGATGACATGCACGTTCTTCGCGGCGGTCGATTCCATCGTCAGCCAGTCCACGCCGCACCAGCGGTTGTTCTGGTTGATGAGTCCTGCGGCCTTGGCGATGCCGCCGGCCATCTGCGGCGGAATGACGTTGAGCACGTCGGCCTTCACCGGGTCGCCGAAATCGAACTTCACGGTGTTGGTGGCGGCATCGACGCCCGTGATGTTCTGCTCCTTGCGATACTCCACGATGCCCTTGTAGTTGTCGCCCCAAACCTTCATGAACAGGCCCTTCTTCGATACCACGTCCTCGTTCGCGTCGAGGATCAGCACCTTGGATTTCGGCTTGTTGTTCTTCAGGTAGTGGGCGACCATGCAGGCGCGCTCGTAGGGACCGGGCGGGCAGCGGTAGGGGATCTTGGGAATGCAGATCGCAACCACGCCGCCATCCTTCATGTCTTCGAGCTGCTTGCGCATGGCGACGGTCTGCGGACCGGCCTTCCACGCGTGCAGGATCTTGGACTCGGACAGTTCCTTGGTCAGGCCGGGAACGCTTTCGTACATGAAATCGACACCGGGCGCGACGACCAGCCGGTCGTAGCCGATCGAATCGCCGCTCGCCAGCTTGACCTGCTTCTTCTCGGCATCGATGGCGCTGACCTCGCCCGCCACCAGCTTGACGCCATGCTTCTTGGCCAGCCCGTCGTAGCTGATGGTGATGTCCTCCATCCTGCGATCGCCGGAGAGAACGAGGTTCGAGATCGGGCAGGAGATGAAGGTCGGGTTGCGCTCGATCAGCGTGACGTTGACGCTGCCATTGCTCCACAGCCGCAGATACTTGGCCACGGTGGCGCCGGCGAAGCCGCCGCCGACCACCACGACGTTGCCCGACGGTGCCGCGGCTGCGCGCAGGGCGTACCCGGACAGGGCGCCGGAGGCAGCGGTGATGCCGGCGATTTTCAGGAATTCTCGACGATGGATCGTCATTGTTGTCCTCCCCTTATTTCTGCTGCGAGAAGTAGTCGGCGATCAGTTCCATCTGCTGATCGGTGTAGCCCTTGGCGATCTGATGCATGATCGTCGCCGGCTTGGCGCCCGACTTGTATTCGTTGATCTTGTCGATGATCTTCTGTTTCTTTTCGCCGTCCAGTGGCTCCATGCCGCCGACGCTCTTGCCATTGGTGCCGTGGCAGGAGGCGCAGGTGGCGGCCAGATCGCGGGCCAGATTCGGGTCGGCTGCCGCCACAGCGGCGGAAACCGCAGCGAGTGAAACGAGGAGAGCGAGAGAGCGAGCTACCATCAGGTTCCTCCTTTTTTTAAGTGTTCCTTGCATGGCTGCAACAGCATTCTGTTGCCGGCAGTGAAATAAGCGGCGCCGGGCAAGCCGGGAGACTGTAATCCATAAGCCCCCCCCTTGCAATTGTCCGATGTCAATTGGACCGGCGAAAAAAGAGCGGCCCGCAGGCCGCCCTTTTTTCGGAAATCACCGGCTCACTTTTTCTTCTTCTTCACCGGCGGCTCAGGTTCGGGTTCGGTGCCGTCGATTTTCAATGCTCCGCCGGTCCCCATGCCTTTCGGTCCGGTCGCAGCCTGCGGCGTGTACGCCTTCACTGCCCGCACCATCTGGTTGTAGGCGTCGGTGAAGGCAGCGGCGATCACCTTGCCCTGCGGCGTGTTGCTGTAGCCGCCCAGGCCTCCGCCGGCGCTGCTGCCGAGCAGGCCGCCGACGACGCCGAAATCCATCTTGGAGGCGCTGCCTTCGGATGCCGACACCTGAACGCCGGAGCGGTTATCCACGAGCGCGAGCATGGTGAACGCCTCGCGGTTCTTCACCGACCCGGCGAGGGCGCCGAGGATGCCGGCGCTGCGGCTGATCCCGCCCAGCGCCGCACCCATGCCGCCGGTGTCGCGCTCGCTGAAGATGACGGTCGGCGTCAGACCATAGTCCGCCGAAACCATCTGACCCTTGCCGTAGCTGCTGCCCTTGCGCAGTTCGCCCGCCTGCTCCAGGGCGCGTTCGGTCTGCATCGCGGCGAAACCGCGGCCGCGCTCGACCACGACGAAGCAGTTGCTCTGCTGCACCAGCAACCGCAGCAAGGGCACGGTGGAGGTCAGCTTGTATTCCCGCGTCAGGATCGAATACCAGTCAGCCTGCTGATCCTCCAGCAGGGCCAGGGTGCCGAGCGGCCGGTCGCAGCGTTCGAGCTGCGGATTCGCGCCGACGGACGTGCCGCCGGCAGTGGCGCCGGTAGCGGTGGTCTTGGCCTCTTCCGAGCCCATCTTGACGGGGTTGGAAATGCAGCCGGAGAGAGCCAGCACAGGGAGAGCCGCCAACAGGAATGTTCTTTTCATGACCGCCTCGAATAGGATAATTATGGGTTCCGAGCCTGGCTTGGGCGAACCGCCGCCGGGAATCGGGCTCGGCTTGCTTTCATTCTAGGAGCGCCGGTCGCGGCTGACAATAAGCCGTCAGGATTATTAGAGCTTGTTTGCCCATATTTCACGTACACGCGAAATATGGGCAAACAAGCTCTTACGCCTCGCCGCGCACGATCAGGACCGAGACGTTGGCTTTGCGCACGAGACGCTCCGCGACGCTTCCCAGGAGCAGGCGCTGCACGCCGCGGCGTCCATGGGAGCCGACGACCAGCAGTTCGACCTTCGCTGCGTCGGCCGCCTCGGCGATCTGATCGGCGGTGTGCCTGGTCTCGGAGGCCAGAACCCGGATCTCTGCCTCGATACCGGCGTTGTGCGCCGTTTCGGCGGCGGCGCTGAGGACCCTTTGCCCTTCCTGTTCGAGGGCGCGCTGCACCAGCGCTGGGTCAACCAGCATGGCACCCCCCCGGGCACGGGTGGGAAAGAGCGACTCATCCACCGCATGCACGATTTCGAGCCGGGAACCGCAGGACTTGGCCAACCCGATGGCCACGGTCAGCGCCCGATCCGACGTGTCGCTGTCGTCTACCGCGACCATGATGTGCTTGTACACTGTTCCTCCGCCTGGTTGAGCTGCCCAATTGCCATTCTGTCACGTCCGCCGGTAGCGATGAAGGGCCGGGCTGCCGGCCCGCCGCTGGCCCCATCTTGGTCGGCGACCGGGAAAGCCCGTACCATACGACGTTTCGATTCGCCGGATTCCGTATCCATGTCCGCTCGGAAATCTGCGGCCGTACCGGCACCGGGCACCTATCGCGACTTCCCAGGCCGGCGCTGGCTGGTGTCCCTCCTGCGCATGCTGCATCTGGCGGGCATGGTGGGGGTTGGCGCCGGACTGCTCGTTGCCGCACCCGTGGCTGGATACGATGCGTTCGTGATTCTCCTGGTGGGCTCCGGAGCGGCGATGGTGGCGCTGGATTTCTGGTCCAATCCCCAATACCCGACCCAATTCGCCGGCGTCGCCATTATCGTCAAGTTGGTCCTGTTGGCGTGGTACGTCGCCGACTCCGGGCAGCGGATGTGGTTGTTCTGGGTGGTCCTGGCGTGGTCCACCCTGGCCGCCCATGCCCCGGCGCGGCTGCGCCACAGGCGCGCCTTGGGCCTCGGCAAGCGGCATTGATCGCGCCGCCGGACGGCGCGGCAAGGTCAGCCCACGACCAGCGCGGCGACATCGACGCGGATCGCCGGACGATCCAGCAGCAGCGCCACGCAGCGCGCGAACTGTCGCGCCCATTCGTCGTTCTGGACGAAGCGCTTCTCGCCGCCGTACTTGGCCACGCTGAGGATCTTGTCGAGCAGCAGGATCTTGCCCACCGGATTGAGCGGCTCGCATTCGAGGGCGATCCATTCCTCGTCCAGCCAGAGATGCGCCCGATCGGGCGTGAGCCCGATCAAATCGCTCTCTAGGAGATGGATCTCGTGTTCCTTGCCGCCGGAAAAGGCGACGGTGACCTGATATGACATGGGCTCCCCTCCTGTTCTTGGCGTGGCGCGGGAATGCCGGGCGGCCCTGCCCGGTCCGCTGCAAGGGCGCATTGTCCCGACTCGGGCCGCGCTGGGCAAGCACCGGATCGCGGACCGTGGTAAACGGTCCTCGTGCCGACGACGACTCGCGCCTCGGGCATAATTCGGAAAACAGACAACGGACGACCAGCCCATGACGATCATCACCGTTCCCACGAAATCCTTCCCCGGACAGCGTCCCGGCACCTCGGGCCTGCGCAAGAAGGTCGAAGTTTTCCGACAGCCCGGCTACATCGAGAATTTTGTCCAGTCGGTGTTCGATTCCCTGGAGGGATTCGCCGGCAAGACCCTGGTGGTGGGGGGCGACGGCCGCTACTACAACGCCGAGGCGATCCAGATCATCCTGCGCCTGGCGGCCGCCAACGGCTTCGGCCGCGTGCTCGTCGGCCGGGACGGCATCCTGTCGACGCCGGCCATGAGCTGCGTGATCCGCAAGCACCGTGCCTTCGGCGGTCTGATTCTTTCGGCGAGCCACAATCCGGGCGGGCCGGAGGGCGATTTCGGCATCAAGTACAACATTTCCAATGGCGGCCCGGCACCGGAAAAGATCACCGAGGCGATCTACCGCCGCACGCAGGAGATCACCGCTTACAAGACGGTCGCCAGCCCCGATATCGATCTCTCTCGCCTCGGCCCGGCGTCGGTCGCGGGAGTCGATGTGGAGGTTATCGATCCGGTGGCGGACTACGCCGAACTGATGCAGCACCTGTTCGACTTTCGCCGCATCCGCGCCATGTTCCGCTCCGGTGCCTTCCGCATGCGCTTCGATGCCATGCACGCGGTAACCGGACCGTACGCCAAGACGATCCTGGAAGACATGCTGGAGGCGCCCTCCGGCACCGCCATGAACGCGGTGCCGCTGCCGGACTTCGGCAGCGGCCACCCCGATCCCAATCCGGTCTATGCCAAGGAACTGGTCGATATCGTTTTCGGTCCCGATGCGCCCGACTTCGGCGCCGCCTCGGACGGCGACGGCGATCGCAACATGATCGTCGGCCGGCGCTTCATCGTCACGCCCAGCGACAGCCTCGCCGTGCTCGCCGCCAACGCCCATCTCGTTCCAGGCTATGCCCAAGGAATCGCAGGTGTGGCGCGCTCGATGCCCACCAGCCGCGCCGCCGACCGCGTCGCCGAGGCGCTCGGCGTCGCCTGCTTCGAGACGCCCACCGGATGGAAATTCTTCGGCAATCTGATGGACGCCGGCAAGGTCACCCTGTGCGGCGAGGAAAGCTACGGCACCGGTTCCGACCACGTGCGGGAGAAGGACGGCCTGTGGGCGGTGCTGTTCTGGCTCAACCTGCTGGCGGTCCGCGGCGAATCGGTGGAAACCATCGTGCGCAGCCATTGGCGGCGCTTCGGCCGCAATTACTACTCGCGCCACGACTACGACGGACTGGATAGCGCTGCTGCCGACGCCTTGATGGAAGATCTGCGGGGATCGCTGGCGGCATTGCCGGGCCAGCGCTTCGGTGAACTGACGGTGGAGAGCGCCGATGACTTCGCCTACACCGATCCCATCGACGGCTCGGTGAGCACGCGGCAGGGCGTGCGCATCGGCTTCGCCGGCGAGTCGCGCATCGTCTTTCGCCTGTCCGGCACCGGTACCGAAGGGGCGACGCTGCGCGTCTATCTGGAGCGCTTCGAGGCCGATCCGGAGCGCCACGACACAGAGGCGCAAACGGCGCTGGCCGGACTGATCGCCGCCGCCGACGCGATTGCCGGAATCAGGGCCCGCACCGGACGCGAGGCGCCGGACGTCGTGACATGATTCCCTCCCGCGATAGCCAGAACCCGATAACGGAGACCGACGTCCCATGACACCCGAAGTACTCGCCCGCCTGCAACTGCCCAAGCGCGCCCTCGCGCTGGTGCTCGCCGGCGGCCGCGGCAGCCGCCTGAAGCAGCTTACCGACCGGCGTGCCAAGCCGGCCGTCTATTTCGGCGGCAAGTTCCGCATCATCGACTTCACCCTCTCCAACTGCCTCAATTCGGGCATCCGCCGCATCGGCGTGGTGACGCAGTACAAATCCCACAGTTTGCTGCGCCACCTGCAGCACGGCTGGGCGTTCCTGAAGTCGGAAATGAACGAGTTCGTGGACCTGCTGCCGGCGCAGCAGCGGGTGGACGAAGAGTCCTGGTACCGCGGCACGGCGGACGCGGTGTTCCAGAACCTGGACATCATTCAGGCCCACGAGCCCGAGTACATCGTGGTGCTGGCTGGAGACCACATCTACAAGATGGATTACTCGCACATGCTGGCCTTCCATGTGGACAAAGGCGCGGAATGCACGGTGGCCTGCATCGAAGTGCCGCTGGCCGATGCCACCGCCTTCGGCGTCATGGCGGCGGACGAATCCGGCCGCATCACCGCCTTCGTCGAGAAGCCGCCGCGGCCGCCCGCCATGGCCGGCAATCCGGATCGGGCGCTGGCGAGCATGGGCATCTACGTGTTCAACGCGAAGTTCCTCTACGACGAACTGGAGCGCGACCTCGCCGACCCGAATTCGAGCCACGACTTCGGCAAGGACATCATTCCGCGCGCCGTCGGAATGGGGTGCGCCGTGGCCCATCCATTCAGCAGCAGTTGTGTGATGAGCGGAACCGAGAAAGAGCCCTACTGGCGCGATGTCGGAACCATCGACGCCTATTGGGAAGCGAACATCGACCTTACTGCGACCGAACCGGCGCTCAATCTGTACGACAAGTCCTGGCCCATCTGGACCTACCAGCAGCAACTGCCCTCGGCCAAGTTCGTGCTCAACGAGGTGGATCGCCGCGGCGGGGCGGTGCAGTCGATGGTTTCAGGCGGCTGTGTCATATCCGGCTCGACCATCGTCGATTCGCTGCTGTTCTCGGGCTGCCACATCCATTCCTACTGCACGGTGCAAGGCGCGGTCCTGCTGCCCGATGTGGAAGTCAATCGCAGCGCGCGGCTCACGCGGGTCGTCGTGGACCGCGGCTGCCGCATTCCCGAAGGGCTGGTGGTGGGCGAGGACGCGGCGGAGGATGCGCGGCGCTTCTACCGTTCGGAAGGGGGCGTCACGCTGATTACCCAGCCGATGCTGGCGAAGCTGCCGTAACGCCCATTCCCGGCGCTGCGAGGAGCGTTTCCCGCACACTCATCGCGGTCCGATGTGCACGCTGGAGATCGCCAAGTGGATCTCGCGCAGGAAGCACACCAGCCCGCCGATCAGGGCGAGCATGGCGAGCACGAACAGCAGCGAGACGCCGGCGGAAACGTCCGCCGCCAAGTGCGAACTGATGAACAGGGCCGCGATCACGACGCAGATCAGCAGGGCGCAGGTGGTGCACAGGCTGATCGCCCAGTGGATCAGGCGCGAGCGCAGCGCCAGGCATGACAACTCGCTGCGCCATGCCGGAGCGTGGTCCGAATCGGCCGCCTCCAGTGCGGACTCCAGAACGCGCGCACGATCGATGATGCGGCTCAGACGGCTGGTCAATACCGCCAGCAGGGCCCCTACGCCGGTGAGGAGGAAAACCGGCGCGACGGCCAACTGGATGACGTGGGCGACACTGGAAATGGCTGACTCTGCTGCCATCGGCTGGATCCCTGAAGCCAAGGTTGGCGGGCCTGCGTTGATTCCTGCCAGCGCATCGGCCGCCGGCGCCCGGATCATTTCCGCGCAGGCGATGCGAGATCGGCGGTGCATTGTAAGCCGCTGTCCTGCACCGTGCATGGACAGATCAGGAAGGACGAGCCCCGGATTTGCGCTTGCGCCGGCACGGGCCTGGCGCGGCTCGTTCCGCCACGTCTGGCGTTTCGCATCACGATGGGGCGGAAACACCAGGCGATTCCCTGTTATGGGGCGACCATCCGTCCTGCCGTTCCGGAAATTGTCAGAAAAATCCTGAGCTTTGCTGCAGGGCACAACTTGGCACGAGCCTTGCGAAGTAGCGAACCAGGGAATGGTCCCGTGGCGCGACCATGGTGCTCCGTGGCTGAGCGCCGGCGCGTTTCTCGTCACCTATGATGCGAAGGAGAATCCAAATGGAAGGGCCGACGGAACGGACGGTGAGACAACTGCTGCGGGAGAAGGCCCCGGAGTTGTACGACCGCCTCGCTCAGGATGGCAATCTGGAGCACTTCATTTACTACCGGGCGGCGGCCGTCACCAATCGGGTGAGCAGTTTGCGCACGCGGGAAAACTGGGATTACCTGCCCCACCTCGATCTGGTGCGCAACATCAACACGGCGCGGGCCGAAGCCACCGAAGCCGTCCTTGCCGACATCCTGCAAGCGGAAACGGCCCACTGATTCCGGCCCGGCAGAAATGGGGACGGCGCCAATCGGCGCCGTTCACCTCGTTACATAGCCTGGCGTTCAGTCCAGCTTCTCGTACAGGGGAAGCGTCAGAAACTCGGTGAAGATCTCCGAGGTGGACATCTGCTCGAAGATCTGCGCCGCCTGAACATAGGTGGCGTTGTAGGCGGTTTCGCCCACCAGGCCCTTGATCTTGTCCATCTCCTGCGGGATCAGGTCGCGCACCAGTTCCTTCGTCACCTTGCGGCCGTCCTCCAGCACGCCTTTGGGCGAGCGAATCCACTGCCACACCTGGGAGCGGGAAATCTCGGCCGTGGCGGCGTCCTCCATCAGGTTGAAGATCGGCACGCAACCGTTGCCGCCCAGCCAGGATCCCAGATACTGGATGCCGACGCTGATGTTGTTGCGCAGGCCGGTTTCGGTGATGGGCTGCTCGGGCCGGAAGTCGAGCAGATCGGCGGCCGACGCGGTCACGTCGTCGCGCTTCTTGTCGATCTGGTTCGGGCGATCTCCCAGCACCTTGACGAACTCTTCCATGGCGATGGGCACCAGGCCCGGATGGGCGACCCAGCCGCCGTCGTAGCCGTCGGTGGCGTCGCGCTGCTTGTCGGAGCGCACTCCGGCCATCGCCTTCTCGTTCGCCTCCGCGTCGCTCTTGATCGGGATCAGCGCGCTCATGCCGCCGATGGCGGGCGCATTGCGCCGGTGACAGGTCTTCAGCAGCAGCAGGCCGTAGGCACGCATGAAAGGCACCGTCATGGTGATCTTCGCCCTGTCGGCCAGGCAGAAATCCTTGTTGGTACGGAACTTCTTGATGCAGGAGAAGATGTAGTCCCAGCGCCCGGCGTTGAGGCCGGCGCTGTGCTCGCGCAGTTCATAGAGGATCTCGTCCATCTCGAAGGCGCCGAGAATGGTCTCCACCAGAACGGTGGCCTTGATGGTGCCGCGCGGGATGCCCAGTTCGTCCTGGGTGGCGCAGAAGATGTCGTTCCACAGGCGCGCCTCCAGGTGCGACTCCAGCTTCGGCAGATAGAAGTAGGGGCCGCTGCCGCGGGCGATCAACTCCTTGGCGTTGTGGAACATGAACAGGGCGAAGTCGAAGATGCCGCCGGACATGCGGCTTCCGTCGATGAGGACGTGCTTCTCGTCCAGATGCCAGCCGCGCGGGCGCACCACCAGCGTGGCGGTCTTCTCGTTCAGCTTGTAGGTCTTGCCGCCCTGTTCCAGGTTGATGGTGCGGCGGATCGCTTCCTTGAGGTTGATGTGGCCCTGGATCTGGTTGAACCAGTTCGGCGTGTTGGAATCCTCGAAGTCCGTCATGTAGCTGTCGGCACCGGAGTTGAGGGCGTTGATGATCATCTTGCGCTCCACCGGGCCGGTGATTTCGACGCGCCGGCACTGCAGGTCGGCCGGAATCGGCGCGATGGTCCAGTCGCCTTCACGGACGGCCTTGGTTTCCGGCAGGAAGTCCGGCAGCTTGCCCTTGTCGAGAGCGGCCTGGCGCTCGGCGCGCTTGGCCAGCAGTTCCTTGCGGCGCGGCTCGAACATGCGGGCCAGTTTGGCGGCCAGGGCGAGGGCATCGTGGCTGAGGATCTGCTCGAACTCGGGGCTCACCGGCGCGTTGATCTGCACGCCTTGGGGAAGATTGAGGCTCATGCGATAACTCCTTCAGTAGGAAAGGGAATGGGCGGAATCGGAATCAGGCGGGGCGCAACTTGGCGCCGTGCTCTCTGGCGAAGCTCACGACATCGGTCAGCCGGCTGCCGGTGGCGGCGGGCTGGATGCCCAGTTCCTCCAGCGGCTGCGCGCTGCGGTTGATCCAGAACGTGGTGTAGCCGAACCAGGCGGCGCCGGCCACGTCCCAGCAATTGGAGGAAACGAACAGGATCTCTGACGCCGGCAAGCCGAAGGTCCTGGTCCCGAGCAGGTAGGCTTCGGGCGCCGTCTTGTATTTCTGCACCGCGTCGACGGACAGGATGTGGTCGAACAGCCCGACCATGCCGGCGCTCTTCACCGCGATGTCGAGCATTTGCGGCGTGCCGTTGGACAGGATTCCGGTCGGCACGCCCAGCGCCTTGAGTTCCTTCAGGGCGCCCACGTTTTCCGGGAACGGCGACAGGCAGGCGTACTGATTCATCAGGCGGTCGCGCAGCGCATCCGTCAGTTCGAGGCCGAGCTTGCGGGCGGAGAACACCAGAGCGTCCTGCGTCACCTCCCAGAACGGCCGGTAGCGGCCGGCGAGGGTCCGCAACTGGGTGTATTCGATCTGCTTCAGGCGCCACAACTGGGACAACTCGCTGCCCTTGCCGGGAAAGAGCTGTTCCGCCAGGGCGCCCACCGAATACACGTCGAACAGCGTGCCATAGGCGTCGAAGACGATGGCGTGGATGTCGGGCTTGGTGGCTGTCTTGTTGGGCATGGTGAGAGCGAAGTGTATTCCCGAACCAAATCAGAAAGAAGATATCATCCGCTCAATATATTCTTTACTCCCAGTAAAAGATGGACCATCTGAAACAGATCACGGCTCTCGTCACCGTGGCGGCCCGGGGCAGTCTTTCGGCTGCGGCGCGGGCGGAGGGGGTGACGCCGGCGATGATCGGGCGCCGTCTCGATGCGCTGGAGGAGCGGCTGGGCGTGAAACTGCTGGTGCGCACCACCCGCCGCCTGTCGCTCACCTTTGAGGGTAGCGCCTTTCTCGAGGACTGCCAGCGCATCCTCAACGATCTGGCCAACGCCGAGGCCTCGGTGTCCCTGGGCGGCGTCAAGGCCAGCGGCCACATCAAGGTGTCGGCGCCGGCGGGTTTCGGCCGGCGCCACGTGGCCCCCCTGGTGCGCGACTTCCTCGATCTCTATCCGGAGGTGAGCGTATCCCTCGACCTGTCGGACCGGGTGGTGGATCTGGTGAACGAAGGGGTGGACTGCGCGGTGCGCATCGGCGAACTGGCCGACTCCAGCCTGGTGAGCCTGCGGCTGGCGGAGAACCGCCGCGTGGTCGTGGCAAGCCCAGATTACGTCGCTCGCTGCGGCGCGCCGCAGACGCCTTCCGATCTGTTGCGCCACAACTGTCTTTCCCTGGGCGCGACGGGCGGCCAGCAGCGCGGCTGGAGCTTCGTCGTCGACGGCGAGGCGGTGACCGTCAAGGTGACGGGAGCGCTGGAATGCAACGACGGTGCGGTGCTGCACGAATGGGCCGTGGCGGGAAAGGGCGTGGCCTGGCGCTCCATGTGGGAAGTGGGGGAAGACCTGCGCAGCGGCCGACTGGTGACCCTGCTCGATGCCTTCGCCGCCCCGCCGATGGGGATCTATGCGGTGTTTCCGCAGCGCAAACGGCTGGCGCTGCGAGTGCGGATGTTCGTCGATTTCCTCAAGAACAGCTACGGCAATCCGGCGTACTGGGGCGAGGAGGGCAGCCGGCGGTCGCCGGATGGGCCGGTGGAGCGAGTCGGACGCACGCAGGCGGAAATGCAATCGATGCCTGTCCGATGATTGGGCCCTGTTCCCGCGGGCAACAGTTGCGCCCATTGGGCGCTGGAGGGGCGGGCAAGTGCATCCCATAGATCGAGCCGGCTGCCAAATGCTGCACTCTGTCATCGGCTCACCCTGCCATGCTGCAACTCCCCAGCAACTCGTCGGCACGTAGTGGAACTGCTATTCTTGCTCGATGAAGGTCAGCGAGATTCTTCGCACGCTTCATTCAGGATGACGGTTGGTGGCTTGTTGCCACACGTGGCAGCCACCGTCAGTACAAGCATCCGTCGAAACCGGGGCGGGTAACCGTTCCGGGAAAGCCCGGCGATGATCTGGCCTCGGGCACCTTGAACAGCATCCTGAAGCAAGCGGGCTTGAAGAAATGAGGTCTATATGCGCTACGCCATCGTGATCGAAAAAGCTCAGGGCAACTATTCTGCCTACGTTCCCGACCTGCCAGGGTGTGTCGCCACTGGCGCAAGTATCGTGGAGGTAGAGGAACAGATCAGAGAGGCCATCGAGTTTCACCTTGACGGACTTCGCGAGGACGGTGCGGTGATTCCTCTGCCTTCGAGTCAAGTCGAGTACATCGAAGTTGCCGCATGACGACGGCTTCCAGGTGGTATGTGCTGTCAGCGGCATCGCCGCCCCTGCTTAATGGTGGGCCTCCAATTCCTCACGGACGATTTGTCTAATCAGCTCCGGTGTGAGGGATTCCTTCTTGAGGCCAAGCACCTCAGTCAAGGCATCGTTGATGAGGGTCTGGTATCCCCGGCCTGTCTTCTCCGATTCGGCCTTGAAGCGACCTAGAATCGCATCGTCGAGGTAGATCGTGATGCGGGTCTTCCCCGTCGCCGGAACGACGGCGCCCCGCTTGCCTTTCGAGAAATCAAGTTCCTTCTTCATATGCCCGCCTCTCTTTGGGTTCGGCCTTGCGCACCGAAATCAGCCGAATCACTTCATCACGCTGCGTCCAGACCACGACCATGAGCGCACCGAAAACGTTGGCCCCCAGGGTCGCGAAACGTCTTTCGCCTTGCGCTGTCTCGTCCTCGATCGTCAGGGCGAGCGGATCGTTCAGGACGCCGTCGCCCTCGGCCAGTGAGACCCCATGCTTGCGGAGATTGGCGGCGTTCTTGCTGGGGTCGAACTCGATGGCCACCGCGACAGTATATGTATTGTATGCATACTCGGCAAGCGAACCCCCGTCATGATCCGAGCGTCGACGAAATAGGCGTGTCGTGCGTCGCGGGTCGAGCCGCGCACGCTTCGCTTCATTGCCGCCACAAGACCGGAGTTCTCGCCATGATCGGCTGCTACAACGAACGCCAGCTCCGCGCTGCCCGTCCGCGAAAGCAAAACGCCGCGCCCGGGGTGGGCGCGGCGTGTGGAGTGGATCGCGGCTCGCTCGTGGCGAGCGCGGGATCAGTGGAACTGCTCTTCTTCTGTGGAGCCGGTGAGCGCGGTCACGGAGGAGGTGCCGCCCTGGATCACGGTGGTGACGTCGTCGAAGTAGCCGGTGCCCACTTCCTGCTGGTGGGAGACGAAGGTGTAGCCGCGGTCGCGGGCGGCGAATTCGGGCTCCTGCACCTTTTCCACGTAGGCCGTCATGCCGCGCTGAACGTAGTCCTGCGCCAGGTCGAACATGTGGTACCACATGTTGTGGATGCCGGCCAGGGTGATGAACTGGTACTTGTAGCCCATGGCGCCGAGTTCGCGCTGGAACTTGGCGATGGTGGCGTCGTCCAGGTTCTTCTTCCAGTTGAACGAGGGCGAGCAGTTGTAGGCCAGCAGCTTGCCGGGGAACTTGGCGCGGATCGCCTCGGCGAATTTGCGCGCGAATTCCAGGTCCGGCTTGCCGGTCTCGCACCACACCATGTCGGCATAGGGGGCGTAGGCGAGGCCGCGGGAGATCGACTGATCGAGACCGTTCCTGGTCTTGTAGAAGCCCTCGGCGGTGCGCTCGCCGGTGCAGAACGGCTTGTCGTTGGCGTCCACGTCGCTGGTCAGCAGGTCTGCCGCTTCCGCGTCGGTGCGCGCCAGGATCAGGGTCGGCACGCCCATCACGTCTGCCGCCAGGCGCGCCGCGATCAGCTTCTGCACCGCTTCCTGGCTCGGCACCAGCACCTTGCCGCCCATGTGGCCGCATTTCTTGACGGAGGCCAGTTGATCCTCGAAATGCACGCCGCCGGCGCCGGCGCGGATCATGGCCTTCATCAGCTCGAAGGCGTTGAGCACGCCGCCGAAACCGGCTTCGGCATCCGCCACGATCGGGGCGAAGTAGTCGATGTAGTCCTTGCTGCCCGGTTGGATGCCCCGCGCCCACTGGATCTCGTCGGCGCGCTTGAAGGAATTGTTGATGCGCTCCACCACCGCCGGCACCGAGTTCACCGGGTAGAGCGACTGGTCGGGGTACATCGCCATGTAGCTGTTGTTGTCGGCGGCGACCTGCCAGCCGGAGAGGTAGATGGCCTTGATGCCGGCCTTCACCTGCTGCATGGCCTGGCCGCCGGTGAGGGCGCCGAGGCAATTGACGTAGGGCGTGTTGTTGACCAGATCCCACAGCTTTTCCGCGCCGCGGCGGGCCAGCGTCTGCTCGATCTGGAACGAGCCGCGCAGGCGCACCACGTCCTCGGCGCTGTAGCCGCGCTGGATGCCTTTCCAGCGGGGGTTTTCCGCCCAGTCTTTCTTGAGCTTGGCAACTTCCTGGTCAAAGTTCATATCGGTTCCTCGATTGAAAACGCGGTTGAATATCCTGTCCCTGCGCGCAGGCAAGGTGCGCACGAATTGTTGTACCGGCAGCCGCTGGCCCACCCTGGTGGGCGGTACCACGACGTGCCTCCGCAGGGCTGCCGAAGTTGTTCGAATCGGCGCGCGAGCGGAAGGGGTGCTTCCGCTCCGGACACGTCCGGATCAGGCGGTCGCCGAATCCGGGTGGGCGTTATGGGATGGCAGTATAGGAAGGTTTTTGCAAAGCAACAAGTATCTTATATAAGACTTGGCCCAAAAAATTTCTATCGGCAGAACAGGGTGCTGCGAATTGCGTTTTGCTTCGTGAAAAGGGATGGACTGCTGCGAAATTGTGGCGGCGCACCAACCGGTGCGTCGCCACAAAGCCGGGACGGGAATCAGGCGAGGCCCGGGTTGCCTGCCATGCCCACCAGTTTGGGCAGGTTGAGCTTGGGCGCGGCCGACGGTCTTCTTGGTCGCGCAGCCAGCGCGCCACCACGTCCCAGATCGGTTCGCCGCTGGCGCCTTCCGCCACCGGCGCCCAGCCCGCCACCTTGTAGGTCTTGGCCGGCTTCGATCGGCTTGCCGTCCAGGCGCATGTCCTGGATGCGGTTGCCCATCTTGGCGTTCGGGTCGCAGGTGTAGGTCGAGGCCGCCGACGCGCACCATGTCGCCGCCCTGCTGGTAGTAGGGATCGGGATTGAACAGGTTGTCGCAGACGTCTTCGAGGATGGTCTTGATCTGTCTCGCCGCTCATGTCGGTGAGGGTGGAGTACGGGTAGGTGATGGCGGTCTGGTCCATCAGGTGCTCGATGGTGATCGCCTGGCCGGGCAGGAGGCTGGTGCCCCAGCGGAAGCCGGGCGAGAAGGCGATCTGCGCGCCCTTTGACTTCCATCATCGCGTCGAGGATCAACTGGTCCCAGGTAGCCGTTGAAGTTGCCGCGGCGGTAGAGCAGGCCTTCGCTGACGGCGAGCTTTTCCTCCAGCTTGCTCTTGTACGGCGCGCGCACTTGGTCGATGAGCGCCGCCATCTCCGTGTCGGCCGGCAGCAGGTTGGAGAACACCGGCAGCAGCTTGTAGCGGAAGTCCTGGATCTTGCCGCCCTTGACGTCGAAGTCGAGCACGACGAGGAACTTGCCGTTGGATCCGGCGTTGGTGACCAGGGTCTGGCCGCCGGCGTTCTTGACGATGACTGGGTGCGGGTACGCCGTCGTGGGTGTGGCCGCCGAGGATGGCGTCGATGCCGGTGACGCGGCTCGCCATCTTGAGATCCACGTCCATGCCGTTGTGCGAAAGCACCACCACGACCTGCGCGCCTTCGCCGCGCGCCTTGGTCACGACCTTCTGCATCTCCTCGTCCTGGATGCCGAAGGTCCAGTCGGGCACCATGTAGCGCGGGTTGGCGATCGGCGTATACGGGAAGGCCTGGCCGATGATCGGCCACCTTGACGCCGTTCATTTCGCGCATCGCGTAGGGCTTGAACACCTGATCGCCGAAGTCGGTGGTCTTGACGTTCTGGGCGAGGAATTCGATCTTGCCCTTGAAGTCCTTGTCGACGATTTCCTTGACCCGTTCGTGGCCGAGGGTGAATTCCCAGTGCGAGGTCATCATGTCCACGCCCAGCAGCTTGCAGGCGTCCACCATGTCCTGGCCCTTGGTCCACAGCGCCGTGGCCGAGCCCTGCCAGGTGTCGCCGCCGTCCAGCAGCAGCGCGCCCGGGCCGCCCTGCCCGCAGTCTGCTTGACCAGCGTCGCGAGATGGGCGAAGCCGCCGACCTTGCCGTAGGTCTTGGCAGCCTGCGCGAACTCGAGATAGGTGAAGGCATGGGCTTCGACGGTTCCGGGCTTGATGTCGAAGTGCTTCAGCAGGTTCTCGCCGACCAGATGCGGCGGCTTGCCGGTCGCCTGCCGCTATGCCGATATTCACGCTGCGGCTCGCGGAAGTAGATGGGCAGCAAGCTGCGCGTGGCAGTCGGTGAAATGCAGCAGGTGCACGTTGCCGAAGCGCGGCACGTCGTACATCTTGTCGCCGCCGTCGGCAGCCAGCAGCGAGCGGCTGTCCAGGGCAAAGCCGGCGGCCGAGGCGGCGGCGAGGATCTGCAGGAATTCGCGACGATTCATCGACATGGAGGCTCCTCGTTGTTCGTGTCGATCAGAAAAAAAGGCTTGGCCCCAGGCCAAGCCTTGACTGTATGTTGCCTCGGCTACTTGTTGACCGGCGATTCGGGATCCAGCAGCAGCGCGACCAGATCCTTGATCTGCTGTTCGGTCAGGATGCCGATATGGCCGAAGCGCGGCATGTTGGAGCACAGGTTGTACGCCTTGGCGTTGAAGATCTTGCCGTAGGTGTACTTCTGCATCTCGGCCGTGTTGCCGCGCATCTTGCCGTAGTGATAGAGGCTCGGTCCGATCGTGCCGTAGGACAATTCCTTCGGCGCCAGTCTGGTGGCAGTTGTAGCAGTTGCCGCCGTTGTCCGACCCGGCCTTGTCGCTCCAGGTCATGCCGCGCCCGCTCTGGGCCAGCTTCTCGCCGGCCTTCCAGTCACCCAGGAACTTGCCGTCGGCGGGCCACTTGATGGCCGCCAGTTGCTCGCTTCTCGAGCTTGTCCAAGCCGTCCGCACCTTCGTGCGGCGGGTTGTTGTCGTATTTCGTGCAGACTGGCCTGCAGGGCGTCCTGGTTGATGCGGTCGACCTTGGCGATGCCCGCGGTCGTGAAAGTCGCGCTTCATCATCTCGATGGCCTTGCGCTGCCAAGGCCGGGTCGTGACCCTTGTCGGCGGCATAGGCGGTGACGGCGCCGCATCAGGGCCAGCGGCAACAGGGTCTTGATCATCATGCTTGCGGTCCTCATTGTCGGGTCTCCTGGTCAGCGCTTGATGCCGGGGCCTTGATACGGCGCTGCCAGCTGGCGTTGCGCGGCGAGGTAGCTGAGCAGGGCGGTGACGGTATCCGAGCCGTACTTCGGCTCGGGGAAGCGCTGCTGGCGGAAGCAGTCGTTCATGCGCCATTGCATGGTGCGGAATTCGCCCTGCGACACGCGGTAGGCCGGCCAGGTCCCATAGCCGAGCTTGGCGCCGTTGTGCGTCGTCAGGTTGGGCAGGTCCTGCAGGCGGATGCGCTGGCCGTTTTCCGACGTGGCAGGTGGCGCAGGCGAAATCGTAGGGTCCGGCGCGGTAGAAGAAGATGCGCTTGCCGATCTCGTAGGCTTCCTTCTCCTTGGGATGCTTCATCGGGGCGTTCATCTTCACGCCCTTCGAGTGGGTGACGACGTAGGCCGTCAGGGCTTCGAGATCCGAGCTTGTGGTCCTCGCTGCCGAAGGGCTTCTTGGTGAATTCCTCCGCCTTGAAGCCCTGCATCTCGACCATGCAGGTGAGCAGGCGCGATTCCAGCATCCTGCACCTTGTCGACATCGGCGAAGTAGCGCGGCATCTGGGCATAGGCGCCCTTGACCACGCCGGCGCCGAGACCCAGATCGCATTTTTCCAGCGAGACGTTCTTCGGCCCGCGCTTGGTCTTCCACAGTTCCTCGCCCTTGACCTCGTAGAGTTCGGCCGGGTTGCCGTCGGCCAGCATTTCCCGGTAACGCTCGATTTCCTGAATCGTGGCGTCTTTGGCGTCCTTGTCCGTGATGCTCTGCTGGGCGAGGGCAGTGAGCGCGAGCGGAAGCGCGAACAGCGCGGCCACCGCCTGGAGCTTGAATTTCATTTCACTCCTCCAATAAATCGTGGGGCTGACTGCGCGGGTCGCGGCTTGCGCCGCCCCGCGCTCGGCCTTGTGCTTGGCCGCGTGATCAGGCGACGGTGGCTTCGTCGGTGCGGGTGTCGCCCTTGTTGTCCTTCCAGGTGATGGTGACCTTGTCGCCGGCCTTGGCGCCCTTCACCTTGAAGCCGAACACCGGGTTGCGCGACACCGAGGTGCCGATCTGGCCGTCGACGACGCGTCTTGCCGCCGACCGTGGCCGTCAGGGTCTGAATGAAATGGGCCGGCACCAGTTCGCCGGTCTTGGCGTCCTTGCGCTGGCCGGTTTCCATCGGGTGATTCACCAGTACGCGAATCTCTGCCGTCGTCACCTTGCATGGCTGGCGCGGATTTTCATCGGATCTGCCATGTGTGTGTTCCTCGCTATGTCTCGGTGATTCGGTTGTCGATCAGCCGCCGCAGCCGCCGATGGTGACCTTGACTTCCTTGCTGGCGGTGTAGAACTTGCCGTCAGCCTTGGCGACGACCTTGATGTTGGACGTCTGGCCCATCTTCAGCCGCACCGCGACGCGTCAGGCAGCGCGCCGTTGGCGAAATCGAAGCTGGCCGCCAGCGGGAGTGGGGTTCTTCTCGATGACGATCGAGATCTGCTGCGTGTTCGGAATCTTGCTCTCCACCTCGACCGGCACCACGGCGCCGTTCTCGGCGATGTCCGGAGCCTTGATCGTGACGTCCTTGCTGTCGGCCGCGCCGCTGACGCCGAGGCCTTTCATGGCGCCCTCCGGGTCCTTGGCCTCAAACGCGCCCTTGTTCCACTCGGCAGCCAGCACCTGGGTCGGTTTGAGAACTCCGGCCGCGATGAACGCCGCCAATGCCCCACCCGCTCCAGCACCCTTCAGCAACACCCTCCGTGATTGGTCCATAGATTCACTCCTATCGGTCAGTCAACATTTGCGGGTCCCGCAGACCACGCGTGGATAATAGCGCTTCAGGATTATGGGTACTTCTGAATTTCGCTATATGTTCAAATACTTCTAAAGCGAGCAAATTTACTGAGAAACCTTCCGTTTCTCAAATTGTTCGATTTCATACGTACATTAGTGCTGCTTATCGTGCCCCTGCTGTTGGGGGACTGCTTTCATCGGCCGGTTTCCCAGGCCATTCTGAGCCTCTGGCCCGCCAGTGCCCCGATTTCCCGCCGGACTTTTCAAGCAAACGGATGTCGCCGATCTGCATGCCGCGCTCTGCTGCCTTGCACATGTCGTATATGGTCAGCAATCCGACGCTTACGGCGGTGAGCGCTTCCATTTCGACGCCGGTGCGTCCGAAGCTGTTAGCGGTCACTTCGCAGGTGATCGCCGTGTGTTCGCGGTCGATCGCGAATTCGACCGCGATTTTCGTGAGGGCAAGCGGGTGACAGAGTGGAATGAGTTCCGACGTGCGCTTGGCGCCCTGAATCGCTGCGATGCGCGCCACACCCAGCACATCTCCCTTCTTCGCGCTGCCCGATTCGATCAGGGCCAGCGTTTCCGGACGCATGCGTATGGTGCCTGCGGCTCGTGCCACGCGATGGGTTTCCGCTTTTTCTCCGACATCGACCATGCGCGCCTGGCCCTGGTCGTCGAAATGGGTAAGTGGGGAACTCATGAATACGTAACGCCTCGAATGCGGACTGGCTGTCTTCGGCCCGGCTTACGCTTGCGTCAGTTCGGCGGCTCGATGTTGAGATCGAGCCAGTACCGCGCCAGGAGGGTCATCGAGTCGTTGAGCTTCGAGTAATCGAGCGACTTGCGGACGTAGCTGTTGGCGCCATGCTGCATCGCGGCGCGAATGTCCTTCTGCTCCACCGATGCGGAAACGATGACCACCGGCAGCAGCCGGGTCGCCGGATTGGCGCGGATCTGGCCCAGGACATCCAGTCCGCTGACGCGCGGCAGGTTCAGATCGAGCAGGGTCAGGCGCGGCTGGACGTGGGCGTCGCGTCCGGCGTGGCGGTCGCGCGCGAACAGGTAATCCAAGGCGTCCTCGCCCGAATTGCTGACCGCGACATGCTCCTGAGGCAGCACGGCTTTCAGGGCGTGGAGGATGAGTTGGACGTCTTCAAGGGAGTCGTCGACAAGCAGTAACGGCTTGAAACTCATCGAACGTCGAGACGACCTCGGGTCCAGCGGTTATAGTCGTCGCCGGCGAGCCAAGAGACATGGAATCCGGCGCTCCTTACTGCGTTCGGAATATCATACCACTATGCATTGGAAAGAATTACTTATCGCAATGGTGCTGCTGGCGCCGCCGGCGCTGGCGGAGGGGCTGCCCGACCTGGGGGAATCGTCCGCAGCGGATCTGTCGCCGCAAATGGAGCGGCGCATCGGCGAATCCATCGTGCGCGATATTCGCCTGCACGAGGCCGCCTATGTCGATGACGCGGAGATCCAGGGCTACCTGAATGACCTGGGCGGGCGGCTGGCCGCGAATGCGCCCGGCCATCGCCAGGACTTCGAATTCTTCGCCGTCAAGGATCCCACGCTCAACGCCTTCGCGCTCCCGGGCGGGTACATCGGCGTCCATACCGGACTGCTGCTCGCGGCGCAGAGCGAGTCGGAACTGGCCGGTGTGCTGTCCCACGAGATCGCGCACGTCGAGCAGCGCCACATCGCGCGCATGGTGGGCAAGCAGGGACAGGCCAACCTGACCTCGCTGGCCGCGCTGGTGGTCGCCATCCTGGCTGCGGGTTCCAATGCCCAGGTAGCCCAGGCGGCACTGGCCACCGGCACGGCGGTGAACATGCAGACCCAGCTCAACTACACGCGCGAATTCGAGCGCGAGGCCGACCGCATCGGCATGCAGATCCTGGAATCCTCGGGCTACGAGGTGCAGGGCATGGCGTCCTTCTTCGTCCGGCTGCAGCAGTTCGGGAGGCTCTACGAGAACAACGCCCCGGCCTATCTGCGCACGCACCCGCTCACCACCGAGCGCATCGCCGACATGGAAAATCGCGCTGCCGCCCGGCTCGCAACGACAGCTACCGGATTCCCTGGGTTTTCAACTGGTTCGCGCCAAGCTCAGGAGCGAGCAGGGCATGCCCGCCGATGCGATCACCGAATTCGAAACGCAGCTGCGCGATAAGAAGTACGCGTCCGAGGTCGCCGCGCGCTACGGTCTGGCGCGGGCGCAGTTGCGGGCCAAGAACTTCGCGGCAGCGGAACGCGAGGTCGCGGCGCTGCGGCGGCTGAATGCCGGCTCGCCGATGATCGAGACGCTTGCCGCGGACCTGCAGTCCGGGAGCGGCGATGCCGCCGCCGCGCTCAAGACCTATCGCGACGCCCGTGCCCGCTTTCCGCAGGACAGGGCACTGATCTATGGAGAGATCGACGCCCAGTTGCTGGCCGGCCGGGCGGACGAGGCGCGCCAGGCTGCCGCCGCCGAGTTGCGGACTTTTCCCGCCGATGCCCGCCTCTGGTCGCTGCAGGCGAAGGCCTATGCGGCCCTGGGCAAGCGCCTGCTGCAGCATCGGTCGCAGGCAGAGGTCTATGCCCTTCAAGGCCAGTTGCGGGCCGCCGTCGAGCAACTGCAGATCGCGCAGAAGGCGGGGGACGGGGATTTCTACGAGCAATCCGCGGTGGATGCGCGGCTGCGGGAACTGCAGCGGCGACAGTTGGAAGAGGACAAGAAGAAGTAGGCGGCTTGTTCCGCCGCGGTAATCACGCCGCGCGGCCGCACTGCGCGTGCTGGTGCACGGCTCGAAAAATTCGCCTGCCTGATTTCACAATAAAAGAAAACGATAATGCAGCCGCGCTTCCCGTGATAGTTTTGCCGGGCTTTTTTTACGGACATTCGGCAAGACACCTCTGGGAGGAAATAAAACAATGGCGCTGGTCAATCCACATGGCGGCGGCGACTTGATGCCGCTGCTGCTGCAAGGGGCGGAACTCAAGGCCGAACAGACTCGCGCTGCGGCGCTGCCCAAGGTACGCGTCAGCTCGCGCGAGAAGGGCGACATCATCATGCTGGGCATCGGCGGCTTCACGCCGCTGGAAGGCTTCATGACCCACACCGACTGGCAGGGCGTGTGCGACGGCATGAAGATGGCCAACGGCCTGTTCTGGCCGATCCCCATCACCCTGTCCACGGACAAGGCGACCGCCGATTCCGTCAAGCACCGGCGGCGATATCGCGCTGGTCGACCCGGACGACGGCTCGGTCCTGGCGACCATGAAGGTCACCGAGAAGTACGCCATCGACAAGGCGCACGAGTGCGCCATGGTTTACAAGACCACCGATCTGGAGCACCCCGGCGTCAAGATGGTGATGGAGCAGGGCGACGTCAACCTCGCCGGCCCGATCAAGGTCCTGTCCACGGGCGGATTCACCGAGAAGTACGGCGAGCAGTTCATGACGCCGGCCCAGACGCGCGCCCTGTTCACCGAGATGGGCTGGTCCAAGATCGCCGCCTTCCAGACGCGCAATCCGATGCACCGCTCCCACGAGTACCTGGCCAAGGTCGCGATCGAAACCTGCGACGGCGTGCTGGTGCACTCGCTGCTGGGCACGCTGAAGCCGGGCGATATTCCCGCCGACGTGCGCACCAAGGCCATCGGCACGCTGATGGAAAAATACTTCGTCAAGAAGACCGTGGTGCAGGCCGGCTATCCGCTCGACATGCGCTACGCCGGTCCGCGCGAGGCGCTGCTGCATGCCCTGTTCCGCCAGAACTACGGCTGCTCGCACCTGATCGTCGGCCGCGACCATGCCGGCGTCGGCAGCTACTACGGCCCGTTCGATGCCCATCACATCTTCGATCATCTGCCCAAGGGCTCGCTGGAAACGGTGGCACTGAAGATCGACTGGACCTTCTGGTGCTACAAGTGCGGCGGCATGGCCTCGGCGCGCACCTGCCCGCAGCGGACGAGGATCGACCGCTGCTGCTGTCCGGCACCAAGCTGCGCAAGATGCTGTCCGAGGGCGGCGACGTCCCGGCGGAATTTTCGCGTCCGGAGGTGCTGGAGGTTCTGCGGGAGTATTATGCGGGCCTCACCGAGAAGGTCGAGGTCAAGCTCACCGGTCATTCGGCCCGCTGATTTTTTTGCACGCCGGCGCAATCCGCGCCGACTTTTTTCCAAAGAGATGGAGGAAGCCCCATGCCAACATTCGTACGTACCGACAAGTGCGATGGCTGCAAGGGTCAGGACAAGACCGCTTGCATGTACATCTGCCCGCACGACCTGATGAAGCTCGACAAGGACGGCTCCGAGACCGGCCATGCCATGAAGGCGTTCAACCAGGAACCGGAGCAGTGCTGGGAGTGCTACTCCTGCGTCAAGATCTGCCCGCAGCAGGCGATCGAGGTCCGTCACTACGCCGACATCGTGCCCCTGGGCGGTTCCGTGCAGCCGCTGCGCGGTTCCGACTCCATCATGTGGACCATCAAGTTCCGCAACGGCACCATCAAGCGCTTCAAGTTCCCGATCCGCACCACGCCCGAGGGCTCGATCGACCCGTACGGCGGCAAGCCGATGCCGAAACTGGCCGACATCACCAAGCCCGGTTTCTTCACCCCGGAAGGCGGCTACCGCGCTGGCAAGCCCGATGAACTGATCCGCGCAAGTAAGCGACCGGTCGACGAAACGATTTACTAACGATTCAAGGTGACATCAATGGCCAAGGAACTTTCGGCAATCCCGAAGATCGTTCAGGAAGAGGTGGACATCCTCCTGATCGGCGGCGGCATGGCATGCTGCGGCGCCGCCTACGAAATCATGCGCTGGGCCGAGGCCGTCAAGGCCGAGACCGGCACGGACCTCAAGATCAAGCTGGTGGACAAGGCCGCCATGGACCGCTCCGGCGCCGTGGCCCAGGGCCTGTCCGCCATCAACACCTACATCGGCCCCGAGCAGGATCCGGCCGACTACGCCCGCATGGTCTCCAACGACCTGATGGGCATCACCCGCGACGACCTGGCCTATGACCTGGGCCGCCACGTCGACGACTCCGTGCACCTGTTCGAGGAGTGGGGCCTGCCGATCTGGAAGACGGACGAGAACGGCGAGCGTCACGACGGCTCCAAGGGCCTGCCGGCGCTGAAGGACGGCGGCAAGCCGGTACGTTCCGGCAAGTGGCAGATCATGATCAACGGCGAGTCCTACAAGTGGATCGTCGCCGAAGCCGCCAAGAAGGCCCTGGGCCTGGATCGCATCCAGGAGCGCGTCTTCATCGTCAAGCTGGTCAACGACAAGAACGACCCGTCCCGCATCGCCGGCGCCGTCGGCTTCTCGATCCGCGACAACACGATCTACGTCTACAAGGCCAAGGCCATCCTGCTGGCCGCCGGCGGCTGCGTGAACATCTTCCGTCCCCGCTCCGTGGGCGAGGGCACGGGCCGCGCCTGGTACCCGGTGTGGAACGCCGGTTCGACCTACGCCATGGCCGCGGAAGCCGGCGCCGAGCTGACCATGATGGAAAACCGCTTCGTGCCCGCCCGCTTCAAGGACGGCTACGGCCCGGTCGGTGCCTGGTTCCTGCTGTTCAAGGCCCAGGCCACCAACGCCTTCGGCGAAGTGTACATGGTCAAGAACAAGGAACTGCTGAACGACTATCCGCCCTACGGTCAGGCCGCCGTTCCCGCCTCCTGCCTGCGCAACCACCTCATGCTGAAGGAGATGAAGGAAGGCCGCGGCCCGATCTACATGGACACGGTGACCGCGCTGGCCAAGCTGCGCGAGACCCTGACGCCGCGCGAAGTGAAGCACCTGGAAGCCGAGGCCTGGGAAGACTTCCTCGACATGTGCATCGGCCAGTGCGGCATCTGGGTCGGCGAGAACGTCGAGCCGGAGAAGAAGAATTCCGAGCTGATGCCGACCGAGCCCTACCTGCTCGGTTCCCACTCCGGCTGCTGCGGCATCTGGGTGTCCGGTCCCGACCGACCTCGGCGCGCCGACCACCGAAGAGTATGAACGTCCCGGCGCACCTGCCGAAGGGCTGGAACTGGGGCTACCGCTCCATGACCACCGTCAAGGGCCTGTTCACCGCCGGCGACGGCGTGGGCGCCTCCGGCCACAAGTTCTCCTCCGGCTCCCACGCCGAAGGCCGCATGTGCGCCAAGTCGATGGTCAAGTACGGCCTCGACAACAAGGACTGGAAGCCCGAGTTGGACACCGATCCCGCGGATCCTGGCCGAGGAGATCTACAAGCCGGTGCGTACCTTCCTCGAGCACAAGGACTACACCACGGCGATCGACGTCAACCCGCACTACATCACCCCCAAGATGCTGCAGTTCCGCCTGCAGAAGATCATGGACGAGTACGTGGCCGGTGTCGCGACCTACTACACCACCAACGAGAACATGCTCAAGGTGGCGGAAGAGAAGCTCGAGATGCTGAAGGAAGACGCCGTGAAGATGCGCGCCAAGGATCTGCACGAGCTGCTGCGCGCCTGGGAAAACTACCATCGCATCCTGACCGCCGAAGCCCACATGAAGCACATCCAGTTCCGCGAAGAGAGCCGTTACCCCGGCTTCTACTACCGGATGGACAAGAACTTCGTCGACGAGAAGAACTGGAAGTGCTTCGTGAACTCGATCTACGACAAGAACTCCAAGACAGTGGACCTGCTTCAAGCGCAAGCACGTCGATCTGGTGGACAAGTCGAAGCTGTTCAAGGCGGCTGCCCACTAAGTCGTCCGCATTGAGAGGTAGTGCCGGCCGGGCGCCCCGAGCAACTGGGGGCGCCCGGTCTGTTTTGGCCTTCCCTATTCCCTCGTTTCCAAAGGGGTCACCGAGCGTGTACCCTTTGTAAACGTGCAGTCCCGCCGCGGCGGCGGGCATCGACCGAGGTATCGCCCATGAATCAACCCGACCCGAACGAAAATCCATTTCCCGCGAGCCCGGTCGCACCGCAGATGATGGATGGCGACAAGGTCATCCAGTTCCGCTGCCGCAAAGGCATCGAGTGCTGGAACAAGTGCTGCAGCAACATCGACATTTCGCTGACGCCCTACGACATCCTGCGCCTGAAGAAGCGCCTGGGGATCACGTCTACGGAGTTCCTCGCGCTGTACACCGTTCCCTACGAGATGGAGAAGGACGGTATCGCCGGTGTCAAGCTGAAGCCGGTGGAGGAAGGCACCGCCTGCCAGTTCATGCGCGACGAGGGGTGCAGTGTTTACGAAGACCGCCCCACCGCGTGCCGCTACTATCCGGTCGCGCTGCTGTCGATGCGCAAGCAAGGCGAATCGCGGGATACGGATTCCTATGCGCTGGTGAAGGAGGATCACTGCCTCGGCCACAACGAGCCGCGCAGCCTCACCATCGCCGATTACCGCAAGGAGCAGGGGCTCGAGGTTTACGACGAGCTCGGCCGCGGCTGGCGCCAGTTGGTGCTGAAGAAGAAATCCTCCGGCCCGACCGTCGGCGCGCCGTCCAAGCGCAGCCTGCAGCTCTTCTTCATGGCCTGCTACGACGTCGATCGCTTCGCCGAGTTCGTCAAGAGCGACGCGTTCAACGACCTGTTCGAACTGAGCGAGGAAGAGAAGCAGAAGATCCACGGCGACGATGAGCAGATGATGCTGTTCGGCTTTCGCTTCCTGCGCCAGGTGCTGTTCGGCGAGGACAGCATCCCGGTGCGCAAGGAGTCCGCCGAGCAGCGTCGCGAGCGCGTAAGAGAGCGCCAGCGACAGCTCGAGCGCGAAGCCGCCGAGCGGCTGATGCGCGACGAAGACGGCATGTACGACGGCTCCGATTGACGTAGGGCGGGCCGTGCCCGCCGATCGCTGTAATTTGTAGGGCGGGCCGTGCCCGCCGGTCATCGCTTGGCGGGCAAAGCCCGCCCCATGTCACTGTCGGCTGCCAGCATGAAATCTCTCGACGTTCAAACCCTCGCTCCCCAGCTCGACCACGTCGAGCACGAGCCCTACTACCAGCCCGTCGGCAACGAGGACTTGCTGTTCGACGCGGCCTACCGCAACCGTCTGCCGGTGCTGCTGAAAGGCCCGACCGGCTGCGGCAAGACGCGCTTCGTCGAACACATGGCGTGGCGGCTGAAACGGCCGCTGGTGACTGTGGCCTGTCATGACGACCTGACCGCCTCCGACCTGGTCGGGCGCTATCTCATCGTATCGGAGCAGACGGTGTGGATGGACGGACCGCTGGCCGCCGCGGTGCGCGCCGGCGCCATCTGCTATCTGGACGAGATCGTGGAAGCGCGCAAGGACACCATGGTCGTCATCCACCCTCTGGCGGATTCGCGCCGCATCCTGCCGATCGAGAAGCGCGGCGAACTGGTGCGTGCGCCGGACGAGTTCATGCTCGTCATCTCCTACAATCCCGGCTACCAGAGCGTGCTCAAGGAACTGAAGCAGAGCACGCGGCAGCGTTTCGTGGCCCTGGAATTCGACTACCCGGCGGCGGATCTGGAGGCGCGCATCGTCGCCAACGAGTCCGGCGTCGATCGCGGCGTCGCGGATACGCTGGTCAAGTTCGCCCACATGACGCGCAATCTGAAGGGCAGCGGTCTGGACGAAGGGGCCAGCACGCGCCTGCTGGTGCACGCGGGCAAGCTCATCGCCGCCGGCGTCGATCCGGTCCTGGCCTGCCAGAGCGCCATTGCCCAGGCCATCACCGACGAACCGGAAACCCTGGCCGCGATTCAGGAACTGTCCTCTTCGCTTTTCTGATGGCAGAGCTTGCGCCGCTCACCGCGCCCGAGATCGAACGGCTCCTCGACGAGTGGTTCGAGATCGAGTTCACCTTCCGCCGGATTCCTCCCCTCGCAGCGGCCATTGCCGCCCTGCCGCGGCAGGAGCAGGACTTCGTCCTGACCTGGTCGAAGCGCATCACCACCATCAGCATCGAGATCGCCTATCGCTTCGCGCAGATGGCGCCGGGCTTGCTGGCGCGCATGGACCGGCGCGTGATCGAGGCCTGGGCGCTGCACGCGATGGACGCCTACGACCGCGTCGGTCTGCGCGCGGCCATTCAGGTGGTCGATCAGGTGGAGAACTTCGTCCAGTTCCGCCACGAGCATGCCGCCGGCGCCCTTTTCGACGACGTCAGCGGCATCCTGCTCACCTTCGTTCGCGGCCTTTCGGGCCGGCGCCTGCGGATCGAGCAGGCCGACAGCGCCTATACCGACACCGAGACGCTGTACCTGCCGGCGGTCGTGGCGCAGATGGAAACGGCGCAGGACAACTTCGCGCTGTGCAAGGCCATCGTCACGGTGCTGTGGGCGCAGACCCGCTTCGGCACCTTCCGCGCCGATCTCATGGACATCCTCGGCGCCTATGCCGAACCGCAGCGCGCGCTGCGGCAGTTTCATGCGCTGGAGACGCTGCGTCTGGAGGCCTGCATCGGCCGCGAGCTGCCGGGCCTGGGACGGGAGATGCGGCGTCTGCGCGCCGCATCGGGCGGAGTTGACCTGCCGCCGGACTGGCAGGCGCACGCGCGGACGCTGGCGCGGCCCGATGCGACGGTCGAGGACAGCCTGCGCCTGCTGCAGCAGGTCTATGCCGGTCCGCTGCCGGATCCGGTCGGCTACCAGGGCGAACTGCGGCTCAAGGCGGCGGCCGATTGCGTGGCGGCGCGGGTGGCCAAGGAGAAGATCCTGCTGCGCGTGAAACTCGCGCAGCTTGCAGAGGAGCAGGCGCAGCAGAAGGAAGACAAGGCAGCCGAGGGGAACGAGCGGCCGGCGCCGCAGTCGCCGCCGACCTTCGCCGTGAGCCGCAGTGAAACGGACCAGTCGGGCGTCGACCGCTTCGAAATCGTTCTGGACGACGTGCCCATCGCGCCGCCCGAGGGCGTGCGCCAGTTGCTCACGTCGATCCGTCTCGA
>CAWGLO010000017.1:0-77029 GCA_963823455.1 uncultured beta proteobacterium
GGCGCCTGCGGGCGCCGTTTTCGTTTGGCTGGCGGCATTCCGTACGGGATACCGCCCTGCGCGGTTTTCCGTATTTATTCCGTATTTCCCTGCTGCCTGCTGCTAAGTTCTTGATTTGTTTGGCGTCCCCACGGGGATTCGAACCCCGGTTACCGCCGTGAAAGGGCGATGTCCTAGGCCTCTAGACGATGGGGACGCTGAGAAACGGCGCGCGGCGGAGGTGGTAGAAAAATGCCGCGCCGAGCGTTGGACGGCGCGTACTATACCAGAACTTTTCCGCAAATTCCTACGCTCGGCCAGATTCCCAGGGCAATCGCATGAATGCCATCGTCGTGGACGACCGAAATGGTCGTCCACGATCAGGTGGTTGCCGAGAGGCCATTCACAGGGGGCTGATTTTTCTAGTTTTCTGTCTCTCTTATGGTAGCCCACGAAGACGGAAGCAAGAGTATGCCGCTGGCCGATGTGCTCGTGTCGATTCCAGAGCCGCGACAGGCCAGGAAGAAGCGCCGTGACTTGGTCGAGACGCCGGTGGTGGCGGTATGCGAGGTGCTGGCCGGAGCGGACAACCTCGTCGAGATCCGAGATCGAGATGTGGGCGTGCGAGAAGTTCGAATGGTTCCGCCGCTACCTGAATCAGGAAAACGGCATCGCCTCGCATGACGCCTCCGGCAGGCTGTTTGGAGTGATTGACGCGCAAGCTTTCACGTCGGCGCTTCGCCGCTGAGCCAGCGGGATGGTGCCGGCGCTTTCGGCGCAGGAGATGGTGGCCATCGACGGCAAGACCAGCCGGCGCTCGGGCAAGCTCGATGCCAGTGCGCTGCATCGGGTCAGTGCCTTCGCCGCCGGAGCCAAGCTGGTGCCGGGGCAGACGGCTGCAGCGGCCACCTCCTCGGTCATACATAAGATTCGTGCGATTGCCCTGGTCGGATTCCGCGCTCGCCTTCGATTCTGGGCACGGTCTGATCGCGGCCATGCGAGGCGCTCCTGCCGCGCATCTATTCGCTTCGTCTTCCAACCGCACCTTGACGAGCTCGTTTGCGCGCGCTCGGCCGCTCGGTGGCGCTGCAGCGATCCGGTGAACCCGCTGCTCGATCCGACCGGCCCGCAGGCGATCTGGGACGAGCGGCCGAGCAACTCCTTGCGCGAATCCGCCGCCGCGTTCGCGTTCCCATACCCGTTTCTGCGGCAGGCGCGACGCCCGATCTCGGAAGCGCCCCGGCATGCCGTGAATCGCGACAGAAACCTGCCCGCGAGAGGTGCCCTTCGTTCCGCCGTCGGCTTCGATCGCCTGGCGCGGACCAACGGGACCCTGCTATAAACAGAATGGCCAACGCCGAGGAGCGCGCTCATGACCCTTCCCCCCAGCACCGGGCATGTACTGATGGACAGCGAGCACCGGGCCCTGCTGGATTGGGTGCGGGAGGGTGCCCGCAGCCTGCGGGAGGCGAAGCCGGTCGACGAAACCCTGTACGCCCTCGACACGCTGCGGCACCTGGCACGCAGCCACTTCGAGCACGAGCGCGTCGAAATGCGCGCGTTGGGTTATCCGGACTGGTTCGACCACGCCCAGGAGCACGAGAGCCTGCTGGCGGAACTGTCCCGCCTTCGCCATGAAATTCTCAGACTGGGCGCCGGAGCCGCAAGCTGCTTCCGCGACCCGGCTCACGAGACGCTCGCCGGCTGGATGCATTCCCACATCGGTGGTCACGATCAGCTCTATGCAAATTGGCTGCACCAGCGCGTTTCGGCGCCGGCGATCTCCCACGGGGAGAGCCGCGCCGGAACGGCTGGATATTGACTGACGCCGGGCCGTCCGCCGCGGGCTACCCGGGCGCAGGGACGAACGTCGGCTCACGGCGATCCGCTGAATACCGGACCGCGATGCGGACCGGCCCTCATCCGGTCCGGTCCGGACCTCTATGCTCAACCATCCGACGTCCTGGCGCCAGCTTCGGCGGACGCAGTCGCTGCTCCAATCTCGTAGCGAACGGTTACAGGGGAGTCAGGCACGGGCGGTTCCCCCAGTCCGATGACCCCGACGGCATCGAGCACGCATCGGTTGCGGCGCAGGTAAGTATTCGCCCCGCTGGTGGAGACGACGTAGGTACCGTTGGAACTCTGGTCGATCAGGACGAACTCCCCATCCTGGTACTCCAGCCGGGCATGCACACGGGACACGACGGAATGCTTGATTACCAGGTCATTGTCATCGGAGCGGCCGATGGTCAGCGTCGGACGCTCGTGGCCGAGTTCGATGCGCCGGTTGACGAAGGTCAGGAACAAGCGCACGCCGCCATTGCGCCTTGCGCCCGATACCGGCCCCTGTCGTGCCACGGTAGTCTCTTCCGCCCGCCATACGACTTCGCAGGTATCGAAGCGCTCACCCTTGCCTTTCACGTCCTTCGCTTCGATGCGGCGGGTCCGCGCTTGCCACGATGGCGACATCAGCGCGACGCTGGCAGCCGTGGTTACGATCTGCCCGCCCTTGGCCAGACTGGCCATTCTTGCCGCAATGTTCACGGTCTCGCCGAAAACGTCGTCTCCTTCGACGAGGACCGGACCGAAATGGAATCCGACACGAATCTTGATTTGCGGACCCTCGGCAAAGAGCGTTCCGGTAACGTCCTCCTGCATCCGGACGGCGGCGGCCGCGGCGGCATCGGCGCTTTCGAAGGTTGCCATGATCTCATCGCCGAGGGTCTTGATCAGGATACCGCCGCACTCATGCGTGACATCAATGAGGATCGCGATACGCCGCGCCAGGATGTCCAGCGCCATGACGTCTCCCAGCACCCGGTACACCCGGGTACTGCCGGAGATATCGGCGAAGAGGATCGCCAGCTTGCGCTCGTGCCGCATCGGGATTCCTGTGCCTCCGCGTTCTCGCTCGGCCTGCCGGAACGGGTGTTCGCGCCGCGTCGCTGCGGATCAGCTCGGATAGTTGCAATGATAACATCCGTCGCGCACCGCGCCACGGAGCGCCCCGCGCCGGCAGTCACTTGTCATGGAGAAACCGACCGCGGCGGGGAGGTCCGGCTGCCGCGACTCGTGGCACTGAGCGCGGTGCTCCACGCCGGAACGGACTGCCGATTTGCAACCGTCAGCCCGCTCTGCTCGCGGACGGCAGCCTGACCTTCACCGGCACGGACAGAACGCGCGACCCTGTCGGAAACATTGCGGGCGCGCGGTCATGGGGATTCCACGACGCGGCAGCGCACCAACTGGAAATCAGCACCGCGCTCCACCAACTCGACCAGCACGAGGCCAAACGTCGTTCCCAGCACGGCACAGGGAATCGACCCCTCCCAGTCCTCTCCGGTTTCGCGCAGGAGCAGGCGAACCGTATCACCCTCCTCCGGCGGATCGAGCAGCAGGGCGTCGACCGGGCCATCCCGCCCGAGGGTAACCGCAATCGCATTCTTCGACAGCGTCTCCACGCCCGCCAAGCCGCGCGTCTCGCTCTCGCGCGACGCCCGTCTCACGACACCGACGATCCAGTCGTGGCTGCCCTCCAACTGGAAGCCGAGCAAGGTGCCGATGCGCAATTGTTTCTCGGGTTCGAGCGGTATGCGTGCGCGAAAACCACCGAGGCTGACGTCTTCGATGACCCATTTCTTGGTCATGCTCTGCGCCAGTGCCGGCCAGACCAGACAGCGGCGAATCGTGTCCAGTCCGCTCACTGCCGTAACCTGCATGCGCGCTCTGTACCTCCCGTGTTCGCGCTTGCGCGGCTGCTCTGCCCATTGCGCCGCCAGGTGGCGTGCCACTGGGAGAATCATCTGCGGCGACTGGTAGCGCGCCACCTCCATGCCATGGGGAAGCTCTCCCCGCTCCAGCGTTTCCTGCAGTTGCTGCAGACGCCTCAGTGCCCCTACAGTGCTGAAGTACACGCGCGACAGGCTGGGTTCGAGCTTGCTGACGATGCGGCTGGGGGAGCTGCGCCGTTCCGGATCGATGCAGTAGGCGAAGCCGACGTGCGGCTCGGTCGTGATCTCGAACCATTCGTGGAGGTGCGCGATCAGCAAGCCAGCAATCTCGATCTCGAACGGCAGCAGACTGTCCGTCGCGGAGACCTGGAATACCAGGGCACGCAGATACTCGCGCTCAACCGTAGTCTGTTCGCGGTCGCCGGGATAGACGCTGATCTCACGCCGCACATAGCCGTTGTCGAGGGCATACAGGTAGGCGCGACCGACGTTCTGCCAGAACAGGTCCGAGACCGGCCAATAGCGGTACTGGCTCCACTGCAGGCGCACCGCATAGGCACGCAGCAGTCGCACCGTGAGGCGCGTGAGCTCGACGCGATTGGATTCCGGTCGTTCCGAGGACTGCGCGAAATCGGCGAGGCAGGCACTGTAGGTCGCCCCAAGCTGCGCCCAGAAGCCACGGCAGGCGCGCCACAGGTTCAACGCGTCGCGTTCGGCCAGATGCGGCGTGGTGAGATAAACGCGGCCGAGTGCGCGCGCCGGACGCTGCGCGGCATTGTCGATCTGGAGCATCAGCGCCGACCGCACGGCGAACGGCATTCCGTGGGCGTCGGACAGGGATTTCAACCAGTCCGTCGCCTCTTTCAGCGCGGCCAGCGATTCGCCGCTCGCCAGCCGTCTGAGGACACGCTCGCGCTCCTTCTCGTCGTTCAGCGGATGGCTGGACTTGACGGAAAACAGGCCCAAGTTCGCTTTACTCCCTCACGCGTTTGGTGTGATCTTCGTTTGCAGCGCATTCCGGGAAGTCACGAACTGCCGCGATGACAAGCCCGTTGACGTCTCGGCCCGACCGATCAGCGGATGATGACACAAAGATCCCGGCAGGAGCAGTGACCGCCGGAGTTGCACCCGGCGGTCGTTCGCGACGGGCGATGGGATGGCCCGGACGCAGGACGCGTGGGCGCCCCGCGTCGCGGGACCGAGTCTCACTCGACCTTGATGGTCAGCTTCGCGGGCTCGCCCGGAGCAGCCTTGGGCAGTTCGATCTTCAGCACACCGTTGCGGTAAGTCGCACCGGCCTTGTCGGCCAGCACCGGCACCGGCAGCGGCACCACCCGCCGGAAACTACCATAGGCACATTGCAGGATTCGCCAGCGCCCTTCGGTGCTCTCGCGCTCGAAGCGCTTCTCGCCACGGACGATGAGGGCGTCGTCCCGCACATCGATCGCGAAATCCTCTTTCTCCATGCCGGGCACCTCCAGGCGCACGACCAGCCGCTTGTCGTCCTCGAACACATCACCACCCAGCATCGACCAGCCATGGGACGGCAGATAGGCGTCGTCATCGACCTCGCCCCGCGCTGGCAATTGGGCGTCCTCCCCCGGCTTGAAGCGGGTCAGCGCGCCGGCGGCGGAGGCGCGCAGGCGCTGCCAGCCATCGGCCACCGAATCCCACAGGGAGCTGAAGCTCTGCTTGAGTTCGTCCAGTTTCATCATGAACCTCGCAGCATTGACTGGTCGCCCCCGTTGCCGGGGGCGTGTCCGGACTCAATCCACCTTGATCTCGATCCGGCGCGGCTGCGCGTGCTCGGCCTTGGGAATGCGCAGCGTCAGGACACCCTGATTCAATTCAGCGGATACCTTGGCGGGATCCAATTCCTTGCTCAGAGTGAACACCCGCCGGAAGCGCGGCAGGCTTACTTCGGCGTGGCTGGCTTCCATGCCTTCCGGTATGGAGAGACCGACCTCAGCTTCGATGGTCAGGGTATCGGCCTCCACCTGCAGGCTGAGCTTGTCCTTGGGCACGCCCGGCAGGTCCGCGTACAGGGTGATGCCGGTGCTGTCCTCGATCACATCCACCGGCGGCATCAGCGCAGCCTCGCTGGAGGCGGCGGGGGTTTCCTTGGTGACGGCAGTTCTTTCACTCATGATTTTCGCTCCCGATCATTGGATGGCGATGCGACGCGGCTGGGCCGACTCCCGGCGCTTGATGCTGATGTGCAGCACGCCGTCCCGATAGGCGGCGGACACGGCGTTGGGATCGACATCGTCGGGCAGGCTTACGACCCGGCTGAAGCGGCCGGCGTAGCGCTCATTGATATGGACAGCCGCCTTCGCATCCGGCGCCGGCAGGCTGGCCTTGCGCTCGCCCGAGATGGTCAGCACGCCGCGGTCCAGGCTCACGTCGAGGGCGGCGGGTTCCATGCCCGGCGCGAAAGCGTAGATTTCCACCGATTGGGGCGTGCCCCCCACGTTCAGGGCCGGAAAGCCGCCGCGCCCGAAACCGCGGATGCTGGGGGACAGATCGAATGCCTGCTGCATCTCGCGCTGCAGGCGATCCAGTTCGGCGAACACGTCGCGGGAAAACAGCGATCGATACATTGCGGATACCTCCGTTCAGGTTGAGTCGAACGCCGCAACACAAACCGCGGCGCGTCTGCTCCTTAAAGTTGGATCGCTCCCGAAAATTTCAATGGCCTGCGCGTCGGCAATTTGCAGCCGGCTGGACGGAACGACATGTCAGCCGGGCGACCAACGTCGCGAGCCGCGGTACCGACGCCGGGACTAGGCGGGCATGGCCCGCCCTACGACAACTTCCTCCCATTCCAGGAAGGCGGAGCGCACCGCCAGCCCGTGCTCGGTGAGCTTGCGCCGCAACAGGGCGAAGAAGCGCTGTTCCTCCAGCAGCCGCTGGGTGGCATCTTGATCGTCCTGTGCCTGCTCGGCCAGGTCGGCAAACGCGGGCTGACCCAGCCACACCTCGGTGCCGGCCGACAACACCACCCGATCGGCGATGAGGTGGAAGCGGGGTTGCGTTTCACGTGCCTGAGCAATGCGTGTGGCCAGGGCCTCGCTGGCGAGCATCTCGTAAACGGGCCGGGCAAGATCGCCGGCAAATAGGCCCACGCAGCCCACCTCCAGGTTCTGCGACTCCCCGAGCCTGCCCAGCGCCGCGCCCGCGCCGGTCGTGAGATGGGTGGGGACTTCCCGCAGCGCATCGCTGAGCGGCTCTTCGCTGATCAGCACCACGGGCAGGTAGCACAGCACGGCCGCGTCGAACTCTGCGTCGCTTTCTTCCAGTTCGGGTGCCGCCTGATCGATCCGGGCCATGACCGCCAGTTCCATGCACCATGCCTGGCTGTCCAGCTCGCACCTTGCGGCAAGCACGGCCTGCTGGGCGCTTGTCTCGAAAGCGAGCGTGCCCTCTTCTTCGGCGCCCCATGGGCTCTGCTACACTCGCCAGCACCCGCAACGTTCTGGGGGCAAGCCGTGAACAAGAGGGAGTTCATCGATGCTTCGTAGCACGAAGCGCTGCCGTGCGCGCAGATAGCTCGCATCGTCGATTCCGAATTCCTCCCCATCGGCAGCGAGATCGAGCGCGGCCGCAAGGTGCAGGTCACCGGCCTTGGGACGTTCTCGACGGTGAAGCGCAAGACGCGCTAGGGCTTCCATCCGAAGACCCGGGAGCCGATCAGGATCAAGGTCAAGATCGACCAGCAGTACGCGGCGAGCGTCGTTCATCTCAAGGCACGGCACGCCGTGGCGTTCGACCGTTGGCTTGCGGGGCGCTGCGTGGTGCTGGCTGATTTCGGCGATGTCCGCATCGAGCAGTACCAGCGCCGCAGGCAGCGTGGACATCGGTCCGTCCGCGCCGAGACCCGGTGTCGCGAACGCCGCGAGGTTACTCATCTGCTGGAATTCTTGCGCGGTCGCGGCGTGTGCGAAGCCGCGCGCCTCGAATCCACACCGGCCGGCGAACTTGCAGCCGGCTTCGGGCAATACCTTGAGCACCAGCAGGACACAGCCCGCCGCGAAGGCGGCAGCCCCGGTGACAGCCGAGCCCGCGGTGGCTGCCGCCTGACACCGCTACCAGCAAACCTGAGGCCCGGGCGGCGCCTGCAGGCGTTCCTGCGGCATCGTCTCCGGCGGCGAGCGTCCATCATCCGGCGCAGGGCGCCCATGGGCGCCGGACCATGACGCTCGGTCCGCACCCCCACGCGTGCTCCGAATCCACACGCCCGCCGTGCAAGCGCGGTGGCGTGTCGTGGTGCCGTCACCTCGCGTTCGGAATGATGGGGCTCGTCCATGCCCTGTCCTGCTCGGCGCAGGCATGGGCGACACCGGTGCAAGGGGAGGAAATCGTCGCCTTCGCCCCGGAAGAGCCGCGCGTTCGGGCCATGCTGGAGCAGGCCTTTGCCGCAGAGACCGGGCGCGGCCAGCCGCGTAGCGCAGTCCGTGCCGCCATGCTCTATTGCGATGCGGCCAGGCAGGGGAGCGCCGAGGCGCAATACCAGCTCGGCCGCATGTTTCTCTCGGCCGATTGGGCGCAGCGAAGCATCCCCACCGCGGCGACCCTGTTTCGCATGGCCGCCGGGGCCGGCCACCACCGCGCCCGTGCGATGCTTGCACTGACCGGCGTGCGAGAGGAGCAACTGCCGCCCTGTTTCCGCGATCCGGAGAAGGCATGGTCTGCGTATGGCGCCGCCGAGCGGGATATGGACATCGAGCGCTATGCCGACGCGCTGCCGAAGGAGCGCCGTGTCGTTGCCGCGCTCATCCGCCGCCTGGCGCCACGCTTCAAGGTCGACCGCCGCCTTGCACTATCGATCGCGGCAGTGGAATCGAACTTCGATACCCAAGCCCGTTCGCCGAAGAACGCCATGGGCGTGATGCAACTGATCCCGGAGACGGCGCAGCGCTTCAAGGTGAAGAATGTCTTCAATGCGGAGCAGAACGTACGTGGCGGGCTGGCCTATCTGAGCTGGCTGCTCCAGCGCTTCGACGGGAACGTTGCGCTGGTGGCGGCCGCCTATAACGCCGGCGAGGGCGCGGTGGAGCGCCACCAGGGGGTGCCGCCCTATGCGGAAACGAAGGCCTACGTGCGACGCGTCGAGCGATTTCTTCATCCGCCGAGATCGGGCGACGTGCGCAAAGCGGCGCGCGGGGCGCTGCCGTAGGGGTTCGCTGACCAGCCATCGTCGCCCGATCGACCCGGCAGCCTGGTTGCGCAAGACCCTGGAAAAACTGCCGACCTGCCCGAACAGCCGGATCGATTCGCTGCTGCCGCTGCGTACCCCAGCCCTACAGCACTGATCCTGGCAAGTCCACGTGGGCGCGTTCGAGCGCTTACGCCAATACTGCAAGCCGCCCACTTCAGTCGCTGCAGGAGGATAGCGCTTCTGATGATGGGGTGGGGCGAATCAAGACGGCTTCACTCCGACCGGCTATTCCGACGCGCCGCGCAAGCGAACGACGAAGGCATACGGATTGTCCTGCTGCCGTTGCGCGAGTTTCAGCTTGAACTCGACCGCCGCGGCTTGTACGTTCGTCGCCGACCGATGAAGCCTACGCCAGTCGTCCTGGACCGACCAAAAGCAGGCATACGCCACGTTATACCCGGGCGTGACGTTCTGGAGCGGAAGGTCGGGAATAAGCGAGTGGATCGGTCGGCCGAGCATCTCGTCGGACCTGCTGTCGAATAGCTGCGCCGCACCATTGCTGCAGAACTGCACTTCGCCGCCCGCATCCACAATCAGCACGGCCCGCTCATTGGCGAGGCGCCGTTCGGATCGCCGGCGGTCGTGGCGGGAATCAGAAGGAACAGTGGTCCGTTGCAGCGCTTCGAATGCCTTGTTCCGTTCGTGTCCGCTCATCGGGCTCCTCCTGTCATCTTGCAACGACTGATTGCGCCATGCAGCAACGATTAAAAAGATGTAGCCGTCGTTCTGCTCGGCGCCAACTGCAGCACGGCGGTCGCCTTCAGGCGATCCAGTCGATGGCATATCTGTGGGTGTCAATATACTCTACAGCGCCAGCGAAGCGGTGATCAAATGTGTCGCAACGGACGGTACGCAGGATGCCACGCCCGGTGTGCCAATCGTGGTCGATTCATTGCAACGTGAACGACCGGTCTCGCAACATGCAAACCGCCTCATCGGGTCGGGGACAGAGCGGACGACTTCCTCAAGTACAGCGGGCGGGTGGGCCGCTCGGCGGCGGCCAAGGCATTCGAGGAAGAGGCGGTACGACTGGCCGTCGTAGCGCATATCCGTCACGAACAGGAGCGTTGCTTAGTGGCGGGTGGCGGCATGAGTGCCAGTGCGCGAAAGAGTGGGACGGCGCAGGCGGACTCCCTCATACTACGAACTCGCCACCTACCGGCAGCCTGATCGATAACCCGCGCCGGTGCGCAAGCCGTAGCGCCCGGCGCCCGACTGGTTGCGTCGGCTAGGCTGCGCGCCGCGGCATCAGCACCGTGTAGTCGAAGTCCAGTACGACCGCGGGATCGAACTTGCCTTCGCCGTCCGTTGAACGGAAAGTCGGCGCAGGCGCGATCCTTGGTCGCCACGGTGCGCAGCCGCAGAGCGCCGAGATCGCTTGCGCCCCGGCAGCGCCATCTTGCCCAGCACTTCCGACCATGCGTAGACCGTGTCGCCGGCGAAGGTCGGCGCGACGTGACGGCCGCCGTTGATGGCGACCATCTTGAAGGCATTGGCCAGGCCGTTGAAGGACAGCGAGCGCGCCAGGCTGATGATGTGGCCGCCGTAGATGATGCGGCGACCGAAGCGGCCGTCCTTCTCGGTGTGCTGATTGAAATGCACCTTGGCGGTGTTCTGGTACAGGCGCGTGGCCGTCATGTGCTCGGCCTCCTCGATGGTCATGGCGTCCACGTGGTCGATGCGCTCGCCCACCGCGTAGTCGTCCCACAGGTGCGGGCTGCCCGCCAATCTGTGCGTCATAGCGCTCGAAGTGCAGGCCGGCCGGCACCGGCAGGTCGGCGACGTTCCACCGCATCGGGAAGATCGGGAACCGACGGGCTCGGGCGCAGGCGCGGCGACGTTCTTCTTGCGCACCATCACCCAGCGGCAGTAGTCGAGCACCATCTCCTCGCGCTGATTGACGCCGACCGAGCGCACATAGACCACGCCGGTCTTGCCGTCCTTGTTCTGCTTGAGGCCGATCACCGTCGACGTCGATGTCACCGTGTCGCCCGGATAGAGCGGCGCGCCGAAGCGCCCGGCGGCGTAGCCCAGGTTGGCAACGGCATTGAGCGAGATGTCCGGCACCGTCTTGCCGAACACCAGGTGGAAAGCGAGCAGGTCGTCCACCGGCGCGCGCGGCAGGCCGATCGACGCGGCGAACGGCGTCGAGGAATTGACCGCGAAGCGCGTGCCGTAGAGCGCCGTGTACAGCGCCACGTCGCCATCGGTCACGGTGCGCGGCGTGGCATGCACGATGCGCTGGCCGAGGCTGAAGTCTTCGAAGAAATTTCCGGGTTTCGTCTTGTCGCTCATGATGGTCCTCGATGGCTGCCGCGCGCTTCGACTCTAGGCGCGAGTAACGGGAAGACAGCCTGGAGAGATAGCCTGGAGAGTCGGCCAGCGATCGGCCGGTGGTCGCCGGCCGATCGCTGCAGCCGAATCAGAAGCCGTAAAGCTTGGCCAGGTCGGCGTCGCGCTGGGCCACCAGCCTGGCCAGGTCGACGATCACCTTGGCCTGCTTCCAGGTGGCGTCGTCCTGCATCTTGCCGTCGATCATGACGGCACCGGTGCCGTCGGGCATGGCTTCGAGGATGCGCTTGGCGAACAGCACCTCCTTCACGTCGGGACTGAACACCTTCTTGGCGATGTCGATCTGGCTCGGGTGCAGCGTCCACGTGCCGGCGCAGCCCATCAGGTAGGCGTTGCGGAACTGCGACTCGCAGGCCGCGGGGTCGGAGAAGTCGCCGAACGGGCCGTAGAAGGCGCGCAGGCCGGAAGACAGGCAGGCATCCACCATGCGCGAGATCGTGTAGTGCCACAGATCCTGCTGGAAGAAGGCGCGCTCGCTCTTGCCTTCCGCCGCGTCTTCGAGCACGCCGTAGAACGGGTGGCCGCCGCCGACACGCGTGGTCTTCATGCCGCGCGAAGCGGCGAGATCGGCCGGGCCCAGGCTCATGCCGTGCATGCGCGGGCTGGCGCAGGCGATGTCGTCGACGTTCTTCACGCCCTGCGCGGTCTCCAGCAGGGCGTGGATGAGGATCGGCTTGGTCACGCCGTGCTTGGCTTCGAGCTGCGCCAGGATCTGGTCGACGTAGTGAATGTCCCACGGCCCTTCGACCTTGGGCACGATAATGACGTCGAGCTTGTTGCCGACGGCGCCCACGACCTGGATCAGATCGTCCAGTACCCAAGGGCTGTTGAGCGCGTTGATGCGCGTCCACAGCGCGCAACCGCCGAAGTCGGTGTTCTTGGCCACCTCGATGAAACCGGCGCGCGCCGCTTCCTTGGCGTCAAGGGGGATCGCGTCCTCAAGATTGCCGCAGAGGACGTCCACCTGCTTGGCCAGTTCGGGAATCTTGGCGCGCACCTTGTCCAGGTGCGGCGGAAAGAAATGGATCATCCGCTCCGGGCGCACCGGCAGCTCGCGCAGCGGAGTGGGGGCGCCGATGGCCAGCGGCCTGTAGAAGTTAGCGGGCAGTTTCATGACCTTCCTCCTTGGTGGCGCAGGACAGTATCGATCCTGCGCAAGGCTTATTTAGTCATCCCCATTCGAGCGGGGCGGCTGGCAGACGCAGGCTGAACGCCCGGCTCGCGAATATGCGGCGAACCGGACACTCGAGCCGAAATCAGGTCAGATGACGCGCTGGCTGCGCAGCGTCGGCGATCTCGGCATCGCTCATGCCGAGCATGTCCTTGAGGATCTCCTCGGTATGCTCGCCCAGCCGCGGGCCCAGATGGTCGATGCGTCCGGGCGTGCGTGACAGCCGCGGCACCACGTTGGGCACCATGATCGTGTCGCCGGTTTCTCGTCGTCGATGGCGACCATGTTGCGGCGGGCGTGGAATTGGCGGTCGCCGAAAATGTCGGCGATGTTGTTCAGCGGTCCGGCGGGCGCGCGCGTGGCGAAGCACTTCGACAGCACCTGCTCGCGCGGCAGCGAGCCGCACCAGTCGCGCACGATCTCGTTGACGTCGTGGCGGTTTTCCAGCCGCGTCTTCTGCTCGCCGTACAGGCTCGACGACGCGAGCTCCGGGCGGCCCATCGCGTCGGCCAGGCGCGCGAACAGCTTGTCGGTGGTGCAGGCGATCGCCACCCACTTGCCGTCGTTGGTGGGGAAGTGACCGTAGGGGCAGGCACTTTCGATATGCGGACCGTGGCGCTCGCGTACGGTGCCGTACATGGCGTAGGCGGGCGCCAGCTCGTCGGTGCAGCGGAACACCGATTCGTACAGTGCGACGTCGATGTACTGGCCGCGCCCGGTCTTCTCGCGGTAGCGCAAGCGCCATCAGCACGCCGATGCAGCCGTAGAGACCGGACAGGTAGTCGCCCAGCGTCGTCGAGCCGGGCGTCACCGGCGTGCCCTTGGGCATGCCGGCGAGATAGGCCAGACCGCCCACCGCGTGGGCGATGCGGGCGAAGCCGGGACGGTCCTTGTAGGGCCCGGTCTGGCCATAGCCGGTGACGCGCAGCATGATCAGGCCGGGGTTGATCCTGCTCAGCTCGTCCCAGCCCACACCCCATTTCTCCAGCGTACCGGGGCGGAAGTTCTCGCACAGGATGTCGCTCTGCTCGACCAGGCGCTTGAACATCGCCACGCCTTCCTTGCGGTGCAGGTCGATGGTGACCGATTTCTTGTTGCGCGCCTCGCTCATCCAGGTCAGCGTGTCGCCGCGGCTGGTGGCGGTGCCGAAGCGCCGGCAGGCATCGCCGCCCGATCGGATGCTCGACCTTCAGCACCTCGGCGCCGAACTCGCTGAGGATCGTCGCGCAGTAGGGCGCGGCGATGACGGTGGCAACGTCGATGACGCGGATACCGGAAAGCGGCAGGACACCGTTGCAGTCTTCGCTCATGTGCAGATCCTCGATCAGATGATCTTGCTGCTGGCGCAGTTCGGCGATCTCGCGCCGCCGACAGATCGAGCAGCTCGCGCATCACTTCGTAGGTGGCGTTGCCCAGCGGCGGGCCGAGGTTGGTGATGCGCCCGGGCGTCTCCGACAGCTTGGGTACGACGCCCGGCACCACGACGTCGCCCAGTCCGTCCTCGTGCAGCGGGCGAGCACGTCGCGCGCCAGGTAGTGCTCGTCCTCGAAGATGTCGGCGATGCTGTTGATCTTGCCGATCGGAACCTCGCGAGTCGATGCATCGCTCCATCACCTGGTCGCGCGTGAGCGAGCCGACCCATTCGATGACGATGCGATTGACCTCGGCGCGCGCCGCCAGGCGCTTGCTCTGCTCGCCGTAGAGCCGCTCGAGGACAAGTTCGGGCCGCTCCATGGCTTCGGTGAGGCGCTCGAACATCTTGTCGGTGGTGCAGGCGATCGCCACCCATTTCTCGTCCTGGGTGCGGAAGTGGCCGTGCGGCACGGCGATCACGGTGCCGGAGCCCTCGCGCTCGCGCACCTTGCCGAACAGGGCATAGGCCGCTGCCATCTCGTCCATCTGGCGGAACACCGCCTCGTAGATGCCGATGTCGATGATCTGGCCTTCGCCGGTCTTCTCCTTGTGGCGCAGCGCCAGCATCACGCCGATGGCGCCGTAGAGGCTGGACATGTAATCGCCCAGCGGCGTCGTGCCGGGCACCACCGGCGTTTCGCCGGGAAAGCCGGCGAGGTAGGACAGGCCGCCGACGGCGTGGGCGATGTGGGCGAAGCCGGAGCGGCGACGGTACGGGCCGGTCTGGCCGTAGCCGGACACGCGCAGCATCACCAGCCCGGGATTGGCCTCGCTCAGACACCTTCCAGCCCAGACCCCATTCTTCCATGGTGCCGGGGCGGAAGTTCTCCACCAGCACGTCGGATTTCGCCACCAGGCGGATGAACAGCTCGACGCCCTTGGGCTTGCGCAGGTCGATGGTGACCGACTTCTTGTTGCGCGCCTCGGACAGCCACGCCAGGGTGGCATCGTGGCGCTTGGTGGCGGTGCCGAAGCGGCGCATCGGATCGCCGGCGATCGGGTGCTCGACCTTGAGCACTTCCGCGCCGAACTCGCCCATTATCGATGCGGCATAGGGTCCGGCGAGGAAGGTGCCGACGTCGATGACACGCACGCCGGTCATCGGCAGAATGTTTTTCGCGGCCTCCCCCGGCCCGCCTGTTTCGGTTTGCACTCGACGCGTCTCCCGGTTTCGCGTTGGCTGCGTTTCCCCTGGGCGTGGCGGGGCGGATGCCTGTGTCCGCCGATCCTGCGCTGTCAAGCTGCTTGAGCCGGAGCAGGGCGCAGCGTCGGCCTGACTCTATAATTCACTTTATCAGGATTCCCGCCCCCGATCCATGCCAGGCGGGGACGTTTGAGCGCCTGTTGCCGCGATAGCCTCAAATCCGGCAGGGGCAATGTGCGTGCGGGTGTCGGGCCGAGTTGGGTGCCCCGACTGAATCGTCGTTTATCGGGGAGGTGAGTTTGAACAAGATTCTTGCCGGATTGCGTATCGTCGAGGGCGCGGCATTCGTCGCCGCGCCCCTGTGCGGGATGAGCTTGGCACAGCAGGGTGCCGACGTGATCCGCTTCGATCCGATCGAAGGCGGTCTGGATGCGCGGCGCTGGCCGGTCACGCGCGAGGGCCGCAGTCTCTATTGGGCTGGGCTGAACAAGGGCAAGCGCTCGATTGCGGTGAACACGCGCAGCCCCGAGGGCCAGGAGCTGATCTGCGGCCTGATCACCGCGCCGGGCGAGGGCAATGGTATCTACCTCACCAACTTTCCGACCTCGGGCTGGCTCGGCTACGACACGTTGTGCAAGCGCCGCCACGATCTCATCATGATGAACGTGACCGGCAATCCGGACGGCAGCTCGGCGGTCGATTACACGCTCAATTGCGCAGTCGGGTTTCCCTTCGTCACCGGTCCCGACGCATGGTGGCCAGCCGGTGAACCCGGTGAATCACGTGCTGCCGGCATGGGATGCCATCACCGGCGTGACGGCGGCGATGGGCATCCTGGCGGCGGAACGCCACCGCCGCCTCACCGGCCAGGGTCAATACATCAAGCTGCCGCTGGCCGACGTCGCATTCGCCATGATGGGCAACCTCGGCTACGTCGCCGAGGTTCAGGTGAACGACGAGGAGCGCCGTTCCTGCGGCAACTATCTCTACGGCGCCTACGGCTGCGAGTTCGAGACCCGGGATGCGCGCTATGTCTATGTCGTCGCCATCACCAAGCGGCAGTGGCAGGAGCTGTGCGAGACCACGGGACTGGGCGAGAAGCTGGTGACAATCGAGCAGCTGCTGGGCGTGAATCTGGCCAAGGAAGGTGACCGCTTCAAGGCACGCGAGACGATCTCGGCGGTGCTGCGACCGTGGTTCCGCTGTCGCAGCCTGGCCGAGGTGCAACAAGACCTTTGAGGGGACGGGCGTGTGTTGGGGACCGTACCAGACCTTTCGCCAGATGGTCGAACAGGATGCGCGCTGCTCGGCGCAGAACCCGCTGTTCTCGCACATCGAGCAGCCGGGCATCGGCAGCTACCTGGTGCCCGGCTCGCCCCTGCAATTCTCCGCCGAGGCGCGCGTGGCGCCGCGGCGGGCGCCGCTGCTGGGCGAGCATACTGACCAGGTGCTGAGCGAGGTGCTCGGGCTGTCCGACGGGCAGATCGGCAAGCTGCGCGAGCAGAAGGTGGTCGCCGGACCGGTGGACCTGCGCTGAGGCCCGCCGATGACCACAGACTACACGGATTGGATCGGCGCGACCGACATCGGCGGAGGACATGATCGGCTTGGCGCCCGCGCTCGCTGCTGCCGCCACCTTCGACGATACCACGACGGTTTTCGCCGTAGGCGCGCCGCTGCCGCCGCTGTGGCATTGGTTCTATTTCCTGCCACGGGCGCCGCAGTCGCGCCTGGGTGCGGATGGGCACCCGCAGCGCGGCGGCTTCATGCCGCCGATCGATCTGCCGCGGCGCATGTTCGCCGGCGCGCGCCTGCGCTTCCTGAAATCGCTGCTCATCGGCAAGCCGGCGGTGCGCAGCGCGGTGATTCGCGACGTGTCGCAGAAGGAGGGCAAGACCGGCAGGCTGGCCTTCGTCACGGTCGCCTACACCATTGCGCAGGACGGTCAGGTGTGCATCGAAGAGGAGCAGGACATCGTTTACCGCGAGCCAGGCGCGCCCGTGCCGGCGCCGCAGCCGCGCCCGTGGCCGCAGGCGCCGGGGGGCGCATGGACACGCATCGTCACGCCCGACCCGACGTTGCTGTTCCGCTTTTCCGCGCTTACCTTCAACGCCCACCGCATCCACTACGACCGCAACTACGCGACCGGTGTGGAAGGCTATCCGGGACTGGTGGTGCATGGGCCGCTGACCGCGGTGCTGCTCATCGAGCTGGTGCGCGCCAACGCGCGGCGTGCGGTGACCGGCTTCTCGTTCCGCGGCCAGGCCCCCTTGTTCGATCTCGCGCCGTTCCGATTGGTCGGAACGCCGACGACCGACGACAAGGTGCAACTGGAAGCCCACGGACCCGACGGCAAGACGACCCTGACTGCGACTGCCGAGTTGGGGGAAGGGGCGTAGCCGGCGCAGGGTACGGTGAGCCATGAGCGAACCGCATCGACGCGGCAGCGGGGCTCGCGATGGCGGGCGGCGGGGTTCGATCGATCCGGCGCACTGCCACAGCTTTCACCACGGATCGCGCCGGTATAGGACGCGCGCCAGGTATTCGTTGCCGGGGCAGTTCTTCGTCCCCGTTCCCGGGAGTTTCTACCCCCGTTTCTCAACCTCATCCAGTTCGTGTCTGATTCGACCCACTGCGCGCGGGCACTCCCGCGGACCGGCACCGGCCGACGCGGAAATCCGTCGCACGCTCATGGGCGGACGACGACATACGGGTAATCCACCACCACCTGCCATTCCGCGCCCGACGGCAGTGTCACGGTCTGCCACGCCGCGACGTAGTGCTCCCGACCGACGCCGTCGCTGGAAAAGTAGGCGTAGTGGCTCACCCCCGAGTCCTCCTGCTGCATGCGCCGGCCGAACTCGACCACGCCGGGCAGGACGGTGTTGACCCGGTCGCGGAACAGATCCGTACCGACGTAGTCCGGATCTTCGTCAAAGAGCACCAGCCCATCGCGCTGCATCGCCCAGATGTCCGGCCTGCGGCCGCGGACCGGCGCCGCCGGCGGGATGATGGCGCCGATCACCTGATCGGCACGCAACAGGGCGGCGAGGATGCCCGCGCGCTTGCCATCGCGCAGGAGCGGGACCTGGACCCCGACCCAACTCGCCCGCGGACCGTCCCGGAAGCCGCTCGACATGGACTGCTCCCCCCCGGGTTCGATCCACTGGGTGGCTGTGTTTGCATCGATGTTAACGCCACGCAAAGGCGCGACGGTCTGCGGTTCGGCAGCGCGGATCGACCCGTCCGCATCGACCCACAACAGGCTGGCCAGACCGGCCTGTCGGGCTGCGAGTCGGGCGTAGGCGGCATGCAGTGCGGCCGCGGGTTCACCCCTGAAATTCTGCGCCAACGCCTGGAGATCGGTCTCCAAGCCCTTGAAATGGGCATCCAGCGCTGCCACAGCCTTATGGGCATGAGCCTGCGCCAGCTCGCCGAGTTCGGTGATCTCTTCCAGCGCGAGTTCGGCCTGGCCCCGCGCCTTTTCCGCTTCCACGGCATAGCGCAGCGCGAGGCCGCCGCCGACAAGAGTGGCGACAAGCACGCCGACCGCGGCGATGACCGCCATCTTGTTGCGGGCGACGAAGCGACGCAGCAGCTCGCTCCTGGAGTAGGCGTAGATGCTCACCAGGCGACCGTCGCGGAAGGCGCGCAGCTCGGCCGCCATGGCAGCGGCGTCCGGGAAGCGGTCCCGGGGGCCCTTGCTCATGGATTTCTCGCAGATCGCCGCGAGTTCCGGCGGAATCCCCGGCCGGCGCAGCTTCGGCGAGGGTGACGGCGCCGAACTGGTCAATGCCTGGAGCAGTCCGCGACCGCTTCCCTGGTAGGGCAGCGTTCCCGTGAGCAGACGATACAGGATGGTTCCGAGGGCGTAGACGTCGCTCGCCTTGCCAATCGGCCCCAAGGCCGCATCCACCTGCTCGGGCGCCATGTAGTTCGGCGTGCCCAGCAGTTCTCCGACCGAGGTGAGTTCGCCGCCTTCCGCGGCAGAGGCTGCGCCGCTCCGCATGCCCTGCACCGGAGCGTCCTCTTCCGCTACCGCCCTGGCGAGGCCCCAGTCCAGGATGACCGTCTCGCCGAATTCGCCCAGTACGATGTTGGCGGGCTTGAGGTCGCGGTGGATGATGTCGCGGGCATGGGCGTAGGCCATCGCCTCGCAGGTCTGGATCAGGCTGCCAAGCAGTTGCATGCGGCAGGCAAAGGCCGACTCCGGGTCGGATGCCGCGCATTCCTGCAGGGCGTCCTCGAAAGTTCGTCCGTGCACGTAGCGCATGACATAGAACAGCGACCCGTCCGGCTTGGCGCTGAGCTCGTGCACGGGAACGATGCCTGGATGCTCGAGGCGCCCGGTGATCTTCGCTTCCCGCAGAAACCGGGCACGGACCGGATCGCCGGGCGCGCTGGCCGTGGCCGCGCCGGCCGAGGGATCGAGCAGCTCCTTGATGGCAACCTCGCGCCCGATGGTCTGATCGAAACCGAGATAGACGCGGCCGATGCCTCCCTGGCCGATGAGGCCCTTCACCGTGTAGCTCCCGGCATAGTCGGCCACGTCGGCATGGGCTGCCGGTGGCCCCGAGTGGAGTGGCGGCCTGGCTGGTCCGGCCAGTCGCACCGTCTCGTCGTTCACGACGGTGGTGTCCCCGCCGCGGTCCGTGTCCGGGATCGTACCCGACATCACGGCACCGGCTTGCGAAACCGCTCGAACTCGCGCACCGCCCGGTTCTTGTTCAACTTTCAACCTCCCACGAGTCTCGACTGCCCGCCAGTGTATCGATCACCGCACACGGCCGCGACGGTTTTGCGGGCTTCAACCCGGAGGCCGGGGAAGGGTGCGCCACTCGGTCCGCACATGCCGTAAGTGTGCCTGGGACCGATCCGGATGGTGCTTGTGGTTGACCCAGGGGGCATGCCGCTGCGTGATCGTATGGGGAAACGCGCCCGCGCCCCTCGGCCAGCAAACATCTTCGAAAGGATCACCCGGTGAGCCCCCGCGATCCCGTACTTGCTTCCGATGGTGCGCCACCGTGCGCCGAAGAACCCGCCTCACGCGGAAGCCTGTCGAGGAGCCAGCGATGCCGGCCAATGTCGGAAAGATGTTCTACCACGGGCAGTTGCCCTGGCACGGCAGGGCGGGCGCTTCGACGCGCCGGCAGACCTCGACACCGCACTGGCGAGCGGCGCGATCGACCGGGCGGTGAGCACCCGCCCGATCCGCGTCAACGAGAACCCGCCGTCGGCGGCGGCGATCGGGGCGACATCACCATGCCTGCATCCTCGCGAAGCCCGCCGCTTACGTGGCGCCTGCGGCAGCCTTCGGGCCGGAAGACGCGGATCACCCGCCGAGGCCCGGAGCCGGCAACGACCCAGGACGAGCGTGACGACGAGTCCGATGCGCTGCTGGCCGCGGGAACGCAAACCTTTCCGGGCCTACCTCCTCGAAACCGTCGCCCCAAGAACCCGCTCCAGCACTGCAATCAAGTCCTCCCAGCGGGAGACGAGCTCGGCTGCGCCGAGGCCCAGCGCGCGGCGGCGGTTCACCACTTCGAAGTCGCCGCCGCCGGCGAAGATCACCACCGGCGGCGCGGTGGTTCCGTCCGCCCGCAGCCGGGCCACGCGGCGCAGCAGTTCGTCGCCGTTGGCCCGGCCGTCCGGATACATGCCGTGGCCCCAGTGGCTGATGACGAGGTCGAACTTGCCGGCTTGCGACAGGAGGCTCCAGGCTTTGTCGAGCGTGGTTGCCTCGACGAACCGTTCGCCGAACGAATCCGCATCGTCGCCGGACTCGGCCGCCGCAGCGCGCAGCAACTCGCGGCCGCGGTTGTTGTGGTCCGGATTCGGGTCGAACCACAGCACGCGGCGGCCGGCCAGCAGTTCTCCCAGGCGGTGGATCGGGTTGGTCTGGTCGTAGATCGCCTTCAGGATCGCGTCGAACCCGCTGTGATCGATGCCGCCGTCGGCGCTGCGGTAGCCGACCACGCCCAGCCCCTCGTATTGCTCGTAGTAGCGGCAGGCGACCTCGGACACGTCCTCGAGCACCGCCCACGCCAGAGGGTCGCCTGCCGAACGGCTGCCTGAAAACGCCTCCACCAGTTCCGAGCGCAGTTCATTGAGGTAGGCGTCGGTAAGGGAGTAGCCGAGGAACAGCACGGTGGTGGTGGCGAGCAGCGATCGCAGGACCGTGAGGTAAGCCGGATCGGCATAGAGGCGCTTGCGGTACTGGGAGCGCGTCAGCACCAGCGATTCCGCGTCATCGAGCCTGCCGTGGAGCTGGACGACGATCGAGTCTGCATCGGATGGTGCGCCGCCCGCGGGCGCAAGGTTCAGGGCGACACGGGTGATCGCATCGCGCCAGGGCGAGGGCCGCCGGCTGCGCAACAGGCGGCGATAGGCGTCCGCCGTGGGCGGCAGGCCGGGCAGGAGCGGGTCGAAGTTGGTCGTGACGATGGCCCGGAACGGTATGCCGCGCAGATGCTTGAGGCGCAGATCCATGACATCGGGCAGGGGGTTCTTGTGCAATGCCGCGGCCAGCCGCCCGCGGAACCTGTCGCCACCGAGGGCGTCGTAGAGGATCTGCGCCGCCATCTCCAGTTCGCGGCTGGAAGGGGCAGGACTGTCGTTGAGCAGGGAATGCACCAACTCGCTTTCCGGCCGTCCTTCCCGGAGGGGTACATCAGCCGCGATCGAGCGGATCAGATCCTTCCACGGCGGCAGGCCGGCGGCGGCCGAGAATCCGGCACCGACGAAGGCGACGCAGTTGCCCTCGTGGATGGATTGCATCAACCGCGGGTCGATGCTCGGAACTGCACTCATTGGAGCAGTCGGGATGGGTTTCGAGGTCATCTTGTTCGTGAACGATGAGCATGGATTCTGCTGGCGCCGGGTACCGCAGTCTATCGTCCATTACAGTACTGGAAAGCGGGGTGGCGGTGCTGCCGGCGTCGCTTGGCGCAGGTGCGGACGCCTCTCTCATCGCGCGTCCGTTCAGGGGCTGGCTTGCTGCGTCGGGTGGCAGTCGGGTTTGGCGCGATATAATGGGCAATCATCGAAACCAGATCGGTCCCGGTTCCCATGAAGACGACATCCGAAAATCTCTTGCCATCGAGCGGCATGGCAGCTCACGCCAAGATCATCGCTCGCGGGCGGCGCCCGCTGGGCGCGCGTCTGCCTGGAGTTGGTGTGCTCCTTATTGCGGCACTATTCGGCACCGCGGCTCTCGCCGGTGACCAGAGTCTCGAACAAGGCGCGAAACAGGCTGGACGTGCCACCGGCTCGGCTTTCCACGACATTGGCCAGGGTGCGAAGAAGGTCGGGGTCGAAATCGGCCACGCGGCTGCGGATGCCGGCAAGAAGATCGGCCACGGCGCGGCGGAGATGGGGCGCACGATCGGCCGTGCGACGAGCGAAGGTGCCAAGGAGTTCTGGCATGCCATCAAGGGCGAGAGCTGAGGCGGCTTCTCTCTGACCTTGCCGGCTTCGACGCCTGCTGCCGGCTGGTTGCACGCAGCAGGACGGCGTCAGGCGATCCAGGCTGCGCTGTCGTCGGGTTTCGCCTCGAACTTCAATAGGCGCCCCCGCCGCAATACCTCCAGCGTCACGGTCCTGCCGATGCGACTGTGGTCGAGCAGCCGCTGCAGGGTGTCGATTCCGGTCAAGGGCATGCCGTCCAGCGTGACGAGCAGATCGCCGACCTCCACCCCGGCCAGCGCGGCCGGCGTTCCTGCCTGGACCTCCACCACGCGCACCGCGCTGCGCTGATCGAGGGCGAGCGCGAGTTGGACGCGCCGCGCCAACGGCACCGTGGCGCCGGCCACGCCGAGGCGCGCGCGCCGCACTCGCCCGTGGGTGAACAGTTGGCCCACGACCCAGCGCGCCGTATCGATGCCGACCGCGAAACACAGCCCCTGTGCGCCGGGGATGATCGCGGTGTTGACGCCGATCGCCTCCCCGGTCGAACCGACCAGCGGGCCGCCCGAACTGCCGGGATTGAGCGCCGCATCGGTCTGGATGATGTCGTCCATGGTGCGCCCGCCGTCGGCGCGCAGCGAGCGGCCGAGCGCGGAAATCACGCCGGTGGTGACGGTGTTCTGGAATCCCAGGGGATTGCCGATGGCTACCGCGATCTGCCCCACCCGCAGGCCGCCGGACCGGCCCAGCGCCACGGTGGGCAGAGCGTTGGCGCCGACGCGAATCACGGCGAGGTCGGTCTGCGCATCTTCGCCGATCAGGTCGGCATCGAACTCGCGCTCATCGGGCAGCGTCACTCGGATGCGGCGCGCACCGTGGACGACGTGATGATTGGTGAGCAGATAGCCGTCCGGCGTGAACGCGAACCCGGAGCCGGCGGCATCGCCGTCGCGGCCGGAGCGATCGGCGGAGCGTCTGCGGATCTGCACCAGAGCCACCGCCGGGCCGACGCGCTCGACGACCTCGACGATGGTTCGCGAGTAGGCGTCCAGCAGGGTATCGTCGCCCGCCGCGCCCGGGGTCGTCGACGCGGTGGCGGGCAAGTCTGAGGCAACAAAGTTCGGACGTGCGCCCATTGGCCTGATGTGGGGACTGCGTGCCAAAGATCAACCGGACGCCCGGACGGCATCGTGCTCGGCGGACGCCGCGGCACGTTTCGCACCGCCGGCGTGCCGGGGTTACGTTCCCCTCGTGCGCAGTTCGGCGTTCAGCTCGTCCACCACTTCCGCCCAGTCCGCGTCTTCGATGATTTCCTCGCGCAGGAATGACGCCTGCGAGGACGTCCAGAACGGCGCCTCGGACAGCAGTACGCCCGGCGCCAACGGGCTGTGCGTCTCGATGAAGCGCTCGATCGCCGCCTGGTCCGAAGGCAGCCCGAGTTGGTCGAACAGATTGCTCATGCTGTGCATGGGTGTTTCCACGAGTCACCTCCGATCAGCTTGTCTGCGGCACCGTGGCCGGAACGGGTTCCCCAGTTTGAGTGGAAGGGTTGCGCCGAAGTTCGGGTGCTACATTCGGCTCAAGTGTGATGCTGAGATGGGCGCGACCGGGGCCGGGTGCGATCGAATCCTTCGCACGAATGAACTGCGGTCGACCGTCCAACACGTACGCATTTCGTCAGGCCGCGAAATGGGCGTCCATGGGGCTCAAATCGAACCGCGGCCCCTCTGCCTCACCGGCATCGGTCCGTATTCCTTGCGCGCGACGACCTGAGGCGTTCAACAATACCGCCTTCGATGAGGGGGGCTCATGCAGGCTTGTCTGGAAGCATTTTGTTGCGCGGGTTGGAAACGCAGGGGGAAGAGCAGGGGCCGTCCGACAGGCTTCGTCCTTCTCGTGGTCGGAGCGCTCCTCGGAATCGCCCGTCCCGCGGGCGCGGACGAGGGCGACTGTCGTCCCGACGCGCGACTTCTGACAGCGGAGCAATTCCTCGAACAGGCGCACAAGGCGCAGGACTACCTGGAGGATCTGGATACTCCGGTCATGGAGCGGGAGACGACCGTCACGGAGCGCAGGGTCGCAGTGCGCGTGCGGGGAAAGAAGGGCCGCTCCGCCGAGCGTACTGCCGTGAAGAAGGAGAAACACGTCGTGCTTTCCCGCCGCATCACCCTCGCGGCCTATGACGAATGCGACGGCAGGCTGCACGCGGTGGCGGTGCGCGTGCCGCATCCGCTCCCGGCACATGAGTCCGGGAACGGGCGAGCGGGCAAAGCCGTGCCGACTTTTGCGTTTACGCGCCTCACTCCGGGCTACGAGGTGTCCCACGAAGGCGGCATGGGCGTGGCACGGCTCAAGTTTTCGGTTAGGAAGGACGGACGGCCGCTTACCGTCCTCGCCATGAAGCACCCGCGCATCCCCGCGAAGTACTGGCGCAGCAGCGATCCGCGCCTGTTCGACAACCTGAAGTCGGCCGTGTACTCCGCGTATCAGCCGGAGTATCACGGGCGCCCGTTCACCGACGACCTCGTGGCCGCGGGCGTGCGTCGATGGCTGGGCGATATCCGCGCTGCGCTGGAAGTCCTGAAGCAGAGCGGTGCCCGTTCATTCGCCTTTCCGGATGAGGCTCTGGCCCCACTCTGGCCGCCGGAGGTGCTGCTGATGCTGGGTACGATCGAGCAGTCGGACGACGCCGCATTCCGGGCCGATCCGCTGCGCACGGCCGAAGCGATCGCGATCGAGTACGCGATGAATCCCGAACCGTTCTACTTCGCGAATTCGTCCGCGGATGCGATCGGGCCGTATCAATTCACCGACAAGTGGAAGGGCAGCCGGTCCGGAACCTACTCCTCGGTCGTGAGCAGATGCTCCGGCGCGCAGCTGATTTCATCGTTCGAGCGCGGTGCCCGCGACCTGAAGAACAGCATACGCGCGGCCGTTTGCCTGCTGGACCTGGAGCTTGCCCGAATGCCCGAAGATGCGCTGCGTCTGTTCCGGGAGGACTATCAGCTCGGCGCCGCCTATCCCGTCGCGGCATACAACGCGGGCGGCGGGCAGTCCGCCAAGCTGTACGGTGAACTTCCTCCCGGCGATCTTCCCGACGCCGCGCAATCCCTCGATCTCCCGGTCAAGGCGTTCAAGTATCGGAAAGTCGTCGTGCAGAAGAAAAAGAAGAAGAGAGCGAGAACGCGCACCCACGTCTATGTGAACAACGAGACGCGCTACTACCTGGTCAAGATGTTCACCACCTGGGACATCGTCGAAGACTGGATGGCGCTCGCGGACGATGCCGCCGCGAAGCCGCTCGCCGCGGACGATGTGCCGCCGCGGGAGGCGGATACCGCCTGCGCTACCGTCGCGGCTGTCGATCGACAGTCTGCATGCGAGAGCAACGCCCAGTGACTGCTTCGCAGTTTCGAAAGGCGTCGGGCGTCGCAACCTCATCGTGGCGGTGCCGCGTCGGCTCGGTGCGGTGGCATGTCCGTGCGCTCTGCCTGACTCCGGGCGACCGGGTGTGGCAAGGGCCGGCGGCCGATCGATCTGTCCTCGGCTATCGCGCGGCGGCGCCGCGCTGATCGGGCACGATCTCCAACTCGATCAGGGGCGCGGGCTTCCCTGTCTGCAACCTCAGGTAATGGGAGCCCTTCCGTTCCACGTCGAAGATGAATTCCGCGGTGCCGCCTTGCAGCGCCAGGCCCGCAAAGTCCGCGCTGTCGAAGGATTCGGAGATGACCTGGGCACAGGCTTCCGCCGCAGCATCGAAGCGCAGCCGCGCACGGTAGCGTCCGGTCGCGAGTTCCCCGAGCGGTACGAAATAGGCATCGCCCGCCGGGCTGCGCAGCATCGCCAACGCATCCGCCGGCCAATGCCGGTCCTTCGGCACGGCTGCCGGCATGGGGAAGTACGCGCATGCCCGCTTCATGTGGACCAGCAGGGCGTAAAGATCGCCCTGGGCGCTCGGGGAAACGTCGCCGGCGTGGCGCCGGATGTGATTCCCGGACGACTCCTGGCCGTGGTCGAAACTCAGCCGCCCGCTGCACTCTCCCTCGTGACACCTGGCGCAGACGGTGTTGAACCGCACCACGGTGGCGAGCGGAATATCGGCGGCAGCGGCGGCGGTGCTCAGGCAAAGCGGCGCCAACGCCGCCATGAGCCCGAATCTCATGTGGGCACTATCCTGGTCGGATCAACCCACTGCCACGGTCCGCCTTGGCGGGCGAGGCGGTCACTGCAATCGGTAGGCCGCATGGCAGGCGACGCACTGCTGTGTGATGCGCGCCATGGCTTCCAGCACCGGTTTGAAATCGCCGGTCGCAGCGGCGTCCTTCGCGGCCAGGGCGAATCGGCTGGCGGCGCGGTGCATCTCGGAGCCGGCATTCTGCATGCCCTCGGGCATGAATTTCGCGACTTCATGGGCGCCGTGCAGCTTCATTGCGGTCATGCCCAGCCGCTGTTCGGCAATGTCCCCGGCCCGCTCGAACTCCTGCCGCGCAAGCGCCTCCTGAATCTCCTGCAGCGCCAGCAGGTGGTCGCGCATGTTGGCGAGCGTGTGTGCGCGCAGATCCTCGGGGAACCGGACGACCTGGCGCGCATCGACGGATGCGGACGGGTGTTGTTGTATGTCGTGGCGTGGCATCTCATGCACGTGCAGGTCGTGGTCCTGGGCGATCGCGGCACAAGTTGCGCTCAGCCCGGTGCCGGCAAGGGCCAGGGTAAGAAGAATTCGGCGCATGGTCACTGGTCCTCGATGCGGATCGAAGCGCGAGTGTACCCGGCAAGCGGCTGAGGCGTGGCTGGCTTGCTGAAAAGATCGGAGCAGACAGCCTTTTCGCCTCCATATCCAACGGACGCGTAGCGCCGCCGTGGCCGACAATCGAGCCATGGACTCGGGGAGCAGATCTCTCGCCGCGCAGCCGACGCGGGGCGAGATCATGAGGATGAGCGCTTCCGACTGGGAAGCGATCGGCGACGACGCAAAACACGTCGAAGACGGGCGCTATTACGTGCTGGACACGGGTGCGCAAGGCCCGCGGGTGGTCGAGGTCGAGTTCACTGGCCGAAAACCGCGTCGCGCTCGCGCCGGATCGGTGCCGAGGCAATCTCGACGCTCGTAGCCGGGGGCGGATTCGGGGGCGAGGCCCTGCGCAGCGGCCCGCGCAGCCCCATCACGTTCCCTGCGGCACCAACTCCAGCACCGCGATCTCGGGAGCGCAGTTGAAGCGCACCGGCGCAATCGCCCAACCGATGCCGCGCGAGATGAAGACCGGGCAGCCGCTGGGGGAGTGCTTCAGCCCGCTGGAGTAGTCCTTGTTCTTCACCGGCAGAATCGGGCTGCCGAGCAGGGGCAAGGCGACCTGGCCGCCGTGGGTATGGCCGCAGAGCATGAGATCGACGCGGCGCGTGCGCGGCATGTCCGCCGTGTCCGGGTTGTGGGCGGCGACGATCCGGCACTCCCCGTCGGGGACCTCGGCCAGCATGCCGTCGAGGTTGCGGTGATCCTCCCACAGGTCGCCCCCTCCGGCGAGCCACAGGTGCTCGCCCGAACGTTCCAGGCGCACCGCCTTTTCACCCAGGTCTTGCCCGGTGCGTTGCAGCCAGTAGCGCGAACGTTCGGCATCCGCCCAATGGTCGTGGTTGCCCAGCACCGAATACACCCCCAGCGGCGCCCTGAGCCGTCCGAGCAGCGGCCATACCGCGTCGATCTCCTCGGCCGTCTCGCGCGCATGCACGTAGTCGCCGGTGCACACGATGAGGTCCGGGGCGGCCGCGTTGGTCCGTGCGATTACGTCCTCGATCAGGGCAAGCGGCACCAGCAGCCCATAATGCAGGTCGGTCAATTGGACGATGCGCAAGCCGGTGAAGGCCGGCGGCAGGTTCGGCACCGGAATGCGGTAGGTGTTGATGCCGACGAGATAGCGTTCCACCAGCACCGGATAACCGGATGCGAGACCGACGGCGGCGAGGGAAGCGCGTTTCAGGAACAGGCGACGCGACATCGGGGCAGTCCTGCCATGGGTACGCATCACCTCGTGCGCAAATGGCGACCAAGCCTACGGCAAGCTTGTCCCCGTCGGCACCGTGGTGCAGTGCTCCACCGCGAAAGCGACTGCACCGGGCAGACTGGGTTCCGGCTATTTCCCCTTCCCTTTCGTCTTCGCCTTCGGAGCCGGTTCCGCGTCGTACTTGAACGACAGGCTCACCCGCGCCCGATACAAGGCGACTCCGCCGTTGTCGATGACCATGTCGAGTTTGGTGATCTCGGCAATGCGCAGATCCCGGATGCTGCCTCCGGTGACCTTTACCGCGGCGCTCGCCGCATCTTCCCACGACGTCTTGCTGGTGCCGACGACTTCGATGACTTTATATATGCTGTCTGGCATTTGGAGCCTCCATTCGCTGTTGTCGTTCAGAAGAAAACCCATGGCAGTCTATGCTGTGACGAATGCCCGTTCAAGCCTGGCGCATGGCGAGTGATTTTCCGCCGGCACGCGGCCGATGACAGGATCGGCGGCAGGCAGGGCACAATGGCGACAGACCCTCTCCCGGTGCGCACGGAAATTCCACCCGACACGGCAATACTCGACGACTCCGGCGGCCACTCCGCCCCAGCATCGCACCTGCCGGCCCTGCGCATCGATTCCGGCGGCCACCGGCAGGTCAACTACCGCAAGATTCTGCTGCTGGCCGCGCCGCTGTTCGTGAACTCGGGCGTTCAGGCGCTGCTCAATCTCACCGACACGTGGTTCATCGGACGCATCTCGACCGCCGCCACGGCAGCCATGGGGGCGACCTATTTCCTGGTGCTGGTGTTCATCGTGCTGGCCGGTGGCATCGGCATGGGCGTGCAGACGCTGGTGGCGCACGCCTATGGCGCCCGCCGCCGGCGCCGCGCGGCGAGCCTGGTCTGGGCCGGAATGTGGGCGTCGCTGGCGACCGTTCCTGCGTTCGTCGCGCTCGCCCTGGCGGGGCCGTGGCTGCTTGCGCCCTTCGCCCTGGGGGCGGAGATCGAAGCTCTGGCGCTCGCCTACTGGGTGCCGCGCATCCTGGGCGGACCGCTGGCGGTGGCGATGTGGGTGGTGTTCGGATTCTTCAACGGCATCGGCCGCACCCCGGTGACCTTGGTGCTGAACGCGGGCGTCACCGTGCTCAACGCCGTGCTGAACGAGATCTTCATCTTCCGGCTCGACCTGGGCATCGCCGGCGCCGGCTGGGCGACGACGGCATCCCTGGCAGCGGGCACCCTGGCCGGTGCGGTTCTGTTCGCCAGCCGCGGCGTGCATCGGGAATATGCGAGCCGACTCACCTGGCGTCCGCGGCTTTCCCGCATCGCCGGCACCGCCGTATTCGGCCTGCCGATGGGGATGTCGGTGACCATGGACCTGCTCGCCCTGGCCCTGTTCCAACTCATGCAGGTCAAGCTCGGACCGGTGGACGGGGCAGCATCGCAGATTGCCCTCATGCTGACTTCGCTCTGCTTCATGCCGGCGGTGGGCTTCGGCATGGCCGGCACGACCCTGGTCGGGCAGTCGATCGGTGCCGGCGACAAGGCTTGGGGCTACCGGCTCGGCAATGCCACGATCAAGCTCTCGGTGGCGTACATGGGGCTGTCCGGGGTGCTGCTGGCGGCGCTGGGGCCGTGGCTGATGCCGTGGTTCGTCGCGACCGCCGACCCGCACGCCACCGACGTGGCGCGGCTGGGCGTCGTCCTGCTGTGGCTGGCGGCGGCGTATCAGGCCTTCGACGGGCTGAACATCGGCGCCTCGTTCTGCCTGCGCGGTGCCGGCGATACCCGCGTGCCGGCGATGCTGGTGTTCGCGCTGGCCTGGGGTCTGTTCATGCCCTTGGCCCACGGACTGACCTTCACACCCGGCCAGGGCTGGGTCGATCTGCCGCTGCAGGTCGGCTGGGGCGCCGGCGGCGGCTGGATCGCCGCCGTGGTCTACGTCATGGCCCTGGGCGTGACGCTGTTCCTGCGCTGGCGCTCGGGGGCGTGGCGAAGCATCGTCGTGCGCTGAGGTATTGCCGGAGTCCGGGACGGGCGGCCGCCGGCCGGTCGTCAGAATGCCTCGGCGCGGATGCTGTCCTTGCCGCTTTGCTTGACCTCGTACATCAGGGCATCGGCGCGCGACACCAGGTGGCCGACGTTATCGGGCGGCGTGCGCCAGGCGGCGACGCCGATGCTGAAGGTGGCCGGCCAGCCGCGCAACTGCATGGCTTCCAGCAGGCGCTGGCGCAGCGTGGTGGCGAACGCCCGCGCCGCCTCGGGGCCGGTCTCGGGAAGGAGGAGGGCGAATTCGTCGCCGCCCAGTCGGCCGCAGATGTCGGCGGCGCGCGTCTGGGCACGCAGCACGTCCGCCACGGCGCACAGCAGGGCATCGCCCGCGTCGTGTCCCAGAGTGTCGTTGACCGCCTTGAAGGCATCGAGGTCGAAGAACAGCACCGTGACCGGGTGCTGGTAGCGGCGCGCGCGCGAGAGTTCGGCCGCCCCCAGATCGAAGAACGCGCGGCGGTTGGCCAGCCCGGTCAGCGAGTCGGTGTGGGCCAGGGCGCTCTCCCGCTCCAGTGCCTCCTTCCAGCGCGCCACCAGATGGGCCACGACGAGAAAGGCGCTCAGCCGCACCGATTCATTGAACAACAGCACGCCCGGCGCCGTGCCGCCGGTGAGAAACCAATCCACGGCGAACCCCACGGCACCACTGAACAGCGCCGCGAGCAGGCCGGTCGCTGCGCTCCCGTACCAGGTCGCCGCGATGACCGACAAAAAGAAGAAGGGATGAAATTCGAGGTGAATCCCGGTCAGGTAATGGACGGTGCCGATCGCCGGAATCGCGGCGAAGGCAAGGACGATGCGCGCAGACCTCTGGTAGGGGGTCAGCAGCGTGCTGCCGGAATACGAGCCCGGAATCCTTCGGAACAGCGGCACCGCCGGATACCTCGATTCTGACTCGGCGCGACCGTCGTCGCGTCGACAGGCTCCAGTATCGCCGATTGCAGGCGGAATGGACACGGGTCGCGCCAGCGCGGCGCTTCCTGCCGTCGAAGGGAACGTGTCCCCGCTGCCGACCGCGCGCTTGCCAACCCGGGGCGCTTGATGGCATCGTCGGCGGGCGGCATCATGGGTCGGGAGACAGGTTGGCCTGCCGATCTCGGTGCTTCCATCTCCCCACCGCTTTCCGAGTCACCATGACAGAAAAAGCCGGCGTTTTCATTTCCTATGCCCGCAGGGACGGCGCAGCGTTCGCCGGCGCATTGCGGGAACGGCTGTTGCGCGAGGCAGGCGGACTTCCGGTGTGGCAGGACCGTCCGGAAATCGAGGGCGGCGTCGGCTGGTGGCGGCAGGTCGAGGCAGCGCTGGAGCGGGTGGAGTTCCTGGTGATCGTCATGACGCCGGCGGTGATCGAGTCCGAGGTCACGCGCAAGGAATGGCGGGCCGCGCGCCAGAGCGGGGTGTGCGTCTATCCGGTCAAGGGTCCGGGTTTCGATTTCGCCGACCCGCGGCTGCCGCGCTGGATGACCAAGGCGCACGTGTACGACCTCGACGCGCAGTGGGAGACCTTTCTCGCCCACCTGCGCCGCGGCTGCCAGGTCCAGCGCGTCCCCTTCATGGCGCCCGACCTGCCGAAGGACTACGTCGTGCGGCGGGAGCCGCTCGCCGCCTTGCGCGCGCTGCTGCTGGAAGCGGCCGCGCCGGATGCGGCGCCGGTCACGGCGGCTCTGGCCGGGGCCGGCGGCTTCGGCAAGACGACGCTCGCCACCGCCCTCTGCCACGACGATGGAATCGTGCTGGCCTTCGACGACGGCATCCTTTGGACCACCCTCGGCGCGTCTCCCAACGTGCAGGGGGAACTGACGCGGCTGTATGCGGCGCTGAGTGGTGAGCGGCCCGGCTTCGTCAGCGTGGAGGACGCGGCACAGGCGCTGGCCGAGAAACTGGAGCACCGGAACTGCTTGATCGTGATCGACGACGTGTGGGACACGGCACATCTGAAGCCGTTCCTGCGCGGCGGCGCGGGCTGCGCGCGCCTGATCACGACGCGGCAGGCCCAGGTCGCGGCCGACGCGCAGCGGGTGGGCGTGGACGAGATGACCGCGTCCGAGGCGACGTCGCTGCTGCTCGCGCGCATCGGAGAACGGCCGCGGGATGGTGCGCCGCTGCTGCGCCTGGCCCAGCGCCTGGGCGAATGGCCCCTGCTGCTGGCGCTGGTGGGTGCGGCCATGCGCCAGCGCATCGAGCGCGGCGACAGCCTGGCCGGCGCGCTCGATTACGTGAATCAGGCGCTGGACCGGCGCGGCATCACCGCCTTCGACCGCGAGCGCGTGGCGGACCGCCATCAGGCGGTCGCCTCGACCGTGGGCGTGAGTCTGGAACTTCTGAGCGAGGCGGACCGTGCCCGCTGCGAGGAACTCGCCATCTTTCCAGAGGACGAGGCAGTGCCGATCCAGGTCCTGGGCGAACTGTGGGGCGTCGACGAGTTCGACACGGAAGAGGTGCTCGGCCGGCTGGACAGCGGTTCGCTGGTGATATTCGACCTGCGCACGGCTGCGGTGAGGCTGCACGATGTCATGCGCGCCTATTTCGCCCGGTGTCTCGGTTCGCGTGCTACCGAAGCCCACGGCAGACTGCTGGCCGCCTGGCCCGACGTGAGGCGATTGCCGCACCCCTATGCCTGGCGCTGGCTCGGCTACCACCTCGCCGCCGCAGGGCGGGTGCAGGAACTCGCAGCCCTGCTCGGCGACGTCAACTGGCTGCGTCGCAAGGTCGATGCTGTCGGCATCCACGCCGTGATCGCGGATTTCCGCTACGCGGGCGAGGACGCTCGGCTCGGGGTGCTGGAGCATGCGCTGCGGCTCTCGTCCCACGTCCTGGCGAAGGACAAGGAGCAGCTCGTGCCGCAGTTGCTCGGCCGCCTGCCGGAATCCGAGCGCGACCTGCGCGCAGCCCTGGAACGGCTCGGCTGCCGCGGTGCCTGGCTGCGGCCGCTGTGGCCGAGCCTGAGCGGTCCCGGCGGCGCCTTGATGCGCACCCTCGACACCGCCAGCCCCGCGTTTACACTGGCGCTCACGGACGACGGCGAGCAGGTGCTGGTCGGTCTGTCCGACGGTTCCATCGCGGTCTGGGACAACCGTACCGGCGCGCTGCTGCGGACGCTGAGTGCGCCGGACGGGCCGCCGGCAGACATCGCGGCGCCGCCCGGCGGCAGCGGATCCGCCTTTGCGTTCGCTCCCGATGGGGACGTCGTGCTCGGCGGCAGCCGCGGGCTGGCGCGGTGGGACCCGCGCACCGGCGCGCCGCCCCGGCCCCTGGCCACGATTCCGGAGGGGGTGGCGGCGCTCGCGGTTTCGGGAAACGGCTGGCGCGTGCTGGTCGGATCGAATCAGGGGGGCCTCAGCCTGTGGGATCTGGCCAGCGGCAGCCCGGTGAGCCGTCTCAAGGGCCACCGGCTGGGGGTGACCGCGGTGGCGGTCAGCGGCGACGGCAAGCTCGGGCTGAGCGGCAGCTACGACAAGACGGTGAAGCTGTGGGACCTCTACGACGGCAGCCTGATCGACACGCTCTATCCGCCTCACGACGGCGTGGTGTATGCGCTTGCCATGACAGCGGACGGGAACGTCGCGCTCAGCGGCGCCGGCGACCGCCTGATCCGCGTCTGGGATCTGCGCGCCGGAGCGTGCCGCGCGGTACTGGCCGGGCACCGCCACCGCGTCTATGCCCTGGCACTGTCGCGCGACGGCAGGCGCGCTTTGTCGGGGTCGCACGACCGCACGGTGAAGCTGTGGGATGTGGACTCGGGCGAGTTGCGCCACACCTTCGAGGGGCATGCCGACGCGGTGTATGCCGTGGCCTTCACGCCCGACGAGCGCTTCGCGGTCTCGGCGTCCCTCGACCGCACCGTGAGAATCTGGCAGTTGGACGCAGGCGAGGCGCGGACGTCGACCCAGCAGCACGACGGATGGATACACGCCGCCGCCGCCGGGCCGGACGGGCGCCTCGTAGTGACGGCGGGTCAGGACCGCGTGTTGCGCGTGTGGGACGCGGGCACCGGACAGGTGGTGCGCGTGCTCAAGGCCCATCACGACGCCGTCAGCGCCGTTGCCCTCGACCCTTTGGGCGGCATATTGCTGTCCGGCTCCCACGACCGCACGTTGATCGTATGGAACCTCGAAACCGGCGAAGATCTCCTCACGCTGCAGGGGCACGCCGACGCCGTCGCCGCGCTCGCTCTCGCGGCCGACGGGACCCGCACGCTGAGCGGCGGGCTGGACGGCCAGGTGATCCTCTGGGACATCCGGCGCGGCCGCATCATCCGGCGTTGGGACGCGCACCGGCGCGGCGTGAGCTTCGTCGCGGCGGCACCGGACGGGGAGACCGCGGTCACCGGTTCCACCGACGGGACACTGCGCCTGTGGAGCCTTAAGAGCTTTTCCTGCCTGCGCACGGTGCCAGCGCACCACGACGGCGTGACCGCGGGAGCGCTGTCGCGGGAAGGCGACCTCCTGCTTTCCGGCGGCGTCGACGGCACCATGCGGCTGTGGTCGTTTCCTTCTTGCGAATTGCTGCGCACGTGGCCGGGGCATACGGGCAAGGTGCGCGCCATGGGCATCCTGCCGGGCGGACGGCTGGCGTACTCCGGTGCTTACGATCGCTACGTTCGGCTGTGGCGGCTGCCGGCGGCCGAAGCCGTCGCGGAATTCGCGGCCGATTCCGCTGTCTGCGCCGTAGCGGCCAGCGAGGACGGAAGTCTGGTCTTCGCCGGCGATGCCCAGGGCTGCGTGCATTTCCTCCGATTCGAAGGCCGTTCGGGGGAAGACCGCTGAGCCCCGAGGCGCCGCCGCCCTGGGCTCCGGCGTGTCCACCCGCATGGCGCCGGCGACTTCGGCACGCGCATCATCGGCTTCAACCACCATCTGACCGGGCAGCCAATCCCATGCAAATCGAATCGACTCTGTCGCGCAGACGTTTCACAGCCGGGCGAAACCGACTCCTGCCGGTCCTCGTCGCCGCCATCGGATTGGCGAGCCCGACCGCGGGTTTCGCATCGAAGCTGATCGTCGAGGCCAGTGCCATCGAGAAGGCGCTGAACAAGCAGGTGTTCAAGGACAAGGGCAAGTACTACCTGGGCAAGAAGAGCGAATGCAACGATCCCTACCTGGAAACGCCCACCGTCACGCTCAGCGGCGGCCGCATCCACGTCCGCGCGCACCTCGCCGGACAGATCGGAACGACCAGTCCGGTGGGGTGCATCGGAGCGTCCGATGCGTCCTGGCTCACCGTGTCGGGCAAGCCCTACTTCCGCGACGGCATTCTGGGACTTTCCGAGATCAAGGTGGACAAGGTGGAGAAGCAATACCTGGCGCGGTTGTTGGAAGGGCTGGTGGTGCGCGGCGCCGGGGAAGGGCTGAAGTTCAATCTGCGGCAGGCGATCCAGGACGCGCTCGATCCGGCCAAGACCGCGCCCTATGCCCTCGGCCTGCAGGCGCTGAACGTGTCGCGCATCGCGGCGGATTCGAACAGGCTGGTGCTCGACGTCGACTTGGCGCTGACGGCGAAGTAGGGCGCCCGCCGCGCCGTTCTTCGGTCACGACGAAATTTCTTTGCCGATGAAACTTGTCAGCCGGCCGCCGGCTGGCTATAGGTTAATTGACGGGCAGACTGCGATCCGCTCGTCCGTCGCGCACGCGCGCCGCCGGCGAGCCGGCAAATCTGCATAATCGTGAAGGACATACGCCATGCTGAGAGACTCGATCATCACCACCATGCTGCCCGTCATCGACCTGAACCGGGCGCGCGATTTCTACGAGAACAAGCTCGGTCTGAAGCCGCTGGGCAGCAAGCCCGACGGCAAGTTCGAATATGCCTGCGGCGACGCCCGACTGGCGCTGTTTCCGCGGGAAGGCGGCACCAAGGCCGAGCACACCGCGGTGAGCTTCCAGGTGGCGGACATCGGCGCGGAGATCCGGGAACTCGGCGCGCGCGGCGTCCGGTTCGAGGACTACGATTATCCCGACCTGAAGACCGTCAACCACGTCTGCGTCCTCGGCGCCGAAAAGGCGGCCTGGTTCAAGGACACCGAGGGCAACTACCTCTGCCTGCACGAGGATCTGCCGGCGGCCTGATCGAGCGCTGCGGCGGTAGGGCGGCAATTTGCCGAAACCCGCTTGCATTACGACGCGGAAGATATACAGTTTGAAATTGTATATCCATGCGCGGAAGGGAAATCATGCAGGTCGCAAAATGGGGCAACAGCCTGGCAGTGCGGCTGCCGGCGGCGGTGGTCGAGGCGCTGACGCTCAAGGAGGGCGACGAGATCGAAATCCACGTTGCCGGCGCGCGCGTGTTCGAGGTGAAGAGGCGCCCCGAGGCGCGGGAGTTGCTGGCGAGATTGAGAAAATTCCGCGGGCGGCTTCCTGCCGATTTCAAGTTCGACCGCCTCGAATCCCATGAGCGCGGCTGAACGATTCTTCGACACGAATGTTCTTCTCTACCTGCTCTCCGGCGACGACGCCAAGGCCGATCGCGCAGAAAGCGAGTTGAGCACCGGCGGTGTTCTCAGCGTCCAGGTGCTCAACGAGTTCGCATCCGTCGCCTCGCGCAAGCTCGGTATGTCGATCGCCGAAATCCGCGAGGTTCTGGCAGGGATCCGGGCCGTGTGCAAGGTCGTTCCGATCGGCGAAGAGACCCATGACGTGGGACTGCAGATCGCCGAGACGTATCGGCTTTCGATCTACGATGCCATGATCCTCGCTTCGGCGCTGCTCGCCGGGTGCAGGGCCGTGGTGTCCGAGGACATGCAGGCCGGCCAGATCATCGAGGGCGCGCTGGAGGTGCGAAACCCTTTTCCTGACCAGCGAACTTTCCAGCAGATGCGGTCCTTCCCCGGGGGACTGGCTGGCCTGTGCTGTTCGTCCGGACGGACGGCCGTGAAGATTTGCGGAAATGTCGCAGACGCGGGCAGTCGACGCTCGGCGCCGGCTGACGGCGAAGAATAATCGAGCACGGCCCCTTTGTTTCGCGACGGCAAGTTCGATTATGCCTGCGGCGACGCCCGACTGGCCTTGTTTCCGCGGGAAGGCGGCACGCAAGGCCGAGCACACCGCGGTGAGCTTCCAGGTGGCGGATATCGGCGCGGGAAGATCCGGGAACCGGCGGCGACCGCGCGGGACGTCCGGTTCGAGGACTACGATTATCGCCGACGGGAAGACCGGCAGACCACGTCTGCGTCCTCGGCGCGGAAATAATCGACCTGGTTCAATGGCACTACCTTAATGCGGCAGCAACATGCCGCTGCTGCTGTGTGCGAAGTCGTTGTTGGTAGAGGTGGCGGGGTTTCGTCAGTAATGCGTAGGTTTTCGGTCGTCGCTTGACGGCTCGGGGCTCGACGCGATTGGGCCGGACGGGCAGAACCATTTGGCCAATGGAGCCCAAGACAATCGCATGGCTGGTGCGCAGCTGGGCACGCGGGCTGTGGCGCAGATTCTCCTCGAAGGCGTTGAGCACTTGCAGCGTGGCCTTGAAGCTCAATTGCCGCGGCAGAAGATGCGCCAGACACGCCGCCTGCGCCATGACGGCACGCACCAGGTTGTAGGCCAGCAGATGCACCGCGATTTCCTTGCGTACCATGTCCGGGCTCTTGCAGCGCAGCACGTCCATCTGCATTACCGTCTTGATCGCACGAAAGTCCAGTTCGATCTGCCAGCGCTTGCCGTACAGATCGACCAGCTCGCGCTTATCCACTTCTTTGTCATCGAGCAGCGTGGTGACCAGGGTCAGATCCGCGAGACGCACTTCGCGCATCACGATGGATTCAGGCATGAGGGCGTAGGTGGCCGCATCCATCCAGGAAGGACGCTGCGGGCGAGACCAGCTCACCACATGATCGCGCTTGCCCAGGCGCTGCCCGCGGCGGAAGTCCGTGTGCCGGCGCTGATGCTGACGGATGAGCACATCCACCCCCAACTGGCGCAGGCGCGCGATGGCGAAGTAGCCAGCGAAGTAGCGATCGGCCACGACCACATCGCCGGCGGCGAGCTTGTCCATCAAGCGCCACAGCAGCGCGGTCTCGCCCGAGTTCTTGCCCTCGCACGGACCACTCGCCCACTCCAGTACCGCCCCACAGGACAGCGAGACGATCCCGAGCAGGCGCGCCAGCGGAAAGCCCAGCCCGGGCTTCTGCTCCCGGCTCTGCGGGAAGGCAAGCTGGTTGGACTCGGTGTCGGGCATTGATACCGTCGTGCCATCGACCAGCTTGACGGCGCGCCCGTGCCACAGCCATGGCGCCGGTTGCGCCGCGCACAAGCGCGCTGCCACCTCGCGCCCCAGCTGCTCGATCAGGCCCAAGGCCAGACGCGCACGCGCCTTGCAGTAGGGGCCGGTGTTCAGGCTGCACGGCGCCTGTCCCATGGCGACACGCGTGCTCAGCCCTCGGGCCACGGCGTCCTGACAGCTGTGATCGGCACCGAGGGCCTGCTCGATGAACAGCACCAGGGTCGTGAGCGGGCCATACAGGCGTTCGCGCCAGGATCCAGTCTCTTCGAGCACGGTGTTCTTGAGCACCTGGGCCGTGAGCACTTTGCCAATGCCGCGCCCGCCGACTGCACAAACCGGGCACGAAACCGCCGAACCTGATCGGCCAAACCAGCTTTCTCGATCGGCATCCTGGGCTGCTGGATGCATTGCGGACTTGACGCGAAGCGTCGGCACTGCAGCGCACGGACGATGAACGCTGGCCCGTCCGTACTTAGGGGAGTAATCGACCATGGACCCTTTGTCTAGACGTCCCGGAATTCATTGACGAATGTCTGGTTGACTTCGTAGTGGTCACCGGCCTTAGTCCGGTTCCAGATTCTCAAGCATGTCGATGAAGGCTTTTCCCGGTCGATCAGTTCGTCGGCGGAACGCCATCATCGTGGCTTCCCGACGAGATTCGGCACTGAAGGTACCAGAAGTGAGATGATGCCCTTATCAGCCCGCCCGGCCATCGCCCCACGAAAATCGCGAACGTGCGATGGGGACACTGACTTCGTATAGCGCTTACACTGGAACAGTACCTTGAACGAAACGAGTGGATTTATCTGAAGCGTCCCATAGCCATCGAAGGTCCCTCTGTCCCCCAGTCTTGCCGGTCACGTTAACCTGAGTAAATCCGGCCTCACGCAGTAGGCGCTGACCCAGTCGCTCGAAGCCGGCTGGCGGGAGTGCCAATAGAATATCCAGGGTTTCGGCTCGGTAGTCCTTTGACGGTGACCGCTGCCTTCGGCGACCTGTTCTGCGACGGGTTTTCCTCAGTCGTCGCTTTGGCTCTCGCTGCGCATCGAAAATCTTGACCCAGCTTCGAAAATATCTCAGCCTCTTGATCAAATGTGAGGTATGTGGCCCGTCCTCGTTCGGTGAGACTCCATACGCCTCTCTTCGACGAATCAAGCAGTCCTTCTCGGGCGAGATAGAAGCGTGCCCATGCGACTTGATTGCGGTACCGAGGACTTCCGGAAGGCAACAGCTCGTTTTGAACGTCGTCCGAGAGATTAAGGTCGGCAGCAATCTGCTCGACGACCTCGTCAGGCGTACCAGAACCGCCAAGCTCCCGGAGTGCATCAAGCACTGGTCCGAAGAATCTCAGAAACCGAGTACCTTCGTGCGTCTTGCGCTTTGCCATGTTGTATCGTGAAAAGGGAACGGTGCTCGATCACTCTACGTTATCGTCGCAAGACGCGACAATATCGTCGGTGTCGGTAAAGTTGGACATCAATCGGTCGTCTTGCCTCGACAAAGAAACCGACGGGGGCCGTGCCCCCGTCGTTCGTTGCGAAGGTTCGTCGCGTCAGGCTACTTGATCTCGGCCATGGTGTAGCTGCCGTCCTTGTTCCACTTGATGTTGGCGTTGATGAAGTAGGTCTTCATCTCGGGCTTGAGCAGCTTGACCATGTCGTGGGCTTCGCCGCCGCGGCCGGCCGCGCCGCAGAAGAATACGATGGGCTTGTTGGCCGGCAGCTTGTCGAGGTTCTTTTCCAGGGTGTTGATCGGGATGTTGACCGCGCCCTTGAAGGTGCCGGTGGCGAACTCGCTGGGGTCGCGCACGTCGATCAGGGCGATGCTGTCCGGCGCGTCCTTCATGATCTTCTCGAAGGAGGCGACGGTGATGGTGCCGCTCTCCTTGCCCTGCTCGATGGCGGGCGCGGCACCCGCCGCGGGTGCCGCCGCGCCGCCCGTGGTCGGGCCGGGGCCGTAGGCCTTCTCCCAGGCCGGATAGCCTTCCGGCACCACCTTGACGTTGGTATAGCCGAGCTTGACTGCCTTCTCCGCCGAATCGCCACTGAGCTTGCAGGCGAGACCGTCGCAGTAGAAGAACAGCGGCGCCGCCTTGTCCGCCGGCAGCTTGTCGGTCATCTTGTCGAAGGACAGGTCCGGAATGTTGATGGCGCCCGGGATGTGCCCCTTGTCGTACTTGCGCGCCGCCGGCCGCGAGTCGATCAGCGTCATCGGCGCTTTCTCATCGATCAGCTTCTTGATGTGGGCGACGCTGACGGCGCCGATGTTGCCCTGCTTGATCCAGTCCGGGTAGCCCTCGGCATAGACCTGGACGTTGGTGTAGCCGAGCTTCTCCGCCTTGAAGGCCGACTTGTGGCTGAGGATGCAGTCCACGCCGTCGCAGTAGAAGATCAGCAGCGTCGCCTTGTCCTTCGGCAGCAGGTCGGTCATCTTCTCGAACTGCGTGTCGGGGATGTTGACCGCGGTCGGGATGTGGCCCGGATCGTATTTGCGGGCGGTGGGCCGCGAGTCGATGATCATGGCCCCTTCCTGCTTGGGCACGACGGCGTACTTCTTCACGAAATCGACATTCACCAGCTTCGGATACCAGCCTTCCTTGGCCTGCGCCGCGGGCGCGTCGGCCGCCAGCGCCGGCAACGGGTCGCCGACCCAGGCGGCGACGGCGGCCAGCAATGCGAAGCTCAGAGACAGGTGTCTTGCTTTCATGCCATTCACTCCCCCACGATGAATTTCGATTGAGGCGGTGCGATCCCTCGCCCGCACCGCCGTTCCGCGACGATCGTTACGACTGCGCCTGTGCGGCGGCTAGCTGCAACTGGCCGGGCTGTCGCCGTCCTTGGCGCCCTTGATGACGAAGGCCTTGAGATCCTCGAACAGATCCTGTTCCGGAACGTCGGCATACTTCTCCGCCGCCTTGTTGGTGGCCTTGATCCGAGTCGCGGTATTTCTTGCTGACGTAGTACTTGACCGAGTCCTTGCCCTTGGCGTGCTTGTCGGCCAGCAGGTAGGCATTCCACTCCGCCATGGTCTTGGTGCTGGGTGCGATCGCGCTGGCTTTCTCGACGTGGCAGGCGGTGCAAACCATGCGGTAATAGACGCGGCCGCGCTTCCAGTCGGCATCGGCGCCCTGCGAGACCAGGGGCGCTCCCAGCAGGCAGACCAGGATGGAGGACAAGAGCGGCTTTTGCATTTTCATCTAGGACTCCCGTGAACGTGAATTCCTTGCGCTGCGGGCCGCAGCTTCGGCCCGGGCGGCGCGTTGCTACTTGCCCGCCGGTTCCTCTTCCAGGTCTTCCCAGCCGGTGATCATGGCCTTGATAGTGGGCGCTCCAGGTGTGTCCGGTGGTGCCCAGATAGATGTGGGCGATGAGGAACAGCCAGCATCATGAAGCGCGCCGATGGTGTGCAGCAGGGCGACCCATTCCGAGCGGCCAGTGTGCCCAGGCCCCAGGCCGGCCAGTCGGCGTAGAACAGGTAGCAGCACGCCGGTGATCCAGATCAGCGGGATTGATCAGCAGTCATGACGCCGAGGTAGGCCAGGCGCTGCAGCGGATTGTGCTTGCTGCAGCTGGGTGACGCGAAACGGATGCGGCGCATGGGTGAAGATGCCGGTGAGGTAGTACTTGATCATGGCGTCGACCTTCTCCATGGTCGGGATGTACTGCCTCCATTCGCCGGTGGTGAAGTGCCAGAAGATGGCGAACACCCACAGGCCGATCAGGGTCCAGGCGGCGATCGTGTGCTAGCTGCACCGCCTTCTCGAAGCCGAACAGCTTGTAGGTGCCGTGGATCTCGAAGCCGGTGATCAGCATGAAGATGATCAGCAGCGCCTGCGCCCAGTGCCAGAAGCGTTCGAAGCGCTTGAAGATGTAGATGCGTTCTCATGGTGCGCTCCTCCTATTTCCGGTTGGACACGATGCGCAGCGCGCCATGCACCAGCACGCCCAGCAGCGTCAGCCGCGCCAGCGCCGCAGCCGATCAGGTCGATCAGCCGGTTATGCGTCGCGGCCGGGCATGTAGACGCCCGGCGACGCTTCGGCCAGGCGGCCGTTCTGGCTGTGGCATTCGTCGCAGTCGCAGCGCCTTCTCCTTCGGCGCCACCATGTGGGTGATGGGCCAGGTACATTTCGGTCTTGATGAAATCGACCTTGCCGGAGAACGGCGCGCCCGGTGGTGGCCATGCCGGCGGCGATGGCCTTCTCCCAGCCGAAGTTCTTCCAGTAGGCGGTGTCGTCGTTGCCGGCCGTGTGCGGCGTGACCAGGGTCTTGTTGACCGGGTCGTAGGGCTGCACGCCGCGCAACACCTTGACCGGCCAGATCATGCGACTTGCCGTCGTCCGGGCTGCCCCGAAGCGGTTGATCGGCGTGACGCCGTCCGACTTGTCGATCTTGTCGCCGAGCAGGGTGTAGTTGACCGTGCCGTTGAACCAGACATATTCCGGGCCGACGTTCTCGGCCAGGACGAAGTCGCCCTTCTTGGCGTCGTAGATGATGTGGCCCTTGGCGTCCTTCTTGATCGAGCGGCTTGCCTTCGGCGTCCATCTGGCCGGCCGGTGGACCAGTCCCAGGACATCTTGGTGGCGCACGCCGCCGCGCGCGAACGCCGGGATGTGGCAGGTCTGGCAGGCCACCTTGCGCGCGTGGGTGGTTGAGCCGCGCCTTGTGCTTGTGCGGCGCGTCGCCGTGGCAGGCACTGGCAGGTGGCGGGATTGCTCTTGTCCGCCTTGCCCGCGCATGTGGGCGCCCTTGCCTTGTCGGCGGCAGTCGGCGTGTAGCGGCTGCCGGCGACGTCGTGGCTCGAGGTCTTGTGGCAGGTGCCGCAGGTGAAGTCGAGGCCGGCGGCGTCCATGTGCACGTCCAGTTCCTTGTCGGGCGCGGCCAGCGAGCTGTCCATGTCGCCGTGCTTGACGCCGTCGCCGCCGCCGCCGAAGAAGTGGCAGGCGCCGCAGGTGTCGCGGCTGGTCTTGCCGACCTTCTGCGCGACCTTGGCCAGGTCGATCGGCCTTGACGATCTTGCCCGAGCCCGGCGGGCATCTCCATGTCCTTGAGGGCGGGTGGCCGGCCAGGCCGGGCAGCTTCTTGTAGTTGCCGGTGGTGTCGTGGCAGACCAGGCAATCGACGTTGTTCTTCGGAGGTGAAGTCGAAGTTGGCGTCCTTCCAGCCGTAGCCGACGTGGCAGCTGGTGCAGAACGGCATAGTTCGAGGCGATCGAGATGCAGAAGTTGTTGATGACGTTCTTCTTGCCCAGGCGCTGCTTGTTCTCCGGGTTCATGAACTCCCAGGTCCAGTGCTTGGTGCGGTGGATCTGCTTGGCCGCCTCGGTGTGGCAGCTCCAGGCAGGCCTTGGTGACCTCCGGTCCGGAGGCGAACGGGCCTTCGCAACTCCTTGAACTTGCTGTGGTCGGCGGTGGACTTGAGGACCTTCTGCAGGTCGGCCGGGGAGGCCGCAGGGGCTGCGGTCGGCGGCTGTGCCGCCGCGACCGGTGCATCGGCCGCGGAGAGCAGAGCGGCGTAACCGGCGGCCAGAGCAAACAACAGGAAAACCTTGCCCGCGGACTTGCGCATGATCCTTCCCCCGTGTGACGCGACCGGTCGCACCCCGCGGCGCCGGCGCCTGTAAAATATCAGCCGGCGCTAATTTAACTGCGGCCGACTGTCGCATTTTGCGTTGCGTCAAGGATTCGAAACAAAAACCTCCCCGGGAAATCTCAAGAGTATGGGCAAGTGGCTGCGGGAACACATTTACCGCCAGCGTTCGCGCCTGATCACGCTGGCGCTGCTGGCCATGATCGCCTATCTGTGGTTTCGCCCGCTGGCGTTCGTCAGCGACGAGGCGCGTGCGCTGCCGCCCATGAGCTTCGCGCTGTTCGACGGGCGAACGCTCGACCTGTCCGATCTGCGCGGCAAGGTGGTGCTGGTGAACGTGTGGGCCACCTGGTGCGTCTACTGCCGCAAGGAGATGCCCGCCATCGACGAGTTCTACCGCGACCATCGCGACCGCGGTTTCGAGGTCATCGCCCTCAGTCAGGACGATGATGCGGCGCTGGCGGCGAAGTATCTCAAGGAGCGCGGGGTGAGCTTCACCGGCGCGATGATGCAGCCCGAACATCACGCCGGCCTCGGCCGGGTGACGCGGCTGCCCACGTCGTTCGTCATCGACGGCGATGGGCGGGTGCGCCATCAGGTCACCGGCCAGGTGTTCTACGGCAGACTGAAGGATCTGGTGGCGCCGCTGCTTCCCTCGGCCGTCCGGCCGTAGGATGTCGGCCGGCGGGCTGAACCTCATCGTTCCATCAGTTCGCGGTGGCGGAAGCAGTCGGTGGTGTGATCGTTCACCATGCCCACGGCCTGCATGAACGCGTAGCAGATTGTGGGCCCGACGAAGCGGAAATCGCGCTTCGCCAGCGCGCGGCTCATGGCCTGCGACTCGGCGGTGGAGGCGGGAATCTCACTCAGGCTGGACCAGCGGTTCTGGATCGGCCGCCCCTGCACGAAACTCCAGAGGTAGGCGTCGAACGAGCCGAACTCCCGCCGCACGTCGAGGAAGGCACGGGCATTCGCGATGGCGGCGGCGACCTTGAGCCGGTTGCGCACGATTCCCGGATCGGCGAGCAGACTCGCCGCCTTGTCGGCGTCGTAGCGCGCGATGCGCTGGGCGTCGAAGTCGTCGAACACGCGACGATAGTGCTCCCGCTTGCGCAGGATGGTGATCCAGGAGAGCCCCGCCTGCGCTCCTTCCAGGATCAGAAATTCGAACAGCAATCGGTCGTCATGGACCGGCACGCCCCACTCGCGGTCGTGGTAGGCGGCATACAGGGGATCGTCTCCCGCCCAGGCGCAGCGGGTCGGATTGGGGCCTCCCGCGGCTTGCATGGGGGGCGGGGCGTCAGCGGCGGCGTGCGCCGGCGGGCGGGGGCGGCGGGTACGCCGCTCCTTCGGCGAAGTCGGGATTGATCATGCAGCGTCCCCGCGAGTAGCCGAGGCCTGTCAGACATTGGCGGTAGGTGGCGTAGGAGCACAGGGCGGTGCCGCCGAGCATGCCGTCGCGGTGCAGGCACCATTTGTGATCGCCCATGTAGCCGTAGGGCGTCAGGGGCCCGGGATCGCAGCGCATGAATCCGTTCCCGTAGTAGCAACTGTCCCCGTAGCCGTAGCCCTGGGCCGCCGCTGGGGGCGCGGCGAGACCGGCTGCCATTGCCGTCACCATGACAAACCGAATGAGGGTCATGCCGGCCTCCCGGACCGTTGGTGGATTGGATGAAGCGCGTTTCCGCGGATTATGTCGCGGGGCGACTCCTCGCGCAATCGCACTCGATCGAATTGTCATGGTGCGGATGAAGAACGGCGAAGGACTGACTGCCGGCCGCATGCACAGGCATGCGGACGCGGAGGCGCCGATGATCTACACTGCCGTCACCGGCGGCACCGCATGCGGACCGCGTCCGTTGCGGGAGGAGCGGCGGACGTTCGAGGGCCGGACTCCGGGTTGGCGGGCAGGATACAGGAGACAACGATGGAGAAGCGTCATGAAGTCGCGCTGATCGTCGGCGCAGGACCGGGTCTGGGGTTCGCGCTGGCGCGGCGCTTTGCCCGCGCCGAGATGAACGTTGCGCTGGCGGCGCGGCACGCCGACAAACTGCAGGCCATGGCCGCGGAGTGCTGCGGCATTGCGCACAGTGCGCGCGCCTATGCCTGCGATGCCACGCTGGAATCGGATGTGGATGCCCTCATGCGGCAGGTCGCCGCAGAACTCGGCGAGCCGCATCTGGTGGTCTACAACGCCGGCGCATTCGCGCCGGGCAGCATCGTCGAGACGTCGGTGGAAGAGTTCGAACGCTGCTGGCGGGTGGGCTGTCTCGGCGGGTTTCTCGTCGGGCGCGCCGCGGCGCGGGTGATGGCGGCGCGGGCGGCGGCCGGCGGCGCCGGCGGCACGATCCTGTTCACCGGCGCCACTGCCAGCCTGCGCGGCTCCGCCGGTTTCCACAATCTGGCGGTGGGCAAGTTCGGCCTGCGGGCGCTGGCACAGAGCATGGCGCGGGAACTGCAGCCGAAGGGCATTCACGTGGCGCATGTCGTGATCGACGGGCGCATCCGCTCGCGCATCGCCGAAGAGCACGGTGACCGTGACACTGCCGACACCATGCTGGACCCGGACGCCATCGCGGAGACCTACCATCAACTGCATCACCAGCCGCGCAGCGCCTGGACGCAGGAAGTGGATCTGCGGCCGTGGGTGGAGAAGTTCTAGGAAGCCTGAAACCCGGCGGCGCGGCGGGGTAAGCACCGCACCGGGGAGATGGCGGCGGACGAACCAGATCGTCCGCGCGGCCTCATGTCGAACTTCAGCACCCCTTGCTTGATGGAATTGTCGTCGGGACTGGGGGAGAGAACGAAACCCAGGCCGGAAACGAAGCGCAGCATGCGCTCGTTGTTGGCGAGGAAATCGCCGTTCATGAATTTCAGGCCGCGGTCGCGCGCGGTTTCGATCAGCACGCCCATCAGCTTGCGCGCCAGACCGCGATGCTGCCATTCGTCGGCGACGACGATGGCGAACTCGCAGGACTCGCCGTCGGGATTGACCGCATAGCGGGACACGCCCAGTTCCACCTCCTTGCCGTCCTGTTCCACGGTGGCGATGAAAGCCATCTCCCGGTCGTAGTCGATCTGGGTAAGCCGCGCGGTCATGGTGTCGGTCAGTTCGCGCAGCGTGTTCATGAAGCGGTAGTACTTGGTCTCCGGCGACAGATTCTTGACGAACTCCTTCTCCAGTTCCGCGTCCTCGGGACGGATCGGGCGGATGACCACCTCCGCGCCGTCGGGCATGGTCCAGGTCCGGCCGAGGTGAGCTGGGTAGGGGTGGATCGCCATATGGTCGTAGCGGTCCGCCGTGGGCGAGACGTTCTCCACCACGATGCGCACGTCCACCGCCACCGCACCCTTCTCGTCCACGATCAATGGATTGATGTCCATCTCGCGCAGCCAGGGCAGCTCGCATACCATCTCCGAGACGCGCAGCAGCACCAGTTCCAGGGCGTCCATGTTCACCGGCGGCATGTTGCGAACCTCGCCCAGAAGGCGCGCCACGCGCGTGCCGCGAATCATGTCGCCCACCAGGTAGCTGTTCAGCGGCGGCAGCGCCACTGCGCGATCGCGTTGCGCCTCCACCTTGGTGCCGCCTTCGCCGAAGGTGATCACGGGTCCGAACACTTCGTCGCGGGTCACGCCCACCATGAGTTCGCGGCCGTTGGGCTTGACGATCATGGGCTCGACCGCCACGCCGTTGATCACGGCGTCGGGGCGATTGCGCTTCACCTCGTCGATGATTTCCTGGTAGGCGGCCCGCACCGACTGCAGGTTGTTGAGATTCAGGCGCACGCCGCCGGAATCGCTCTTGTGACTGATGTGGGCGGAGTCGATCTTCATCGCCACCGGCAGGCCGATCTCTTCCGCCAGCACCATCGCCTCGGTCGCGCCGCGCGCCACGACGGTACGCGAGATCGGGATGCGGAAGGCGGCCAGCAGCGCCTTCGATTCCATCTCGGTCAAGGTGTAGCGCTTTTCGAGCGAGCGCGGTCTCGATCACCAGCCGCGCCGACTCCACGCTCGGCGGATCGAGATGGGACAACGGCGCCGGCGTCTGCATCAGCAGCTTCTGGTTGCGGATAGAAGTTCGAGATGTGGGAGAACAGCTCCACCGCCGGGTCGGTGGTGCGGAAGGTCGGCACGCCTGCTTCCCTGAACAGCAGCGCGCGAGCTGCGCACCTGCTCCTCGCCCATCCAGCAGGTGACGACGGGCTTGTCTGAGTTCCTTTGCGACTTCGATCACTTCCTTCGCCGCCTCGGCGGGGTCCGTGATCGCCTGCGGCGTGAGGACGACGAGCGCGCCATCCACGCCGTCGTCTTCCAGAATCACCTTCAGGGTGTCGTGGTAGCGCGGGGGTTCGGCGTCGCCGATGATGTCCACCGGATTGCCGTGGGACCAGGTGTTCGGCAGCAGGTCGTTGAGTTTGTTGAGCGTGCCCTCCGACAATTGGGCCAGGGGTATGTCGAGGTCGGCGCAGCGGTCGGCCGCCATCACGCCCGGACCGCCGCCGTTCGTGATGACCGCGAGGCGATTGCCGCGCGGGCGGAAGCGCGCGAACAGGGCTTGCGCCGCCGCGAACAGTTGCCCGACGGTGTACAGGCGCACCACACCGGCGCGGCGCAGGGCGGCGTCGAACACGTCGTCCGAACCTACCAGCGAGCCGGTGTGCGACAGCACCGCCTTTTCCCCCGCCGGATGGCGCCCCACCTTCATCAGCAGGACCGGCTTGACCCGCGCCGCGGCGCGCAGGGCGCTCATGAAACGCCGCGCGTCCTTGATGCCTTCGACGTAGAGGAAGATGTTCTCGGTCTTCGGGTCGTGGGCCAGGTAATCCAGGAGTTCGCCGAAGTCTACGTCCTTGGACCCGCCCACGGACACGACGCTGGAGAAACCGACACTGTTCGGCTTCGCCCAGTCGAGAATGGCCGCGCACAGGGCGCCGGACTGGGAGATCAGGCCAATCGACCCGGGGTTGGCGCCGCCATTGGCGAACGTGGCGTTGAGCCCCACGTCGGGGCGGATGCACACCGAGACAGTTGGGACCGATGAGGCGGATACGATGACGGCGCGCGCTTTCCAGCACCGCGCGTTCCAGGGCCGCGCCCTGTCGACCCGGTTTCAGAGAATCCGGCCGAGATGACGATCGCTGACCGGACGCCGGCGCGGCCGCAGGCCTCCACGATCCCGGGCACCGTTGGCGGCCGCGTGGCGATGACGGCGAGATCGAGCCGCTGCGGAATGTCCTCGACCGAGGCGTAGGACGGGATGTCGAAAATCTTGTCGTGCTTCGGATTGACCGCGAACAGTTTTCCCTTGTAGCCGGCGTCGATCATGTTGCGCACGAGCACTGCGCCGATGGAACCCGGACTCTCGCTGGCGCCGATGATGGCGACGGACTTGGGCTCGAAAAGCGGGGTCAGGTAATGTCGTTCCTGCATGTTCATTCGCCTAGTTGGCTTGCGCTCGGCGGCCCGCCGCAAAAAAATCTCGTCTTTCCTCAGGAACATTTGCGGGCCTCGCATCCTTGTATCGTGCACTGCAACAATTATGCCCTATTCCGGTCCCTGTAAATAGGCGAAAAGCTCTAGTTTCTTGCCTATTTCTGCTCTCTTGTGACATCCTTCTCCGCTCGGTTGCAGCTTCTTGGTGCGCCGCGGCTAACCCAGGTCGATCGCCGATTTCCTTCCGGCGGCAATTAGCGCCGCCGACGTCCTCCACTCTTCCTCGCGGATTCTCAATCACGTTCGTTTTCGGAATCATATCGTCGGAAGCCTGCGGCCCGCAGCCCGCGGCGATGCCCGTGCGGGCGCGCCGCCTGCATGCTGCGGCGGAATGGATACGGTTGAGGTGCCGAACCGCCATCGGCGCCATCCTGCCGCTCGTTATGCTGGCACTTGCCGGTTGCGCCAGCGTCGGGCCGGACTACGTCGCGCCGCAGCCCCAGGTCCCGGCGGCGTGGAGCGAGGCTGGGGAGGCGACTTCGATGGCGCCGGTCGGCGCAGACCTTTCGCGCTGGTGGCGTCGGCTCGACGACCCCGTCCTGTCCGGACTGATCGACGCGGCGCTGGCGGGCAGCACCGATCTGCGCAGCGCGCGCGCCAGCCTGCGCGAGGCGCGCGCGCGCCGTGCCCTGGCCGGCGCCGAGTTGCTCCCCACCGTGACCGGACTGGCATCGGGCAGCCACAGCCGGATCAGCCCGCAGAACGGCGGCGACAGCACGAGCAGCGAACTGTACAGCGCGGGCTTCGACGCCGAGTTGGGAGCTGGACGTCTTCGGCGGCATCCGGCGCGGCGTGGAAGCCGCGCAGGCCGATCTGGAGGCGCAGCGAAGCCAGACCTGCATGACACGCAGGTGTCGCTGACCGCCGAGGTTGCGCTCAACTACGTGGAAGTGCGCGCCTCCCAGACGCGCCTGGCGATCGCCCGCAGCCAATCTCGCGAGTCAGTCGGAAACCCTGCAACTCACCGACTGGCGGGCCCAGGCCGGGCTCGTCAGCTCGCTCGACGTGGAACAGTCGCGCGCCAATCGCGAGCAGACGCGCGCGCAGATCCCGAGCCTCGAGACCAGTCAGGCCGCAGGCCGAACATCGCCTCGCCATCCTTCTCGGCCAGGCGCCCGGCGCGGTGCGCACCGAGCTTGCCGCGCCGGCGCCGATACTCCCGCTGCCCGAAAGGCTGGCCGTCGGCATTCCCGCCGACACGCTGCGCCAGCGGCCCGACGTGCGCGCGGCGGAGCGCAAGCTCGCGGCGCGAGACCGCGCGCATCGGCCAGGCCGAGGCGGCGCGCTATCCGAGTTTCAGCCTGAGCGGTTCGATCGGTCTCGAAGCGCTGACCCTCGGCGCCTTGGGCGGCAGCGGAACGCTGGTCCAGTCCTTGGTGGCGGCGTCGCCGCCACGCTTTTCGACGGCGGCAGGCTGCGCCAGCAGGTCGAAATCCAGAGCGCGGTCCAGGAACAGGCGCTGGTCAGCTACGAAGCGACCGTGCTGACCGCCCTGGAAGAAGTCGAGAATGCCCTGGTCGCGCTGGCCAACAGCCGCAGCCGCGAGGAGGCTCTGCGCAGCGCGGCGGACGCCGCGCGCAACGCCGCGCTGCTGGCGCGCCATCGCTACACCAGCGGCCTGATCGATTTCCAGACCGTGCTCGATACCGAGCGCACCGTGCTCACCGTCGAGGACAGCGTCGCCGTCACCCAGGCCGATGGCGCCTCCGCTCTGGTTCAGCTGTACAAGGCTCTGGGCGGCGGCTGGTCGGCGGCTGCCGGTGCCATGAGCGGGCAAGGACACCGATGAACACCGATACCGCGCGCAGGGAGCGAACTCGACAAGCTGCTCGGCCCGGGGCCGGCCGGCGGGACCATCGGCCGCGCTCGTGCGCCGGGCGGCCGTCGTCGCCGGGCTGGTCGCCCTGGCCGGTCTCGGCTACTTCCTGCTGCGCTCGAACGACGACGCCGCGATGCCGCGCTATCAGACCGAGGCGGTGACGCAGGGCAACCTGGTCGTCACCGTGTCGGCCACCGGCAAGCTGCAGCCGACCAACCAGGTGGACGTCGGCAGCGAGCTGTCCGGCACGGTCGAAGTCGGTGCTGGTGGACGACAACGACCGGGTGACGAAGGGACAGGTGCTGGCGCGGCTGGATGTCTCCAAGCTCCAGGATCAGGTCGCCAAGTCGCGGGCCGCGCTGGACGCCGCCGAGGCCAAGGTGCTGCAGATGGCAGGCCACGGTCGAGGAGCGCGGGCCAATCTCGCGCGGCTGCAGCGAGGTCGCCCGACTCTGCGCGGCGGCAAGGTGCCCTCCAAGGCCGAAATGGACACCGCCGAGGCGACGCTGAAGCGTGCCCGGGCGAACGAGACCAGCGCGCGCGCCGCGGTCGAGCAGGCGCGCGCGACGCTCAAGCTCGGACGAGACCAATCTGGCCAAGGCCTCGATCCGCTCGCCCATCGACGGCGTGGTGCTGAACGCGCAAGGTGGAGCCGGGCCAGACCGTGGCCGCCTCGCTGCAGGCGCCGGTGCTGTTCACCCTGGCGGAGAACCTGTCGCAGATGGAGCTGCAGGTGGACGTGGACGAGGCCGACGTCGGCCAGGTGCGCGAGGGCCAGAGCGCCACGTTCACCGTGGACGCCTATCCCGCCCGCAAGTATCCCGCCCGCATCACGCGGGTGCGGTTCGGCTCCCAGACCAAGGAGGGCGTCGTCTCCTACCAGACCGTGCTGGCGGTGAACAACGACGATCTGAGCCTGCGCCCGGGCATGACCGCCACCGCCGAAATCACCACCGCGCAGCGCGACAACGTGCTGCTGGTGCCCAACGCCGCGCTGCGCTTCACGCCGCCGGCCGCGCCGAAGGCCAGCGGACAAGACGAGCGGCGGACTGGTCGGCGAGCCTGATGCCGCGTCCGCCCGAGTCCGCCGCGCCAAGCACGGCGAACGATCCGCGGCAAGTCGGGCGCCGCATCAAGTCTGGGTGCTGCGCGACGGCCAGCCGGCGGCGCGTCGCGGTGACGGCGGGCGCCAGCGACGGCCGCATGACCGAGATCACCGGCGGTGCGCTGGAGCCCGGCATGCAGGTGATCACCGAGAGCCGTGAGCGCGCCGCAAGTGAACACCGGTGCGAGCACCGAGGCAGCGGTCGCGTCCGCGCCGTCGCCGCTGATCGAACTGCCGGCCGTGACCAAGACCTACGGCCAGGGCCAGGCCGCGTTCCAGGCGCTGCGCGGCGTCGATCTCGCGATCGAGGCGGGCGAGTTCGTCGCCGTCATGGGGCCGAGCGGCTCCGGCAAATCGACGGCGATGAACATCCTCGGCTGCCTGGACACGCCGACCTCCGGCGCCTACCGTGTTCCGCGGCGTGCACGTCGAGCGGCTGTCGCGCAACCAGCGCGCCCTGCTGCGCCGCCACTACCTCGGCTTCGTGTTCCAGGGCTTCAACCTGCTGGCGCGCACCATCGGCGCTGGAGAACGTCGAGCTGCCGCTGCTCTACCGCGGCGATGCCGGCCGCCGAGCGCCATGCGGCGGCCCGCGCCGCGCTCGCCGCGGTCGGCCTGGACGGCTGGGAGAGCCACACGCCGGCCGAGCTGTCCGGCGGCCAGCAGCAGCGCGTCGCCATCGCCCGCGCCATCGTCACCCATCCCGCCATCCTGCTCGCCGACGAGCCCACCGGCAATCTGGACACCCAACGCAGCCGCGAGATCATGGATCTGCTCGCCGCGCTCAACCGCGAGCAGGGCATCACCGTGCTGATGGTGACGCACGAGGCGGACATGGCGGCCTACGCCCGGCGCATCGTCCACTTCGTCGACGGCCGGGTCGAGTCGGACAGCATCAACGGGGGGGCCGGCTGATGCTCTGGAACGCCCTGCTGCTGGCGCTGCGGGAGATCCGGCGCAACCTGATGCGCTCCTTCCTCACCATCCTCGGCATCGTCATCGGCGTCTCCGCGGTCATCACCATGGTGACGCTGGGCGAACGGCGCCACGCGCTCGGTGCAGGACCAGATCGCGAGCCTCGGCAGCAACCTGCTGATGGTGCGTCCCGGCCAGCGCCTGGGGCCGGCCGGAATCGGCGGCGCCCGAACTTCAAGCTGGCCGATGCCGAGGCCATCCGCGACGCAGATCGAGCGCCGCCCGGCGCGGTGGCGCCGGTCGCCAGCAAGAGCGTGACCGCGGTACGCATGGCGAAGAACTGGTCCACCAGCGTCACCGGCAGCACCAACGACTATTTCGCCGCCGGCAACTGGCGGCTGGCCGACGGCCGCGTCTTCACCGAGGCGGAGGAGCGGGCCGGCAAGGCGGTCTGCGTGATCGGCGAAACGGTGCGCCGGGAACTGTTCGGCAGCCAGAACCCGGTCGGCGACCAGATCCGCATCAAGCAGTTCGCCTGCGAGGTGATCGGCCTGCTGGCGCCGAAGGGCCAGTCGGCCATGGGCGCGCGACCAGGACGACACCATCGTCATGCCGCTGCGCACCCTGCAGCGCCGCCTCACCGGCACCCAGGACGTCAACACGCTGATGGTCGGTGTCGGCGAAGGCATGTCCGCGGACAAGGCGAAGCAGGACATCACGCTGCTGATGCGCGAGCGGCGCAAGATCGGCGACAGCGAGGACGACAATTTCATGCGTGCATCGACACGCGCCAGATCGCCGAGACCCTCACCGGCACCACCACGGTCATGACCATGCTGCTGGGCGCGGTGGCCGCCGTCAGCCTGCTGGTCGGCGGCATCGGCATCATGAACATCATGCTGGTGTCGGTGACCGAGCGCACGCGCGAGATCGGCATCCGGCTGGCCATCGGCGCCCTGGAGCGGGAAGTGCTGCTGCAGTTCCTGGTCGAGGCGGTGGTGCTCGCCTGCCTCGGCGGGCTGGTCGGCATCGGCCTGGCCACGGCGGCGTCGATCGTCCTGGCGCAGGCGATGCAGGTGCCCTTCCTGTTCAATCCCGGCATCAATCTGCTCTCCTTCGTCTTCTCGGCCGCCATCGGCGTCATCTTCGGCTACTTCCCGGCGCGCCGCGCCGCCCGCCTCGACCCGATCGAGGCGCTGCGGCACGAATGAGCGCCCCCAGGGCGGGGCTGCGCCCAGCCCGCCCCCCGCGGGGGTCAAGGAAACTTGGGGCGGCCCGGCGTTTCCTTGAGAGGTCGCGCGCAGGGCCGATGCCGGCATGCGCGGAACTTGGCGTCAATTTGGACCTCTCATGCACTAAGAAGAACAGCAAATCTCATCGACTCCGCTCCCCTGGGAGAAAACCGTGAACGCGTTTCGCTTGAATCTGCTGCTCGCCGCCCTGGTGCTGGCGCTGGCGGGCAGTCCCGCCTGGGCCCGCGGCGGTCATGGAGGCTGGCACGGCGGCGGCCATCATCATCACTGGGGAGCGGCGATCGGCTTGCTGATCGGGGTGCCGCTGCTGGTGAATGCCCTGAGCAGGCCCGCAGTGGTCTACCGCGATCCGCCGGAGGTGGTGTATCCGCCCGGGCCGGCGCCGAGCTACCGCTATTATTGCCCGTCCTCGCGTCTCTACTACCCCGACACGCCTTCCTGCGATCGGGACTGGCTGCGGGTGGTTCCGGACGGTGCCGCGTATTGACGAGGTTCAGCGTGTAGTTGAATGGCAGTACGCCCCTGGAGCGACCCGGGGCGTGCAGTGATGCGGGTGCGTTTTCAGCCAGCCGGCGGAGCGAGGGACGTCGGCACCCAGACTTCGGAATGCAGGGTGCGGTGCACCGGGCACTTGTTGGCGATCTCCAGCAGCCGGTTGCGCTGCTCCTCGCTGAGGTCGCCCTCCAGCGTGACGACGCGCTCGATGCGGTCGATCTTCCCCTCCTTGGTCTCGCAATGCTGGCACGCCTCGGCGTGGATCTTCTCGTGGCGCAGTTCCACCGAGATGTGCTTCAGCGGCAGCTTCTTCAGGTCGGCGTACATGCGCAGCGTCATGGCGGTACACGCGCCGAGGGCCGACAGCAGCAGCTCGTAGGGCGACGGTCCGGCGTCGTCGCCGCCGGCGGATACCGGCTCGTCCGCCAGTCCGCGGTGGCGGCCCGCCTTGACATGCTGCCGATACTTGCCGGCGCCGGCCTCGGCCACCGTGACGCTGGTGTGATGCTCGGCCGGCGCCTCCTCCCGCCGCAGGTAGCGCCCGGCCCAGCCGCAGATCACGTCCGCGGCGTGCTGCGCCTCCGCCACCCGCGCCAGCAGGTGATCCGAACTGTCGAGGGAGACGAAGCTCTTCGGATGCTTGGCGGCGGTGAAGATCTGCGCCGCATTGGCGATGTCCGCCACGTTGTCGAGCGGCGCGTGCAGGATCAGCAGCGGCCGGCGCAGTTGTTCGACGCTTTCCTGCAGCGCGGACCAGTCCAGGGCGCCGGCGGAGTCGGGCAGGGTCAAGGTCTGGCCGGCGATGGACACGGCGCTGGGCGCGGTGCTGGCGCGCTTGCTGAAGCCGGTGCTGCCCGCCGGCGTTCCAATCGTCACCACGGCCAGCGCCTGGGGCAGGTCCGCGGCGCAGGCCAGCGCGAGGACGCCGCCCCAGCTATGGCCGATCAGCAGCAGCGGCCCGGGATGGCGCTCGCCGAAAGCGCGCGCCGCGGCCAGCAATTCATCCGCTGCCAGCGCCGGCTGCATCTGCATGGCGGTGCCGATGCCGCAGTCGATGGCCAGCACCGCGCAGCCGCGGTCGGCGAAGCGGGCGGTGATCGCCGCCAGGGCAACGCTGTCCGGCGGCAGGCAGTGGGCGAAGAGGACGGCGGCGAGCGGCTCGCCCGGCGGCAGTTCGAGGATGCCGTCCGCCGTCCGGGCGGGGGACACGGAGAGGGTCAAGACCTGCTGGGACATGCGTTCTCCTTGTTTTCCGTGGGCGGAGGTGCGGCCATCATAATCAGTTTTCTGCGCTCGCAGGAAGCAGGATGGGCAGGCCCGCACGCTAGAATCGGTCCCCTGCCATGCCCGGAGTCCCGCGATGGACCTGCCGCAACACGTTCATGCCGACGTTCCTTCTCCCTGGCTGTTGCGCTGGGCGCCACTGATTCCGCCCACCGGCGAAGTGCTCGATCTGGCCTGCGGCGCCGGCCGCCACGCGCGCTTCCTGGCGCGGCAGGGCCATGGGGTGGATGCGGTGGACCGGGACGCGGAGGCGCTTGCGCCGCTGGCGGGCGTCGCCGGCGTGCGGCCGCTGCAGGCCGATCTGGAGGGGGGGCCGTGGCCCTATCCGGGCTGCACCTGGGACGGCATCGTGGTGGCGAACTACCTGCACCGGCCGCTGATTCCCCTTCTGCTCGCGTCGCTGCGGCCCGACGGCGTGCTGATCTACGAGACCTTCATGGTCGGCAATGAGCGCTGGGGCCGTCCCTCCAATCGCGCCTTCCTGCTCCAGCCGAACGAGCTGCTGACGGCCTTCGGCGCGGATCTCGCCGTGGTGGCCTTCGAGCAGGGAGAGGTCGGGCAGCCGAAGCCGGCCGTGCTGCAGCGCATCTGCGCCGTGAGAACCGCCGACGTGACGCGGGTCAGATTGCCAGGATCTGCTGCGCCAGCCGTGTGACACCCGCCGGCGACAGGTCGTCGGTGGCCAGCCCCGGCGCTTCGGGGTAATGGATATAGTTCCTGTCCTGCGAGCGGTAGTACAGCGGGTCGTAGTGCCGGGCCAGCAGTTCCTCGACCAATGCCGCCCACAGGTTGTCGTCGATCAGCGTCTTCCATCTCTCCACCGTCTCGGCGCTCTGCAAGCCCTTGAGACAGTCGATCCGTGTCTTGAGCCGCGCCGGGTCGGCCAGGAAGTAACCGTAGTCGCCCAGCAGGAAGCGCACCCGGGCGGCAAGCGTCGCCTCGATGCGCACGCACGGACTGGCGCGCATGGCTTCGATCAGCCCGGAGGGTACCTGCAGCGCGCCGATCCTGCGGCTTTCCGCCTCGACGAAAACCGGCCGTGACGGATCGAGTTCCCGCAACGCGGCGTGCAGCCGCGACTCGAACATCTTCTGCGTCGGCTGCAGAGCGTCGGGCAGATCGCCCAGCACCGAGCCCTTGTGCGCGGCGATTTCCTCGAGGTCCAGGATCTGCGCGCCGAGCGAGCCGAGTGCCTGCAGCACGCGGCTCTTGCCGCTGCCGGTGGCGCCGCACACGACGCGGTAGTGGAATTGTCGCGGCCGGCTCTGCAGTTCGGCGGCGACGAAGCGCCGGTAGGCCTTGTAACCGCCTTCGAGGGCGCAGGCGTCCCAGCCGATCTGACGCAGCACGTGGGTGAAGCCGCCGCTGCGCTTGCCGCCGCGCCAGCAATAAAGGAGCGGGCGCCAGTCGCGATCACGGTCGAGGAAGCGCCGCTCGATGTGCTCGGCGATGTGGCGCAGGATCAGCACCGCACCGGCCTTCTTGGCGGAGAAGGGCGACACCTGTTTGTAGAGCGTGCCGATGCGGGCGCGCTCCGCATTGTCCAGCGCGGGACAGTTGATGGCGCCCGGGATGTGGTCCTCGGCATATTCGGCGGGCGAGCGCACGTCGATGACCTCGTCAAATCCGGTCATCTGTGCTACGGTTGCGACGCCTTGCCGGTTGCCTCTTTCAGCCATTTCGGGAACGGAAAAGGAAATCCCACGGACCAAGTGACAGACGAGGCTGGCGCGCCTCGCCGCGGATGATTTCGTTGTCCCTTTTCATCCGCAGCGGGCCGCGCCGGCTGCGGCCGCGTCCTTATGCCTTTGTACTGCCGAGACCATGAACGACCTTACCCTCAAACTAACTCAATTCTCCCACGGCGGCGGCTGCGGCTGCAAAATCGCGCCCGCCGTGCTGTCCGAGATTCTGGCCTCGGCCCCGATCCATGCGCTGCCGAAGGAACTGATGGTCGGCACCGAAACTGCCGACGACGCGGCCGTGTACCGGCTCAACGATCATCAGGCCCTGGTCGCCACCACCGACTTCTTCACGCCCATCGTCGACGATCCCTACGACTTCGGCCGCATCGCCGCCACCAATGCGATCTCCGACATCTATGCCATGGGCGGCCGGCCGATCATGGCCCTGGCGGTGGTGGGCATGCCGCTGGACAAGCTGCCGCTGGAGGTGATCGGCCAGATCCTCCGGGGAGGCGAGTCGGTCTGCGCCGCGGCCGGAATTCCCATCGCCGGCGGCCATTCCATCGACGTGCTGGAGCCGATCTACGGCCTGGTGGCGCTGGGGCTGGTGCATCCCGACAACGTCAAGCGCAACAGCGAGGCGCGGGCGGGCGACGTGCTCATCCTCGGCAAGCCGCTGGGGGTAGGCATTCTCTCGGCGGCGCTGAAGAAGGGCGCACTATCGGCCGACGGCTACCGCCAGATGATCGAACACACCACCAAGCTGAATACGCCCGGCGCACGCCTGTCCGAACTGGCGGGAGTGCACGCCCTGACCGACGTCACCGGCTTCGGCCTCGCCGGCCATCTGCTGGAGATCTGCCGTGGGTCGAAGCTCGGCGCCACGGTTCGCTTCGACGACCTGCCCGTCATCGACGAGGCGGTGGAGTTCGTCAGGGGCGGCGTGTCCACCGGCGCCTCCACGCGCAACTGGAAGGGCTACGGCAAGGATGTCGATCTGCCGCAAGGCGCCCTGGAGTGGCAGCAGAAGCTGCTGACGGACCCGCAGACCAGCGGCGGATTGCTGGTGGCCTGCGATGCCGGCGACGGTGCCTGAGGTGCTGGGCGTATTCAGGAAGGAAGGGTTCGCGCAGGCGGCGGTGATCGGCGGACTGAGCGCCGGGGCGCCGCGCCTTCGCATCCTGTAGATCAACGGGGCGGCGGCACGGCGGGCGCTGCCAGAGCCGCCTCTTTTCGCAGCAGCGGTTTGAGCGCCGGCCAAATGTTGTCGACGATCCGGGGCTGGGCGGCCGCGGTCGGGTGAATGCCATCGGCCTGAAACAGGTCGCGCTTCTCGGCGAAGCCGTCGAGCAGGAACGGCACCAGCGCCACCTTGGTGTCGCGCGCCAGTTCGCCATAGACGGCGCGGAACTTTCTGGTGTAGTCCGGGCCATAGTTGGGCGGCATCTCCATGCCCACCAGCAGGACTCTGGCCCGCGCGCTTGCAGCGGCATCGATCATTGCCTTGAGATTGCTGCGCATGGCGTCTAGGGAAAGGCCGCGCAACCCGTCGTTGGCGCCGAGGGCGATGATCACCACTTGCGGCTGGTGCTGTTTGAGCGCGGCGGGCAACCGGCTGCGGCCACCGGCGGTGGTCTCGCCGCTGAGGCTGGCATTGACCAGAGCGTATGCGCCATTCTGCGTGCGCAGGCGCTCGCCCAGCAGCGACGGCCAAGCCTCCGCGCTGCGGATACCGTAGCCGGCCGAGAGACTGTCGCCGAAGACGAGCACGTTCTGCGCCGCATGGGCGGCGGAGCCGGCGAGCAGCCAGACGATGAACAAGATGAAACGTGACATGGATCCCCGCATAGTCGTACCGATAGTCGAAGCGGCAGAGCTTGGCAAGGAAGTGCAAAGCGGTGCCGACCGTCTCGTCATTTTGCATCAACTGTCATTTCGCGTGATGCCCGGCGAGGCGGTCGCCGTCGTCGGCGCGTCCGGCTCGGGCAAATCGACGCTGCTTGGACTGCTGGCCGGGCTCGACGTTCCGACCGCGGGCACCGTGCGACTCGACGGGCACGACCTGTTCGCGCTCAGCGAGGACCAGCGCGCCGCCCTGCGCGGCCGTCTGCTCGGTTTCGTGTTCCAGTCGTTCCAGCTGCTGCCGGCGCTCAATGCCCTGGAAAACGTCATGCTGCCGCTGGAACTGGCCGGCAAGGGCGGTGCCCGCGTCGATGCCATGCGCATGATGGAGCGGGTCGGGCTGGCGCAGCGCACGTCCCATTACCCCAAGCACCTGTCGGGCGGCGAGCAGCAGCGGGTGGCGCTGGCGCGGGCGTTCGCCGTCGGGCCGCGGCTGCTGCTGGCGGACGAACCCACCGGCAATCTCGACGCCGCCACCGGAGAGGCGATCATCGACCTGATGTTCGACATGAATGCCGAGCAGGGTACGACCTTGATCCTGGTGACCCACGACGAAGCCATTGCCGAGCGCTGCGGCCGCGCGCTCAAACTGCGCGGCGGGCATCTGGCGGAAGACAGCGGTCGGCGCCCAGGGATTCTCGCTTCCGCTTGAAGTCCGGTCGTCAGCGGAAGTCAGGTGCCCGCCGCGATCAGTTCGGCGCAGCGCACCCCGCTGCGCACGGCCGATTCCAGGGTCGCCGGATAGTCCGACGCGACATAGTCGCCCGCAACCAGCAGGTTGGGCACCGGCGTCACGCTGTCCGGGCGGAGGAGGTCGGGGGTGCACGCGAAAGTGGCGCGCTTCTCCTCGATGACCTGGGTCCAGCGCGGCTGCAGCGGCCGGCCGACGAGGGCGGCCACTTCGGCATTGATGCGTACCGCCAGTTCGTCATGGGGCAAGGATTGATGAGGGCCGCTGGCGCTGATGACGGCAGCCAGCAGGCCGGGCGGTCCGCCGAGGCGTCCGCGGTCGAGCAGCCATTGCGTCAAATCGCCTGTCATGCCGATCATGGGTTGCGTCAGGGCGGGGACTGCGTCGTAGGCGAGGTAGCAGGTGACGATGGGCTCGTAGGAGAAGGCGGCCACCGTCCGGCGCAGCGCTTCCAGACCGGCCAGGCCGGCGCTCGACTTGTCGATCTGGTGGGGGCCGACGGCGAGCACGACGTGGGAAAAGGCGTCATCCGGCGCTCCGCGCAGGTGAAAGCCCGCGCTGGTGCTCGCGATCCCGGTTATCGGCATGCCGGTGCGCATCGTGCCGCCGCGCCGCATCACGAAGTCGGCGGCGGCTTCCGGGAACAGCCGGCTCAGGTCAACGCGGGGAAGCAGCAGATCGCTTGCCGCTCTGCGCCCGCCCAGCGTGTCGCGCAGCACATGCATGAAGACGCGCGCCGATGCCCGCTCCGCCGGCGTGTTCAGGGCCGCGACGCACAGCGGCTCCCATACCCGCTGCCGCAGCATCCCGCTCTGGCCGTGGTCGTCCAGCAGTTCGGCCACGCTCAGGTCGCGCGCCAGTTCGTAGCCCGCGGCCTTCAGACAGTTCATGAACTGCATCGCCGCGAGCTTCTCGCCGCCGCCGGCGCCGCGCGCCGCCGCCAATGCCCAGGCCAGATGCAAGGGCGCCGGCAGGCGCGGTGCCCGCAGCCTCAGGTGCCCGGGGTAGACCAGCGTCAGCGGCAGGCGCAGCAGCGCCCGATCGGGGTCGAGGCCGACGCGGCGCATCAGCCGCAGCGTTTCGCGATAGGCTCCCACCAGGATGTGCTGGCCGTTGTCCAGCGCGATGCCGTTGCGCTCGACACGGCGAGCACGGCCGCCGAGCGTGCGGGAGGCTTCGAACACCGTGACCGGGATGTCGCGGGCCGCGAGTTCGACCGCGGCCGCGAGGCCGGCGTAGCCGGCGCCGATGATCGCGATCCGCGGCGGCCGGGCCGCGGCGCCGGCCCGGCTCGGGGCTAACCTTTCAGCCACGTCACCCACGCCAGCCACAGCTTGCGCACCGGTGTCAGGGCGGTGCGCCGGGTGAGTACCCGGCTTCCGTCGCGGCGGATCTCCGCCAGCAGGGTGCGATAGATCGCCGCCATCACCAGCCCGGTGCGTTGTGTCTTGCGGTCCACGGCCGGCAGCGCCGCCAGGGCCTGGGCGTAGAAGCCCTCGGCGCGCTCGATCTGGAATTCCATGAGACGCCGGAAGCGCTCGCTGTGGCGCGCGTCGAAGATATCGGCCACGGGCACCTCGAAGCGCTTCAGTTCGTCCAGGGGCAGATAGATGCGTCCGCGGCGGGCGTCCTCGCCGACGTCGCGAATGATGTTGGTGAGCTGGAAGGCCAGCCCCAGGTCGTGGGCGTATTTCAGTGTGCGCCGGTCGGTGTAGCCGAAAATCTCCGCCGCCATCAGTCCCACGACGCTGGCGACGCGGTAGCAATACAGTTGCAGCGCCTTGAAGTCGAGGTAGCGGTTCTGCGCCAGATCCATCTCCATGCCGTCGATGACCTCTTGGAATTGCTCCGCCGGCAGGTTGAAATCGCTTACCACGGGAACCAGTGCCGTGCTGACCGGATGCTGGGGCTTGCCCGAGTACAGCGCGTCGATCTCGGTGCGCCACCAGGCGAGCTTGGTGCGGGCGATCTGGGGATCGGCGCATTCGTCCACCACATCGTCCACCTCGCGGCAAAATGCGTAAAGCGCGGTGATGGCGCGGCGCTTCTCGGGCGGCAGGAAGAGGAAGCTGTAGTAGAAACTGGAGCCGCTGGCGGCTGCCTTGTCTTGGCAGTACTGGTCGGGCGTCATCGTTTCATGCATGCAGGGCGCGCCACAGCAGCAGGGGCCAGTCCCAGGCGCGCAACAGCGGGCGTCGGCGGAACACGTCGCCGCCGCATCGATCGAGTTTCTCCAGAATGCGCAGCCCGCCGGCGACGATCAGCCGCAGTTCGAGGCCGATGCGGCCGGGCAGGGCGCGCGCCAGGGGCGCTCCTTCGAGCATCAGGCTGCGGGCGCGGTCGATCTGGAAGCGCATCAGGCGGCGCCAGTTGTCGTCGGCGCGTCCGGCCTCGATCTGGACCTCGGTCACGCCGAAATTCGCCATCTCGTCCTGGGGCAGATAGACGCGCCCCTTGCGCCAGTCGATTGCGACGTCCTGCCAGAAATTGACGAGCTGCAGGCTGGTGCAGATGGCGTCCGAGCGGCGCAGATTCTCGACTCCGGCCGCGTCGTACAGATGCAGCAGCAGGCGGCCGACCGGGTTGGCGGAGCGGCGGCAGTAGTCGAGCAGGTCCGGAAAATCGCGATAGCGGGTCTTGATCACGTCCTGGCTGAAGGCATCGAGCAGGTCGTAGAGAGGCTGCGGCGGAAGGCGATGCTGGAGCAAGATATGTTGCAGTGCGGTAAGCATCGCCGTTTCGGGCGCGCCGCCCGCGGCGATGCGCTGAAGTTGCCGGCGCATGGCGTCCAGTTGGGCTAGCCGCACGGCGGCGGGAGCGTCACCCTCGTCGGCGATGTCGTCGGCCGTGCGCGCGAAACGGTAGATAGCAGTCACGGCGGACCGCAATCGACGCGGCAGCACGAAGGAGGCGACGGGGAAATTCTCGTAGTGATCGACGGGCATCGTTCGGCGTTGCGCCATGGCATGCGCTCTGCATGCCACGGCCGGCGCGGGATTCGGCTGACAGTATAGAGTCGAATCGTTTAGAATTGCAGACGCGCGAAGGTGGCGGAATTGGCAGACGCACTGGATTTAGGTTCCAGCGCCGCGAGGCGTGCGGGTTCAAGTCCCGCCCTTCGCACCAGCAGGCAACAGCGCGCCATCGATCCTCGGACCATTCAAGGAAGTTCAATGCAGACCAATCAGGAAGATTCGACCGTAGCTTCTCCCCTCGAGCGCCGCATCGACATGGCGGTGCCGCTTGCCGATATCGACAACGACGTGGAGCAGCGCCTGAAGCGCCTGGCGCGCACGGTGAAGATGGCGGGCTTTCGCCCTGGCAAGGTGCCGTTCAAGGTGGTGGCGCAGCAGTACGGGTCGCAGGCGCGTTCGGAGGCCATCGGGGCGGCGGTGGAGCGGGCGTTCGGCGATGCCGTGCGGAGTCAGAACCTGCGCGTGGCGGGCTATCCGCGCATCGAACCGAAGCAGGGCGGGGATCAGGTCCGCCTGGAATTCAGCGCGGTGTTCGAGGTGTACCCCGAGGTCACGCTGGGCGACGTGTCGGGACGGACGATCGAGCGGCCCCTGCTGACGGTCGGGGAAGCGGAGGTGGCGAAGACCGTGGAGGTGCTGCGTAAGCAGCGTATGACCTTTGTCGCGGCGGAACGCGCGGTGCAGGACGGCGACCGGGTCATCGTCGATTTTACCGGCAGGATCGGTGGCGAGGTGTTTCACGGCGGTCATGCCACGGATTTTCCGATCGTGATCGGCCAAGGGGCCATGCTTCCGGATTTCGAGTCGCAGCTCAAAGGCATGACGGCGGGCGACAGCAAGGACTTCGACGTGACGTTTCCGCAGGACTACCATGCTCAGGAGCTGGCGGGCAAGGTGGCATCCTTTCGCGTTGCCGTTAAGCGGGTGGAAGGGCCGCAATTGCCGGCGCTGGACGCGGATTTCGCGCGCGCCCTGGGCGTGGCCGACGGCAATCTGGACAAGATGCGCAGCGAGGTCAAGACCAATCTGGAGCGCGAGGTCAAGAAGCGTGTCGGCGCGCGGCTGAAGGAACAAGTCATGAACATCCTGATCGAAGCAAATCCGATCGAGGTGCCGCGCTCGCTGGTGGATGCCGAGTCGCAACAGCTTGCGCACAACGCGCGTCAGGATCTGCAGAACCGGGGCATCGATGCCAAGCACATGCCGATCGACGGATCATGGTTTGCCGAACAGGCGACGCGGCGCGTCAAGCTTGGCCTGATCATGGCGGAGCTGGTCAAGGAGAAGGGACTGCAGGCGAAGCCGGAGCAGGTCCGCGCCATGGTGCAGGATTTGGCCGAGAGCTACGAGGATCCGGCCGAAGTGGTGCGCTGGTACTACTCCCAGCCCCAGCAGCTGGGGCAGGCCGAAGCGCTGGTGGTCGAGGACAATGTGGTGACATGGGTGCTGCAGAATGCCCGAACGGTCGATAAAGAGATAAGTTTTGACGAACTAATGGGAACTGCGGCATGATCCCCGGCCAGCCGAACATGAATCTTTCCAGTCACTTTCAGCAGCAGTCGCCTGCGGAACTCGCCTCATCCTGGAATCCCTCGGGACTGGGCCTGATCCCCATGGTGATCGAGCAGAGCGGGCGCGGCGAGCGTGCCTACGACATTTATTCGCGCCTGCTCAAGGAACGGGTGGTTTTTCTGGTCGGTCCTGTGAACGACGTCACCGCCAACCTCATCGTCGCCCAGCTATTGTTTCTGGAGTCGGAGAACCCCGACAAGGACATCTACTTTTACATCAACTCGCCGGGGGGGTCGGTTTCGGCCGGACTGGCGATTTACGACACCATGCAGTTCATCAAGCCGGATGTGAGCACGCTGTGCATCGGCCAGGCGGCCAGTATGGGCGCCTTCCTGCTGGCGGCGGGCGGAAAGGGCAAGCGCTTCTGCCTGCCCAATTCGCGCGTCATGATCCACCAGCCTATGGGCGGGTTTCAGGGACAGGCATCGGACATCGAGATCCATGCCAAGGAAATACTCTATCTGCGGGCGCGCCTGAACGAACTGCTGGCGAAGCACACCGGGCAGCCGGTGGACCGGATCGAACGAGACACCGATCGCGATTTTTTCTTTTCCGGCGATGCGGCTGTCGAGTACGGGCTGGTGGACAAGGTGCTGGCCAATCGCGGCGAAGCGGCGCCCTGAACCAACGGAGAGAGACGGCGATGTCGGACAAGAAGTCAGGCAATGAAAAGCTGCTTTACTGCTCGTTCTGCGGCAAGAGCCAGCACGAGGTGCGCAAGCTCATCGCCGGTCCGTCCGTCTTCATCTGCGACGAGTGCATAGAGCTGTGCAACGACATCATCCGCGACGAGATATCGAGCGAGCAATCGACACGCGGCGGCAAGAGCGATCTGCCGACGCCGAGGGAGATCTGCGCCATCCTCGATCAGTACGTGATTGGACAGGATCCGGCCAAGCGCATCCTTTCGGTCGCCGTCTACAATCACTACAAGCGTCTAAAGCACCTGTCGAAGAATGACGAGGTGGAACTCGCCAAGAGCAACATCCTGCTGATCGGACCCACCGGTTCTGGCAAGACTCTTCTGGCCCAGACCCTGGCGCGGCTGCTCAACGTTCCATTCGTCATGGCGGATGCAACCACCCTGACGGAAGCCGGCTATGTCGGCGAGGACGTCGAGAACATCATCCAGAAGCTGCTGCAGAAGTGCGACTACGAGGTCGAGAAGGCGCAGCAGGGCATCGTCTACATCGACGAGATCGACAAGATCTCGCGCAAGTCGGACAACCCCTCCATCACCCGCGATGTTTCGGGGGAGGGCGTGCAGCAGGCGCTGCTGAAACTGATCGAGGGTACCGTGGCCTCGGTGCCGCCCCAGGGCGGGCGCAAGCATCCGAACCAGGACTTCGTGCAGGTCGATACCACCAACATCCTGTTCGTCTGCGGCGGCGCCTTCGACGGGCTGGACAAGATCATTCGCGGTCGCACCGAGAAGGTCGGCATCGGGTTCGGCGCCGAAGTGAAGAGCCGCGACACCAAGAACGTGACCGAGACGCTGCGTCTGGTGGAGCCGGAGGACTTGATCAAGTACGGCCTTATTCCGGAATTCGTCGGCCGGCTGCCGGTGTTGGCGACCTTGACGGAATTGGAAGAATCGGTGCTGATCCAGATCCTGGTCGAACCGAAGAACGCGCTCATCAAGCAGTATCAAAAGCTGTTCGCCATGGAGGGCGTGGAACTAGAGGTGCGGCCTGCTGCGCTGCAGGCGATCGCCCGCAAGGCGCTCAAGCGCAAGACCGGCGCCCGCGGCCTGCGCTCGATCCTCGAAGCGTCCCTGCTCGACACGATGTATGAACTTCCCACCATGGACAATGTCACTAAGGTCGTGGTCAACGAAGGGATGATCGAGGGCGGGTCCATGCCCATTCTGATATACGCCGACCAACCCAAGGTCGCCGGTTCGAACTGATCCAGGCGGCCAGCCGCAGCGGCTTGAACCCGGTTGTTTGGCCCCAATATGGGGTCAATGACTGCTCTGAATAAGGAATGCCCCTATGTCAAGCGCGCTTGATCTCCCTATGGAGAGAATAGACCTTCCCCTTTTGCCTTTGCGGGATGTGGTGGTGTTCCCACACATGGTGATCCCGCTCTTCGTCGGTCGCCCGAAGTCGATCAAGGCGCTGGAAAATGCCATGGAAGCCGGCAAGAGCATATTGCTGGTGGCCCAGAAGTCGGCCGCGAAGGACGAGCCGACGGCGGAGGATCTGTACGACATCGGCTGCGTTGCCAACATCCTGCAGATGCTGAAACTGCCCGACGGCACAGTGAAGGTGCTGGTCGAAGGCACGCAGCGCGCCCAGGTCAACCGCATCGACGACTTGAAGAGCCTGTTCATGGCGACGGTCACGCCGCTCGGGGCGGGGGAAATGACGACCCATGAGGTCGAGGCCATGCGCCGCGCCATCGTCGCGCAGTTCGATCAGTACGTGAAGCTGAACAAGAAGATCCCGCCCGAGATTCTCACCTCGCTCGCCGGCATCGAGGAGCCGGGTCGGCTGGCGGATACCATCGCTGCCCATCTGCCGCTCAAACTCGAACAGAAACAGCAGATTCTCGAACTGTTCGACGTCTCGGAGCGGCTGGAACGGCTCCTGACCCAGCTCGAATCCGAACTCGACATCCTGCAGGTGGAAAAGCGCATCCGCGGCCGCGTCAAGCGCCAGATGGAAAAGAGCCAGCGCGAGTACTACCTGAACGAGCAGGTGAAGGCGATCCAGAAGGAACTCGGCGAGGGCGAGGAAGGTGCCGACCTCGACGAGATGGAGAAGAAGGTCAAGACCGCCGGCATGAGCAAGGAAGCACAGACCAAGGCTCTCTCCGAGCTCAAGAAGCTGCGTCTGATGTCGCCGATGTCGGCGGAAGCGACCGTGGTGCGCAACTACATCGAGACGCTGCTGGGGCTGCCGTGGAAGAAGAAGAACCGCATCAGCAAGGACCTGTCCGCCGCGGAGAAGGTGCTGGAGAAGGATCACTACGGCCTCGAGAAGGTCAAGGAGCGCATCCTCGAATATCTGGCCGTGCAGCAGCGGGTGGAGAAACTGAAGGCACCGATTCTGTGCCTGGTGGGGCCGCCCGGCGTCGGCAAGACTTCGCTCGGCCAGTCCATCGCGCGCGCAACCAACCGCAAGTTCGCGCGCATGTCGGTGGGCGGGGTGCGCGACGAAGCCGAAATTCGCGGCCATCGCCGCACCTACATCGGCTCGATGCCGGGCAAGATCCTGCAGAACATGACCAAGGTCGGCGTGAAGAATCCGCTGTTCCTGCTGGACGAAGTGGACAAGATGGGTATGGACTTCCGCGGTGACCCGTCTTCGGCCCTGCTAGAGGTGCTGGACCCGGAACAGAACTCCACCTTCGTGGACCACTACGTCGAGGTCGAGTACGACCTTTCCGATGTCATGTTCGTGGCGACGGCCAACACGCTGAACATCCCGCCGGCGCTGCTCGATCGCATGGAAGTGATCCGCCTGTCCGGCTATACGGAAGACGAAAAGGTCAACATTGCTCAGCGCTACCTGGTGCCGAAGCAGGTCAAGAACAACGGGTTGAAGAAGGAAGAGTTGTCGATCACCGAGGACGCGCTGCGGGACATCGTGCGCTATTACACCCGGGAAGCAGGCGTGCGCGGGCTCGAGCGGGAGATCTCCAAGATCTGCCGCAAGGTGGTCAAATCGATGGTGCTCGGCAAGCGCAAGCGCAAGCTGGTGGTCAATGCGAAGAACCTCGACAAGTTCCTCGGCGTCCGGCGCTACTCCTTCGGCATCGCGGAGAAGGAAAACCAGATCGGTCAGGTGACCGGTCTGGCGTGGACCGAGGTCGGCGGCGAATTGCTGACTATCGAAGCGGTGGTGGTGCCGGGCAAGGGCAAGACCATGACCACCGGCAAGCTCGGCGAGGTGATGCAGGAATCGATTCAGGCCGCGCTCACCGTGGTGCGCAAGCGCGCCAAGCAGTTCGGTATCGCGGATGACTTCTATCAGAAGAGCGATCTCCACATCCACCTGCCGGAAGGCGCTACGCCCAAGGATGGGCCGAGCGCCGGCATCGCGATCACCACCGCGCTGGTATCGGTGCTGTCGGGCATCCCGGTACGCGCAGATGTGGCGATGACCGGCGAGATCACTCTGCGCGGAGAGGTTCTGCCGATCGGCGGCCTGAAGGAAAAACTGCTGGCGGCCCACCGCGGCGGCATCCGTCTGGCGCTGATTCCGGAAGAGAACGTGAAGGATCTCGTGGACATACCGGAGAACATCAAGAACCAACTCGAGATCCAGCCGGTCAAGTGGATCGACAATGTCCTGGAACTGGCACTGGAGCGCAAGCCGGAGCCGGTGGCCGAAACGGCGGCAGGAGCGCCCGCGGAGGCTGTGCCGCCAGTGACCGATGCGCAGGCGGCGGCATCCACCGTCATCACGCACTGATCCTGCGCGTCGCAACGAACGGCGCATCGAAGGGGAACGGATACCCCATCGATGCGCGAATCTTGTCGCTAGAAATTCGTTCGCCGATGCGGGGAAAACCCGCGCTGAACCGCTTGACATAAGGTTTTGCGGCTTGCTATAAATCGAGCTTCGAGTTTTCTTCGTTCGCAGATTCGATATCTCAAAAAACAGGGGGCTTACGTGAACAAATCTGAACTCATCGACCAAATCGCGAAGCAGGCCGACATTTCGAAGGCCGCCGCGGCGCGTGCGCTCGATGCTACGATCGCTGCCGTCAAGACGTCGTTGAAAAAAGGTGGGATGGTAACGCTGGTTGGATTTGGCACGTTCTATGTCGGCAAGCGGGCCGCTCGCAGCGGCCGCAATCCCCGCACCGGCGCCTCGATCAAGATCCGGGCGGCCAAGGTGCCCAAGTTTCGCCCTGGCAAAGCGCTCAAGGACGCGCTAAACTAGCGGCCTTTAACCGATGGCGTCTTGTTCGTGACGGAGGGTGCTTAGCTCAGTTGGTAGAGCGTCGCCCTTACAAGGCGAATGTCGGCGGTTCGAACCCGTCAGCACCCACCAACCCCGGAAACAACGGCGGTGGGCGGTAGGTAAGGGAGTGGTAGTTCAGTTGGTTAGAATACCGGCCTGTCACGCCGGGGGTCGCGGGTTCGAGTCCCGTCCACTCCGCCAGATCACGAAGAAAGGCGAACGCAAGTTCGCCTTTTTTCTGTCTGCCTTTTAACTTGTTTGAAGGCCAAGTGGTGCACTCATGTTCGATGCGGTACGCAACAACAAGCGGATCGTTCAAATCTTTCTGGTTCTGATCACGGTACCGTTTGCCCTGTGGGGTGTCGATTTCTACACGAGCAGCATCGGCAGCGCCGGCGACGTCGCCACCGTGGGCAAAAGCAAGATCAGCCAGCAGGAATTCCAGCAGTCGTTGCGCGAACAGCAGGATCGAATGCGTGTGGCGATGGGGCGGGACTTCAATCCTGCCATGGTCGATACGCCGGAAGCGCGCCAGGCAGTGCTCGATTCTATGATCAACCAGCGCGTGCTATCGCAGCAGGCATACAGCTCGCGTGTTTTCGTCAGCGACGACCAGCTGCGCCAGTTCATCGCCAGCGTCCCGGCGTTTCAGGACAACGGCAAGTTTTCGACGCGGCGCTACGAGAGTATCGTCCGCGGCCAGGGCCTGTCGGAGGTCGGGTTCGAGATGCGCCTGCGGCAGGATCTGGCGTTGCAGCAGTTGGCGTCCCCGGTTGGCGACGGAGCCTTCATCGCCAAGGGCGCGGCGGACGGCTGGGTGGCCCTGCAGCGCGAGACGCGGGAAGTGTCTGATTACGTGGTCAAGCCCGAGCAGTTTGTGGCACAGGTCAAGCTGGCGCCGGATGCGGTACAGAAGTTCTACGATGACAATCGCAAGTTGTTCGAAACCCCTGAACAGATCCGCGCCGAGTATGTGGTTCTCAATCCAGACGCGCTGATGGAGTCGGTGACCGTGAGCGACGAGGAAATCAAGCGCTGGTACGAGGGGCACGCGGACCAGTACAAGCAGCCGGAGGAGCGGCGCGCAAGCCATATTCTGATCCAGCTGCCGAAGGACGCCACCGAGGCGCAGAGCAAGGCCGCACGCGCGAAGATCGAGGAACTCCTGAAGCAGGTCCGGCAGAACCCGAATGATTTCGCCAGGCTGGCCAAGGAGCAGTCGCAGGATCCGGGTTCCGCCGCCAACGGTGGCGATCTCGGTTTCTTTGCCCGCGGCATGATGGTAAAGCCATTCGAGGATACGGCCTTCGCACTCAAGGAGGGCCAGGTAAGCGACGTCGTGACCTCTGACTTCGGCTTCCACATCATCAAGGTGACAGGAGTGAAGGCGGAGAAAGCGCGGTCCCTCGACGAAGCGAAGGATGAAATCCGCACCGAGCTCAAGCGCCAGGGGGCAGCACGCAAGTTCGCCGAAGTGGCCGAGGCTTTCAACAACACGGTATATGAGCAGTCGGACAGTCTCAAGCCGGCGGCCGAGAAGTTCAACCTGAGCATCAGGAAAAGCGGGTGGCTCACCAAGGGCGCCCCCCTGGCAGCGGGCGAACTCAACAGCGAGCGTCTCATGAACGCCTTGTTCGGCGATGACGCCCTGAAGAACAAGCGCAATACGGAGGCCATCGAAACCGCGCCCAACACCCTCGTCGCTGCGAGGGTGGCCGAGCACAAGCCGGCGCAGACGCAGCCGCTGGACGCCCTGCGCGCAGAAGTCGAGAAGAAGCTCACCCTGGACGAGGCGGCGAGGCTGGCGCAGAAGGACGGCGAGGAGAAGCTCGGTCGCCTGCTCAAGGGTGAGTCGGTTAACGTGGCATGGGGAGAGCCGAAGAGCGTCACCCGCGCCGGGGCGCCGGGCTTGTCGGCAGACGGGCTGCGTGCGGTGTTCCGGTTGTCGGCGGACAAGCTCCCGCGTTATGCCGGCGGAAAACTGCCCGATGGCGGGTTCGCTCTCTACAAGCTCTTGTCGGTCAAGCCGTCCGAAGTCAAGGATGACGATGCCCGTGCCGGCGCATTGCGCGCCCAGCTGGCGCGGCTCTACGGCGAGGAGGATTTTGCTGCCTACATGGCGGCACTGAAGGGCCGCTATCCGGTAGAGATCAACAGGGCTGCCCTCGAGGCCAAATAGGTAGGGTACGCCGGCAAGGCACCGGCCCCGGAGCCGCACCTGCCGCGGGTGCTAGGCGGAGGCGGCGTCGGCGTTTCCCAGCGCGGTGGTGTTGAAGCCACCGTCCACGTACATCACTTCACCGGTAATGCCGCTGGCCAGATCGGATAGCAGGAAGGCGCAGGCGTTGCCCACTTCCTCGATCGTCACGTTGCGGCGCAAAGGAGCGTGCCGTTCGTTATAGGACAGGAGTTTGCCGAAGCTGCCGATACCGGCTGCCGCCAGCGTCTTTATCGGCCCGGCGGACACGGCATTGACGCGGGTGCCCTTGGGCCCGAGGCTGACTGCCATGTAGCGTACCGCAGCTTCCAGGCTGGCCTTCGCCATCCCCATGACATTGTAATTGGGCATGGTACGTACCGCGCCCAGATAAGACAGCGTCACCAGCGATGCACGGCGGCCCTCCATCAGCGGGCGAGCAGCCCTGGCCAGTGCGGGAAAGCTGTAGGCGCTGATGTCCTGCGAGGTGCGAAAAGCCTCGCGCGTCAGGGTGTCGAGGAAGTCGCCGGCGAGCGCCTCGCGCGGGGCGAAAGCGATGGAATGCACAAGCCCGTCCAGTCCGTCCCAATGCTTGCCGAGATTCTCGAACAGCGCCTCGATTTCCGAGTCGCTCGATACATCGCACGGGAACACCAGCTCGCTGCCGAATTCTCGCGCCATTTCCAGCACACGATCGCGGATGCGATCGTTCTGGAAAGTGAAGGCAAGCTCCGCACCCTCGCGGTGCGCGGCGCCGGAGACGCCGTAGGCGATGGAGCGGTTGCTTAGCAGTCCGGTGATGAGGATTCTTTTGCCGGCGAGAAAGCCCATTTCGCGATTCCCCTGAATTGTGCGCGCAATTATAGCGGAAACGCCGCATCATCTGCCCCGCCGCATGCCGCGGCGCGCGCTGTTCCGCTACACTTCGGCAATGCGCGATTTTATCCGCCTGGTTTCGGTCGTTTCCACGATTCTTCTGCTGTGCGCCTGCGGCCCGATGTGGAACGACCCATATCCGTGCAGCAGTCGATCTCCTGCACGCGGCCTTCCAGGTCACCCAGGCGTCGCCGAAACTCGAGAACCTGAACACGCAGATCCTGTCGCTCCGCGGCCTCCTGCTCCTGGCGGATCTCGAGCCTGGAAACCGCCCCCTTCAGGGAGGCCACGTCGGCCTTGAGCGTGCCCACGTCGGCCTTGAGCTCCGCAACGTCGGCCTCGAGGCGGGCGAGGCCCGCCCTGATCATCTCGTACTCCTGCTCCAGACGATCGAGGCGCTTGTGCACCGCGTCGAACCGACCGTCGAGATCGAGCCGGAGGTTGCGCTGCCACTCCTCCATCCGGTGCTCGAAGCGCTCTTCCAGCCGGGCCAGCGCGGTCAAGATCTGATCTGTCGAAGCCATGGCAATCCTCCCGTGAGCCCAGCGCGGGAGAGGGCGAGGGGTACGAGTCAGTCTACAACGCGCCGAGTCCCGCCGGGGTCCGGACGTGGACCGACAGCCGCCGACCGAGCGCGAGACCGCTCGCCCCGGCGGGCCCCGCGTCACTTCGACACGCACGTCAGGCGCTCGTCGAGCCAGGTGACCGAGGCCTCCGGGCCCTTCGTCCAGAGCTCGACGTTCCGGCCTTCGTACTTCGCTGCCGCTCGCCGCGCGGACGTGCCACACGGTCATCGTCTGGTCGCCCCGTTCGAGGCGAGCGGCGGGCGGATCGGTCTCGAAGAAGTTCGCGACGACTTCGTTGGCGGGGTTGTTCTCGCACGCGAACGAGACGGTCTTCGGCGGGACGATGTCGCCACACCGCCTGGAGCTCGGAGGTGCGGATGCCGGTACTTGGCCGTCGACGCACTCCTTCACCGACTTCGCCTGCCAGCTCGCCGTGAGGAACTCGGCGTCTCCGCGGTTCGTCTTCCAGCAGTCGTTACGGCCCTTCACCCAGCCGCGCTGCTCGGCGCCAGCGTGTTCGAGCATGGCGCCCTTGGCCTTCGCGTCGTCGCCTTGTAGACCTCGTCCAGCTTGCGGTCGCGCGCCGCGAGGCCTGTCCGTTACAGATCAGCTTCTCCACCTGCCCGTGGGCCTTCGCGCAGTCGAATGTCGGCCCCTCGGCCAGGACGAAACGCGGCGCCACGGCCAACGACACGAGCACCACCAGCCCCATTCGCATTCTCGGCACCTTGCCTCCAGTCGGACCGTTGCACCAGCCGCCACGCGGCGGAGATCGCGCTCGCTGCCCATCGTGACCGCCGCCCCTTCAATCTAGACCAGGCGAAGGACGGCCCGCTATCCCGTTCCTGCCAGCGGCGGCTCGCCCCGTGGCCCGCCTCGCGTGGCTCGCCTCACCATTGACACGCGCGCGCGCGCGGGCGTAGTGTCCGTCCTCACCCCATGGGCGACGCGCACCCCAGATCGCTGCTGAAGGCCGTGCTCACGAGCCGCGTGTACGACGTGGCTCGTGAGACGCCGCTCGATCGTGCGCCGCGCCTCTCGTCGCGGCTCGGGCACGACGTCTTCCTCAAGCGCGAGGACCTGCAGCCGGTCTTCAGCTTCAAGATTCGCGGCGCCTACAACAAGATCGCGCACCTCACCGACGACGAGCGCGCACGCGGCGTGATCGCGGCGAGCGCCGGCAACCACGCGCAGGGGGTGGCCTTCGCGGCGCGCACGCTCGGCCTCACGGCCGTCATCGTCATGCCGGTGACCACGCCCGAGATCAAGGTCGAGGCGGTGCGCGGCATGGGGGCCGAGGTCGTGCTGGCCGGCGATCACTACGCCGAGGCCGAGACGCGCGCGCGCGAGATCGCCGGCGAGCGCGGGATGACGTTCGTGCACCCCTTCGACGATCCGCTGGTCATCGCGGGGCAGGGCACGGTCGGCGACGAGATCGTGCGGCAGCGCCGGGGCCGCTCGGCGCGGTGTTCGTGCCGGTCGGCGGCGGCGGCCTCATCGCGGGCATCGGCGGCTTCCTCAAGGCCGTGTTGCCCGAGGTGCGCATCATCGGCGTCGAGCCCGAGGATGCCGACGCGATGGCGCGCTCGCTCGCGGCCGGGCACCGCGTGCGGCTCGAGCACGTGGGGCTCTTCGCCGAGGGCGTCGCGGTGCGCAGGTGGGCGCGCACTGCCTTCCTCCTCGCGCAGCAGGTGGTCGACGAGGTGGTGATCGTCAGCAACGACGAGATCTGCGCGGCCATCAAGGACGTGTTCGACGACACGCGCACGGTGATGGAGCCGGCCGGCGCGCTCTCGGTGGCCGGACTGAAGCGCTGGCTGGGCGAGCATCCCGGCGCCCCGGGCGCGCTCGTCGCGGTGCTCACGGGCGCCAACATGAACTTCGAGCGCCTGCGGTTCGTCGCCGAGCGCGCCGACGTCGGCCAGGCGCGCGAGGCGCTGCTGGCGGTGACGATCCCGGAGCGGCGCGGGGCCTTCCGCGCGTTCTGCGCGGCCCTCGGCCGGCGCGTCATCACCGAGTTCAACTACCGGCTGCGCTCGCGCGACGAGGCGCACATCTTCGTCGGCCTCGCGACGCAGTCGCGCCGTGACGCCGACGCGGTCGTCGCGCGGCTGCGCGCGCAGGGCTACGAGACGGCGGATCTCACCGACAACGAGATGGCGAAGCTGCACGTGCGCCACATGGTGGGCGGGCGCGCGCCCGACGTCTCGCGCGAGCGGGTCTGCCGCTTCGAGTTCCCCGAGCGCCCCGGTGCGCTGCTGCAGTTCCTCGACGCGCTCGGCGGCCGGTGGAACATCTCGCTGTTCCACTACCGCAATCACGGCGCCGACTACGGCCGCGTGCTGGCGGCCTTCGAGGTCCCCGTCGCCGAGCTCGCCGAGCTCCAGGGCTTCCTCGACCGGGCCCGGCTACCCGTCCTGGTCGGAGCAGGGGAACCCGGCCTACTCGCTCTTCCTGGCGGGCAACGGCTCCTAGCCCTCAGATCAGGCGCGACAGGATGTCGTCCGGGACCCCCGCGCGCAGCCGCGGGAAGGCCTCGAGCAACCGCGAGATGTCGGCGAGGTCCTTCTGTCGCTTGCTCGGCGGCGCCCGGGTCCTGAGCCGCCCACACCTTGCCCTGCAGGACATCCTCGACTCTCGCCACTGGAAGAGTGAGGCCGAGCACGTCCCGTGGCACCGATGCGTCGACGAACGCGGCGTACCGGGGGTCGGTCTGCAGCTGGACCCGCAGGTCGGAACCGGTCATCGAGACGTTGACGCTGTGCGGGAAGAACTCCACGCGGAACGCCTTGCGCAGCGCGTCCTCGGCCGAGGCCAGGTCTTCCGCGGCGACCGCGAGGTCGAGATCCAGGCTCACGACGGGCTCGACGAAGGCGTTCACACCCTGCCCGCCGACAACGCAGTACCTCACCCCCGACTCTTCCAGGAGGGCGATGACGCGGTCGAGGAACCCCGCCTTGTCGCTCGTCACGGTCTTCCAGAAGTCCAGCGCCAGCACGAGAGCCTCGCATTCACCGGTG
>CAWGLO010000018.1:0-100896 GCA_963823455.1 uncultured beta proteobacterium
GCCCATGAACCATTTGGCATTGCGGCGGCGCTGTCGGCCGCTGCGTGATCGAATGCGCGGAGCCTCCGTGCGCCATGTCACGAAGCTGCCCGCGCCTGAGCCGCCGGCACCGCAGTCGGCGGCTCAGGCGCCGCCCGCGCCTGCCGTCGCCAGCCGCAGCAGGGCGTACTCCATGCTGTCGGACAGTGCGCGCCAGCTCGCCTCGATGATGTTGGCGCTGGCCCCGACCGTGGGTCCAGCTTTCGCTCGCCGCTCTGGAGCAATCGATGAGCACCCGCGTCGTCGCCGCGGTGCCGGTGGTGCTGTCGAGAATGCGCACCTTGTAGTCGGTGAGCCGCCACCGTGCGCAGTACCCGGGTAGGACACCGACCAGCGCCTCCTGCAGGCGCGGCGGCAAGCGCCAGGTCCACCGGACCCTTGCCCTTCGGCCGCGGTGAACTTGACTCGTGTCGGCGACTTTCACCTTGACCCGTCGCCCTCCGCCAGCAGACCGCGGCTGTGGTGCGGTGCTCGGGTTATGACGAAGTAATCGATCAGCTCGAACGGGCGGCCATAGCCGGGCTGGCGTGCGGGGCGGAACGATGAGTTCGACGCTGGCTTCCGCCGCCTCGAAGGTGAAGCCCTCGTGTTCCAGATGCTTGATCTGATGCAGCACCCGCTGCGACGCCTCGCGGTCGATGTCGATGCCCATGGCTTTAGCCTGGAACAGAATGTTGCCGCGCCCCGAAAGCTCCGAAGTCACCGAGCGCATGGCATTTCCCACCAGGGCCGGCTCGATATGCTGATAGGTGTCGCTGGCCTTGAGCATGGCGGCGACATGGATGCCGCCCTTGTGCGCGAACGCGCTGTGTCCGACATAGGGCTGGTGGTCGTCGTGCTTGAGGTTGGCGACTTCGGCCACGAAGCGCGAGAGGGAGGTGAGTTCCGCCAGCCGCTCGGGCGCCACGACCTCGTGCCCCAGCTTGAGCTGGAGATTGGGCAGCACGGTGACGAGATCGGCATTGCCTACGCGTTCGCCATAGCCGTTGATCGTCCCCTGCACTTGGGTGCAGCCGCTGCGCACCGCGGCAAGTGTATTGGCCACGCCACAGCCGGAATCATTGTGGCAATGCACGCCGAGGGGGGCGGAAATACGCCGGCCGACCTCGCGCGTGATCTCCTCCACCTGCCACGGGAGTTTCCGCCGTTGGTGTCGCACAGGACCAGCCATTCCGCCCGGCGCCCCGCCGCCTGCAGCGCGGCGAGCGCGTACTCGCGGTCGGCGCGGAAGCCGTCGAAGAAGTGCTCGGCGTCGAACACCACTTCACGTGCCATGCTCTTCAGGTAGGCCACGCTGTCGCGGATCATGGCGAGGTTCGCGTCCAGCGTCGCGTCGAGCGCATGGGTGACGTGAAGTCCAGCTCTTGCCCACCAGCGTCACCACCGGCGTCCCGGCGTCGACCAGCGCCTTGAGATTGGCGTCGGCGGCGCACTGGGTGTCCTTGCGACGGGTGCTGCCGAAGGCGGCGAGGCGGGTGCGGCCCAGGTTCATGCGGTTGGCGCGCGCGAAGAAATCGGCATCCTTGGGGTTGGAGCCCGGCCATCCGCATTCGATGTAATGGATGCCGAAATCCCCCAGCCGCCGGGCGATGGTGAGCTTGTCCTCGACGGAAAGCGAAATGTCCTCGCGCTGTGTGCCGTCGCGAAGGGTCGTGTCGTAAAGAAAGATCTGGGCCATGGAAAGCAGGGAACGGTGTTGCCGAAGCGGCTCATTATCCCCGAATCGGAGCCCTCCGATGAGGCCGCCGCTCCTGGGCGGTCTGGCACCGGGCTCTTAGGCCAAAGGTGAGATGGCGTCCCGCACTCAGGCGCATAGAATTACGCGTGAAGGACATGCTCCTGGCGGGAATCATGGTTCGAGCACTACTCATTCTTCTGCTCGCGTTCTTGGCCGCCTCCACACCGACGCTGGGCGCGGACAAGCAGGGCGCGGCCGATGCGGCGAAATGGGGGCGGCGCACCGCACTCGTCATCGGCAACGGCACCTACAAGAGCGCGCCGCTGACCAATCCACCGCACGATGCGCGGCTCATGGCCGATGCGCTCAAGGCAGCCCAGTTCAAGGTGATCAAACTGGAAAACGCGTCGCGCGAGGCGATGCTGAAGGCGATCTCGGACTTCGGCGACGAAATCGAGAAAGGCGGCGTCGGCGTCTTCTATTACGCCGGGCACGGCGTGCAGGTGCGCGGCGAGAACTATCTGCTGCCGGTGAACATCACCATCACCCGGGAGGAGGAAATCCGCACCCGCGGCGTGAACGCGCAGGAGGTGCTGGATCGCATGGCCTCCGCCCGCAACGGACTGAATCTGGTGTTCCTCGACGCCTGCCGCAACGATCCTTTCCCGCGCAGTTCGCGCGGCGCGGCGCAGGGGCTGGCGAAGATGGATGCCGCGCTGGGCATGCTGATCTCGTACGCCACCGCACCCGGCAGCGTGGCCGAGGACGGCAGCGCCGGCGACAGTTGGTACACCCGCTACCTGGCGTTCACCATCAAGACGCCCGGGTTGCGCATCGAGGACGTGCTGAAGCGCGTGCGCTCGTCCGTGCGCCAGGATACCGACGGCCGGCAGATCACCTGGGACAACAGTTCCATCGAAGGCGAGTTCTACTTCGTGCCCGGAGACGGCACCGCGCCGTCCGCGGTCGATACCGGCACCAGCGCCAAGGTGGCGTTCTGGAACAGCATCAAGAATTCGCAGAATCCGCAGGAGTTCGAGCTCTATCTCAAGCGCTATCCGAACGGCGACTTCGCCGAACTGGCCAGGGCCAGAATCGACGCCCTGGCCGCGGGCGACGCCCCCCGCCAGCCCGCCAGCCCGGTCAAGGGCCGCCAGGCGGGAAGGCCGGCCGCCGCCGCTGCGGCGCCAGCAGCACCCGCCGTCGCCGGCAACCGAGCAGGCGGTGGCCCTGGCCCTGTTCCCACGCCTTCCGGCCGGCCGCGTGACCGAGCAGGACATCGAGCACGCCTATCGGCTCAAGGAGCGGCTGCAGGTGATCGACGAAACGCGCGCCCGACAGCAGGCTGCGCTCGGCGCAGCGGGCCGCGGCGGATCGATCCAGGAATTCGCCGAGCGATCCTGGAGGCAATGGCGCGCGGACGTCAACCGCCTCGTCGCCGCGAAGAGAACTTCGACCAGGCCGACGAACAGATCGCAGAGCGCGAGCAGACGCTGGGCATCGAAACCGAGTGAAAGGTGCCGCCTGGGGAGCGAGGAAACGAGCAGGCGATGCGAGGCACCGCCCAGGCACCTGCATGGAATCAACCGGGCAAGGGGCAGTCGGGCCGCGCAGGCCCGTCAGGAGCTCAGGGCAATTCCGGCGGAATAGCGGAGCATCATCAACAGAATGAGCGCAGCCGATTCTCCTGACGTTCCATTCGTGTGCATCCCTGGCGTCCCCTGAACACGCCCGACACACGCGATCATCAATTTCGGGACGAATGGACGTGGCGATTCATTTCATCTGCATGACTCAGACCATCGGCGTGAGTAGCCGCGAAGTGGCCGGTCGGTGACAGTGATCGACCATAGCGCGCCGCTGGCTCCAACAAAGTCGAATGACTCTGCCTCGGCCGTTGCCGACGTTCGAAATGCAACCCTGGCGGCATGCGTGTGACCGCTTTGCGGATGCTCACCCGAGATCGCGCTAGGACTATGTTGTGTCGTGGATGGCGAATTGCGAGTCAGGCCAGCTGACCTCATCGCATCGCTCGCTATGCTTGCGAACGTCAGACCCAATGTCAGCTTATGCACAAGCTGCATGTCGCCTTCGGGGCGCAAGGCGCACGGTGCGCAATAAGCGGAAGCTCGCCAGCTGCGGTCGTAGCGCATTGCACTCCATAGCAGTCGCTGATTCGCGCTCATCGGCAAGACGCGGACCCTCGATGTATCTCGGCCGTGAAGCGTCCATTTTGTGCTCCGGTGGTGTCTGGCGGGACCGGTGGCGGTCGAGACTTGAGTCTCACCGGAAAGCGCCAGTTGCTGACAGCACACGACCGCCGCCATCGACCACTTTCTTGATCCGACTCCGCACCCACGCGTTACAGATGTTTCGTGAGAGCGCCGGCAAGCCAATTGGCAATGCTCTGTCGCGGCAACGACGCCTCCGCCACAATGAAGCCGACCGCTGACGCAAGGCTGTGTGCGCTGCTCGCACAGACGTTGGCAGTGAGTGAGCCTAGCTTCGCAGACCGGTGCGGATTCCGAAACTGTCTGTTCTAAAGGCAGCTGCGACCGGGTAAAGGAGCCGTGGAGTTGGGCTGGCGTTGTGCGGATTCGGCAGGCGGCGTTACGACCTTTCAGTCTCACGCGTCGTTTGCCGAAGTGGTCCGCTGGTTTCATCGTTTCGCTTGGGAGAGTTCATGAAGACCTTGCTTGCTATGGCTGTTGGTACGGTGCCTCTGCTGGCCACCGGCGTCGCATTGGCACAGAACGGAAACATGATGAATGGTGGCGGTTGGGGAATGGGCTGGATGGGTGGATACGGCGGGATATGGGGGCCGCTCTTGCTTGTCGTCGTGGTTGTCGGCGTCGTGGTATTGGTCATGCAGCGAAAGGGCAAGTGACTGCGGGGGGCGGAAGGGAATTGTGCTTGCTCGGCGTCAGATCAAAAGTCATGCCTCGTCTGCTACGTCGCCATCGCATCTTCGTCACCTCGGCCAATGTGGGGTTCCAGGACAGACCGCGGGGGGAGCGGCTCGTAATCGAAACACACCATGACCTCGGCTTCGTGCCGATTTCCGCGCCCGTTCTCTTATTGGCGCGGACAGCACATCGATCACCGGGCGTTCCGTCCTCCCTCCGCATCGTCCGCCTGACGTTGTAGGTCGCCGTAGCAGCCGAGCGTGAATCTGACGCGTGGCTGGCCGCCCTCGCCACCTCGGCGTACGTTGCCCATTCGTTCAATCGGTTCACTTGGAGAGTCACATGAAGAAATCGCTCGCAATTGCTGTCGGTACCGTGGTCCTGTTTTCCGCATCGCGCGGGTGTGCCTCTGGCGCAGGACGCGAAGGCGCCGGCTCCGAATCCCAACGCCACTGCCACGCAATCCGACTCGTCGATGAACATGAGCAGCCAAATGCGTCAGATGGACGAGCACATGAAGAGGATGCAGGCGCTGCACGACAAGATGACGAGCGCTGCCACACCCGAGGAACGCCAGAAGGTGATGGACGAGCAGCGGCAGGAAATGCAGGAATGCATGACCATGATGAAGCCGATGATGCAAGGCGGCGCCATGATGGGCGGCATGGGCGCCGGCATGATGGGTCAGAAGGGCCAGCCTGCGGACGTCAACGCGCAGATGCAGATGATGCAGAAGCGCATGGACATGATGCAAATGATGATGCAAACGATGATGGACCAGCAGGGAATGATGGCCGGCCCCGGGAGCCGTCGACGCTCGGCCCAAGAAGTAGCAAGCCTCACGTCCGATGTCTGATCGTTGTGAGGCAACCGTCGGGCGGCGCACGATATTGGCTGTCTCTTGCTTGAGATTCAGCGACGCCAGTCTGTGTACCCGGCCGGCGCACCAGCTGAGCCTCATTCGTAAGCAGGAATAGGTAGGGTGTTTCCGGAATGGTCTGACGTAGGACCGGCATGGGACATGAACGCTGCTTGACAGCGCAGGCGCTACGGGCGCGCCAACATCGGCCGCTCCCAACAATGGGAATTACGACATGAGTCACCATCTGGACCAGAGCGCCAAGGACGTCATCGCCGCTAGCAACGAATGCGCGACCGAGTGCGGCAACTGTTTCGCGCATATGGTCGGCAAGGAAAGCAATAATAGCTGTCCGGCCTGCTGCATCGAGTGCGCGGCAGTCTGCAGGCTTTGCGTCGATGCGATCGCACGCAACAGTCCATTCGCCAGGCAAATGGGCAAACTGTGCGCGGACATCTGCGACTGGTGTTCGAAACAATGCGACGCGCATGACATGGATCACTGTAAGCGCTGCGCCGAGGCGTGCCGTCGTTGCGGCGAGGCTTGCCGCAAGATGGCCAGCTAATCCGTGCAAATCGAAGGAATGAAGCGCGATGCCTTCACGATACAACCCCGGTCGATCAAACGACGCGCCCGAGACAATGCACGGCGTTCATTCCAGTGGCAACTCAAATGAAATCGCAGCACCCAACCTGTAGATCCACCACTGGAAAGGAGTCGATTCATGTACGGATTCAGCACTCAGCTAAAGCTGCCGTTCGATACCGCCGTCGCGACGGTCACCGAGGCCCTGAAAAAGGAAGGATTCGGCGTGCTCAGCGATATCGATGTCAAGGCGACGCTGAAAGCCAAGCTCAATATCGAACGCCGGCCATATCGCATACTCGGCGCGTGCAACCCCCCGCTTGCCCACCGCGCTATCGAGGCTGACCCCGACATCGGTTTGTTGCTGCCGTGCAACGTGGTCGTGCGCGAAGAGGCCGATGGAACCATACTAAACCATGCACAAACATAGCCTCATGACGTATAATTCGAGGCATGAAATGCAAGAAGATCTTCGACGGGCGGCAATTGCCGCGCAAAGCAAAGGAACAGCTGCGCATGGCAGCGGTCAAACGGGTCGAATCCGGCGAGAGTCCGGAGTTCGTCGCCGCCGGGCTGGGCATCAACCGACGCACCATCTACCGCTGGATCGAGGCATTTCACTACGGCGGCGAGGCGGCGCTCAAGGCCAAGCCCATCCCGGGCGCGCCGCCCAAGCTTGACGCCAAGCAGATGGCCAAGCTCGCCCGCATCGTGCGAACCAAGAACCCGTTGCAGCTCAATTTCGAGTTTGCCCTGTGGACGCTGGCCATGATCCGGGTGCTCATCCACAGGGAGTTTGACGTCAGGCTGAGCGAGGTCTCGGTGGGGCGCCTGATGCGCCGGCTCGGCTTCTCTCCTCAGCGACCGCTGTATCGGGCGTGGCAGCAAGACCCGGCGCTGGTGCAGCGCTGGCGCGCCGAGGACTACCCGCAGATCGCAGCGCGAGCCAAGCGCGAGGGGGCGCTGATCTTCTTCGCCGACGAATCCGGGATTCGCTCCGACCATCATGCCGGCACCACCTGGTCGCCGGTGGGCGAAACGCCGGTGGTCAAGGCTACCGGGGCACGCTACGGACTGAACATGCTCTCTGCGGTCAATGCGCTGGGCCACTTTCGCTTCATGACCGTGGAAGGCCGGGTCAATGCGAGCGTGTTCCGCGACTTTCTCAAGCGGCTCATCACCGGGATGGAGCGCAAGATCTTTCTCATCGTCAACGGGCATCCGGCGCACAAGGCGAAACTGGTCAGCCGCTTCGTCGAGGACAACGCCGCAGCGATCGAGTTGTTCTTCCTGCCGCCCTATGCCCCGGAGCTGAACCCCGACGAACTGGCCTGGGGGCACATCAAGACCCGCATCGCCAAGGCCACCGTCCAGACCAAGCAAGAACTGAAAGCAATGGTCGATCGCGTGATGCGACGCCTGCAAAAGATGCCCGAGATTGTTGCCGGCTTCTTTCATGCGCCTACTTGTGCGTATGCCAAGGAGTGAGGCTTTCTTAACGTAGTGCTTAGTAACAGTTGCGTTCATGGATCCCGAGGTCGTGTTGCAGTTGGTCAACAAACCGGAAGTGCATGCCCTTGGCAAGGAAGTACGGGCACTTCTGCAGCGGGTCTGCGCGAGCCTCAAGGCTTGACACAGGAATAGACGCGAACGCATGGCATTAGGGGACGCGAGACTGCAGGACTTCGTGACGATCGCCGCCAACCAGCAACTGTCACAATCGTATCGGCAGCCCCAATCTGCGTTCGTCCGCGATGGTGCCGTTCGCCGCCTGCCTGGAGTAGGCCGCTGACAGGCACGGGCCGGTCAAATGCGAAGCATGCGGCGCCAGTGGGCAAGCGCCGGGGGAGGCAGGAAACCGATCAACGGATCGAGTTTCAGGCGAGTGATGCCGTTTCCCCGATTGTGCTCGGGGGTGCTTCCGTGCGGTGATGGCCCCATCGCCGGGGCCGGATGCGCACTGACTCCCAGTCGTCGTGATACAGGTTGATCACCGCGTTTTTCGCGACCGGGATGGGGGAGTCGGCCGTTCGACGAGGCAGGGGGAGGCAATGATCTTTCGGCCGGTGCGCTCGGATGTCGTATCCTCATGTGGCCTCCCGATGCTTTGGCCAGGCCGTGCCTGGCGCAAGCGGGCGATCGACCGATAAAGCGGTGCTGGAGGAAGGTTCAGCTCAGTAGTCACAACTGAGGGCAATGAGATGGCGGTGATCCTTCCAGGCACCGCCCCGATCATATGGACGCAGGGCATGCAGCGCCCGGCCCCGCCGGTGGTTCGGCGGCAAGATCAGCGCGCCACTGCCCCCGGCTCCGTGATCTTGGCGGTGTAGTACATGATTCGGAGGACGAGACCATGAACCGGCGAGGATTTCTCAGCCTGGCGGCAGGCGCCGCACTCGTGGGCAGCGCCCGCGCACAGCAGCCCGCGTCCTGGCGCCCCGGAGTTGCGCTGGTGCTCGGCGGCGGCGGGTGCCGCGGCTACGGGCACATCGGCGTGATCCGCGCGCTCGAGAAAAATAGTCTCCGGCCCGACCTGGTGGTCGGATCGAGCGTGGGCAGCCTCGTCGGCGCGTTCTACGCTGCGGGACTCACAGCCGATCGGCTCGAACGGCTCGGTAGCCGGCTTACACCGAACCTGCTGCGCGACTGGATCTTTCCCAAGCTCGGCATATTCGGCGGCGACGCGATCCGGCGTTTCGTCATTGCGACGGTCGGCGAGCGCACGATCGAATCGCTGCCGATGCGTTTCGCCGCCGTGGCCACCGATTTGCGCACCGGCGCGCAGAAGGTGTTCGACCGCGGCGACCTCGGGCGCGCGGTCCAGGCCTCTTCGAGCGCGCCGGGGCTGATGGAACCGGTGCGCGTGGACGGCGGCGAGTACGTGGATGGCAATATTTCGGCGCCGGTTCCGGTGGGCGCGGCACGCCGGCTGGGCGCGCGCCGCGTGCTCGCGGTGGACGTCACCTTCCCGCCCGAGCAGGCGGATCTCGCCGATCCGTTCGATGCTCTGTACCAGGCGATTTCGATCCTCACCCGCAGGCTCGCGCTCGAAGATCGCGCCGGCGCGGACCTGCTCATCGAACCGAACCTGCCCGAGCATCACGACATGTCGGCCGCCACGCTCAAGGCACTGGTCGATGCGGGCGAGCGCAGTGCGCTGGAGGCGATGCCCAGGCTGCGCGCCCTTTTCGCCCGGGCCGGAACCTAGCGCCGCGCCGGCGGCTGTACTTCTCGTGTTTGCCAGTCTGGTCGCGATGCGCATCGCGGCGCATCCAGCGACTCGAATCGAGCACGCCGGGACATCCGACTGGCCAAGAGTCGATGGCGCCGGGATATGCGCGGAAGCGGCGAAACGAGGGTGAGCGAGTCAAACCAGCTTTCCGGAACCCAGCTAAAGACGGAGCGTGCGCAACCGCAACGCGTTTCCGATCACGGAAACCGAACTCAGGCTCATCGCCGCGGCGGCGAAGATGGGCGAGAGCAACAAGCCGAGCACCGGATAGAGCACCCCCGCCGCAACCGGCACGCCGAGCGCGTTGTAGACGAAGGCCAGGAACAGATTCTGGCGGATGTTGCCCATGGTGGCCCGCGACAGGCGCCGCGCACGCACGATGCCGTTGAGGTCGCCCTTGACCAGCGTCACTCCGGCGCTTTGCATCGCCACGTCGGTGCCGGTGCCCATGGCGATGCCCACGTCTGCGGCGGCCAGGGCGGGCGCGTCGTTCACCCCGTCCCCGGCCATGGCCACGATCGCGCCCTGCGCCTTGAGCCGCGTGACGATTTCGTGCTTGCGCGCGGGCGCCACGTCCGCTTCCACCTGATCGATGCCGAGTTGCCGCGCGATGGCTTCGGCCGTGCGCCGGTTGTCGCCGGTGACCATGATGACCCGCAGCTTCTCGGCGCGCAGCGCCTCCAGCGCCGCCGCCGTAGTGGCCTTGACCGGATCGGACACTGCGATCAGACCGAGCAGGGTCTGGCCGCGTGCGACGAAGACCACGGTGGCGCCTGCATCCCGCTGCCGGTCGGCCTCGGCGATCAACGCCTCCGGCCCTACGGCGATGCGCGCCATCATCGCCGAATTACCCAGCGCGACCGCCTCGGCCCCGAGGCGCCCGCGCACGCCCTCGCCGGTGACGGACTCGAAGTCCTCCACCGGGCGGGCCGCCGTTGCTAGCGCCTGCCCGTGGCGCACGATGGCCTGGGCCAGCGGATGCTCGCTGCTCGTCTCCAGCGCAAGCGCCACCTCCAGCAGTTCGGCCTCGGCCACGCCCGGCGCGGGAACGACACCGACGACCTGCGGCTTGCCTTCGGTCAGGGTGCCGGTCTTGTCCGCCACGAGCGTGTCCACCTGCTCGAAGCGCTCCAGCGACTCGGCGTTCTTGATCAGCACGCCGGCCTGCGCGCCGCGTCCGATGCCGACCATGATCGACATCGGGGTCGCCAGGCCAGAGCGCAGGGACAGGCGATGATGAGCACGGTCACCGCGGCGGCCAGCGCATAGGACAGGGCCGGCGCCGGCCCCCAGACGAGCCACGCGACGAAGGCGAGCAGCGCCACCAGGATCACCGCCGGCACGAACCAGGCCGACACCCGGTCGGCGAGCTTCTGGATCGGCGCCTGGCTGCGCTGGGCCTGCGCGACCAGTTCGACGATCTGGGCGAGCAGGGTGTCACGCCCTACCTTCTCCGCGCGCATGACGAAGGCGCCGGTGGCGTTGACCGAGCCGCCCACGACGTTCGCGCCGACGCTCTTTTCCACCGGGATCGATTCCCCCGTCACCATGGATTCGTCCACGCTGCTCGCGCCTTCGACCACCACGCCGTCGGTCGGCACCCGTTCGCCCGGGCGTACCCGCAGCCGCTCGCCCACCTGCACCTGTTCGAGCGGGATGTCCTGCTCGACCCCGTCGGCGCCGATGCGCCGTGCGGTCTTGGGGGCGAGATCGAGCAGCGCCCGGATGGCGCTGCCGGTGCGCTCGCGCGCCCGCAATTCCAGCACCTGCCCCAGCAGCACCAGCACGACGATCACCGCGGCGGCCTCGAAGTACAGACCGACGCGCCCCTGGGCGTCGCGCATCTCCGGCGGGAACAGCTGCGGCGCGAGTACGGCCACGACGCTATAGACGTAGGCGGCACCGGTGCCCAGACCGATCAGGGTGAACATGTTGAGGCTGCGGTTCCTCACGGACGCCGCGCCGCGCACGAAAAAGGGCCAGCCGCCCCACAGCACGACCGGCGTGGCCAGCAACAACTCGACCCAGGGCGCCCACGGGCTGTGCGCGAACGCCCCTACCCCCGGCAGGTGCGCGCCCATGGCGAGCACGAACAGCGGCAGGGTCAGCACCGCGCCGATCAGCATGCGCCGCGTCATGTCGCGCAGCTCCGGGCTGGGTCCGGCTTCGGCGCTCGGTGCGAGCGGCTCAAGCGCCATGCCGCAGATGGGGCAGTTGCCGGGTGCGGGCTGGCGCACCTGCGGATGCATCGGGCAGGTGTAGACGATGCCGGTGTCGGCGGGTGCCGTAGGCGCCGCGGCGGGAGGCGACGGCGCCAGGTACCGGGTCGGGTCGTCGCGGAATTTCGCAAGACACCCGGCGCTGCAGAACACGTATTCCCGGCCGGCATGGATATGCCGGTAATCGGCCGTTGCCCGATTCACGTCCATGCCGCAAACCGGATCCCGCGCCACGTGCTCGCCAGGCGCCGGGGCCGTGTGCTCATGCGGATGGGCTGCGTGCCCGTGGGTCTCGTGGTTCATGGCATCGCCCGCGCTCAGCGCGGGGGGACGGGCCAAGTGAAGCTGCGCTCGGGAACCGGTCCGACCTGCCGCAGCTTGAGGGTCAGCGTTGCGGGCGCGGGATCCAGCGGCCTGAACGTGAGCACGCCCTTGCGGTGATGCCCGCCAGGCCGGTCGCCCTCCCAGCCGATCGGCTTTTGCTCGCGGCCCGCGGCATCGATCAGCGCGGCGATCGCGGCCATGTCGTGATTGAGTTCCAGCGCATGTTCGTGCGTGAACCGAACCGGCCGACGCGACTTGCCCGCCTTGCAGACCGACGATGGATCCGAACACCGCCAGAGGGATTCCTGTGGGCAGATAGGCATCGCGGGACGCCGCCAAGTCCTGCCGTTTCCCCGGCGGGTCCGTGACCGCCAGACGTCGCGCCAAGCCACCGGCACGCGCACGGCCTGTCACATCCCGCTATTGCTCGGGACGCTGGTCACGATGTTCACGTGAGTGGCGATGTCCAAGCCGGGGGTCACCGCAACCCCGCCCACGTCTTCGCACGTGCCGCTTCCGATCGGTGCGCCACCTTCATGAATGAAGCAGAACGTGTCGACGGCGAAAAGCTGCAGGAAGTACCCCGCCTGGGGCGGGTCTCCTGCCTCGGGGTGTTCGCTACCGAGCCAATGAAAGTGCGCGAAGGCTCCAGGCTGCGGGATGCTGGATCGATTGACCAGCCACACCGGATGATCGCCCTCAACGTGGTAGAGGAACGTCCCGGCCCCGGTTTTGCCATTGATGAGCCATCCCACCTTGCAGTCGGGGACGGCGGTGCAGTCCCCGTGGGACGCTACTGGAAAGCCATCCGCCGTGGTGTCTCCGGTAAAGACGATATAGAAGAACCCGAACAGGTCGCCGTTTCTGTTTTGCCGCGTCTGCTGATGGGTATCGATGTCGTTGCCGAAGGTGAAGCTGAACGGGCGCGCATGGTTGGTCCAGGGAACTCCCGCCGCGCTCACGGACCCCGCGGCTGCGAGTATCGAATAGGCAACTGCCAGGTAACGCATCCACTTTGTCATATCGTCCTCCACCGGTCGTCTGGGGGCCCACTTAAATCAGCTGGTCTTCTATTGATAGACCAGGCTGATGTGGAAACCAACTCTGTCGCTCGAAGCCCCGGCGTGCTGCGCTGCAGGGGCGTTGCTGTGGCGCATCGCCAATCGTCTTGGTGCCGAGGATCGGGCCCGCATTTACCGAAGTAGCGAAACTTGCCATTCCACGGAGGAAGCGCGGTAACAGCAGCCAGCCATAACCCCTCGTGTGAGCGGCTTGGTGGTGCTGAGTAAGTCACCGGGATGGCGACGTCCCAACGACAGTAACTGTCGTCAGCGACGACTCGAGGTCCGTGGAAGCAGTCAGTGCAGAGCGACCGCTTCCGGGAGGGGTGAATGTCGGCAACGGCCGACAAGCAGCTATCGATTTCGAACTCCTCGACCGACACTCCGCAGCCGTGCGGATTGGTCGCGACCGTCCCCTTCCGCTGCCTCCGTGGCACGCCCTCATCGTGTCACGTGCAACGGTCCGAACGAACCGTAAGCCGCGCCATCCCGCCATCGGCGCCGGTATCGCGTTCTGCGCGGTGCGGCGTTGGTTCCAGGCTCAGTTCGATCCGCGTTCCTGGTACAGGGCGGTGATCATTTCCAGGCTGCGCAGGATGGATTCGCTGGCGTCGGCTACCAGTTGGCGGAAGGATTCTTCGCCCTGCAGTTCGAGGGCGTGGCGAAACCATTCCCACTGGATCGACACGGCTTCGAGCTGGGCGCGAATGGCGTCGGTGTTCTGCGGCGCCTGCTGCAACTCGGCCAGGGCGGTGGCGAACAGGGCGGCGGCGGCACTCATGTCGCTGCGCAGTTGGGGAGAGTCGAATCCCCAGGCCTGCAGCATGTAGAGTTTGGCAAGTCGCTGCGAGACCATGCGCTGACGTCCGGAGATGTTCACCAGACGCCCGATCGGCGACCCGGACTGCCCTTCCAGCAGTTTCGTCAGTTGGTCCGCGGCGCGCAGCAATTCTTCGCTCGATCCCATGAGCTGCTGCGCGCCGGCGCGGTGTACCGGTCCGGTGGCGACCGACTTGAACGGACCCCACAGACGATCGATCTGCGCCGCGGTCTCGCGCATTTCCTTCGACGTCGCCATCGGCTTGAGCGCCGCCAACTGCCGTTCGAACAAGGCCACCGATTCCTTGAGCTGGGCCTTCGAGGCCTCCGGCGTCACGCCCAGGCCGAGCTGACAATATGCCTTGACGATGCGCTGCGTCAGCATGCGCTGGCGCCCGGCCTGATTGATCGCCGCGGCATAGTCTGTGTCTGCGGCCAGCGCCAGACCGTCCGCCATAAGAAATCCAAACAGCAGCAGCAACAACGAGCGGATCAGCATCGGGCGCCCCTTCCTCCGGCCATGTCGTTCTATGATGTCGGTACGCAGCGGAATTCAACCCCTGTCCGCATCGCGCACCGGGTTCGTGCCAGGAAGCACACAAGAAGCATGCCATCTCGCACCATTTTGGTTCACGTCGATCCAAATGTGGACATCGGATGCACCGCCAAACCATGGCATCGCGCTTGCGTAAGCCTGTAGTCCATCCTGAAACCGGTTGTTGGGGGATATGACCCGGGGTAAATCACGCACCAGCCTCGACCCGCGCCGGGGGCGCGTCCTCGCGCTGGTCGGCGTCGCAATCTGCATGTCGGTGGTGCCCGCCGTCCGCGATGCTGCTGCGTTCCTGCGGCCGGTACCGGGTGCGCCCAAGCGCGATAGCGCCCCGGCGCCCCCGCCCAAAGCCAAGGAGCAGCTTCCCACCGCCCGCGGCGCTCAGGAGCAGCCGGAACAGAACAAGTTCTACGATCCGGCCAATCCCGCCTATGCGGCACTGCAGAAGGCGAACGAGGCGCTGGCCGGCTTTCCGGTGGACGCCAAGGGCAACGTGGATTGGATGGCCGCACTCTCCAGCGGACGCATCAAGCCGCTGGCGGATCTGCACGGCCAGACGCAAATGCAGCCGCTCGATCTCGACATCGTGATGAAGAACACCCGCGACATGCCGTATGTGCGCTTTCCGCACCGCTCGCACACCCTGTGGCTGGATTGCAGCAACTGTCACCCGGCCCTGTTCGAGCCCAAAGCCGGCGCGAACCGGATCACCATGGCGGAGATCTTCCGCGGCCGACATTGCGGGGTGTGCCACGACCGCGTCGCATTCCTCACCTTCTTTTCCTGCGACCGCTGCCACGCCGTACCCCACGCGTCAGGCGACGGCTCGGTCGGCCCGTAGTTCGATCGGCGCGCGCGGCGCGCCCTACGTCTGACCGCGCAGCCGCAGCCTACTTGTTGGGATAGAGGTGGGCGACGCCGCCGAAGCTGCCGACCCAGATGCTGCCGTCGCGCGTCGGTGGCCATCGAGAACACGGCGTTGGCGAACAGGCCGTCGTTGCGTGGTCAGGTTCTTGAACTTGCCGTCCGCCTGCATGATCGCCAGGCCGTTGTTGGTGCCGACCCAGAACTTGCCGTTCGGGTCGATGTGCAGCATGAACACGTGGTTGCCGGGCAGGCCGTCGGCGGTCGGTGTAGTTGCGTCCAGTTCTTGCCGTCGAAGCGCGACAAGCCGCCGCCCCAGGTGCCGGCCCACACCACGCCTTGCGCGTCGACCGCCAGCGAGACGATGTAGTTCGGGTTGTAGGCGACGTCGACTCCCTGCAGCCCCATCTCCTGCTTCTGCTTGGCGTGGTGCTCCGAGACCTTGGCCGGGTCGTTCTTGAACGGGATGTCGTTCTTCACCTTCTCGTAGGGGGCACCCAGGCCCTTGGCGTGGTTCCAGTTCTCCCAGCTGCCTTGCTTGAAGCTGCGCGAGGCCGCCTTCGGTGGCGAGCCAGATGTCGCCGTCCTTGCCCTCGGCCAGGCCGTAGACCCAGTCGTTGGGCAGGCCGCCCTTGGTGCTCTCGACGGTGTGCAGCTCCCACTTCGAGCGGTCCTTCAGGTCGCCGCCGCGCACGCGGTTGACGCCCGACCAGGTGGCGATCCAGACGTCGCCGTTCTTGGCCTTCAGCACGTCGTAGACGAAGGCGTCGCCCAGGCCGTCGGGGATGTTGTAGGTCTCCCACTTGCCGCCGGTCCTCGTCGAGCAGCGACAGGCCGCCGCCGTAGGTGCCGACGGCGATGCGGCCCTGCCGACCTTGCCGACGTGGAAGACGCCGTTGGACAGCAGGCCGCTGCTGCGTGTCGAACAGCTTGTACTCGTCGGTGCGCGTGTCGTAGCGCATCGACGCCGCCCGAGGTGCCCACCCAGACACGGGTCGCCGTCCGCATGGATGCCCTTGACGTTCTTGTTGCCGACGCGGAAGTGGGTGAACTTCTGCGTCGGGTCGGGCGCGCCACCTTGCCTTCGCGCTGCGCGCCGGCCGCTCGCCGGCGGCGGCCGGCGCGCCGATCGGCGGATGGGGTGCCACCGGAGCCTGCGGCCTGGACCGGCATCGCCGCGGACGGTCGCGCCGGCTGGGCCGCGCCGCCGGCTCGGATTCGCCCTGCTGCGCCCGAGCTGGTAGGCGCCGGCGAGCGCCGCGCCGAGCGGCGATCACGCCGACGGCCGACGGCTTGTATGACTCATGGCCATCAGCGATCTCCTCGGTTCTCTCAAGCCGTTCAGCGGGCGATGCGCGCCACGCCCCGCTTGCGTGCCGACCCAGACGTCGCCGTTCGGGCGCGACGGCGACCGCGTAGACGTTGCGCTCGAGCAGGCCGTCCTTCGGATGCCGAAGTTGCGCGAAGGTCTTGCCGTCGTAGCGCGACACGCCGTTGTTGGTGCCGAACCAGAGCACGCCGTCGGCGTCCTGCGCGATGCTGTAGACGATGTTGCCGGCCAGACCGTCCCGTCGTGGTGAGGTTGGTCCAGGCTCTTGCCGTCGAAGCGCGGCGACGCCGCCGCCCCAGGTGCCGGCCCACACCGCGCCGTCGGGCGCGACAGGATGGAGAAGACGTAGTTCGGGTTGTAGGTGGCCGGCCCTTCGCGCTCGACCGACAGGTCGTGGCGCGAACGCGTGCCCAGGCCGGTGTTGGCGCTGAACGGCAGGTTGTCGGTGTTGGGTGCGCCCAGGCCGTCCTTGTGGGTCCAGCTCTTCCAGCGCCTGCCGTCGAACATCGACACGCCGCCCTCGGTGCCGAACCAGACGCGGTCCTGCGCGTCGACGTCGATGCCGTAGACCCATTCGTTGACCAGCTCCTTCACGTAGGTGGTGAACTTGCCGCGTCTTGCAGTCGACCTTGTTGACGCCGGCCCAGGTGCCGATCCAGAAGTCGCCGTTGCTTCTGCGTTGGCGAAGGAATAGATCCAGTAGTCGGCCAGGCCGTGCATCGGGAAGTAGGTCTTCCACTTGCCGTCCTTGTAGCGCGACACGCCGCCGGCGTTGGTGCCGAACCACTTGTAGCCCTCGCGGTCGAGCGCCGACGGCGAACACGTACTCGTTGGCCAGGCCTTCCTTGCGCGTGAAGGTGTTGCGCAGCTTGCCGCTGGCCAGGTCGACCTCGTGCACGCCCGGCCGAGGTGCCGACCCACAGCGTGCCGGACTTCGCTTCGACGGTGAGCGCGCGCACGTAGACGTTCTTTCCGACCTCGAAGGATTCGATGACTTTCGGTTCGTCCTTGGCGGGCGGGGCAGTCCCGGTTTGGGCCAGCGCCATACCGGCGGTGAGGTGGCCGGCAAGCAGGACGGCGCCCAGGAGCGGGCGGAGTTGTCGACTCATTCTACTTCTAGGGAAGAGTGCGGATATAAGAGATGACGTCGAGGATGTCCTTGTCCGTGAGCAGGCCGAAGAACGGCGGGCACTGCTTCTTGCCGGACTTGATGCGCGTCAGCAGGGCCATGTCGGGTTGCATCGGCTTGTTGGTGCCGGCGAAACTCGGGGCACTGGGATTGATCGCCTTGCCGTCCACGCCGTGGCAACCGGCACAGCGCGTCTGATAGACACGGGTGCCGTTGCCGCGGTCCGCGGCGAAGCTCGGCGTGCTCATCACCAGCCCCGCCAGCAGCAGGCCGGCCATGCCATATCCTGCGGACCGTACCCGCCTTCGCTCTGTCGTGATCGCTGCAATCATCGCGCCTCCTATTTCTTCACGTTCCTGCGTCCCGGCGGCGGCGGGCGCAGCTTGTTGAGTTTCGCCTCCCACACCTCCGCCTGCTTGGCGTCCGCTTCGATGCCGTTGCCGCCGCTGCGATAGGCCTTGGCCAGCGTTTCCACCGCCGGCACAAAATCCACCTCGGCGGCGCGCATGATCCACTTCGCCGCCTGGTCGCTGTTGCGCGCCGCGTCGTCCAGACCGAGGTCGCCGAAAATGTATGCACCGGCCACCACCTTGAGCGCCTGGGCATGGCCCTGCTCCGCCGCCTTCATGAACCACTTGAGCGCCTCCTGCGGGTCCTTCTTGACGCCCTCGCCCGACGCATACATGCCGGCCAGTCCGTACTCGCCGTCGGCGTCGCCCTGCTCGGCCGACTTGCGATAGTAGTCGAAGGCCTCCTCGTTGAACTCCGAGCGGTCGAGAATCTCGGCCAGCAGCGCCTGGGCCTTGGCGTTGCCGGCGTCGGCCGGCTTGCGCAGGAGGGTCATGGCGCGGGTGACATCGCCCCTGCCGTAGGCCTTTTGCCCCTCCTTGTATTCGTCCTCGGGCGCGGCCGCGGCGGTGCGCGTCGCGAGGACGCCGAGCAGGGCCGAACCCATCACCGCCAAGGCAAGGAACCTCAGTATTCGGGAGCGAAAGAACGCGGCGCGCGGCATGAACGGACGCTCAATCGGCTTCCACGCCGTTGCGGGCGCTGGTCCGGACCACATCGCCGGCCTCGAATTCTTCCAGCTTGCGGTACAGGCTGGAAAGGCCTATGCCCAGGCGTTGCGCGGCGAGGCGGCGATCACCGCCACTCTCCTTCAATGCACGCGAGATGATGCTGGCTTCCACTTTTCTCAACTGATCCCGAAGATATCCGTCGTTAGCAATCGGCGTGCCAGAGGTGCCATGGGCTGACCGCGTGATTTCCGGCGGCAAGTCGGCAATCGAGATGCGGCCGCCGTCGGAGAGGATCATGGCACGGTTGATGACATTCTCGAGCTGGCGCACGTTGCCCGGCCAATGATAACCGAGAAGGATATCCTCGGCGGCGGGGTCGACGGCCGGCGGCGCACGCCCGTCGTTACCGGCCCGCATGGTGCCGAGAAAGAAATCGATGAGCTGGCGGATATCCGCCTGGCGTTCGCGCAGGGGCGGCAGATGGATGTGGAACATGCTGACGCGAAAGTACAGGTCCTCGCGGAAGCGCCCCTGCTGCACCATCTCCTCCAGATTGCGGTTGGTGGCGGCAATGATCCGCGTATCGACGCGGCGACCCTGCTCGCTGCCCAGGGAGCGGATCTCCTTGTCCTCGATCGCATGCAGCAGCTTGGTTTGCATGTGCAGCGGCAGCTCCCCGATCTCGTCGAGGAACAGAGTGCCCTTGTCGGCCTGCAGGAAGAGACCCTTGCGCGCCCTCTCGGCACCGGTAAACGCGCCCTTGGTATGGCCGAAGAACTCCGCTTCCAGCAGGTGTTCCGGAATGGCACTGCAGTTCACCGGCAGGAATACGGCGTCGGCGCGCCGGCTGGCCTGGTGGATGCGGCGTGCCACGACTCCCTTGCCGGTACCGCTCTCGCCGGTGATGAGCACGGTGCTGTCGGTGGGTGCCACCTTGGCGGCGAGACGCTCCGCCTCCAGCATCGCCGGCGCATTGGAACGACAGATGTGGGAGGTCGAACTCGTCCACGAACTTGCGCAGCACCTTGTTCTGCTCGCGCAAGCCGCACAAGGCCTCGATCTGCGACAGTCGGTGCAGCAGCTCTTCGCTGCGCACCGGCTTCACCACATAGTCGTTGGCACCGGCGCGCAGGGCTTCCACGGCACTTTCCACGGACGCGAAGGCGGTGACCATGATGAATTGGGTTTCGACGCCGGCGGCCTTGATGTTGCGCACCAGTTCGACGCCGTCGCCGTCGGGCATCTTGATGTCGCACAGCGCCACATCCACGTCGCCGCGGGAGAGCTTGGCGGCGGCCTCGATGACGCCGGACGCCTGGTCGACGGAATAGCCGCCCTTCGTCACCGCTGCCACCAGAATCTGGCGCACCGCGGGCTCGTCGTCGATCACAAGAACATGCATAGGGATGTCAGGCCGCGGCCCGGGCCTCGAAGGCGAGCGGCAGCTCAATCGTCACGGTGGTTCCGGCAGCGGGTCGGGAATCGAGATGGATGGACCCGCCGCAAGTCTCCACCAGATTCTTGCACAGGGCAAGGCCGAGGCCGCTGCCCTTGCCCACTGACTTGGTGGTGTAGAACTCGTCGAAGGCGCGGCTGCGGACTTCGTCGCTCATGCCGTGCCCGTTGTCCTCCACCGTGAGGACAACGCCGTCAGCCGCCGCGCGCGTGCCCACGGTGATCGTCGGCTTGCGCCCGCGCACGCCCTCCATGGCGTCGGCGGCATTGATCAGCAGATTCATCAGCACCTGGGTCAGGTGATCGCCGACGGCGTTGATGGCGGACAGTTGCAGATCGAGGTCCGTGCGCAGTTCGATGTGCTTGAAGCGGCGGTCGTAACTGACGAAATTGCAGGTGCTGCGCACCAAGCCGTTCAGGTCGAGCAGTTGCGGCTCGGCGGACTGGGGGGAAGTGAACTCGGCGATCTGGCGCGTGATCAGGGCGACGCGCTTCGCCTGCTCCATGATCAGTTCGGGCTGGCACACCACGCCGTGGTTGGGGCAGTGATGTGTCTGGCGCACGTCGCTGATGGACTGCGCCACGCCGGCGATGGCGGCGATCGGGTTATTGATCTCGTGCGCGAGTTGCGCCGCGAGAGAACCGACGGCTGCCATCTTCTCCTTGTGAAAATGCTGCTGCCGGGACAGTTCGAGCTGGGCTTCGCGCTCGCGCAGCTCGGTCTGCATGTTGTTGAGCGCCTCCATCAGCTCCCCCACCTCGTCGCCGCGGCTGATGGGCAGATGCTGTCCGCGGTAGCCATGAACGATCGCGATGGCGCGCGCCGCGACGTTGCGGATGTCCCACGCCAGTTGGGTGAAGAAGAGCGCCGTCAGGGCGCCGAGCACGATCAGCCCGACCAGGCTGAAGACGATGATCTCCAGCGTCACCGTGTCCTGAACCACGCGGTATCCGGCGAGCAGCCTCTCCTTGGTCGCCCGCGCACCGCTGGTGATGCCGTCGAGCACCCCCACCAGGTCGTGCAGCTCGTTGCGCAGTACCGCCATGTCGCCGCGCGAGGGCGTATCGCGCAGATGTTCGAGGGCGGCCTCCAATGCGGCGATGTTGGCGTCGATGGCAGGGAAATCGGGCTTGAGCCCGGACAGGTTCGACTGTACCGCCTCGATTTCTATTCCCACCGGCTGCACCGCAGTCGCCGGCTCCGGCGCGTTGTAATTGTCATTGAGCGTGAGGATGGCGCGGGCCACCGCCATGTTGACCTGCACCAGCATCTCCTCGCGGCGGTGGGTACGTTCCAGTTCCTCCACCATCAGCAACTGCTTGTCGCGGCTGTGGGAGATGACCGTGCCGACCAGGATGACGTAGATCACCAGCCCGATCAACGTAAGGCCGCCCTTGGTGCGCAGCGACAGGCGTTGCAGCGCCCGCGGCGACGTCGAGTGGACGGCTTTCGTTCCGGCAGCAGGCGCACTCACGGCGTCACTATCCCGCGGCGCGGAATGGTGGGTGGAAACAGCGGTGGAAACAGCGGCGGAAACGGCGCGAATGTTGCTAAGATGCATGGCGTTGCCAAGACGGTGGCGGGTACGGTAGTGTCTGTCCTCCGCGGCCGTTCCGATGGCCGCGGAGCGGCCGGTGCCGCGCAGCGCACGAGGCATCTCCAGTGTAAAGCACATGGCGCAGCAATTCATTCCAACCCCGCCCCTCAGCGACGATGCACGCGAGGGGCCTGCGTTATCGAGGAGTCTAGTGTGACAGGACGGATCGTTTTCCTGCTTTGCGCCTGGTTCGCGGCCGCCTGCGTGAGCGCCGCCGACCCGCTGGGCGATGCGCTCAAGGCCTATGATTCGGGCAACTACAAGAAGGCGGTTACCCTGCTTCGACCGCTGGCGGACCGCGGAGATTCCGTCGCCCAGCTCAAACTCGGGATGCTTTATTACTATGGCTACGGAGTTCCGGAGGACGAACCGCGGGCGGTTTCCTGGCTCAAGATGAGCGCGGCGCAGGGCAATCTCGACGCAATGTATCACATCGGAAACATTCTCACCTTCGCCGCCGATACGGCAAAGCTTTCGCCCGACGCCGACGTCGAGGCGGTGAAGTGGTATTTCGAAGCCGCTCGTGCCGGCCATCGCGATTCGCAGTACGCCCTGGGACTGATGTTCCTGGCAGGAAAGGGCGTGGTGCAGAGCCAGGAGGAAGGGGTCGCCTGGATCCGCCGTGCCGCAGCCCTCGGCCACCGCGAAGCGGAAAACTTCGTCAAGGGCGTGGACACCGCTCACCAGTAGCCGAGCCTCACCGCGCACCCAGCCCCGGCTGCCTGTCGCCTACCCGCCGCCATCGCGGGGCCCGGTGGAGCGCCGCTTCACCTGCAGCAGGTTTTCGATTCCGGCCACCGTGTTCTCGCTTGACCAGTCGCGCTCGCCGGCGACGATCGCAGCGATGCGTCGCTCGCGGGTCACCAGGATGGTCGTCGGGAAAGCCGTCACCCCGAGTTGCCCGACGGCGGGAGAGGCAGGCGACTGCGCCACGACCGGAAAGCGAATCCCGTGCTGCAGCACGAACTCTCGCACCAGATTGAGATCATCGTCCACGCTGACGCCGATCACGGCCAGATCGCGTTCCGGGAATGCGTCCGCCAGGCGCTGCAGACTGGGCATCTCGGCCCGGCACGGCGGACACCAGGTCGCCCAGAAGTTGAGCACCAGGGCGCGGCCGGCATGTTCCTCGAGCGTCCCGGAGCCGCCCTCCAGGCGCACGACCGACACGGGCGGCAACGGCGACCCAACTGCAGGCGCCTGGGGTGCTTCGCTGCAGGCGGCGAGCGCCACCGCGACGATCGCCGCGAACCACTGACCGCGCCGCACCGTGCTACCGCCGCCGCTGCGAACCCGTCCGGCGCGGGCGCTACAGGGGGCGCTTCACGGTGACGCCGCCGCGCACCTGGCCGGCGCTGTAGCCGGTGGCCTGGTCGAACGGGTATTCCGAGGCGATCTGCGCCTTGATGGCATCGGTGAGGGATTCGGTGGGGCCATGGCAGGTGAGGCACATCGGCACGATGGGGATGGCTTTCATGTAGCGCAGGAATTTCCCCTGTGGCTCGCTCACGACCTCGGCAAATTCGAGGTTCTCCGCCTTTTCGCCTCGTGCCGCGCGCTTGTCGAATTCGGTCAGCACCCTCTGCTCCCAGGCGTCGGGCCAACCCAGCGAGGGGTTGCGTGCCTTCAGGGTCACGCGGGAAACGCGCATGCCGGACTTGCGCGAAAGACCGGAGGTGATCTCGGGTACGCTGTACTTGCAGACGATCACCGAGCGCAGCGGCCCGCCGTGCTCCATTTCCTTCAGCAGTTCGCCCCGGATCTGCGCCAGCAACTGGCTGGCCACCTTGCGCGCCTCCTCCGTCATGTTCTTGAAATCCTCGTCGTGGGGAGCCTGGGCCGGCGCGCCCTGGACCAGCAGTGCTGCGATGAGACCGAACAGGATTCTTGGAGTCATGACCAATCCCGGCAGAAGTCGAGGGTTCGAGGATCGTCGTTAAGCGTGCAGTGATCCATAGGCAGTCTCGCAAGCGAGAACAGGCGTTGCCCGGCTCTCAATTCCGGGAACGCGCGGGGGAACGCGGAGCCGTCGCCGGAATGGTCGAGACTTCGGATTCGAGCGCCCTATTTCACTTCCGCGTCGATGGTCACCACCAGTCCGCTTGCGCCCGCCGCGACCGGCTGGGTAAGGCCTTCCAGGTCGCCCGCCTGCGGCGTGGCATTGCCCGTCTTGCTCACCCGCGCTCCGACCACGACCTGCGGGAAGGAGGACAGCTTCATGTTGGGCGCCATCGCCATCGAGTCGTCCAGGGTGAACGCGACCGGCAGATCCTTGACCTGCTTGCGTACGATCGCAAGTGGCATGCGCGGTCCCGTGGCGGCGCGGGCGAAGACGAAAACGGTATCGGTCGGTGCCGCCTTCGCGGCCAAGGCGGGTGACAACTGAACCGTGCCGGTGACGGTTCCCCCTGCGCCGGCGACCGTCGCCACCGGTGCCTTCGCTGGCTGCGCCGCGGTCTTGATTCCGCCCAATTGTTTGGCCTCTGCGATGCTGGACTTTACCGATTGTGCGAACTGCGATTCCGGCGGCACGCCCGCCAGCGCCTGTTCCCAGCGCTCGACCGCACCGGCGTAATTCTTCTTGTCGAATTCGACGGTGCCGGCCAGCGCCAACGCCTTGATGTTGTTCGGATCGGCCTTCAGCGCACGGGCGATGAGGCGCTCCGGCTCGCCGCGCAGGCCGCCGCCCTGGGCCATGGCGAGGGTGTCGGCGTAGTCGGCCAGCACCTGGCCGTTGTCCGGTATGCGGTCCACCACCTTGGCATAGGCCTGGGCAGCCTCCGGAAAGCGTTCCAGCACGGTGTAGGAGCGCGCCAGCATGACCCAGCCTTCGACGTTGTCCGGGTTGTCCTTCAGTTTCGCCGCGAGGGCGGCGACCATCTGCTGGATCTGGTCCGGCGTCACTTCGTGCTGCTGCCCGGCGGCGGGCGCGGCGGCGACCTGCTTGGGATCGAGTCCCTTCGGATTGCCGAGGGCGGAATACAGGGATACGGCGAGGATCGGCACCGCGACGCCGACCACGATCGCCGTCAGTTTACCGGATCGCGCTGCGGGCGCCGCATGCCCGCCAACTCCGGAGACATCATCGAGCAGGCGGCTCTCCACTTCGCGCTTGGCCTGCTCGTACTGGTCGCGGGGAATGGTGCCGGCCGCCAGATCGGCCTCCAGTTCCTTCAACTGATCGCGATAGATCGAGACGTTGGCTTCATCCTGCGACGCTGCCAGCGCACCGCGCCTGCGTCCGGAAAGCAGCGGCGGCAGCACGAAGAGCAGCGCGCCGGCGAGCAGCAGTCCGGCGATGATCCAGAATGTCGTCATGCGCCTTCCCGCTTTTCGTCTGCGCCCAGCAAGGACTGGGCGCGCTGATGATCGGACTCGGACAGTCCGGCTTCGGCGGCCACCTTCCGGGCACGGCTTTTGAGCTTGGCGAACAGCACCACGACGCCGATCACGAGCAGAGCAAAGGGACCGAACCACAGCACCCAGGTCGTGGCCTTGACCGGCGGACGATAGAGCACGAAGTCGCCGTAGCGCGCCACCATGTAGTCCTTGACCTCGTTGTCGCTCATGCCCTGCTTGAGCTTCTCTCGGATCTGGTTCTTCAGGTCGACGGCCAGGTCGGCATGGGAGTCGGCGATGGTCTGGTTCTGGCAGACCAGGCAGCGCAGTTCCTCCGACAATTTGAGGACGCGCTTTTCGAGCACGGGATCGTCGGCGGCCGGAGCGGCCTCGCCGGCGTGAGCCAGCGGCGTCGCCGCCAGCAGCAGGGCAAGCAACAGAGATTTAAGACTTCGCATTGAGTTCCTGCACCAAGGGCAATAGTTTCTTTTCCACCACGTCCTGCGTCAGCGGTCCGATGTGCTTGTAGCGGATGGTCCCGCTCTTGTCGACGACGAAGGTCTCCGGCACGCCATAGACGCCGTAATCGATGCCGACCCGCCCGTCCTGGTCGAACGCCGACAGGACATAGGGATTGCCCCAGTCCCGCAGCCACTTCATTCCGTCTTCGCGACCATCCTTGTAGTTGAGGCCGTAGATGGGCACGACGTTGCGCTTGGCCAGTTCCACCAGCACGGGATGCTCCTGGCGGCAGGAGACGCACCAGGAGGCCCACACATTGAACAGCCATACCTTGCCCACCATGTCCTTCTGCGAAATGGTCTTGTCCGGTTCGTGCAACTGGGGCACCTGGAACGTCGGCGCCGGCTTGTCGATGAGGGGCGAAGGCACTTCCCGCGGATTGCGGTTGAGACCGATGCCGAGAAAGACGACCAATACGATGAAAATGCCAAGCGGCAACAGGAATCGACTCATTGTTCTCTTTTCTTAGCGTGCGTGAACCGGGACGCCGGCCGCGCCGCGTTTGGCCGGCGCCGCCTCCGTCTTTTCCTGGCGGCGGATGGCGAGCCGATAGCGGCGGTCGGAGGCGGCCAGCAATCCCCCCAGCGCCATGATGATGCAACCGACCCAGATCCAGTTTACCAGCGGCTTGTTGCGGATCTGCACGATCCAGGTGTCGGGACCCACCGCCTCGCCCATGGACACATAGAGATCGCGGAACACGCTGCGCAGGATCGCCGATTCGGTCATCGGCATACGCTGCACGTTATAGACGCGCTTCTCCGGCGTCATGGTGGCCACCGGGCTGCCGTCCCGGGTCACCTCCAGGGTGCCGCGGGCGGCGACGTAGTTGGGACCGTTGAGTTCGCGTACGCCCATGAAGCGGAAGGTGTACCCGCCCACTTCGGCGGTGTCGCCCACCTGCATCTTGAGGTCCTTTTCGGTTTCGTAGCCCTTCACCAGCGTGACGCCGATGACGAAGACGGCGACGCCACAGTGGGCCAGCAGCATGCCATAGTAGGAACGCGGAATCGAGCGCAGGCGCTGGAACAGGCTCCGGTCCTGGACCTCCTTCTGGCGCATGCGGCCGATCAGGTTGGTGGCACTGGCGGCGATCACCCAGAACGCCAGGAACAGGCCGAAGGCCACCAGCGGCTTCCAACTGCCGAGAACGAAGGGCAGCATGGCGGCCGACACGATCGCCACCGCCAGCGCCCACTTCAGCCGCGTCACCAGATCCGGCACGGTCGCCTGCTTCCAGCGCGCCATCGGCCCCACGCCCATGAGGAACACCAGCGGCGCCATCAGCGGAACGAACACGGATTCGAAGTAGGGTGGGCCGACCGAGATCTTGCCCAGGTTCATGGCGTCGAGGAACAGGGGATAGAGGGTGCCGAGCATCACCGAAGCCGCCGCCGCGGAAAGGAGCACGTTGTTGGTGAGCAGCAGCGATTCGCGCGAAATCAGGCCGAAGCCTCCGCCGAGGCCCACCTTGGGTGCGCGCAGGGCGAACAGGAACAGCGAGCCGCCGATGACGACCGCCAGGAACGCCAGAATGAAGATCCCGCGCTCGGGATCGGTGGCGAAGGCGTGAACCGACGTCAGCACGCCGGAGCGCACCAGGAACGTGCCGAGCAGGGACAGGGAGAAGGCGGAGATCGCCAGCAGCACCGTCCAGCTCTTGAAACCGCCGCGCTTCTCTGTCACCGCCAGGGAGTGGATCAGGGCGGTACCGACCAGCCAGGGCATGAACGAGGCGTTCTCCACCGGATCCCAGAACCACCAGCCGCCCCAGCCCAATTCGTAGTAGGCCCAGAAGCTGCCCAGCGCGATGCCGAGGGTCAGGAATATCCAGGCCACCGTGGTCCAGGGTCGGGACCAGCGCGCCCACGCCGCATCCAGCTTGCCGCCCATCAGCGCCGCGATGGCGAAGGAGAAGGCCACCGAGAATCCGACATAGCCCATATAGAGCATGGGCGGATGGAACACCATGCCCCAATCCTGCAGCAGGGGATTGAGGTCGCGTCCGTCGGGCGCTCCTGGCAGGATGCGGGCGAACGGATTCGAGGTGATCAGCATGAAGGCGAGGAAGCCCACGCTCACCAGCCCCATCACGCTGATGACGCGCGCCGCCATTTCCTGCGGCAGATGGCGCGAGAACACGGTCACCGCCAGGGTCCACACCGTCAGCATCAGCGCCCACAGCAGCAGCGAACCCTCGTGGCTGCCCCAGGTCGCGGCCACTCGATACTGCAGCGGCAGCTTGGAGTTGGAGTTGGTCATCACATTGACCACGGAGAAATCGTTGTTGATGAACGAATACATCAGGCAGCCGAAGGCGATCGCCACGAACACGAACTGCCCCTGAGCCGCCGGCCGCGCCACGCCCATCAGCACCGAATTTCCTCGCGCGGCCCCGGCCAGCGGCAGCACGCCCTGCACCAGGGCCAGACAGAATGCCAGGATGAGGGCGAACTGACCGAGTTCGGGGATCACTTCGCCACCCCCGCCTGACTGGTCACCAAGGTCTTCTTGGACTGCTCCGCGGCCTCGTGGGCCTTTTTCACGGCGTCCGCGGCTTCGGGCGGCATGTAGTTCTCGTCGTGCTTGGCGAGAACTTCCTCCGCCACGAACACGCCGTCGGGGCCGATCTTGCCCTGGGTCACCACGCCCTTGCCTTCCTTGAACAGATCGGGCAGCACGCCCTTGTATTGCACCGGTATCGACTTGGCGGTGTCGGTGACGATGAACTGCACCGTGACGCCGTCCTCCCGGCGCTTCACGCTGCCCTGCTCCACCAGGCCGCCGATGCGGAACGAGCGACCCTGCGGCGCTTCGTTGTTGGCCACCTGCGTCGGCGTGAAGAAGAACACCAGGTTCTTCTGGAACGCCGACAGCACCAGCGCCGACGCGATGACTATCGCCGCCAGTCCGCCTCCGACCAGCGCCAATCGCTTATGTCTCGGTTTCATCCTTCACCCCGCCGTAGTGGTTGCGCGGCATGCGCGCGAGAAATTGCATGATCGATTTCTTCCGCTGCTGCAGCAGCACGATCTCCGTCAGCATGAAGAGCAGTGTTACCGCGTACGAACCCCAGACATAGAGCCCGTAGCCCCCCATCGCCCAAAAATTCGACCAACTGCCCCAGTTCATTTGCGTGCCCCGACGTACTCCGCCACCCATTCCGTGTGGCGCTCCCGCTCCAGAATAATGCTGCGCACCCGGGCCAGCACCACCGCCAGGGAGTACATCCAGAATCCCAGCGCCATGATCAGCATGCCCAGCAGCATGGTCTTCGCCATGGTCGGCGCCGCCATCAGGCTCACCGAAGCGCCCTGGTGCAGCGTGTTCCACCACTTCACCGAAAAATAGATGATCGGGATGTTCACCACCCCGGTCAATGCCAGCACTGCCCCCGCCTTGTCGGCGCGGCGCGGATCATCGATCGCCGCCTGCAGTGCCATGAACCCAAGATACAGAAACAGCAGTATCAGCTCGGAAGTCAGCCGAGCGTCCCATACCCACCACGTGCCCCAGGTCGGCTTGCCCCACAGCGCCCCCGTCCACAGAGCGAGGAAGGTGAACATCGCGCCGGTGGGCGCCAGCGCCGTCGCCATCATGGACGACAGGCGCGTGTTCAGCACCAACCCGATTCCGGCCCAGAACGCCATCACCAGATAGATGAACATGGACATCCAGGCGGCCGGCACATGGATGAAGATGATGCGGTACGCCTCCCCCTGCTGGGCGTCCGTGGGCGCGACGAAGAATCCGATGTACAGCCCCCAGATGCACAGGACCAACGCCAGGACGGCAAACCACGGAATCATCCTCCCGGCCAGGGGGAAGAAGGTCTGAGGTGAAGAGTACTTGAACCAGTTAATGGTTCCCATATTGGAAGGAACTCGTTGGGTTGAGCCTTCGGGGACAAGCCCCGCCGCCGATCTCGCGCACGCAATTAAGCAAAGCGCATGCCAAAACCTTGAAATATTGGGCTATTCCAGCGAAATGCGCAAGCCCACCGCGGCCGCCCAGGGCGCCAGCATCACCGCCATCACCAGCCCTGCCGCCAGCAGGAACACATGGGACTCGGCACCCAGGCCGGCCGCCTCGGCACCCACCGAGCCGGCGCCGAAGATCAGGACCGGAATGTAGAGGGGCAGCACCAGCAGCGACACCAGCACCCCGCCGCCGCGCAAGCCGAGCGTGAGCGACGCTCCGATCGCGCCGATCAGGCTCAGGATGGGCGTGCCGATGAGCAGCGATAGTACCAGCACGCCGAGTTGCCCTGCCGGCAGGTCGAACTGCAGCCCGAGCACCGGAGCGATCAGCACCAGCGGCAGCCCCGACACCAGCCAATGGGCCAGGATCTTGCCGAACACGATCACGCCCAGAGGCTCCGAAGAGAGCAGCATCTGTTCCAGCGTGCCGTCGAGGTAATCCAACGAGAACATGCGTCCGAGCGACAGCATCGATGCCAGCAGTGCCGCCACCCACAGGATGCCCGGTGCCATGAGGCGCAGCAGGTTCGTCTCCGGCCCCACGCCGAGAGGAAACAGGCTCACCACGATGACAAAGAAGAACAGCGTGGTGAGCACGTCGGAGCGGCGCCGGAACGCCAGCACCAGATCGCGTCGCAGCACGCAGCGGAAGATCGTCAGCATGCCGCCTCCGTTCCGCACCACCGATTCGGAACCCGGCACGTCGGCGTCCGGCGCCGTTCGCCTTGCTCGCATCCCCGGCGCTGGAGCGCCGGGGCCCCTGCTCGGTAGCTCACGTCGCCACCTCATCCAAATCGAGGCGGCGCGCCTTGGTGGCCTCGAACTCCACTTCCTGGTGGGTGGTGTAGATCACCATCCCGCCGTCCTGAATATGGGCTTCGATGGTCTGGCGCAGGCTGTCCACCGCCCGCTTGTCGAGCGCGGTGAAGGGCTCGTCCAGCACCCACAACGGAACCCGCGTCGACAGCAACAGCCGCCCCAGCGCGACGCGCCGGCGCTGGCCCTGGGACAGCACCTTGGTCGGCAGATCCTCGCGTCCCTTCAGACCGATCCTCTGCAGCGCGCCGCGCGCTTCCTCCGCGGCGACGGGTCCACCGGACAAGGTAGCCGACGTCATCAGGTTCTCCACCGCCGTGAGGTCGTCCTTGACGGCCGGCGCGTGGCCGATATAGACCAGATCGCGATAGAACTCCTCGCGCAGGGATCGGATGTTCTCTCCGTTCCAGCGCACGTCCCCCTCCGCCGGCGCGCTGAGGCCGCACAGCAGGCGCAGCAGGCTGGTCTTGCCGGTGCCGTTGGCCCCGGCCACATGCAACGCCGCTCCCGCAGCCAGAGAGAAGTTCAGGCGGCGGAACAGGGGTCGGTCGCCGCGCACGCAGGCGAGCTCGTCAGCTTCCAGCATCCTCGGGGGAATCGAAAAAAGACGGCATTATACGGGCTGCCTGCGTTTTGCCGGGGCGCCCGTATCGGATGGCGGGGCGCCCGCGCCAAAGCCGCCGCCCAGCAGCAGGATGTCGGGATGGGTGGTGTCGAGGATGGTGCGGCGCACCCGCTCCTTGAGCCAGATGTCGCGTACGTCGATGGGATTGAAATCGTCGGTGAGCACGATCGCGTCCGCCGCGTCGGGAACGGTGACGGTATGCGACAAGCCGTGGCGCACCCATTTCTCGGGCAGACGATGGATCGGCTCCTGTTCCGGTTGGGGCACCGGTCCGACGGCGCCGTCACGGGCGATGAGGACGAAATTGCCGGAGCCGTCGCCGCCGTCCGCGTCGAATACCGGATGCACCGCGACGTCGCGGAAGACGCTGCGCAGCGTCTTCACCACCGACAACGTCATCGCATTGTGCTGCCGCAGGCTGCCCATGAGGTTGAGGGAGAGGACGCCTCCTGGCTTCAGGCGCGCCCTGGTCAGCAGCAGCGCCTCCTGCGACAAGAGGTGACCAGGCGTCGTGTCGCCGTTGAACACGTCGAGAACGATGTAGTCGTAGCTCCTGCCCGGACGCGCCAGGAAGGCCCGCGCGTCCTCCACATGGACCGGCACCTGGGGCGGGAAGCCGAAATGCTGCCGCGCCACCTCCACCACCTGCGGATCGATATCCACCACCTCGGTGGCGATGCCGCGCGCCGCATACCAGCGCGGCACCAGCCCCGCGCCCAGTCCCACCACCAGGCAGTCGCTGCCGTCCGGCCGCAGGGCCAGCGGGATGAACTGCATCAGGTAGGAGTACTCGTACACCGACTGGCCGGTGGCGACGTCCACCCCGCCCTGCACCAGGCCGTCGATGATCAGTTCCCGGTTGTGCGTGGCGCCGTAGCGATAGTCCACGACCTTGATGCTGCCGTAGAAGCTGTCCCGGCTGTGCACCACCGACACCCGGGTGCCGTCCGCTGCCGTGACGCTGGGCAGGGTCGGGCGCGGCGCCAGGGCGAGGGCGAGAACCGGCAGCGCCAGCAGCGCCCACTGGCGGCGGAACAGGGCGAAATAGACGCCACCGAGGGCGATCAGCACGATGCCGCCGAGGAAGAAGGCCTGGGCGATACCGAGATAGGCGATCAGAAAGTACCCGGTGGCGAGCGTGCCGGCGAAGCTGCCGGCGGTGGAAACGGCATAGAAGATGCCCACGGTCCGGCCCAGCCGGCCCCATTCGCGCACCGCGATTCGCACCACGTAGGGCGAGACGCAGCCGAGCAGGAACAGCGCCGGCCCGAACAGCAGCAGGGCGCTGCCGAAGGCTCCGGCGCGCAGCCCGAGCGGCAGTGTGGCTTTGAGCACCAGCGGCTTGAGCCAGGGCACGCACGCCACCAGCACGCCGGCGGTCATGATGATGCCATAGAGCCAGGCCGGGTCGGGGTGCCGGTCCGCCAGATGGCCGCCCGCCGCGTAACCCAGCGCCAGGGCGAGCAGGGCGACGGTGATGAGCGCGGTCCACACGAACAGGCTGACGCCGAAGAATGGGCCGATCACGCGCGAGCCCAGCACCTCGACCACCATCACCAGCGCCCCGGTGATGACCGTGGTGGCGAGCAGAAACGCGAAGAAGGCAGGGCTAGGGCCGGCGGCGGGCTGGGTCACGTTGCGGGTCAGCGGTTTGGACTTGCGGCGGGCCGGCGGGCGAAGCGGGCGCGGCGGCACGGTGGCGCTGGAGTTGCTCCTCCCACTCCCAAAGCGCGGCTTCGGCCTTGCGGCGGTAGGGATCGTCCGGCGCGGCCAGGTGTACATAGGTGCGCATGGCGCCCACCGCGCCCGGCAGATCCCTGAGCCCCTCGAGGGCTTCCGCCAGGCCGTAATAGGCGTTCAGTTGGTCGTCCCGCAGCGCCAGTGCGCTCTCGAAGAAATCGCGGGCGGGAGCGTGCTGCCCCAGGCCGATCAGGGCGAAACCCATGTTGACATGGGCTTCGGGCATCTGCGGCGCCAATTCCAGCACACGATGGAACGCCGTCACGGCGTGCTCGTACTGCCGGGCGTGAAGCATCGCTACCCCCTGCAGGAAGCGCTGATCGACCTCCTCGCGCCGCTTCTGTGCGGCGTGCGAGACCTGGTCCACCGGCTTGAAGCCGGCGAGCAGGGCGTCCACCCAGGCGCGCGACGGCGCCCGGCTCGGCAGATAGGCGAAGGCAAGCCCCAGCAGCAGTACAGTCGATACAGTAAATACCAGGGCGCGGGGACGGACGTCGCTGCGCGGACGGGCAACGCCGGCACTTGCCGGCGCGGCGGCGCGCGGCCCCTCGGCCGACCCTGGCACGAACAGCGAGGCGACCGCGGCGGCCGGTGCCCGTCGTGCCGCTGCCCACGGCCACAAGGCGCGCACGGCGAGCACGAAGAACAGGGCACCGCCGGCGACGGCCAGCAGGCCGCCCACACCGGTCAGGGCGCTCGCCGCAAAGTGGCTGGCGCCGTCGATCGACCACTCGGTATGGGGCGTCTTGCGCGGCGTGCCCTGACCCCCCAGCCACGCCAGCCCCGCCACCATCAGCAGCAGACCGGTGCCGTAGATGAGGGGCTGCCAGCGCGCCAGCGCAGAGGGCGCTGCACCGTTCAGGCGCAGCATCGTCTGCAGCGTCACCGTCATCAGCGCCAGGGTGACTCCGCCCACCGTGCCATGGTAGTGGGCGGGCACCATGGTGCTGTCGGTGCGGATGAACGCCCCGAGAACGCATCCGGCAGCGAACAGAAGCAGCGACAGCCAGAGGCTGGCGCGGACTCCGATCTCGTCCGCAGTGCGGGGAAGGCGCGGCAGCCATAGCGCCAGGTAGGCGCCCAGCAGCAGGGGGACCGGCCACGTGCCATAGGCCATCAGCAAGGTGAAGCCCTTGCGGAAGGCGATGCCGTCGGGTGCATAGAACGCGTGCAGCGCGAGACCGGCCAGTGCCGGCACCGCCGCCAGTGCGAACACAATGCGCAGGTAGGTTGCGGTCGGCCGCTGCGCGGACAGGCCGAGCGATCGCGCCATATGGAGCCAGGCCACCAGCATCAGCAGGGTAAAGGCGAACTGCGCGATATGGCCCGGCCCCCAACTCACGAGTTCGTAATAGAGGCCGGCATCGATGTCGGAAGGCAGGGCGGCGAGCGACCACAGGAGCGAGGCGAAGGCGGCCACCGTCACCAGCGCGGCCAGCTTGAGACCGAAGGCCAGGGGATCACGCGGCGTCCGGCGCGAACGCCAGGCCGGCCACAGGACGCGCGCCGCGGCCAGCGCACTGCCCGCCAGAAACCAGACCAGCCCGATGCGGAACAGGCTGCTGTCGAGCACCGGCACATAGTTGGTGGCCATCGGACTTCCGGGCATGGCCAGAGGCGAAAGAGCGACGGCTGCCACCCCCACTGCCGCCAGGCCGAAGCCGGCCCAGCCCAGTGTCCGCCCGCGCGGCGTCCCGACCGCGCTCCACAAGCCGCAGGCGACCGCCAGGAACCAGATCAGGACCGCGAGATTCACGTGCAGGACGAGGGCGACGCGGAACAAGTCGCCTGCCGGAAGGACATTCGCCACCTGCGGCACGCGGGCGATCACCAGCACGATGGCAAAGACTGTGGACAGTCCGATGGCCACGGTCGCCAACCCCAGCCATGCCGTCACCAGGGGCCTGTGTCTGTCCCCAGTTCCGGCCGTGGCGGGCGGCGCGCGGTCGGCGGGTGCGAGGATCAACGGCTGGCGGTCCATGCGGGATTCGGAGTAACGGGCGGCAGGCGAATTCTTGGGAGTGGCAGGATGCAAGCCATTAACGTGAAAGTCGCGCCAGCGACTCTCGAAGCTCCCCTCTCCCGCTGGGAGAGGGGATGGGGGTGAGGGAAGCGGTCATGGCGAGGCCTTTCATTATTCGGTGTGGTTGGCATTCCATGACCGTTAGCAAAGGTGGTGCCAGCGGTGCTTGCGGGTAGCGGCGAGCAGCGTCAGACGGCCCCCTTGTGCGGCGCCTTGGAGATGAACGGCACGCCGAAGAAGGTGAGGAAGGCGACCGCAAACACGCTCAGGATCAGGATGGCGCCGGTGCGCGGCGTGGTCTTGACGGTGAAGCGCAGGTGCAGGGAAAAGGCCAGCACCAGCCAGGTCAGGAACGCCCAGGTCTCCAGGGGATCCCAGGCCCAGTAGCGGCCCCAGGCGTCCTGCGCCCAGATGGCTCCCGCGATCAGCATCAGGGTCTCGAAGATGAGGCCGAGGGCCATGAAGCGGTAGGCCAGTTCGTCCAGGCGCCCGTTGTCCGGCAGGCGCGCCAGCCGGGCGGTGCCGATATCCGCGCTACGCAGGAGCACGATGCCGGCGATGCCTACCGCCACCAGCACTGCGCCGAGAAAGACCTTGCCGAAGCCGATGTGGATGTAGAGCCAGACGGTGTGATAGGTGGCCGGGAAATGCCCTTCGCCGGGATTGGTCATCAGCAGCCAGCCCATCATAACGAACAGGATCGGCATGACGACCGCGGCCGCCGGACGTATCGCACGGATGCGCCAGTAGGCGATGCTGAACACCAGAAGCAGGCTCCAGATGTTGCTCGACAGGATCTCGAACATGGTGATGAAAGGCCCGTGATCGAGGCGGCTCCAGCGCAGGCCGATGGACAGGGTGTGCAGCGCCAGACCGAGGAGCATGAGCCCGAGCACGGTCTTCTCCGGACGGCGGCCGAGCACCAGCCCGACGATGGCGATCGATCCCGCCAGGACGTAGAGCACCAGCGCGGCCCAGAGGGATTGCAGTTCCTGCAGCATGTTCAGGGATTCCAGGGGCGGGCGGCGAATTTGGCCCAGAAATGCCAGGCGAGGCTCGCCACGGCGATGAAGCCGGCGGCCAGCAGCCAGTGGATGGTCCAGTCGGAGAATACGCTGTAACCCATCCACGCACGCAGGCCCTGATAGGTCAGCACGCCATCGGGCAGCCTTACCTCGTCGCCCGGCAGGATCTCCCGCCGCTGCCCATCGACCCGCACCACCAGCGTGTGGCGCTCCGGCAGGCGAAATTCCGAAGGCTTGGCCGGATCGAGGATGACCTCGTCGAACTGCAGCATGATCCAGACCTTGTGGGCACTGCCGGGCGGCTGCCATTCCTGCGCCTGCCGGTACTCGTGCACCGGGTAGGAGGGAAGATGCACGCTGCCCACCTCCGCTTTCCCCCCGCTCGCCGGACGCCACAGGAAGGTCGGGGCGAAGCCCTTGTTCGAACTGGTGTAGATGCGATAGCCGTGCAGCACCAGCGCGTCGTTGTCGCCGATCACCGCTGCGGCGATCCGGCCGCCCTCGTCGAGATAGCGCAACGGATTGCGCGTCTTGCCGCGGCGCACGCCCGGTGCGTACTCGATACGGTAGCCTTCATTCACGAAGCGCACCCGGTCCAGCCGCCACCAGTGCCACGGCCCCGCCTCTGAGGAACTCGGCACGCCGTTGAATTCCTCCCCTTGCGTCAACTCGATCTGACCCTTGAAGTAGCTGAGGCGGCCCGCGGCCACCAGCAGCAGTATCGCGATCAGCGCCAGGTGAAACACCAGCAGGGCATTCTGCCGCCGGAACACGGCGTTGGTGGCAACCGCCGCCATCAGGTTGAGCGCCGCCAGCGTCAGCGGCAGAACCAGGGTCCAGGTGGTCCGCGTCTCGCTGTTGTAGGCGACGACGATCCCGATCGCCAGCGCGACCAGGATCACCAGTGTGAGCTTGAGCGAACCCGCCGCGCGCAGCAGCGAGCGCAGCGAATCCGCCAGGCTCATGCGGGCGAGCGCGATCGTCACCGGTCGATCGGGGACCGCAGCGAACTGGAACCGGCAGCCCCCGTCACGGCGGATTCTCGCAATTCTCGTTGCTGTCCCGCATCCAGTCCCGGCCCGACTGACCGTTGCCGGGGGCACCGGCGGAGCCGCAATTGGTTTCGGTCCACTGCCCGCTGCGGGCGAAGCTGCGGATCTTGTTCATCGCATTCATGTAATACGGGCCATTGGTGTAGCCGGCGGAGGTATTGTTTCGCACCTGGGTGCCGGGGGCGAGCCCCACCTCCGGACCGACGTCGTTCAGGTTCACCAGCAGCGCCTTGTTCTTCCAGCCGTGGGGCACCGCCACATGGCACCAGGAGCAGCGCATGCGGCCGATCTTGTCGGCGTGCAGCGTATGCCCGTCGCCCTTGTCGGTGAAGAATCCGGTGCGGTTGTCGCTGCGCGTGGCATAGCTGGCGTAGTTGTGGCACTTGAAGCAGACGCCGTTGGCACTGCTGTCCCGGTGCCGGTCAGGGTGTTCCAGACGCCCTTCAACAGGAAGTTGTTGGCCGAGCCGTGGGGCCCCCACGGGTTGCCGTCCTCGTTGGCATTGGTGTTGCCGGTAGGCATCGCCGTTTCGGCCCCGGCGGCGCGGGTGGTGTCGGAACCGTGGCAGTCGGAGCAGTACATGGTCTGATTGCCCGGGCCTCCGGCATTGCTCCAGGGCGCCCGGAAAATCGTCGCCATGGCGGCGCCGCCGCGGGAGGTGCGGCCGGTCGAATTCATCACCGGGTGCCAACTGCGGTGGTTGTTGGTGCTGAAGGCGGTCGCCGCTCCGGCGTCGAGGCCGTTGCCTGCGGGAGCATCGCCGCGATGGGCCAAGGGCGCCTGGAACTCCTTGGCCTGATTGGTGTAGCTGGTGTGGATTCGCCCATCGTTGGCCCGCGCGGAAGGCGTCAGGCCGGCGCTGGTGCCAAGCTGGGGCCGCACCAGGCTGTTGGGATAGATGTTGTCGTCGTTGTAGCCGTAGTTGGAGTGGCACTTGAGGCAGATCTGGTATTCGCGGGTGACGAAGTTGAAGGTGTTCTGGTTGTCGCTGACGGGGGTCACCGTCGTCGTTCCGGGATCGCCGCGCTTGACGATGAAACTGCTCGGCAGCGTCTGGAAGGAGGCATTGGCGTAGGTCGGTTCCACCCCGAAACCGCCGCGCAGTACGCCGGAGATGAGATTGTTGTGTACGTATCCGGCGGCGTCCTCGTGGCGATGGGTGCCGGCCTTTTCCGGTGCGCCGGCGAGTACGCCGCGCACGCCGGACTGGAACTTCAGCACCCGGTGCGGGTTGTGGCAGTCGGTGCATTCGGCATGGCGCTGCGCCAGTTGATTGCGCGATTCCAGGAAGTCGGCGCCGCAGCCGGCGTCCGTCGAACTTCGAGCAGTCGATGAAGCCGGGATCGTTGAAGCTGGCGCTGATTTCGTGCACCTCCGTCCCGCCCTGGTCGGCGTTCGTGATGGGCATGCGCCGCGCGCTCTGGAAATCGGTCCTGATGTTGGGTACCTGGGCCGAGGTGTTGAGCACGGAGTCACCGGCCAGAGTGTGGCATTGATAGCAGGTCTCCTCGATGGCGGAGTTTCCGCCCTGCTTCGGACTACCGACGCTGTCCGTGCCCTCGCGCAGCAGGCGCCGCGCACCCTGCACCGTGTGGGTGTCGTGGCAGTTGAGGCAGGCCGCCTGCCAGACGCGGGTGTTGTCCGGAAACTCGCGCACCTGGGCCGCCGCCACCTTGTAGATCTCGTCTGCCACCAGCGGATTGGCGTGGGCGGAATAAGCCCACACGCCCGGGGTGACGTTCTTCTCGTGGCAGCCGATGCAGATGATGTCCTGCTCCGGCGAGTAGGTCGTGGCCAGCGTCGTCGCCGGGTCGACGGTCTGGAAGCGGCTCTGGCGCAGGAACTTCTGGTTACCCTGGGCGAGGTCGGTCTCGCGCAGGTGCGGGTCGTGGCAGGTGCCGCACTGCACCTGCCCCTGGTTTCCGGGACCGGTTCGCTCCAGCGGCAGCTTGGGCTTCACCCCGCCTGGGGCGCGCACGCCGATCACGCTGCCGTCGGCGGGGTAGCGCTGATCCGGTGTCAGACGCCGCAGTTCGCCGTCGCGCACGGCGAGCTGATCGGTGAAGGTGAGGGAGATGGGGTGATCGTTCCTGAGGTCGATGCCGATCTTGCGCGTGAAGCCGCTGATTTCCCCGAAGGTGCCGCCCGGCATCGTGCCGCCGGCCCCGGTGCCCTGCATGTCGATGGCGACCGTGCCCTGGGTGGTGGCGGAACCGGTGCCGTTCAGCACGTTAACGTTGCCGATGGCGAGCGATCCGTCGTGGCAGGACAGGCACAGCTTCGAGGTTCCACCCGGCTGCTGCAACTGGCCCTCGATGACGTTGGCGTCGAGGGTGGCTGAGGTGTACGGTGTGTAGGTCTGGGTGGACAGCTGGCGGTTCCACAGCGGAGTGACGCCGGGCGTGGCGCCATGGGGGGTGTGGCAGAAGACGCAGACCTGCGTTTCGGTGGATGCCTTGACGGTGCGCGGCGGGACCGTGCCGGTGGCCGGCGCCCGGGTCGCCGGATCGATGTAGGTGTACGTCAACGCGTCCGGCACGGCGGAGAGATTGTGCTTGGTGCCGCGCACATCGGATATGCGCGCCGCCGCCACCCAGCCCGTGCTCGCCATGAGGAGGATCGCTGCCAACGCCAGCGCGAACGCCGACTGCACCCGGTTGCCTGCGTGCTTCATTCCTGACTCTCCGCTTCGCCGCCGAGGAACTGGAACACCATCACCCGACCGTTGAACATGTCGGCCACGAAGACGCGGTTCCGTCCATCCACCCATACACCCGCCGGCAGATAGAACTTGCCCGTCTCCTGACCGACGCCGCCGATCGGCATCAGAAACTCGCCGCGGCGATTGAAAACCAGCAAATGATCATAGTACGACTCGACGACGTACACGTTGCCCTCGCTGTCCACCGCCACACCCTTGGGCCGGACCAGGTTGCCCACCGTCAGACCGCGGGCGCCGATCTTGCGCAGCATACTGCCGGTGTCCGCCTCCAGCACCTCGATGCGGGCATTCATGGTGTCCGACACGTACAGCTCGCCGTTGGCCAGCGCGAGGTGGGTCGGGAAATTGAGCTGCTCCGCGCCCTCGCCGCGGCTGCCGATGGTGCGCTCCAGCCGGCCATCGGCATCGAATACCTTGATGTCGTGGCCATAAGTATCCGCGACGTAGAGCTGCTGGCGCGCCGGGTCGTAGGCCAAGCCGGTCGGACGCTTGAGGATGCCCTTGCCGACCGCCCGCAGCGGGTTGCCCTTGGCATCGAGGCGGGCGACGAGCGCGAGTTCGGCATCGGCAACGAACACCGTTCCCTCCGGTCCCAGCGCGATGCCGATGGGCGCCTGGAAGCGCTTGAGGCCGTCGGCCTGCTCCCACACCAGCAGTTCCCCCGCCTGCTCGTCGAAGACGAAGACGCCGCCGCGGCTGACGTCGGTGACATAGATGCGGCCGCGCTCGTCCACGACGCCGGCTTGCGGCCGCTGCAGCACGGTGGGGATCGCCTCGCCCGCCACCAGTCCGGTGATCCAGCGCCACACCGAGCCGGCGGTATCGCCCGCACCTTCCTCGCGCTTGAAGTTGCCCTCGCCGGTGAGCTGTCCGGCATAAAAGTAGCGCGGAACCTCCGGCTGCGGCGGGAACAGGACCCGTTTGCCCTCCGGCGCCTCCTCCATGCCGAAATGCAGCCGCGCCGGCGGACCCGATGCGCAGCCCGACAGAAGGAGCGATCCCGCCGCCAGGGCGACGGCCAGCCGGCGCCGGAGCCTGCCGTCGCGGCGCGGCACGCCTCCCGCCCTACCAGCGTCCCGGACCGGTGGTCGAATGTCCGCCATAGATTCCGCTGGGCAGGCCGGGTTTGCCGGAATGGCACAGGTCGCAGCGATCCGGGCCCCACGCCACGTCGTTGTTGTGGCACATGCCGCAGAACTTGCCGTCGATGATGTCGGTCATCAGCACGTCATTGGCCCCGGCCCGCATCTTGAATCCAAGCTCGTGGTGGCAGACCTTGCAGCGGAAGCGGATGCGGTGGAACCAGTGCGGAAAGATCACCGGCCGCACGCCTTCCTGGTCGGAACGCTTGTTGATCACCACGTCGCCGTACTCGCCGTGGGCCGATCCCGTCATGATCAGCATCGCGACGACGCATCCGGCAAGGATGCCCGACCCCGTTCGCATCCCTTTCCCCTCTCATCTCGGTGCGCCGGCGGCCGCCGGGGGTGCCGGCGGCGGGGCGGGCACCAGCGCGCCGCTGGCCGGCCGCTGCACGTTGCGCGCGACGCTGTGACAGCGCGAGCATTCCGTCAGCGGAAAGGACACGGCGCCGTGGCACAGGCCGCACTGTTCGCCTTCGAGAATGGCGAGCATCGAAATCTTGTTCGCGCCCGTCTTGGACTTGAACAGGTGCTCGTGGCAGTTGCTGCAATCGAGCCACAACGTGTGGGCCCGGTGCGGAAATCGGACGATCGGCATGCCGCCGTTCAGATTCATCAGAATATCACCGTCGAGGACGCGGATCTTGGTCTCTGGCCGGATGTTGGTGCGCGGGTTGATCGCGCCTTTCTCCAGCGCCTCGACCCAGCGCACCATGTTGCCCGCGGTATCCGGCGGCAACTTCGACAATGCGTCCCCAGGCTGCTGCAGTGCACGGATCGCCGGGCTCTTCGGATCGTGGATGCCGTCCTGCTCGAGCGGCAGCCAATTGGTGCCGAACGCCGGCGCACACGCGAGAGCCGCAGCGAGACCGATGATTCGTGCCGCGACTGCAACATACTCGCCCGATCGCTGCGCTGCATGCCGGTTCCATACGCTCGAAGTCAGCCGGGGATGTAGATCCCGGAGTTGCGTATCGCCTTCACCAACTCGGCCGTGGAATCCTCGAGCAGTTGGACTGCCTTGCCGTGGTCGCCGCGGGACGCGGTGGCCTCGGCTTCGCCCCGGAGCTGCTTCGCCTTGGCCAGGAATCCCTGCACCATGCGGTCGTTATCGCCGCGCTTTTCATCGAGCAGTACCGTGATCAGCATCTGGTGCGTGTCGTTGCGGTCGAGTTCGTAGCGGTACTCCTCCTCCTTGTTGGCGAAGTGCAGGCTGCGCACCAGCGTGTCGCCGCCGCGCATCGATCCGATCGAACTGCGGGCCACCAGGTAGGCCTTGTCCAAAGTCTGGCGCGCCTCGGCGTACTTGTTCTCCGCCGCCAGCCGGTTGGCTTCCTGGATCGCCTTCTCGATGCTGCGGCTGGTCTCGGCGGCATCCTTGACGTTGGGTTTCTCCTTGGCGATGCGCTGCTGCGCCGCCAGCAGCGCCTTCACGCTGTCCATGCGCGTCTGGAAGTCGACTTTGGCCTTGTCCGCGACCACTTTTTCCGGCTGCGCAGAGCGCACCGCTTCGAACATCAGCGCGCTGGCTTCGTCCAGCAGCTTCGAGGTACGGGCATAGTCGCCCTGCTTGAAGGCCTCCTGCGCCTGGCCGTAGGCTTCGCGCGCCTTGACGCGCTTTTGCGCCGCCTGGTCGTCGCCGCTGCCTTCCACCTGGCGCGCGCCGGAGGATTTCTCCAGCAGGGTACCGACCGACTGCAGTCGTTTCTCCACCTGGGTGCGGTCGCTGTCGCTGCCCTGGCGCTTGAGCCGCTCTGCGGCACTGGGTTCCGACTGGGCGCCGGCGGGAACGCCGGCAACCAGCAGGACTGCGCCGGCGAGCAGGGCAGCGGTGAAGTGGGACAATTGCATTTGAACCTCCGTTCGCTAATCCGATTTTTCGGCGGCGGCATCCTTGGGCATCACCAGCCCGGCGGCGAGCAGGGCCCGCTGCAGATGACTGGTGCCGGCCCGGATCGACTTCAACGCCGCCGTGTAGTCCTTGCCCTCCGCTTCGCGCTGCGCCTGTTCGCGCATGCCGCGATTCTGCTCGACATAGCGGTTCGACCAGCCGCGTCGCGTCGGCCGTGGGCTTGAGTTCGGCGATGGCCACCGGAACCAGATCGCTGAAACTGCGGTTGCGCTCCATCTCGTAGGCGAACTCGTCCGCCGGCGTGTCGAACTTTTCCGCGTACTCCAACGTCGCCGACCCGAGCACCTTGTTGATCCCGACCAGCAGGTCCTTCTCGGCTTTCTCCATGAGACGGGCCGCCTCGCCGACCTTCTCCGAGTTCGCCGCCGACTTGGCCTCTTCGATCATGGCGTCGACACGTTCCAATTCCCGGTCGCGCGGCGCAGCGCCCGACGTCTGCGGCTTGCCGCGAGCGAGGTGACGCGCATAGGAGCCGCGCAGGGCCTCGACGCTTTCCTGCAGCCGCGCATAGCGGACCCGGTCCTCGATGGCACGCGTATTGGGGTCCGGTACCATCTGACGGGCGCGACCGATGTTCCACATCGCTTCGTTGAGGAACTGCTCGGCCCGCGCCAGATCCCCGGTCTGCAGGTGGATCACGGCCTGGTGGTAGCCGTCCTGGGCAGTGGCGAACAGGCGCTTCGCGTCGGCGTTCTGGCTGGCGTTGATGCGCGCGGACACGGGCGAATCGCCGAGCAGGCTGCGCACCAGGGTTTCCTTCTGCCGCACGACCTGGGAACTGGGCGCGGCGGCCGCCGGAGCGGTCGGGGCGTCCTGGGCCGCCACCCGCAACGCCGGAGCGAGCAGCAGGCCGGCGGCGATGAGGGCGGTCCGCTTCACTTCTTGGCCCCGGCCGGAGCGGCTGCCGGCGCATCCGCCGTGCGCTCCACCGTGCCGTCCTTCTTCTTCGAGTGGCACAGGCGGCATTCCGACACCGGGAACGCGACCTTGCCATGGCAGACGCCGCACTTCTGGCCGAGGAGAATGGCAGCCATGCTGATCTGGTTGGCGCCCTTCTGCGGCACGAAGATCGCCGGATGACAGTTGGAACAATCGAGCCATTCGGTGTGCTGCTTGTGCGGATAGACCACGTCGGGCATCGAGCCCTTGACCTCGCGCACGATGTTCAGATCCATCACCACCGGTTCGGCCTTGACGTCGGCCCGGTCCCAGCGCGGATTGATCTTCTTTTCGGCCAGGGCCTGCACCCAGTTCACCCGATTGCCGGCACTACTCTTCGGCATCTTGTCGAACGCCGACAGCGGCGGCTGCAGCGCCTGGGTGCCGTCGTTGGCAGGATCGTGGATCCCGTCCTGGGTTGGCGCCGCGTTGCGCTGTCCCATTGGGCGCAGCAGGCGGTTGAATGCATTCACGTCGCCGCTGGCCGCGGTGGTCGGCGCGGCCGCCGCGACAGGAGCGGCCGCCGGGACTGCCGCAGCGGCGGGCTTGTCGGCCTTCGCCACCGCTTCCTTGGGCGGGGCGGCGGGAGCGGCCTTGGCCGCCTGAGCCGCAGGTTCATCTTTTTTCGCTGCTGGTTCGTCCTTCTTCTCCGTGGGCTCGTCCTTCTTCGCCACGGGCTCCTTCGCTGCGGGTTCGTCCTTCTTCGCGGCCACGGCCGCAGGCTTCTCCTTGGCGGCCGCCTCTTCCTTCTTCGCCGGCTTCGACACCTGCGCCAGCATGTAGTCCACCGCGGATTTCACCTCGGCGTCCGACAGATTCGGGTTGCCGCCCTTGGCCGGCATGCCCTTGGGCGTGCCGGCCAACGCGCTTTGGTAGAGCTTGGCGGCTCCCCCGGCGATGCGCGGCGACCAGTCGGCGGCATTGCCGAAACGGGGCGCGCCGTTGATTCCCGTGGCGTGGCAGACGGAACAGGTCTTGTCGTAGATGCCCTTGCCGGCACCCTGTGCCGACGCGGCGGAAGACACCGCGAGGAGCAGGGGGGCGACGATCAATGCGAGTGTTTTCATGGCCGTCCCCTCACTTCGTGCCCTGCGGCACGCTCAGCTTCTGGATCGTGCTCTCATGCACCTGGGTCGCCGTTCCCGGCTTGGCGGAATGGCACAGGTTGCAGTTCTCCACCGACCAGGCGATTTCGCCGTTGTGGCAGGCGCCGCAGTACTGGCCGTCGATGATCTTGAGCATGTTGATCTTGTTGCCCCCGGCCTTGAACTCGAAACCGAGGTCGGCATGGCACACCTTGCAACGAAAACGCACACGGTGGAACCAGTGGGGGAAAACGACCGGCCGCATGCCCGCCGCGTCCGAATAGTTGTTCATGACGACGTCCCCGTATTCGGCGCGCGCACTGCCGCCAACCAGCAGGAGCACCAGCGAAAGTGCTGCCAGCGCCAGGCTGAATGCCGGCCCGGCTCGCCGCGGGCCTGATTGACTGCTCATTTCGATCCCTCTGTTGTGGTGTGTTATCCGGTTCCCGGAATTCAGAATGCCCCGAAGTCGCGGCTGATCCGGAAGAAGATGAATGCATTTTTCTTGCCATCTATCTGCGCGACGCGAAACAGTCCCTGCAGATCGAGCCGGCCTATGCGGTAATCGAGGCGCTGATCGAGCGCGTGCGTCACCGTGCTGGTCGGCGCGTCGATGTTGCCCTGGGCCCGGGTGCCGAGTTGCAGCGTGTTGCCGGTGTACAGCGCCGTATAGCGCAGACCGGCGACGCCGAAGGCGCGCCGATGCTCGTAGCTGGCGGTGCCGACGATGCCGGTCTTGAATCCTTCGGGAGGCGTGTCCGGCGTGTCCTGGCGCGTGGACTGGACGCTGATGTTGAGGCTGCCCGTCGCATTGCGGCTGAACAGGATGTTGCCGATCGCCTGCAGGCTCAACTGCTGGAAACTGCTGTCGGTGTCGCCGGTGGTGTGCGTATCCGAAGCCGTCGCAACGAAGGTCGTGAGCGCATTCTCGCTCTGCCGGATGCTCCAGGATCCGCTCAGGCTGTTCAACAGGGAAATCTGATTGCCGGTCTGGCTGGCATAGCTGAAGGTCAGGCTCTGTCCGAAACTCATCGAAAGATCCGATCGCTCGTCAGACACCAGGCTGCGGAAGAAGTTTTGTCCCAGCGACAGCACCGCGGTGTTCTGATTTCCCTCCTGCCCGCCGGTCTGAATCGCGCCGTTTCCATTGGCGTTCCAGGTATAGGAAAATTTCCCGAGGCTGATCAGGTTGGAGTTGTAGGCGGCGCCGGCGCCCAGCAGCGTCAGGATGTCGGAGCGCGTTTCGGTCTGCACCTGGTTCACCTGGGCGTTGCCGAACAGCGAGATGTTGTCCGTGTAGCTGTAGTTCGCGTTCGCCCCGCCGCTCAGGGACCGGACCTGGTTCTCGCCGCTGTCCTGGGTATCGAAACCGAACTGGAAATACCGCAGGTTCCCGGAAACCAGGAGCGGCCTCTCGGTTTCGGGCTGCCAATAGGCGAAGCTGCCGACATCGACGACGCTGGTCCGGTTCTCGAACTGGCCGACTGCGGTGTTCGTCAGCGTGTTGGAGCGCGTGAAACTGGCCGAAGAGTCGATATTCAACTGATCGCTCAGCCGCAGGTTATACGTGGCGGTGAGGTTGTCGAAGGTGAACTCGCTGGCGCCGCCACCGGCCTGGTTGGCGCTGTGCTGCCCGATGATCTGCAGTTGCTGCCGATCGCTCTTGCGGCTGGCCGATCCCCTGAAGACGTCCACCGTATCGCGCCCTTCGATGCCGGTGTTCTCGATGATGCTGCGGTCGGCGCCGACGGCGAACGACCAGGGCGATTCGATCGGCACGTAGTCCTGGCGCAGCGTGATGCGGGTACTCCGGAAATCCTGGGTCGTGATTGCACCGGTGCCGCGGCTGTCGGTCACCTCGAAAGAGGCGCTGAAGGGAAAACGGCTGACGGGAAAGAGCGACAGGGACGCGCCGCCGACAAGGGTATTGTCGCGCCCGCTGTCGGGTTGCAGATCGATACCGGTTCCACCCTTGACGGTCTCGGTGCCGGTGACGAAGCCGATGTTGCCGGCCACCTGGGCGAACCAGGGCTGCCACAGGTAGGTGCTGCCGAAGAGGTTGCCCGCCTGCAGATTTCGGAAGGTGGTCTGGGACTCGCTGTTCCGGTTCCAGGACAGGATCTCCGCGAGGGTGCCGGACCAGCGTACCGGCGCAAGCTGGAAGCGAAATCCGCTCATGTCGGTGTTCGATGCGGCGGCAACGGCGGCCTGCCCGGGCGACAGCGGCGCCGCCGGCGTAACAGCGGTGCCGGGCAGGACCCCAGTTGCCGGGGCAACCGGGGTACCGGGCGCAACTGGAGTTCCAGGCGCGATCGGCGCACTTGGCGCTTACGTGGACGGCGTCCCCGGTGCGAGCGGGATGCCAGGCCCGATCGGAGTTCCGGGCGCAACCGGCATGGCAGGCTGCGCCTGGGCCAGCAGGATGCGCCCGGCATCCAGTCCGGGCTGGCGCGGTGATGGCGAGATTCCCGATCCGCCAGCCTCGGGCTCCGCAGGCGTTGCCTCGACCGGGTCGGACTCCGCCAAGGCGATTGCCGCGGGAAACTCCTCCGACCCGCCAGGTTCGAGCGCGCTATGCGCAGGGCGCCCCGCCGGAACTTGCTCTGCCTGGAGGTCGACCTCGTCCGCGACCGCCCGCGCCAGCACGGGAATGGATCCCGAAGCGAGCAATACGGTGCCCCCCGCCAGCGGCGCAATCGCTCCGCTGCACACGACCGCGAGCGCCGGCAGCGCCAGATCGCGCGGGGAAATCGACAGCATAGACAGTCCGCTTGCTGGAAGCGAAAGATGCATCTCGGGGCACCGGCTTCGGTGGGGCTACTGGAGCCGGGCAGCAAGCTCCGCGAAGCGCTCTTCTTGTATGGTGAAAGGAGTGGTCTTGCGCAGCTTGGCGATGAGATCCTGCCACGCCCGATCGCCGCGCTCCCGGCGCAGCAGGTCGGTGGCACGGTCTCTGACATCCTTGTAGGCGCGCAGCTTGGGCGGCACCCGCTCGTCGAGCCGCAGGATGGCCACGCCGTGGAGTGTGACCATCGGTTCCTGGATCTCGCCCAACTTGAAGCTGTCCACCTTGACCTGCAGATCCTCGGGCAGCATGCCCCGGTGCAGATAACCCATGTCCCCACCCCGGCTCGCCGATTCGTCGCCCGAGTGCAGTTTCGCCAGTTCGGCGAAGTCCGCGCCGGCCCGCAGGCGCTTGTGGATTGCCTGCCCCTCTTCCTTGGCCTTGTCCCACACGAGCTTGCCGGAGGAAGGATCCACCTTCAGCAGGATCAGGGACAGGCGCAGCTTTTCGGGCTCCGTGAACAGGTCTTTACGCGCCTCGTAGAATGCCTGCACCTCCTCTTCCTTGGGCACCGGAACCTCACGGACGCTCTGCTCGATCTGCTCGAGCACGTCGCGCCGCTCGAGTTCGGGAACGACCTGGCCCAGCATCCGCTCCCGGTTTTCCTTCCAGTTGGCACTATTGCCGTAGCGCTCGTCGAAGCCGCTCACCGCCTGCTTCATCTTCTCGGCGCGCGGCTGGATGCCGCGCCGCTTCGCTTCGTCCAGCAGGAGGGTCTGATTGACGATCTGATCCGCCACCTCGCGCTGCAGCTCGACGACCTGCGCCTCCGGCACCTTGCCGTGATAGAACTTCTTGCGCATCGCCTGGCGCACCGCAAGCTCGAACTCCGGCATCGACACCGCCAGGGTGCCGACGGTGACGATGGGCTTGGCCGCAGCGGGCGGGCTGGCGCCCGGCTTCTCCTGAGCCCACCACGGCGGACGCCAGCGACAAGCATGCCGCTGCGCACGTAAGCGAAATACCAAACCAGGCCGACCCCATCATTCCCCCAGTGTAGTTTGAATTGAAAACACTTCCCGGCGACTCCAGCAAAAAAAAGGCCAGACGCAAGCGTCTGGCCGTCCAGCGGGGTCTAACTCTTGAATTCTTTGCGCTTACTTGTTATGGCAAGCCAGGCACACCTGGCTTCCCGTGTTGCTGACGCGCAGGAAGGTAGGGCCGGCCAGGCTTCCGGGAGCAGTGCCGTCGGCGTGCGGGTCATGGCAGCTGCCGCACTCGACCGAGGGGCCGGCGCCGGTCCGCGAAGTCGCGGGTGAAGAGGATCATGTCGGTCTTGTCGCGGGTGGTGGTGGCGGCACCGCCGCGTCCCGACGTATCCACCCAGTAGATCGGACGCGTCACGCCGTCCACCGTCTGCGTACGCCGACGTCGCGATAAACGAAGTCGGCTGTCCCGGCAGGTATTGACGTTGCCCGGCGATGGTGAAGCCGCCGCAGTACTGGATGCCGATCGGATGATCGTTGCTCAGGTCCTTCGTCAGGTTGGCCACGCCGGTCAGCAGTCCCTCCGCGGTCACATTCGCCCCGGTCCAGGTCCAGGCGCGACCGTTGACGCCACCGCCGACATTGCCGTCGGCCAACAGGCCGCCGGAACCGGGAGCGTTGATGATGTTGTCCATGGCCTGCGTGCCGTCGTGGCAGGAAAGGCAGGCCACCGAGATCGAGCCCACGTTCAGGATCTCGCCGTCGATGGTGGCGGAGTTGAGCGATGCGTAGGTGGTATAGCCGGCGGCCGGAAGCAGTTGCTTGTTCCAGAGGGGCGGATTCTCCAGGGGATTGGAAACGTCCGCCGCGTGCGGCGTGTGGCAGAAGACACAGATTTCTTCCGTGCCCGTACCCGCTACGGTTGGTCCCCGTGACCTGGTTCCGGCCCGTGATCGGGTTTGCCTGATTGCTCAGATTGTGCCGCGTGTTGGCGATGCCGGCCAATGCGTCCTGACCCGCCGCCATCAGTCCCAAGAGGACGGCACAGGCACTCGCCGCCCGCACCGCCCGCTGTCCCAGTTTTTGCAGTTCCATGTTAGCGCCCCTTGAAGTCCATGATCAACACCCCGACTGCGCGACACTGACATCCATGCCGCCCCAAAAACCGTACACGCGAGGGGTTAAAGCACCTTTTGTGCCATGACATTCGGGCGCGAGAGGCAGGCCGCGTGCGAACGGCGGGGCCGTGGAACTCGCGAGCGAATTCGTTGTCCTTGAACGCCTTACGTCGGAGATTGGGTGGGGGAAATAACCCGCCGCAGGGTGAAATGCCCCGATCGCGTCTTCCCGTCGCCGGGAACGGGAATTTCCCAATCGCGGGAATGCGTTCGAGCGTCAAACTCCGCCCTACTTCTTGGGCGCAGCCGCCTGCCTGACCAGATAGCCCTGGTTCGGTGCCAGCCTCACGGGGCGGTAGATGTCGATCTTGCGGAACCACTGGTCCACGAAATACACGCGCCCATCCTCGTCGACGGCGATGCCCGAGGGGAGCATGTACTTGGCGGGACCGTCCTTCTCGGAGCGGTCGCCGACGAACATCAGCAGGTCGCCCTCCGGAGTGAAGATCTGGAAATTGCCGAAGGCGGCGTCCGCGACATAGACGTTGCCCTCACGATCCGTCGCCACCTCTTTCGGCCGCGCGAAGTTGCCGATCTGCTTGCCGACCTTGCCGAAACTCTTGATGAACTTGCCGTCGTGATCGAAGATCTGGACGCGGAAGTTGCCGCCGTCGGCCACGTAGATGCGGCCGTCCTTGCCGATGGCGACATCGCGCGGCAGGTTGAACTCCCCGGGTCCCCCGCCCCGCTTGCCGATGTCGAACAGGTGGTCGCCCTTCACCGCGTCGAACACACGGATGCGGTGGTTCTCCGACTGCACGCCGCCGATGTCCGTGACGTAGAGGCGCGAGCCATCCTGCTCGACGGTCACGCTGGACAGGCGGTCGAACTGCTTCGGCCCGCCGATCTTGCGCAGGAACTTGCCGTCCCGGTCATAGACCACGACAGTCTTGGCGGTGGCATCCGCCACATACAACGTGCCGGCGCCGTCGATGTCGATGCCGAGCGGCTTCTTCAGCGCCCCGGGATCCTCCTCGCCGATCCGGAAATACGCGCCCGAGGGCACGTCGAACACCTTGATGTACCGGTCCACCGAATCGGACACGAACACCCGGCCCTTGCTCACCGCCACGGCGTAGGGCTTGGTCAGCAATTCGGTGCTGACGCCCTGCCCGGTGAGGATGGTCCTGAGCTTGGAATCCTCCAGATCGGCGATGCTGTGGCTGCCGTAGATGCTGCGCTCGTAATAGAAGCGTGCCTCGTCCGGCGGCGGCGGGAACACCAGGGTCATCTGCTGTGCCGGCTGCATCTCGGGGGTGGCGACACAGCCCCCCAGCAGCAGCGCCCCCGCCAGGGCACAGGCCAGGGCGCGGCAGCCGGAAACGCAGATCAGGGGAGGTCGCTTATTTGTCATGGCAGGTCATGCAGATCTGGCTGTTGTCACTGCTCACTCTCAGGAACATCCTGCTGGTCGAGTGCGGATCGTGGCAGGAGGTGCATTCGATGAACGGCACATCTTCTCCCCCATCGGCGTCCCGCCGGCCGTAGAGCGGGAGGTCGCCCTTGCCGCGGCGATAGCCGCTGCCGGAGGCGGACGCCCAGAAGATGCGCCGGTTCTCCACCACGCTCTCGAACACCGGTCGGTAACCGTCGGCCCCGAAATCGTACGCGAACTCGCGCTCGCGCATTGGCGTCCCGGCGCTGCGGGCGGTTGCCTTGGCCGCATCCACCGACTGCTGCGAGGCCCGGTTGCCGCGGTAGGGAACGCCGAACGGGTGGTCACTCAAGCCGCCGGCCACCACGAAGGCCTGATTGGAGTCATGGCAGGCAAGGCAGGCCATCGATTGGGAGCCCACCGGCTTCGCCCCGTCGAGCCCGACGCGGCCGATATCGTCGTAGATGCTGAAGGCGTAGTCGTCCGCGACCGTGCGCTGCCACAGCGGCGCCTCGGCACTCGCCGCGGGAACCCTGGACCCAGGTATGTCGGCAATGGCGGGAAAATGACAGAAGACACAGACCTCGCGCTCGTCCGTGACTTGGACGCCGAGACGTTGGGCAAGGTTGTGCTTGGTGTCCCGGATGTCGGCGCGCAGGGGCATGGCAAGGACGAGCGCGACCATTGCAGCACCCAGGGCAAGTCGTCGTGTGTTGCCGGCAGCCAATTTCGAAGCCACTCCAGTACAAACCCTGCCAATATGCGGTCCATCTCCCCGAACGTCGGGGTCTGCCCCACCTGTTGGAAGCGTAGCGTACGCCAAGGAACCGGACGCCAGATCCACGATGCGCGCAGCCCCATCGGGATGTCACCCACGGACCGGCGCAGTTTCGCCGCCCTACCTGTTCATCCGGATCATGTAGTCCACGGCCGCCCGGACGTCGGCATCGGACAGGCTTGCGTTGCCGCCTTTGGGCGGCATCGCTCCCTTCCCCTTCAGGACCGACGTGATGAGTCCGCCTTCGCCTGCCTTCAGGCGCTCTGCCCAGGCCACCCGATCGCCCAACTTCGGCGCCCCGGCCACACCCGATGCGTGGCAGGCGGCGCAGGTCTGCGTGTAGACAGCCTTGCCGTCCTTCACCCCGCCCGACGCCGACGCGCCCGTCGCCACGACCATCAGAACCAGCCCGTATCGCTTCATGTGCATCTCTCCACCGGGTCCGCAACCGCGCTCTTGCGCCTTGCATCGCCAGTGCACCACGGCCAAGGACGCGCAAATCGGGCACGCCCTTGGGGCAGCGACGCCCAGGCGCAGCCTTCGCGATCAGGATAGAGGAATAGCAACCCTCATGCCAGCCATAGGGGCGCGATACCCTGAAACTGGCGCCGGCGGGACGACAGGCCTGCTTCTTGCGTGGCGGGCGGACTCGATATTGGCTAAACTAGACTTGCCATGGGTACGCAAACCATCTGCTCCAAACACCTCGCAGCAGCCGTTCTTTTCCTGGGGCTTGGGCTGTCCGGTGGGCCGGCCTTTGCCGGCGAGCGCCCCGCCAAGGGCGGTGAGATCAAGCCCCAGGTCATCTATCACAACTACTGTTCGGTCTGCCACGGCGACCGCGGCGACGGCAACAGTCGCGCCAAGAACAGCCTCGTTCCACCGCCGAAGGATTTCACCAAGGCGGCGCACCTGACGCGGGAATACATCGTCGAACATCGTGGCCGAAGGGAAGCCGGGCACCGCCATGGTAAGTTGGAAATCGCAACTGACGCCGAAGGAGATCGAGGCGCTGGCCGACTACATGATGGCGACCTTTGTCAACAAGGCGACGCCGCCCGCGCCGGCTGCTGCCGGCATCTCGGGGACACAGGCCCACGGCGGGCGGGAGCGCGATGTCCCGGCCGCGGCAGCGCCGGTCAAGGTAGAACATGTCGCTGCCGCTGCCGAGCGGACTGGTGGGCGATGCCGGCAAGGGCGAGCGGTTCTACATGGACAACTGCGCCACCTGCCATGGCAGGAAGGGCGACGGCAAGGGACCCCGCGCTTACTTCATCAATCCCAAGCCGCGCAATTTCCTCGAAGAAACCTCGCGCAACCTGTTCAACCGTCCGGCTCTCTACGCCGCCGTTTCCATGGGCAAGGTCGGCACCGAGATGCCTGCCTGGAAATTCGTGCTGACGGACCAGGAAATGGCGAATGTTGCGGAGTTCGTGTTCCGGCGCTACATCCGTCCGGGCGCTGGCAAGTCGGGCAAATGAGATGGCAGGTATGGCTGGCGCCGGCGCTGCTGGCGGGAGTCGCCGGCTGCCATGATGCCGGCGTCAACTACGGCGCCGCTTCGCGCGGACCAGCCGCGAGCAATGCGCTCTCCGTCGCCGATGCGCGGCACGAGGCCGGCAGAAAGATCTACAACTTCCGCTGCTACTTCTGTCACGGCTATTCCGGCGACGCCCGAACGCTGGCCAGCACCTATCTGACGCCTGCGCCGCGCAACTTCAGCGCCACCCGCCCCGATCAGTTGCCGCGGAAATCGATGTTTGCCGCCGTGCGCGACGGCAAGCCGGACACCGCAATGAAATCCTTCGCCGGCATACTCAGCGCCGGCGAAATGCAATTGGTCGTGGACTTCGTGCGTCGCGAGTTCATGGAACGACAGGCGGCGAACACCCGTTATCACACCACAGAAAACGGCTGGCCCAACCACGAGCGCTATCGCGACGCCTATCCCTTCGCCACCGGCGCCATCACTCTCGACACGCCGTGGGAACAGCTGGACGCGTCGCAGCAGCGGGGCAAGCGGCTGTACCTGACTTCCTGCGTCACCTGCCACGACCACGGCCGCGCCACCGAGGACGCCCTGGTCTGGGAGGGCCGGCCCCTGTCCTATCCGCGCAACCAGTTCCAGCCCGGAACAGCAGCGGACGCAGTGACCTCCGCCAGCCCCTACGCCGTGCACGACGTCAAGCCCAGCTTGGCCGGGCTCGACCGGGTGCAGCAACTGGGCGAGACGCTGTTCCAGGGAAATTGCGCCTTCTGCCATGGCGCCGATGGCACCGGCAAGAACTGGATCGGCAGTTTCATGGAGCCGCATCCGCGCAATCTCGCCGACCCCGCATTCATGTCGACCATGACGCGCGACAGGCTGCGTCAGGTGATCCGCGACGGGCTCCCGGAGACCTCGATGCCGGCATGGAAGTCCGTTCTCGAACCGCACGAGATCGACGCCGTCATCGCCTACATTTCGCGGGCCTTTCATCCGGTGCATTGATCGGCCCGAGCCGGCTGGCGGGCATGGCCCGCCCTACACCGCGGCGCGCGCCAGATCGATGATGCTGTCCGGTTCGCGGGCCAGATAGCGGGTGAGGATCTTGTAGGTATCCGCGTCGAACACCGGGTCGGTGCGGCTTGCGGCAGCCTCGAACAGGCCGCTTTGCGTCGAACTCGGTCCCGACGTGGCACCAGGCGTCGAAGACATGGAAATACTCGCGTCCGCGCGACCCATCTTCCTCCCGGATCGCAATGCGCCCGGCGAACGGCCAGGTTTTCAGGCGCAGCGAAGACAGCGCGGCTCGCAGGCGCAGGTCGTGGGCGGCGGCGCTCTCGCGCCCGACACATACGCCCTTGCACTTTTTCAGTGGCACGGCAAAGCAGGCGCCGCGGCCCGTTTCGAGTCCGAGGCGTTTGGGGCAAAGCTGGTAGGCGGAAGCGATCTCGCGCAGCGTATTGTTGGCCTCGCGCCGGGAACGGAACAGGCCGTGCAAGCGGCCGAGTTCGCGCGGATCGAAGTCGCCTTCCCACACCAGATCGAGCGGCGGCCCCGGTCCAGGGTCGTCGCAGATGCGCCACGAGCATGATTCACCCTGGCCCCGCAGATGGCGGTTGTGGATCGGCGCCTTCTCCTTCACCAGCCGTGCTTCCAGCAGCAACGCACCCAATTCGCCGCCGGTCTCGATCCAGTCCACGCGCCGGATTTCCCGGGCGATGCGCATCGCCCGCCCGGCGCTTTGATCCCCGGTGAGGTGGGCCTGGACCCGCGACCGGAGATTGAGGCTCCTGCCGACAAAGAGCGGCAACTCGTTCTCGCCATAAAACACGTAGACACCCGGCGTTTCCGGCACGTGATCCAGCGTATCGGGGACGAGGTCGGGCGGAAGCTTGGGCTGCTTCATGGCCTTGGCCACCGCCTGCCCGATGGCCTGCGGCGCATGCTCGCGCCCGATCAACTGCACGAATTCCCACAGCACGCGGGCATCACCCAACGCCCGGTGGCGCGCAGCGCAGGCGAGGCCATGGCGCGCGATGATGGCGTCCAGGCCGTGGCGGTGGTGCTGGGGATACAGGGCGCGCGACAGCTTCACGGTGCACAGCACGCGCGACGGGAACGGCCGGCCGAGGCGGCGAAATTCGCTCTTCAGGAAACCGGCATCGAAGCGCGCGTTATGGGCGACGAACAGGGAATCGCCGAGCCGCTGCGCCAGTTCGTCGGCGATGGCGCCGAAGGTCGGCGCACCGCGCACCATCTCGTCGCTGATTCCGGTAAAACCTTGAATCGCAGGCGGAATGGGAGTCTGCGGATCCACCAGCGTATCCCACTCGTACTCGATGGCACCCGCAGTGACCTTGACGATGCCGATCTCGATCACACGATCATCCACCGGATTGGCACCGGTGGTTTCGAGATCGACGAAGACGATCGAGCTATCGAACACCGCGACTCAGAGGTTTGTGAAGGAATCGTAGCGAGCGGCCCGAAGGCAAGGCGCACGGAGCGCAGCGACGAGACATATCAGTTAGATAGGCGAGGAGCGAGCACCGCGCAACGCAGCACTCGGGACGCGCAGTAGATTAATTCACAATCTCTCAGGAATTGGCGGCCGCTGGCACGAATTGCCGCAGACTGGGTGAAACGAGCGGTGCGGCGCCGTCGAACTACTCGGACTGGTAGTAGTAGGCTTTCTGCGGCACCTTCGACTGCCTGGCGCGCTCCTGCGTCTCCAGATCCTGGGGCTTGTCCCACCACAGGCCGCGCCCCTTCTTTTGCTCCTCGATCTGCTCGGGGTGCTTGGCCAGCCATTCGCGCATGAATTTCGTGTGATCGGATTCGTACAGCGCCATGTTTCCCTCCGGAAAGAGTCTCGGCCGCCATTCTACCGGCGGATGCGGCGGCTCACTCGTCGATGCGCACGCCTTTCACTTCGCCCCTGGCGCGCGATATCCGCAGAACCTCGGGCAGATGGCGAAGCGCGCGCATGATGCGCGCCAGATGGCTGCGGTTCGACACCTGAAGGCAGAAGTAGAGCGAAGTATACATTCCCCGCTCGTCGTCCATGCTCAGGTTCTGTATGTTCGCACCGGCCTCGGCGATCTCGGCCGTGACCTTTGCCAGAACGCCGCGCCGGTTCTCCACGACGACCCGCACCGCGACGTCGAACAACCTCCCCGAATCGAGTTCCCATTGCACCTCGATCCACTTGTCGCGATCGCCCCGGGCGCGGGCGATGGCCGGGCAATCGTGGGTATGCACCACCAGACCCTGGCCCTTCTTGATCACGCCGACGATGGGATCGCCCGGAATGGGGCGGCAGCACTTGGCGAGCTGCACGGCGATGCCTTCGGTGCCGCGGATCAGGATGGCCGACGGCTGCTTCGGTTGGGTGACGCCCGCGGCTTCGTGGCCCTCCGACAGCCGCCGTGCCACGATGGCGGCGAGCCGCTTGCCGAGGCCGATATCGGCCAGGATGTCGTGGCGGGACTTGGCGCCCGTGTCGCGCACGAATGCCTCCCAGATCGCCTCGGGAATGGCCGGAAGGTGCAGATCGAAGGGCCGCAGCGCCTGTCCCAGCAGCCGCTCGCCCAGCGTCACCGACTCGTCGTACTGCATGGTCTTGAGAAAATGCCGGATCTGGGAGCGCGCCTTGCCGGTCTTGACGTAGGTAAGCCAGGCCGGATTCGGATTGGCGTGCAGCGCCGTGATGATCTCGGCCTGGTCGCCGTTCTTGAGTTCGGTGCGCAGGGGCATCAGTTCGTGGTTGATGCGGCAGGCGATGCAGCGATTGCCGATATCGGTGTGTACGGCGTAGGCGAAGTCCACCGCCGTCGCCCCCCGCGGCATCGCCATGATCTTCCCCTTGGGCGTGAAGATATAGACCTCATCCGGAAACAGGTCGATCTTGACGTGCTCCAGAAACTCCGCCGAATCGCCGGAAGCGGACTGCAGTTCCAGCAGCGACTGCAGCCATTTGTGGGTCTTCTGCTGCAGATCGGAGAAGGTCTTCTCGGAATCCTTGTACAGCCAATGCGAGGCCACGCCGGTCTCGGCGATATGGTGCATTTCGGCGGTGCGGATCTGGACTTCCAGCGGCGTGCCGAAGGGACCGATGATGGTGGTGTGCAGCGACTGGTAGCCGTTGGCCTTGGGAATGGCGATGTAGTCCTTGAACTTGCCCGGCACCGGCTTGAACAGTCCGTGCAGCGCCCCCAGGGCCAGGTAGCACGCCGGCACGTCCTTAACCACGACGCGAAAGCCGTAGATGTCCAGCACCTTGGAGAAGGACAGCGACTTCTCGCGCATCTTGCGGTAGATGCTGTAGAGGTTCTTCTCCCGCCCCTGCACTTCCGCGTCGATCCGGCAATCCGCCAGCTTCTGGCGGATCGCGTGCAGGATCTTGCCCACCACCTCGCGCCGGTTGCCGCGCGAGGCCTTGATCGCCCTGGCCAGCACCGCGAAGCGCACCGGATACAGGTGCTTGAAGGAGAGCTCCTGGAGCTCGCGGTAGAGGTTGTTGAGACCGAGCCGGTTGGCGATCGGCGCGTAGATTTCCAAGGTTTCGCGCGCGATGCGGCGGCGCTTGTCGGGACGCACCGCGTCCAGCGTTCGCATGTTGTGCAGGCGGTCGGCGAGCTTGATCAGAATGACGCGCAGATCGCGCGCCATCGCCAGCAGCATCTTGCGGAAATTCTCCGCCTGGGCATCCTCGGCCGACTGAAATTCGATCTTGTCCAGCTTCGACACGCCATCCACAAGTTCCGCCGTCGTCTTGCCGAAGCGGTCGTGAATCTCCTGCTTGGTGATGGTCGTGTCTTCCATCACGTCGTGCAGCAGGGCGGCGGTCAGCGCCTGCGGGTCGAGGTGCCAGTGGGCGAGAATCTCCGCCACCGCCACCGGGTGGGAGATGTAGGGCTCGCCGGAGATGCGGTATTGCCCCTCGTGGGCGAAGGCGGAGAAGTGATACGCGGCCTCGATGCGCCCGACGTCCTCGGGCTTCAGATAGACCGCGATGTCATTCCGGAACTGCTCGAAGCCGAGCGAGACGGCGCTGGATGCCGGGGGATGGGACAGCCCCGAGGACGGAACGGATGCCGCCATATCCATTCACCGGCCTCGACGCATCGCGTCCGGGCTAGGCCTGCCCGCGATTGAGTACTTCCAGACCCACCTTGCCCGCGGCAATTTCACGCAGGGCGATCACGGTGGGCTTGTCCTTCTCCGCGTCCACCAGCGGCGTCGAGCCGGCGGAGAGCTGGCGCGCGCGGTAAGTGGCGGCAAGCGTAAGCTGGAAGCGGTTGCCAATCCTTTTCATGCAGTCGTCAACGGTGATGCGGGCCATGATTCATTCCTGTTCCATAAAGGTGAAGCAATCGGCGTGGTTCATGCGCTGCGCCGGATAGCGCAGGCGGGAAGCCCGAACCGCCACTACGAGATCCTCGAGTGCAGCCGGCAACTCTTTGTTAATAATAACATAATCAAACTCTGCAACATGCCGCATCTCAGCCACGGCGTTGGCCAGGCGATGCTGGATCACTTCCTCGCTGTCCTTGCCTCGGGCGCGCAGCCGCCGCTCCAGTTCCGCCAGCGAGGGCGGCATGATGAAGACGCCGACGGCGCCGGGAAATGCCTCGCGCACCTGGCGCGCGCCCTGCCAGTCGATTTCCAGCAGCACGTCGTGGCCCGCCTTCATCCTCTCTTCCAACCAGACCCGCGAAGTACCGTAATAGTTTCCGTGAACTTCGGCGCTCTCGAGGAATTCGCCGCGCTCGCGCATGGCGCGAAAGGTCGCCGCGTCGATGAACCGGTAATCGCGGCCGTCCACCTCTCCGGCGCGCGGTTTGCGGGTGGTACAGGAGAGGGACAACTGCACTTCCGGGTCGCGCTCCAGCAGCAGCCGCACCAGGGTAGTCTTGCCCGCACCGGACGGCGCCGTGACGATGAGCAGAGTGCCGGTCATCTCAGCAACGCGCGAGCGGCGTGCGCCGCTTCTCTGCTCCTGACTGCGCGCGGCTCATTCAATGTTCTGCACCTGTTCGCGCATCTGCTCGACCAGCAGCTTGAGTTCGACGGCGATGGCGGTGAGTTCGTTGGACACGGATTTCGACGCCAGGGTGTTGGCCTCGCGGTTCAGCTCCTGCATCAGAAAGTCGAGGCGTTTTCCGGCCGCGCCGCCACGATCAAGCACGCGCGTCACTTCGTCGAGATGGGCGGAGAGCCGCGACAGCTCCTCGGCGACGTCGATGCGCGCGGCGAACAGACCGACTTCCTGGCGAATTCGCTCCTCGTCGGAACTGGCGAGCGCCTCTCGCAGCCTGTTCGCCAGCTTCTCCTGGTACTCGGCCACCTGCAGCGGAATCTTCGGCGCAACTATGGCTACGAGTTCGCGCATGCGCACCACCCGATCCGACAGCATCGCCGCCAGCTTGCCGCCTTCGCGCACGCGGCTGGCGATGAGATCGTCGAGCAGCGTCTGCGCCAGCGTCATGCATTCCTGCTGCAGGCTGTCCGCGGCAGGCGTTTCGTCCCCCAGCATGCCCGGCCAGTGCAGCACGTCGGCCACGGCGAGGGACGCGGCATCCGGAAAGACGCCGTGGACGGCGCTCTGCCACGACGCAAGCTGAGCCATCAGCCCCGGATTGAGGACCGCTTCGCGCGGCGCCGCCACCGCCGGCAGCAGGTTCAGGCGGCATTCCACCTTGCCGCGTTGAACCCGCCCCGAGATCAGCTCGCGCAATTGCGGTTCCATGATGCGCAGGTCGTCGGCAATGCGGAAGGCGAGGTCGAGAAAGCGCGAATTGACGCTCTTCAGCTCGAGGTGGAGGATGGCCCGGCCGACATCGCGCGACGCCGCCGCATAACCGGTCATGCTCTGGATTGTCGCCATTATTCGCGTCTGTTCCGGCTTTACAGGGTCGGAACAAGCTATAGAATCCGGCAATCTATCACAGCTCCACACTCGAATGCCGTCGTCTCAAGCCAACCAGCCGCTGCCTGCGGGGCACCAGCTCGACCAGTACCGGATCGAGCGGCAGCTCAGCCTCGGCGGTTTCTCCATCGTTTACCTCGCCACCGACCAGGACGGCACGCCGGTGGTGATCAAGGAGTACCTGCCCAATTCCCTCGCGCTGCGCAAGGAGGGCGATGTCCTGCCTCAGATCAGCGAAGAAAACCAGGCGGCTTTCCGCTACGGCATGAAGTGCTTCTTCGAGGAAGGGCGGGCGCTGGCCAAGCTGCAGCATCCGAACGTGGTGCGCGTTGTGAATTTCTTTCGCGCCAACGATACCGTCTACATGGTCATGCAGTACGAACGCGGCACCAACCTGCAGGATTACATCCGCAAGCACAAGGGACAGATCCGCGAGAGTTTCATGCGCACCGTGTTCACGCGTCTGCTCAACGGCCTGCGTGAGGTCCATTCGCACAAGCTGCTGCATCTGGACATCAAACCCTCGAACGTCTATCTGCGCCACGACGGCGCGCCGGTACTGCTCGACTTCGGCGCCGCGCGCCAGACCCTGGTCGCATCCGGCGCAACCATCCTCAAGCCGATGTATACGCCGGGCTTCGCCGCCCCCGAGCAGTATTCCAGTCGTGACCTGCTCGGGCCATGGAGCGACATCTACAGCATCGGCGCCAGCATGTACTCCTGCCTTTCCGGCGCCGCGCCGCAGGCGGCCGATGCCGCGTCGATCGCGACGAAGTCGGGCCGGCGGTCAAGCCGCTGGGCCGACCGATATTCGCCGCAGCTTCTGCGCACCATCGACTGGTGCATGCATCTGGACCATCTCGAGCGCCCGCAGAGCGTGTTCGCCCTGCAGAAGGCGCTCGCCAGCCGCGAGCACGGCGCCCGCCCGAAGCGGCTGCTCGGCTCGTTCTGCACCACATCCGCCGCCTGGTGACGAAGTGAAATTTTCACGATCTTCCAGGAAAGCCGCATCGGCAGGCGCCGGGCACAACCAGGATCGGCTCGCCTACAGCTACTCGCGCGACGCGCTGCTGCTGGTCATCGCCGACGGCATGGGCGGCCACCTGCACGGCGAGGTCGCGGCGCAGATCGCGGTGCAGTACATCACCGATACGTTCCAGGCCGAAGCCGCACCGAGGATCGACGATCCCATCCTGTTTCTCTCCCGATCCTCAACAACGCCCACTACGCCATCGTCGATTACGCCGGCGACCGTCTGTTGGAGGAGGCGCCGCGCACCACGTGCGTCGTCTGCGTGGTGCAGGACAACGTCGCCTTCTGGGCCCATGCCGGCGACTCGCGCCTGTACCTGATCCGGGGCGGGCGCGTCGCGGCGTGACGCGCGACCACTCGCGGGTGCGGATGATGGTGGAGGACGGACTGATCAGCGAGAGCGAGGCTGCCGTGCATCCGGCGCGCAACCGCGTCTTCAGTTGCCTCGGCGGCAATCGCATGCCGCAGATCGAGTTTTCGCCGCGCACACCGCTGCTCGCCGGCGACGTCATCGTGCTCGCGACCGACGGCGCCTGGGGCCCGCTGGGAGCGGAACGGCTGATCGCACGGCCTGGACGGCGCCAACGTAATGGAGACGGTGCCGCGCCTGCTCGACTTGGCGGAAGAACTCGGCGGCGACACCTGCGACAACGCCTCGATGATCGCCATGAATTGGGAGGAGTCCTACGCCGGCGACACCTCGGGGCTGGTGTCCACCGTGACCATGCCGCTGGACGGTTTCACGACCCAGATGGAAGGCTTCAGCCGCGTCCGCGACGCGGGTGTGCCGCCGGGCGATCTGAGCGACGAAGAGATCGAGCGCGCCATCGAAGAAATCCAGACGGCGATTCACAAGTATTCCAAATAGACAGGGAGGCGCGAGCTTGAGACCAAGCGGAAGAGAGCCGGAGCAACTGCGCAGCCTGCGCATCACGCGCCACTACACCAAGCATGCCGAAGGTTCGGTGCTGGTCGAGTTCGGCGACACCAAGGTGCTGTGCACCGCCACCGTCGATGAGCAGGTTCCGGGATTTCTCAAGGGACACGGCCAGGGTTGGATCACGGCGGAGTACGGCATGCTGCCGCGCTCCACCCATACCCGTACCCAGCGCGAAGCGGCCAAGGGCAAGCAGAGCGGACGCACCATGGAGATCCAGCGCCTGATCGGTCGCAGCCTGCGCGCCGTCACCGATCTCAAGGCCCTGGGCGAGCGGCAGATCACGGTCGACTGCGACGTCATCCAGGCCGACGGCGGTACCCGCTGCGCCTCGATCACCGGCGCCCGCGTCGCGGTACAGGATGCGATCGCCACCCTCATCCGCAGCGGCGCCTTGAAAGGCAGCCCGTTGCGCGACATGGTGGCGGCGGTCAGCGTCGGCATCTATCGCGGCGCGCCGATCCTGGACCTCGATTACGCCGAGGACTCGGCTTGCGAGACCGACATGAACGTGGTCATGACCGGCGCCGGCGGCTTCGTCGAGGTGCAGGGGACAGCGGAAGGCACGCCGTTTTCGCGCGCCGAACTGGACACGCTGCTGGCTCTGGCGCAGCAGGGCATCGCGCACATCGTCGCGGCGCAACAACTGGCCCTGAGTTCGAACGGGTAGCCGCGGAGGTCACGGGTCGTAGCCGATTTGGTATCGTTCGGGTTCTTCCCAGATCTTCATCGCTCCCAATGACCATCGACAAACTCGTCCTCGCCTCCAACAATCCCGGCAAGCTGCGCGAGCTTTCCTCACTGCTGACGCCGCTCAAGATCGAGGTCCTGCCCCAATCCAGCTTCGGCGTGCCGGAAGCCGAGGAACCCCATGCCACCTTCGTCGAGAATGCTCTGGCGAAAGCGCGCCACGCCTCCGCTCACACCGGCCTGCCTGCCCTCGCCGACGATTCCGGCCTGTGCGTGACGGCGCTCGGCGGCGCGCCCGGGGTGCGCTCCGCCCGCATCGGCGGCGAACCGAGCAACGACCAGCGCAACAACGACAAATTGCTGGAACTGATGCGCGACGTGGTGGACCGCCGCGCCCACTATTACGCCATCCTGGTGCTGGTGCGCCACGCCGACGATCCCCAGCCCATCATCGCCGACGGCGAGTGGCACGGCGAGATCCTGACCGCCCCGCGCGGCGCCAACGGCTTCGGCTACGATCCATTGTTCTGGCTGCCGGACATGGAGCAGACGGCCGCCGAACTGCCGCCCGAGGTAAAGAACGTGCTGTCCCACCGCGCCGCCGCCTTTCGGCACATGGCGGGGCGACTGAAAGCGCATCCCGAATAGCCGCTTACGGATGCAGTCGTGACAATTCTGGCGAAGGATTGCCTGGCCGGCCGGTTTGGGGGAATTGCAGGGGGAATCTCTCCTTGTTCGTACATGGCAGGTCTTGCGGCCGCAGGAAGCGGGCAAGGCTGTTCAGTTGCGGCCCGGCCGGCTTAGGGTCGAAGGAATGGCGGACCGCCGCGTCATCCCGCTGCATGTCGAGCAGCGACGCGGCAATGCAGCCGGCGGCGTCGCCGTGCCGCCGCCCCTCGCCCTCTACGTGCACTTTCCGTGGTGCGTGCGCAAGTGCCCCTATTGCGACTTCAACTCGCACGAAGTGCGCGGGGGGTTCCCGGAAGCCGATTACATCGATGCGCTGATCGCGGATCTGGAACTCGCCCTGCCGCAAGTATGGGGACGTCGCGTATCGAGCGTCTTCATCGGCGGTGGCACGCCCAGCCTGCTCCAACCCGCAGCGGTGGATCGCCTGCTGACGGCGGTGCGCACCCGGCTCAATCTGATGCCCGACGCCGAGATCACCCTCGAGGCCAACCCCGGCACCGTGGATGCCGATCGCTTCCAGGGTTTCCGCGCCGCCGGCGTGAGCCGCCTGTCGCTGGGTATCCAGAGCTTCGAGCCGAAACATCTCGCTGCCATCGGCCGCATCCACGACGGAGCGCGAGGCGCACACCGCGGTCGAACTCGCCATGAAGCACTTCGCCGACGTCAATCTCGACCTCATGTACGCGCTGCCGCGGCAGACGCTGCACGAAGCGCGACGCGACGTGGAGACAGCGGCCGGCTACGGGGCGCCTCACCTCTCGGCCTACCACCTGACCCTGGAGCCGAACACTGCCTTCCAGCGCAATCCCCCGCCGCTGCCCGATCCGGATCTCGCGGCCGACATGCAGGACATGGCGGAGGAGTTACTCGCCGGCCACGGCTACCAGCATTACGAAACGTCCGCCTTCGCCCGCCCCGGGCGGCGCTGCCGCCACAATCTCAACTATTGGAGGTTCGGCGACTATCTCGGCATCGGCGCCGGCGCCCACGGCAAGCTCTCCTACCACGACCGCATCGTGCGGGAGGTGCGTCACCGGCATCCTCAGGCCTATCTCGACGCGGTCCGGGCCGGCTCGCCGCTGCAGGAGCGCCGCGTCGTGACAGGGCAGGAACTGCCCTTCGAGTTCATGATGAATGCGCTGAGGCTGATCGAGGGATTCGCGCCTCGCCTGTATGCCGAACGCACCGGCCTTTCCCTGGATTCCTTGCGGACCGCGCTCGGCGAAGCGCAGCGGCGCGCTCTGCTCTCGCTATCCGCCGATCGCATCGCACCGACGGAACTCGGCCGGCGCTTTCTCAACGATCTGCTGGAGATCTTCCTCGACCGGCCGGAAGGTGCCTGAACCCGGCCGCTGCCGTTTCAGCCTCCACCCGGCCGCCTCACCCAGAGGCTCCGGCACAAGGCGCGATTCGCTGCCTCATGGCTGCAACCTTGGCGCCCGGAGCCGGCGCACACTCCCTTGCCACCGGATCGCTGCGCGGGTAGATGTACCAGTCGGTGCAGCCGACCTCGATCGCCCGACAGGGGCGAACCTCAGGCACGGCCGGCAGCGGGATCTCCGCTCCGCGTTTCCTCCACCCTGCACCGATCCGTATCGCGGCCATGTCGTCCTCCTTTCGCCCCCTGTTCCATCCTCCCGTCAGCGCCTCACCAGCGCTGCAGGTCCATCCTATGCCAATCGAAACGCGAGAGATAAGCCGTCCCGGCCGAACCACGCTGTTGCCGATCGATCTACAATGTCCAACTCATGAAAGACCTGAACCTGCTGGCCGTGTTCGCGCGTGTAGTCGACGCCGGAAACTTGTCCGAGGCGGCTCGGCGAATGAACACCTCCCGCTCGGCGGTGAGCAAGGCCGTGGCAAAGCTGGAGAAGAGCCTCGGCGCACGCCTGCTCAATCGCAGTACGCGCGCCCTGAGCCTGACCGAGGTGGGAGCGGCACTGGCGGAACACTGCCAGCGCATCGTCGAAGAGGCGGAACAGGCGGAGCAGGTGGTCGAACAGCCTGCATGCCGAGCCGCGTGGAGTACTCAGGGTGAGCGCTTCGGTCGCCTTCGGCACGCTGCACGTCGCACCGGCCCTGGCGGAATTTCTCGCGCTCTGTCCCGACCTCGCTCTCGACATGTCGATTACCGACCGGCTGGTGGACCTGGCGGAAGAAGGCTACGACGTCTCGGTCCGGGTAACCGGGGAGCCGCCGGAGCATCTGGTGGCGCGCCGCCTCGCTCCGGTGCGCCGCAAGCTCTGCGCTACGCCCGAATACTTCGGCCGCTGTGGCGTGCCGCGGACGCCCCAGGATCTGGTGCATCACGACTGCCTCAACTACACCCTTTCGGGGGAGAAGGGGCAGTGGCGCTTCATCGGACCCGGAGGCGAGATCGCGGTGCCGGTGAGCGGACCGCTGCACATCGACGACGACGAGGCCTTGTCCCAGGCGGTGCTGGGCGGCCTCGGGGTGGCGCTGCTGCCGACCTTCATCGTCGGCAAGGACCTGCAGGAGGGGCGGCTGCAGGCGGTGCTGTCGGAATACATCCCGGTGCAGCAGCACGTCTATGCCATGTATCTTCCGACCCGGCACCTGCCGGCGAAGGTGCGCGCCTTCATCGACTTCCTCTGCGCGCGCTTCGGTCCCGAACCCTACTGGGACCAGGGCGCAACACGCTGACAGTCATGGAATGCCAGCCACCCCGAATGATGAAGGTTCTCGCCATGACCGCTTCCCTCACCCCCAGCCCCTCTCCCAGCAGGAGAAGGGAGCGTCGAGAGTCACCGGCGCGACTTTAATGTTAACCGGCCTGCCGGCCGTGCTCTTCGCAGCGCGAGCACGCGGCGCGCCGACGCGACTCGGGCTGGTCCACCACCTCCTCGACGCGCAATCTGCGTCTGGCGCCGCCGGGGAAATCCCAGTCGATCTCCTGGTCCACCGACAGCCCGAGCAGTGCCGCGCCCACCGGGGCGAATACCGAGACCTTGCCCTGGGCGAGATCGGCCTCGTCTGGATAGACCACCTGGATCTCGCGCCGCTCGCCGCTTGCCTCGTCCACATAGCGCACCCGCGAGTGCATCGTCACCACGTCGCGGGGGACGGTATCCGGCGGGACCACGATGGCGCGCTCCAATTCCGCGCGCAGTTGCGGTCCGGGCTGCAGCGCCATCAGGCGCACGAAGTCATTGTCGGTCAGGATCAGGTATTCGGGACTCATTGCGCTGCCCTCTGTTCGGCCGACTCGCGCGTGTCGCGGCGGCACAGTATGCGACCGATGATAGCCTGCCGAGGCAGCGGCGATAAGTCAGCTCGATTGAATAGGCGTGTTGCCGGAATGGCAACAATGGGTTTCCGTCGGGGAAGTGTGCCCGCCCGGCTTCGGGCACTTGCGCTGCCGCGCCGCCGTGGAGACGGAATGCGGCGGAGAGGGCTAGCCGGGAAGACGGCGGAGCACCAAGTCCCACACGCCGTGGCCGAGGCGCAGACCGCGCGACTCGAACTTGGTCTGCGGGCGATGGTTCGGGCGCGGCGCGAAAGCCTCGGCGGTATTGGCGAGAGCGGGCTCGGCGCAAAGCACGGACAACATCTGCTCCGCATAGTCCTGCCAGTCGGTGGCACAGTGCAGATAGCCGCCCGGCTTGAGCCGGCTGGCGAGCAACGCCACGAAGGGCGGCTGCACCAGACGGCGCTTGTGGTGGCGCTTCTTCGGCCAGGGGTCTGGGAAGAAGAGGTGGATGCCGTCCAGCGAGCCCGGCGCGATCATGTCCCGCACCACTTCCACCGCGTCGTGCTGAACCACGCGCAGATTGGTCAGGCCCAGTTCGCCGGCCGTCTTAAGCAGCGCCCCGACACCGGGCGTATGGACCTCGATGCCCAGATAGTCCAAGTCCGGATGAGCGGCGGCTATGGCCGCGGTCGTCTCCCCCATGCCGAATCCGATCTCGAGAATCCTGGGCGCGCTGCGGCCGAAGACGGCATCCAGATCCAGCGCGGCAGGCGCATAGGGAATACCGTAGTGCGGCAACAGTTCTTCGCGGGCGCGCTGCTGCGCGCTCGATACGCGCCCCTGGCGCAGGACGTAGCTGCGGATATGGGTCTGGTCGGGGTGGGACATCGGTGCTCCGGCCGTCGCGCGGGCCGCAGTCGCCCACGACCCGATTCCCGCGCGGTGAATGGCCGTGGCTGGTTCAGGAGATAAGCCCGCTCGTCGGCGAACTGGGCGCGGCGGAATACAGCTTCTTCGGCATGCGTCCCGCTAGGAAGGCCTCGCGCCCCGCCGCCACCGCCTTCTTCATGGCACTTGCCATCAGCACCGGGTCCCGGGCATGGGCGATGGCGGTGTTCATGAGGACGCCGTCGCAGCCGAGTTCCATGGCGATGGCGGCATCGGAGGCGGTACCGACACCGGCGTCCACCAGAACGGGAACCTTGGCGTTGTCGATGATCAGGCGCAGATTCCACGGGTTGAGGATGCCCATGCCGGAGCCTATCAACGATGCCAGAGGCATCACGGCGACACAGCCGAGATCTTCGAGACGCTTGGCCTGGATCGGATCGTCGGCACAATAGACCATCACCTTGAAGCCGTCCTTCACCAGAACCTCGGCTGCCTTGAGCGTCTGCGGCATGTCCGGAAACAGGGTTTTGGAATCCCCCAGGACTTCGAGCTTGACCAGGTCATGGCCGTCCAGCAGCTCGCGCGCGAGCCGCAGCGTACGCACCGCGTCCTCGGCCGAGTAGCAGCCGGCGGTATTGGGCAGGATGGTGTACCGGTCCATCGGCAGCACTTCGAGCAGGCTGGGCTGGCCCGGTTCCTGGCCGATGTTGGTGCGGCGAATGGCCACGGTGATGATCTCGCTGCCGCTGGCCTCCACCGCGGCGCGGGTCTCGGCGAAATCCTTGTACTTGCCGGTTCCGACCAGCAGGCGCGACGAGTAGCTTTTTCCGGCGATGACAAGGGGATCGTTGGGCATCGGTTTCTCAGGGTTCGGAGTGCGACGGCGCCGGCAAGGTGCGCGTCGCCGCATGAGGTTGGTCAGCCGCCACCGACGGCGACGACGATCTCGAGCCTGTCCTCGGCGGCAAGCAGGGTGTCCGCGTGACGGCTCTTCGGCACGATCTCGCCGTTTCGCTCGACCGCGACCCGTTTGCCCGCCAGCCCCCGCCGCTGCAGAAGTTGTGCCACGGACAGCACGGCGTCGAGTTGCTGCCGCTCACCGTTTATGGTCAGTTCGATCAAAGTTGGTCCTGCGTCAGATCAAGCGGAATCTTATCATGCGGCCATGGCCGCCCGGTCATGGCCGTCGGCACTGCATGGCCCTAGAACCGCGCCGGGCCCGTCGCTTGCCGTCCGCCGCGAAAGGTGCAAACATCCCGTCCCGGACACAGGTTGATCAGCACGCCGTGCGCGTTCGCGGCAGGCGCCGGGGAAACGGACAGGCTTTTCGCCCCGCCCGCAGCGCCCGATCCTGAAGCCGTTTTCGACGTCGATTTCGCCCGCATCGATCCGATGAGCAATCTGCCGGGACGCCACGATGCTTGACTGGGCCAGGCTGCTTCTGCCGCCGTTCCTTTACGTGTTCGCGACCGTGCTTCTGGTCGGGTTCATCTGGGAGTATCGACGGGAGTTGCGCGCACTCGTCGCCACCTTTTCCGCCGGCTCGGGACCCGGACCGGTCGTGGGGGTGGATTTCTCCGTCAACACGGTCGCTGCGGCCGAAGATGCGGCGATCCGGCTCGGACGCCTGCTGCCCCACGCCCGCGAGGAGCGCGAGCGCCTGACGCGGATTGCGCAGATCTCGGCACCCTTCGTCCGCGCCCGTCGCATCCTCTGGGTCGATGACCATCCCCACGACAACCAGTTCGAGCGCCGGGCCTTTCGCACCCTGGGGATCGAGGTCGTCAATTGCCTCGGCACGCGGGAAGCGCTCGATGCGCTGCGGCGCGACGACTATGACCTGATCGTTTCCGACATGGGGCGCGAGAACGACCCGGAGGACGACGGTTGGGTCACGCTGCGGCACCTTCGCCAGATCAAGCAATACACTTCGGTGCCGGTGATCTTCTATCACGGCAACCACGACGACAACCCGAAGCGCGACATCATGGCGCGTGCCGCCGGCGCAATCGGCGCCACCACCTCGCCCGGCAAGCTGTTCCAGTGGGCCCTGTTCGCCCTTCTGCGCAAGGGCCTGCTGGACAACGACGACCTGCGTTACGTTCGCTCCCTGGTCCAGGAAAGGGAATCGCCCTGATGCCGCACGCGGCACGGCACCCGGTTGAGCAAAGCGCGGCAGAGGACGTACAATCCCCGATCCTGCGGGTGTAGCTCAATGGTAGAGCCGAAGCTTCCCAAGCTTAAGACGAGGGTTCGATTCCCTTCACCCGCTCCATTTGCCCCTCGCGCCACGGCGCGGCGCCGGCCGTTTCGGCTGGTCGATTTGCATACCGGGCAATAGAATCCGCCTGTCCGACATGCCTCTGGAGGGAGATGCCCATGCGCCTGATCTTGTTGATGGTCCTGCTGACGCTCTCTTTCCAGCGTCCCGTCCTGGCTGAAGCGCCGGAGGCCGAACTGAGGCGCCTGCAGACCATCCTCAACACCCTCAACCAGGAGCTGCAAGCCGAGTACCAGCACATCCGATCCTTGCAGGAGGCATTGCGATCCAATGCGCAGTTTCCCCTGCTCAGTCAGGGCAGGTCGCCGGACGTGGTCGCGTACGAGGAGGTAGCCGGTCAGGAGCGCACCGCGCTGCGGCGCGAAGCCGCACTAAACGCCCAACTCGACGTGGTCTACGCACGCGTGAAGCAGATCGAAGCCGACAAACAGCCGATCCTGGACCGGTTGCGGGATCTGATCAAGGCCGCCCCCACCCCTGCGCCCCAGGAGCTGCCGGCGACCGCCCCGCGATGAGCCGACGGAGCGCGGCGGGTTCGCGGCGTGCGCCGCGTTGCTTCATTCCACGCCCGTCGCGCCCGGCAGATCCGCCAGCACCCGATATCTGCCGCCCTGAAACACGAGAGGCGGCCGATTCTTCCAGGCGAAACGCTCCACCGCCCCGATGAAGATCAGGTGATCGCCACCGTCGTGGCGCAATGCGTTGCGACACTCGAACCACCCGCAGCAGTCGCGCAGCAGCGGCACCCCCCCGATTCCCTGGTCGAAATCGAGGCCGGCGAACTTGTCGATCAACGGCAGGGAGAAGCGGCGCGACAACTCCACCTGGTCGGCGGCGAGCACGTTCACTGCGTAACGGTCGCAGTTCAGGAAGGCTTCCAGATTCGGCGAATCGAGGGACAGGCTCCAGACGATCAGCGGCGGATTGAGCGAGACCGAATTGAATGAACTCACGGTCAGCCCGGCGCAGGACCCGTCCGGCGTGCGCGTGGTGACCACGGTGACCCCGGTCGCGAACACGCCAAGGGCATCGCGAAAGGCGCGGTTGTCGATTTCTCTGGGAATCATGCTCGAACGATCTCTGGCGGCTGGCGCTTTTCTCGGAAATCGAGGATCGTAGCACGCTAGTCCGCGCCCGGACAACCATGACCGATGCAGGGGAATCGGCATCGGGGTGCGTGCTATGATGCGGCGCAAAATTTTTCGGAAGGAAGACAACATGAGGATCGGCACGCCGCTGTCGCCTTCGGCCACCCGCGTCATGCTCCTGGGCAGCGGGGAACTCGGCAAGGAAGTGATCATTTCCCTTCAGCGCCTGGGCGTGGAGGTGATTGCGGTGGACCGCTATGCCGACGCGCCGGGCCATCAGGTGGCGCACCGGGCCCATGTCATCCCCATGTCCGACGGGGCGCGACTGCGCACCCTCATCGAAAGTGAGCGGCCGCACCTGGTCGTTCCCGAGATCGAGGCCATCGCCACGGACATGCTGGTGGACATCGAGAAGGAAGGCCTGGCCGAGGTGATCCCGACGGCGCGGGCCGCGCGCCTCACCATGAACCGGGAAGGCATACGCCGCCTCGCGGCCGAAGATCTCGGCCTGCCCACCTCTCCCTACCGGTTTGCCGATTCGCTTGCCGAGCTCCAGGCGGCGATCGACGGCGACGGCGGCATCGGTTACCCATGCGTGATCAAACCGGTGATGTCTTCCTCCGGCAAGGGTCAGTCGCTGGTGAAGGCCCCAGGCGACGTGGTCGGGGCGTGGGAGTACGCGGCGCAGGGCGGCCGCGTCAATCAGGGCCGCGTCATCGTCGAGGGCTTCATCGATTTCGAATACGAGATTACCCTGCTTACGGTTCGCGCCAAGGGGGCCGACGGCGCGGTATCCACTCACTTCTGCGATCCAATCGGCCACATCCAGGTGGCGGGAGACTACGTCGAGTCGTGGCAGCCGCAGCCGATGAGTCCGCTGGCGCTCGCACGCGCGCGCGAGATCGCCGGCAGGGTCACGTCGAACCTGGGCGGACGCGGCATCTTCGGCGTCGAACTGTTCATCAAGGGCGATCGGGTATGGTTCTCCGAGGTCAGTCCGCGCCCCCATGATACGGGGATGGTTACCATGTGCTCCCAGGTGCAGAGCGAGTTCGACCTGCACGCCCGCGCCATACTCGGCCTGCCGGTAGACGTGTCGCTGCGGGCACCCGGCGCCTCCGCCGTCATCTACGGCGGCTTGGACGCAAAGGGCATCGCTTTCGAGGGCCTGGCCGAGGCACTGGCGGTCCCGAATTCGGACCTGCGCCTGTTCGGCAAGCCGGAGGCCTTCAAGAAGCGGCGCATGGGCGTTGCCCTGGCCACCGGCCGGACCATCGACGAAGCGCGCGCCCGTGCCAAGCTCGTCGCGATCAAGGTGCGGCCGGTCAAGGCCTGATTCAAGGCGCAACCAGGGGGCTGTTCGCGCCGGTACCGATGGAGAATCCGCCCGCCTTTGCCCAGGTTCTGATCAACTGGCAGCAGGACCATGGCCGCCGCGACCTGCCGTGGCAGGCGTGGTCGCAGCAGCGGCGCGATCCCTATCGCATCTGGCTGGCCGAAATCATGCTGCAGCAGACCCGCGTGGCGACGGTCATCCCCTACTACGAGCGCTTCCTCGCCCGCTTCCCCGACCTCGCCGCTCTTGCCGCTGCGCCTGTTGACGACGTGATGGCCCTGTGGAGCGGATTGGGCTACTACGCCCGGGCGCGCAATCTGCATCATTGCGCCCGGCGCATCGTTGACGAGCACGGCGGTGCGTTCCCGCGCGATGTCAACGCGATCGCACAATTGCCGGGTATCGGCCCCTCCACGGCCGCCGCCATCGCCGCCTTCGCCTATGGCACGCGCTCGGCCATCCTCGATGGCAACGTGAAGCGGGTGCTGTGCCGCCACTTTGGTGTCGCCGGATTCCCCGGCAGCCAACCGGTCGAAAAGCGGCTATGGGCTCTCGCCCGATCCCTGCTGCCGCACCAGGACATGGACATCTACACGCAGGCGCTCATGGATCTCGGAGCCACCGTCTGCGTCCGCAAGCGTCCGGTATGCGAGTGCTGCCCCTTGCGCAGCGAATGCGTGGCGCGGGGCGAGCGGCGCGTCCATGAATTGCCGACGCCGCGTTCGAAACGCCCGCTACCGCAGCGAACGGTATCGGTCCTCCTGCTGTTGCACGGCGATCGCATTCTGCTCGAACTGCGCCCCCCGGCCGGCATCTGGGGCGGTCTGCTGGGCTTGCCCGAAGTCGAGGCCGCGACCGTCCGGCTTCATACCCAAGTCGCGGAAAGCTATGATTGCAGGCTGGAATCCGTCGAACCCATGGCGCCGCTGCGCCATGGTTTCACTCACTTCCAACTCGAAATGAGGCCATTGCTGTGTCGCGTCGTGCCCGCCGGGGACCAGGTCCGCGAGGATCGCTTCCGCTGGCTGCGGCTGCACGAGGCTGACAAGGCGGCGTTGCCGGCTCCGGTGAGAAAGCTGCTGCGGCAGCTCGCGACGGTGCCGGTCTAGCCGTGGCCTACAAGCGCAGGTTGCGGTTGCTGCTGGTCGCTCCGGTTCATCCGGAATGGGCGGAGGAAGCCCGAGCCACCGCCGCAAGAATCGGCGCAGATCACATCGAGCCGCGTGCAGTCCCAAGAGTCGGCCGGAGAGAAACGGAGTGGGCGGATCTGATTCTGTCCCTCGAGCCAGCCGCGCGCGACGCACTGCCGGGTCTGCCGCCCCGCATCCAGGTACGACACCTCGAACTCCCGCCGGCGTCCGATTTCCCTGCCCGAAAAAACGTGATCGAGGAACATCTGCGCGGCATCCTGGGAGGACTCAGGCTGTTGGCGCGGTGCGACGAGGATGATTAGCTCACCAGTCGGCGCTGGGACAGGAACTGGAAAATGATCTCCAGCCGACTGACCGGGTCATCCAGCTCCAACAGCTTCTGGCGCGCGCCGAGCGGTATTGGCAACACCTCCGCATAACGGTATCCGACCCACGTCGCATCGTCGAAGGCGTGAGGCTCGGGAATGCGCGCGGTGCCCATGTCTATCACGATGGCGCGCAGCAGCGGCAACAGCCCGTGAAGGTGTTCGGGCACCTGCTTCCCGGCCTCAAGCTGGATCCATGCGGCCTTGGCGCGAAGCAGCCCCTGGCGATCGACTTCCGACTCCAGGACGCGAAAGCGCTGCCCGCCGCGTGTGGTGACCTGCAGCACGCCGAGTTGCGGCATGTCCCATTCCGTGATGAGCGCACTGGTGCCAACCAAATGGGGAGTCGCCGGAGCGCCCACCTCCGCACCTTCGGCGATAAGGCATACACCGAAATGCGTCTGCTGGCTGAGGCAGTCCTTCGCCATCGTCATGTATCGCTGTTCGAAGATCTTCAGCGGCAGGACTCCGCCCGGAAACAGCACCGTGTTGAGCGGGAAGATTGGCAGTTCGAATGTCTGCATGCCTACGCTTCGAGCAGCGGCGGGCGGCCGGGATCGCCCCAGCGGCGCATCAGATCGTGGGGAATAGCAAGATGATCCAGTATGCGCGCCACCACGAAGTCCACCAGCGCCTGGACGCTCTCGGGGCGATGGTAGAAGCCGGGATTGGCGGGCAAAATCACGGCTCCGGCGCGGGCCAGCCTGAGCATGTTTTCCAGATGAATGGTGGAGAACGGCGTCTCCCGCGGCACGAGAATCAGCTTGCGCCCCTCCTTCATCGCCACGTCGGCGGCGCGCTCGATCAGGTTTTGCGCCAGTCCAGCAGCGATCGCGGCCAGCGTGCCCATGGTGCACGGGCAAATGACCATGGCATCCGGTGGATTGGAGCCCGAAGCGAGCGGCGCGAACCATTCTTCGCGCCCGTACACCGCAAGCTGGCCGGGCGCCGCGCCAAACCGTGCGGCAAGCTCGCGCTCCACGTCCGCGGCGCGCGACGGCAGGATCAAATCCATCTCCTGTCGGGCGACGATCTGCGCCACCTGGGAGTAAAGCATCTGCACCCGCACTCCGGCCTTGATCAGGCAGTCAACCAAACGGATGCCGTAGGGCATGCCCGACGCGCCGGTGAGCGCCACGGCGATGAGACTCTGGCTCATGGATTCAATGGTAATCGTGAGTCGATCGGATCAGCATGACTCTAACGGATCCGACCCTGTTCGTTCGCGGCATCCATTGCCCCTTCCCGCCACGTGTCATCCTGCAACAATTTCGCCGCGGCGAGTCCGTTGGCCAATCCGAAAACGAGCGCCGCCGCTGCGAAAAACGGCACTAGGTAGAACACGCCGTCATGTTGCACCAGCCACAAACGGGCCACGACAAGCTGCCCGGCAATGTGAGCGAATGCGGCACACACGCTCTGGCTTACCGGACCAAACCAGCGTCGCGGCAGATGCATGGCGAAGCCAAGGGCAGCGAGGCTCGCCACCGAGCCAGCCAGGCTCAGAAAAAATCCGGGTGCGAGGAACTGACCGAGCAAGAGGCTGCCCGCTACTACCCGCAGCAGCGACACCCAGACTGCGTCGCGCCAGCCATATCGCTCCAACACCACGAGCAGGACGATATTGGCTAACCCCGGCTTTACGCCCGGCAGCGGCATGGGGATCGCTGCTTCCGCCACGGTTAGGGCGATCGCAGCCGCCGCGTAGCGCGCGATGCGATGGTCGTCGGCAGTGGCATCCAGCTCGATTGTTGTGGAGGGTGTAACGATGCTTCCGCTCTCAACGTCGTTATTGCGTCGGTGGCCACATTCATTGTTGCATTCATGACGGCACCGTGGGCCCATTCATGGCCGTCACGACCGCTTATTCACCCCCGCCGCAGCGCGATGGCTCTTGTCGGCGACCGCGTGATTCCGGAGGTTCCCGGTCAGTGTCGAAACAATATCATCTTCCAGTCGTCGTACCGCTCCGCCGCCGTCAGCTTGAGCTCTCTCTGCGCTCACGTCGAATTCGTTGGAGCTCGCAAGTCAGCCCAGTTTCCCATGCGCCGCCCGGTTCCGTTGGACATAGCGGTATTTGATCTACAAACGCTATTGCTGCTTGCGCGCTGCGTTTCGGGGCAGTCAATCACCTAATCCTACCTCTCTACATGGGAAGTACGCGATCCCCACCTTGTTCGAGCCCGTGTTCGAGCCCGGAACGGTGGGCTCAAGTTTTCGAAAGTCCGGTCCGCTATTAGAGCTAACGTCGCATGGCGACGACATTCTGCTGACAATGGTTTCCGATTCGTGCGACCTGGCTTTGCATCATTCATACAGCATCGGAATCACCACGTAACACGAGTCGGCTCCTTTCGTCGCCCCGACCAAGTACAAGACCCGAAATAAATTAGACGTTCGGCCGCAATCCCAGCTCCCGCGAGCAATAAAGGGAGCCCGTTTTCAGGGAAGGACGACTTGCTTTCCTGAGGCGCGGATCGGGATCGGTCTGCAGGACTCTGGGAGGGTAGTGCAATGTGCGGAACGTTCATGGCACGCCGGCTGGCCGGCTTGGTCAACTCGTTCACCCTTTTTGTGACCCTGGTAGTACTGGCAGTTCGCGCCTTCGCCGGCCAAGCCACGCTGGCCTGGGACCCGAGTCCGGACCCCGCCGTGACCGGTTACTCGGTCCATTACGGGCTGGCCAGCAGGAGCTATACGACGAAGCTCGACATCGGCAAGCAAACCACCTACGCCGTCGCCAATCTTCAGGAAGGAAAGACCTACTATTACGCAGTTTCCGCTCGTGACGCCGCCGGCAATCAAAGTGCATTTTCCAACGAAACCAGCTCGACCGTGCCCTATGCCGCGCCCAACGCCACCTTCGGCGCAAACGTCACGTCGGGCCTGGCGCCCTTGGTGGTCGGGTTCACCAGCACGATCGCCGGAACCGTCAGCAGCTATTCATGGAACTTCGGCGATGGCACCGCCAGCACCTTGCAGAATCCGAGTCATTCCTACGCCGCCGGCGGACCGTACTCGGTCAGTCTCACTGTAAGCGGACCAGGCGGCAGCAAGACGGTGAGCAAGACCAACTACATCACCGCTTCGGCGCCGGCCCCGGTCGCCAATTTTACTAGCACGATAACCGGGCTTGCAGTCAATTTCAGCAACAGTTCGACTGGATCGATCACCGGCTATGCGTGGAACTTCGGCAACGGAGCGACCAGCGGGTTTCAGAATCCGTCCTACACCTATGCGACTGCCGGGACGTACACGGTCTCGCTGACCGTGACGGGACCGGGTGGCAGCAGCAACAAGTCGGGAAGCATAACCGTTGCTGCTCCAGCGACGAGCCCCACCTCCAACCAGGCACCGGAAGGCAGTATCGTTTCGCCATCGAACACCCTGACCGTCGAAAGCGGAACAACCGTCAACTTCCAGGGTATCGGAAGTGACCCAGACGGAAACACACCCTTGACATACAGCTGGGATTTCAGCGGCGCGGCTGCGGCCTCCGTCCAGCAAAACCCCAGGGTCCAGTTCAACACGCCGGGGGGGCCGTATGCAGTGAAACTCACGGTACGCGACGCCAAGGGTCTCGCCGACGCGACGCCGGCAAACGTATCGGTCACGGTGACTGCGACCGGGCAGGCGACGACAGCAGCACCCCCGATCGGTCCCGCCACTTCACTCGTGAGCGCGGTTCTTCCGGCAAGTCGAGCGGTGCAGGTCGGCTCGCCGCTCACGGTGTATGCGACGATGATCAATTCCGGCTCGACGGTCGGTACGGCCTGCTCGATCGGCCTGGGCAGCAACATTCCGGCGACGCTCGGCTACCAGACGACGAACTCGACTGACAATTCGCTGACCGGCAGCGCCAACACGCCCGTGGACATCGAACCGGGTGCGGCGCAAAGCTTCGTCGTCAGCCTCACGCCGTCTGCCGCTTTCAGCCCCACGGATGTTCAACTGCGATTCAGTTGCGCCAATGCCGGTCCCGCCGGCGTTCTCACCGGCATCAACACGCTGCTTCTGTCCGCTTCAAATACCGCGACGCCCGATGTCATCGCGCTGGTCGCAACGACCACCGGAGACGGCATCGCTAATATTCCCGGAGCCTCCGGCACCGGTGCGTTCGCCGTGGCTTCCGCCAATGTCGGCCGCGCCGGCTCGATCACCGCCACTGCTGACACGGGCAGCACGGCACTGCCGGTGAACCTCACGCTGTGCCAGACCGATCCGAGCACCGGGGCTTGCCTGCAGCCTCCCGCCGGGTCCGTGTCCACTGCGATCGCCAGCGGTGGAACGCCCACGTTCGCGGTGTTCGTGCGCGGTACTGGCGCCGCCATCCCTCTTGATCCGGCCGGCAACCGGATATATGTCCGCTTCCGGGATAATTCCAACGCGGTCCGCGGCGCATCCAGCGTGGCCGTGCGAACGCGATAGTCCTAGATCACGGAGTATCTCGACCGGTGTCGCACCGGAAGGGCAGGGGCACGGCCCTGAAACCCATTCCTCAGTAATTGATTGTGTCGTAGGCCGGATCTCGCCCGACGAGGTTAAGACTCACCTCGTTCGGCGCGCATATGGCAATGGCATTGGCGCGCGTCAGCCAACCCTGCCGTACACAATATTGGCGCGGCCCCGGATCGGCCGCAACCCGTGCGCGTCCTGGCTGAACTTCTATGCGCGTCACACCCAGCGGGCCGCGCACCTCCACCGTGCGAGCGACGCTGAGGGGGATTTCGGCGACCACCTGCCCGCTGCGCTTCACCACGGCGCGCTCCGCGCTTCCTCCGCGCAGTGCAACCGGCACCGTCAGTGCAACAAGAACCGCGGCAAGAGCGACCACCAGCCAGTCGCCGGGTCGGATCAAGCGCAGGAAAATCACTGCGACAAGGCGCGATGGCGCACCAATACGCGCGCCGACTCGCGGAACCGATCCGCCAGCCACTCGGCGAAGTACACGGAGCGGTGCTGGCCGCCGGTGCATCCCAGAGCAACGGTGAGATAGCTCCGGTTGTCGCGCCTGTAGCACGGCAGCCAGTCGGCGACGAAGCGGCGAATGTCCGCAAGCATCTGGCGCACCTCCGGCTGCCCTTCGAGAAAGCTCATCACCGGTCCGTCGCGTCCGGTGAGCGGGCGCAGCCGCGGGTCATAGTGCGGATTGGGCAGGCAGCGGACATCGAAAACCAGATCGGCATCGAGGGGGATGCCGTGCTTGAAGCCGAAGGACTCGAACAGCAGCGTAAGCCCCTCGTTGCCGACAATTCGAACAAAGTCCTTGATCCAGCCGCGCAGCGCGTTGGGCGATAGATCGCTGGTGTCCATGCGGTGGCCGAGTTCGGAAATCTCGGCCAGTTCGTCGCGCTCGCGCGAAATGGCTTCGGCCAGGGTCGCCTTCTCGGATGCCAAGGGATGACCGCGGCGCGTTTCGGAGAAGCGTGCGATCAGCGTGTCGTCCCGCGCGTCCAGAAAGATGAAGCGCAGGTCGACACCCCGGTCGCGCAGCCCGGCAACCTCCGCCGGCAAGGCGGTGAGGCTCGCGCCCGATCGCACATCGACCGCCACGGCAGCACGCTCGTAGCCGGCGACATGGAGATGGTCGATGAGTTGGTCCAGCAGCGTGGCGGGAAGATTGTCTACACAGTAGTAGCCGGCGTCCTCCAGCACGGCGAGCGCGATGCTCTTGCCGGAGCCCGACAGCCCACTGATCAGGATCAATTGCATCTGCAGGAACGCGCGAAGGTTCGGGCAAGCATAGCCAATGCGCGCAATCTTGTCATCCTGGCCGGCGGTCCGGATCGGCAGTCGGAGCACTGTCCGCATGCCGCGTTGAACCTTGCCGAAGGGGCGATGTTCTAAGCGGCATGGGAATGATCGAAGCGGTTCCGAAAGCGCCGTTTCGGTAGGCCATCGCCTCTAATCTTATCGCGGAACAAGGACAGGAGGGTTACGGCATGAGGTACTTGCGGATGCAACGATCGCTGCGCGTCAAGCGTCGCCCGCAGCGACAATTCGATCCCGTTCGCGGCGCACAGCCCCAGCCCGCTCCAGATCCCGAATCAACCACTCAGCCAACTCATCGAAAGACTGGCGGAAATAGCGCGCGTTGACGTCCCGGTAGAGGGATACGCCGGCAAGAAATCCAGCCAGGTCGGCGGCTGCGATGCTCCGGCGCTCCAGCAGCCAGAAGGTGAATATCACCTTCACGGCGTGGCGCGCCAGCCGCTCGCCATCCGCTTCGAATGCCGCCAATCGCGCAAACGCCTGGCGCAGCGCGTCGTCCACATCCGCGAACGGCGCGCCGTGGCCGGGAACGACGACGTCGATCGACAGGCGGCTCAGGGCCTCCAGCGTTTCCCGCGTCGCCCTGAGTCCGGGGGCCGTCCCCATCAGTTCGGAGAAGATCACACCGAAGCCATTGCGCCACAGCGCATCGCCCGAAATCAGGATGCGCCGCTCCGGGTTGTAGAAAACCAGCGCATGCATGTCGTGGCCGGGCGCCGCCAGCGCCTGCCAGGTCAGGCCGCCGAGTTCCATCTCATCGCCGGCCGCGATTTCCTCGTCGTGGGCGAAGCGGGCGGCGCTCTGGGCGGTCGCTTCGAGCAGCAGTGCGGCTTCATCCCACTCCGCCACGGCCGGCGCAATGCCCGCCGGAATCGCGATGCGGCAACCGAAGGCTTGCGACACGGCCGCGTTGCCTCCGATGTGGTCGGAATGGGAGTGCGTGTTGACCAGTCGCGCAAGGCGCCGGCCGCCGAGCGCGTGACGCACCAGGGCCACGGTCTGCGCGGCATGAGCAACGTAGCCGGAATCGATCAGCGACGCCCGCTCGCCCTCCAGAAACAGGACGTTGTTCGACGACAGCCAACCTCGCTCCAGGACTTGAATCTGTGGGGGAAGGTGGTTCACGCGCCGGCCGGTTACAGATTCAGTCGCAATCGCAATGCAGGGCGCCGCTCCACGGATCGACGGTCTCTTTCCGACGCTTTGCCACCCACGTCAGTATGCGCCGCCGGTCTTCATCCGAGGTCTGCGCCCAGCGTGCAATTTCGTCCAGCGTACGCCAGCAACCTTCGCAAAGCCCGGTGACGGGGTCCATGCGGCAGACGTTGATGCAGGGCGACTCGACCACGGCCGGCGCAACCTCAGGCAGGCGCCGCAGCAAGCCGCCGGCGTTTCGCCGCAAGAGCCCGCGCCACTCTGGAGGCTGTCTCACGCTGCAGGATATGGCAGATGTAAGCGCCCGCTTCGGCGACCTTGGGGAGGTCGACTCCGGTGTCGATGCCGAGGCCGTCGAGGAGATAGACGATGTCCTCCGTCGCCACGTTGCCCGAGGCGCCGGGGGAGTATGGGCAGCCGCCCAGCCCAGCCACCGAGCTGTCGAATACGCCGACTCCCATCTCGAGCGATGCGCAGACGTTCGCCGCCGCCATGCCGTAGGTGTCGTGATAGTGGCCGGCCAGCCGATCCAGCGGGACCAACCTGGCGACCGCCTCGATCATGCGCTGCGTCCTGGCCGGCGTGCCGACGCCGATGGTGTCGCCGAGCGAGATCTCGTAGCAGCCCATCCCATACAGCGCCGCTGCTACCTCCGCCACCCTGGCGCTCGCCACCCCGCCTTCGAATGGACAGCCCAGGACGCAGGACACATATCCCCGCACGCGGATATCGTGGGCGAGGGCGGCATCCACCACCGGTCGGAACCGCGCCAGGCTGTCAGCGATTGAGCAGTTGATATTGTTCTGCGCGAAGGATTCCGACGCTGTTCCGAACACCGCCACCTCCCGCGCGCCGGCGGCCAGCGCCGCCTCGAAGCCCTTCATGTTGGGCACCAGCACCGGATAGCTGACGCCGGGATGGCGGACGATGCCGCGCAGCACCGCGTCGTGGTCGGCCATCTGCGGCACCCATCTGGCCGACACGAACGCCGTCGCCTCGATCGACCGCAGGCCCGCCTGCGCCAAGCGCTCGATCAGCTCCAGCTTGGCCGATGTCGGTACCGAAGCGGGCTCGTTCTGCAGGCCGTCGCGCGGGCCGACCTCCACGATCCTGACCTGTTTCGGCAACGTCATCACGGTTCTCTAGCGGTCATGGAATGCGAGCCGCCCCGAATGATGAAGATTCTCGCCATGAACCGTTCCCTCACCCCCAGCCCCTCTCCCGTCAGGAGAGGGGAGCTTCGAGAGTCGCCGGCGCGACTTTCACGTTAATGCGACGGGCGGCGGAGTCAAAGTCGCTGCCGCCGTCAGCGGTCGTCAACGCTGCGGCGCCAGCGCTGGGTCAGAGCGTCGAACTCGGCGCGCAGCGCCGGACTGTCCAGGCGCGCAAGCAGAGCGCTGCCGTCCGTCAGCGCCGCCATGACTCGCTCCCGGTAGGCTTTGAGCGTCGGCTGCTCCAGTCGTTCCACCACTTCCTGCGCGTCGGGCGAAGCGGGATCGATGCCGAATTTCGCCTCCGCTTCTAGGGACATCTCCCGCAGTTCCTGCTCCGAATACAGTTGCGGCAGCAGATTGGCGCTCATCATGCGCAGCGCCAGCGGCGACGCCTGCTGGGCCGACACCACCGCTCGCAGCAGCCGCGGATCGCCGAGCGCCGTCTCGATCTCTTCGAGCTGCTTTGCTGAAAACGAAGCCAGCACCTTGTTCAACCTGCGCCCGGGGTCCATCGTCGAATGCAACTCGTAGGACGGAACCATGCGCGCCACCGCCTCGCCGAACTCTCCCCGGAATTGCGGGAACAGCGTCTGCCAGCGCGGATTGCGCGCGTTCCACTGGCCGTCGCCGGACGCCAGAGAGACGAAGGCTCGGCGCGCCAGGAAATCCACCAGCGCGTCCGCCAGCGCCGCACTGTCCGGGAGGGCGTGGTGCTGGTCCTGCAGCGCACGGATCGTCGCCACCCGTTCGGTTTGCCGCGTCTCGTCGGCGCGACCCGGACCGCCGGCAGCAAGCAGCAGCGCCGCGAGGGCAATGCGCCACGCGGCGCCGATCCATAGCCCTACCCGCGGCGGCATCAGGGCACCCCCGCCGCCACGAAATCCAGCAATTCGGCGCCCTCGCTCACCTGGTCGCCGACGTCGAAGTGGAAGGCGCCGACCGTGCCCGCGGCCGGCGCACAGATGGTGTGCTCCATCTTCATCGCCTCCAGAATCAGCAAAGGCGCGCCCTTTTCAAGCGCGACGCCGACCTCGGCCAGCAGCGCGATGACCTTCCCCGGCATGGGTGCCGTCAGGCCGCCGTCGTGACCTCCGCCTTCGCCGACGTGGAACAGGGGATCGACCGCCGCCAGTTGATAGCAGCGCCCGTCCAGGAAGACGTGGCGCTTTTCCCCGGCCGCGATGACCGTGACCGTCAGCCGGCGCCCTCCCAATTCCGCGCGCAGTTCATTGTTCGCGCCGAATTCGCCGCGCGCCAGCGTCGTGTGTTCGTCGGAAGTGATCTCGAAGCCGCGACCGGTATAGCCGACCGTCAGGGTGTTATCCCTCTCGCCGGCGCGGAACTTCAGGCTGCGCCGCGCCCTGCTGTTCAATCGCCAGCCATCGCGCAGGTGCCAGGGCGAGCGGGGGTCGGGATCGTTCGCGGCGGCCCGGCGCGAAAGAATGTCCTCCCGCAGCAATTCGGCAAGCGCAGCCAGGACGAAGGCATCGCTCGGCGGTTCGGCCGACTCCGGCAGCAGATAGCGGCGCTCGCGCTCGATCAGGCCGGTGTCCAGATCCGCGCCAGCAAACGCCGGACATGCCGTCAGCCGCGACAGGAATTCGACGTTGTTGGCCACACCGACGATGCGGTACTGCGCCAGCGCCTGCAGCATGCGCGCGGCCGCCCGCTCCCGCGTCTCGTCCCAGACGACGAGCTTGGCGATCATCGGGTCGTAGTGAGGGGTGATCTCGTCGCCCTCCTCCACCCCGGTGTCGATGCGCACATGCAGCGACTCCGCCGGCGGGGCCAGATGCACCAGCCGGCCGGTGGAAGGCAGGAAGCCCTTGTCCGGGTCTTCGGCATAGATGCGCGCCTCTAGGGCGTGACCGCGAAGGACGATCTGCTCCTGGGCCAGGGGCAGCGGCCCGCCCGCCGCCACGCGCAATTGCCATTCGACCAGGTCGAGTCCGGTGATCATCTCGGTCACCGGATGCTCCACCTGAAGCCGGGTGTTCATCTCCATGAAATAGAAACCGCCATCGGCGGCGAAATCCTGATCGGCGATGAACTCCACGGTGCCGGCGCCGACATAACCGACGGCGCGCGCGGCAGCGATGGCCGCCTGCGTCATCGCCGCGCGGTGTGCCGCCGTCATGCCGGGGGCAGGCGCCTCCTCCAGCACCTTCTGGTGGCGACGCTGCACCGAGCAATCGCGCTCGAACAGGTGCACCACATTGCCCTGGGTGTCGGCGAACACCTGAATCTCGATATGTCGCGGCCGCGAGAGGTATCTCTCGAGGATGACGCGGTCGTCGCCGAAGGCGGACGAGGCCTCGCGCCGGCATGACGCAAGAGAAGCCTCGAAATCCTCGCCGCGCTCCACGACACGCATGCCCTTGCCGCCGCCGCCCGCCGAAGCCTTGATCAGCACCGGAAACCCGATCTTCTGCGCCTGTGCCTTGAGGAAGGAAAGCTCCTGGCTTGCGCCATGGTAGCCCGGCACCAGCGGCACACCCGCCTGCTCCATCAGCTGCTTGGCGGCGGCCTTCGAACCCATGGCGCGAATCGCCGCCACGGGCGGACCGATGAACACGATGCCCGCCGCGGCGCAGGCTTGCGCGAACTCCTCGTTCTCGGCGAGGAAGCCGTATCCCGGATGGATCGCCTGCGCCCCGCTTCGCCTCGCGGCATCGAGGATGCGCCCGATATTCAGGTACGAATCGCGCGCCGCCGCGCCGCCGATCGCCACCGCCTCGTCCGCCAGGCGGACATGGCGCGCTGCGGCGTCGGCCTCGGAGTAGACCGCAACGCTGCGGACGCCCATGCGCCGGGCAGTCTTGAGAATGCGGCAGGCGATCTCGCCGCGGTTCGCGATCAGGATCTTCGAGAACATCGGCGATTCTTCACCACTCGCGGAGGCGGAACACAAGGCAGACGCCCGGTCTCTGTCGGCCAAGCCTTGCGTCGTCCCGCCGGTGCGAAAGACCGCTCATGAATTTCCCATCCAGTCCGGCTGGCGCTTCTCCAGAAATGCCGTCATGCCTTCCCGGCCCTCGTCGGAGGCACGCACGGCGACGATGCGGCGCACCGTGTCCTCGACCACATCCTCGTCGATCGGCCAATTGGCGACGGCGCCGATCAGCGCCTTGCACTCGGCCTGGGCCTGCGGCCCGCCGGCCAGCAGCGCGTCCACGATTTCGCCCACCGCGTCATCGAGTCCTTCCTCGTCCGGCACGATCTCATGCAGCAGGCCGATGCGGTACGCCTCGGATGCCGAGAAGCGCTCGGCGCTGAGCATGTAGCGGCGCGTCTTGCGGCTGCCGATGGCGGCGACGACATAGGGGCTGATGACGGCCGGAATCAACCCCAGCTTCACCTCGGTGAGCGCGAACTGGGCGTCGTAGGTGGCGATCGCGATGTCGCAGGCAGCGATCAGGCCGACACCGCCGCCGTAGGCGGCGCCCTGGACTCGGGCGACCGTGGGCTTGCCCAGTTCGTTCAGAGTGCGCAGCAGTTCCGCCAGGGCCATGGCATCGCGATAATTCTCGGCCTCCGAATACTCGGCGGCGCGCTTCATCCAGTTGATGTCGGCACCGGCGCAGAAGCTGTTGCCGGTGCTCGACAGCACCACCACCCGCACGCCCGAGTCGGCATCCATTCCCTGCAACACTGCCGTGAGATCGCCGATCAGCACGTCGTCGAAGGCGTTGTGGCGCTCGGCACGGTTGAGCGTGATGATGCCGACGCCGGCGTCGATTTCGGTAAGTACGGTATCTGCCATGCACATCCCTTCGTTTCAAGTTGCTGCATCGTTGTGCAGGTCGGATTCGCTGCGCCCGATCCGACCTGCCGGTCCGGTGCCGGGCACCTACATGCGGAAAACGCCGAAACGCGTCTCCTCCAGCGGCGCGTTGAGGGCCGCGGAAAGTCCGAGCCCCAGAAGGCGCCGCGTCTGCGCCGGATCGATCACACCGTCGTCCCACAGCCGCGCGGTGGCGTAGTAGGGATGGCCCTGGTTCTCGTACTGGCGGCGGATCGGCGATCTGAACGCTTCCTCCTCCTCCCGGCTCCAGCTCTTGCCGGCCGCTTCCATGCCATCGCGCTTCACCTGCGCCAGCACGCTCGCCGCCTGCTCGCCGCCCATCACCGAGATGCGGGCATTGGGCCACATCCAGAGGAAGCGCGGCGAGTAGGCGCGTCCGCACATGCCGTAGTTGCCGGCGCCGAAGCTGCCGCCGATGAGCACGGTGAACTTCGGCACCCTGGCGCAGGCGACGGCGGTCACCATTTTCGCGCCGTCGCGGGCAATGCCGCCGTTCTCGTACTTGCGGCCGACCATGAAGCCGGTGATGTTCTGCAGGAAGAGCAGGGGAATGCCGCGCTGCGCGCAAAGCTCGATGAAGTGGGCACCCTTCAGCGCCGACTCGGAGAACAGGATGCCGTTGTTGGCGACGATGCCCACGGGATAGCCATGGACATGGGCGAAACCCGTCACCAGCGTCGTACCGTAGCGCTGCTTGAACTCTCCGAGCCGGCTGCCGTCGACGATGCGTGCAATCACCTCGCGCACGTCGTAGGGCTTGCGCGTGTCGGCGGGAATGATGCCGTAGATCTCTTCCGCATCGTAGCGCGGCTCCTCCGGTTCACGCCGATCGAGCTGCAACGGCTTGCGCCGGTTCAGCGTGCCCACCACCCGCCGCGCCAGATAGAGGGCATGGGTGTCGCTCTCGGCGAAATGGTCGGCCACGCCCGATACACGTGTGTGAACATCGGCGCCGCCGAGGTCCTCCGGCGTCACCACTTCGCCGGTGGCCGCCTTCACCAGCGGCGGACCGCCGAGGAAAATGGTGCCCTGATTCCTGACGATGATGGCCTCGTCGGACATCGCCGGCACATAGGCGCCGCCGGCCGTGCACGAGCCCATGACGACAGCGATCTGCGGCACGCCCGATGCGGAAAGGTTGGCCTGGTTGTAGAAGATGCGGCCGAAGTGGTCGCGATCGGGGAAGACCTCGTCCTGCGCCGGCAGGAAGGCGCCGCCCGAGTCCACCAGGTAGATGCACGGCAGACGATTGTCGCGCGCGATCTCCTGCGCCCGCAGGTGCTTCTTCACCGTCATTGGGTAGTAGGTGCCGCCCTTTACCGTGGCGTCGTTGGCGATCACCACGCACTCCTGGCCCTGGATGCGGCCGACGCCGGTGACGATGCCGGCGGCCGGCACTTCGTAGGCACCGCCGCCGTACATGTCGTAGGCCGCGAGTTGAGACAGTTCCAGGAACGGGGTTCCGGGATCGAGCAGCACGTCGATACGGTCGCGCACGAGGAGTTTGCCGCGGGCGAGATGTCTTGCGCGCGCCTCCTCCGAGCCGCCGCGCGCCGCCTGCTCGACCTTTTGCCGCAAATCGGCCACCGCCGCGCGCAGCGCCTGGGCGTTCGCCAGATATTCGCCGCTGCGCGTGTCGATTCCGGACTTGATGGCGGTCATGGCGCGCGGGCAGGGTTGACTCGTCGGCGGCCTAGAAACCGCCGGTTTCGAGCCATTTTTCGACCTGCGGCAGCCGGTCCGAACCCCAGAACGGCTCGTCATCGACGAAGAAGAAGGGGGAACCGAACACGCCGCGCGCCAGCGCCGCGTCGTTCTGCGCACGCAGCCTCTCCTTCAGCGCCGGATCCGCCAGCGCCTGCTGCAGGCCCAGGCGATCGATTCCCATCGAGCCGGCGATGCCAAGCAGGTTGTCGGTGTTAGATATGTCGATGTCCTCGGCGAAGTAGGCGCGATAGACGGCGCGCGCGAAGTTCTTCGCCAGGGCCTGGTCCCGATCGGCCAGCCAGAGGAAGGCACGGGCGGCATTCTGGGTGGCAAGCGGGAAGCGGCTGGGATACTTGAACGGGACACCGAGAAAGCGCGCCGAGCGCGCGAAGTCATGCTTCGAGTAGTCGCCCTTGATCGGGATCTCGGTCAGCGGCGCGCCGCCGGTGGCCCGGAACACCACGCCGAGCAGGATCGGGTGCCATTCCACGACGCGGCCATGACGCGCGGCGATATCGTCGATCTTCTCCGCCCCCAGATAGCCATAGGGCGAGGAAAAGTCGAAATAGAAGTCTATGGGCGTCATGCACTGCCTCGTTCACGCATTGCCTGCGAGGGGGCCTGGGAGAGTGCGCAAGAGATTACCTGTTTTCGCGCGCCTTGCGAGCTTTGCATGCGCTAACTTCCGCCCGCCAGCGCGCGCCCGATCACCAGTCTCTGGATGTCGCTAGCGCCCTCGTAGATCTGCGTCACGCGCACGTCGCGGTAGATGCGTTCGACCGGGAAATCCGCCACGTAGCCGTAGCCGCCGTGGATCTGGATGGCATCCGAACAGACCTGCTCCGCCATTTCCGAGGCGAACAGCTTCGCCATCGACGCTTCCTTCAGGCAGGGTCTGCCGGCGTCGCGCAGGCTCGCCGCGTGCAGCACCAGTTGGCGCGCCGCCTCGATGCGAGTGGCCATGTCGGCGAGCCGGAAGTTCACCGCCTGATGCTCGATGATGGGCTTGCCGAAAGCCTCGCGCTCCTTCGCATAGCGCAGTGCCGCCTCCAGCGCGGCGCGCGCCATGCCGACCGACTGGGCGGCGATGCCGATGCGGCCGGCTTCGAGATTGGCGAGCGCAATGCGGTAGCCCTCGCCCTCCCGCCCGAGCAGATTCCCGGCCGGAACGCGGCAATTCTCGAACACGATCTGCGCCGTGTCGGAAGCGTGCTGGCCCATCTTGTCCTCGATGCGCGCGACCAGGAATCCCGGCGTGTCGGTGGGGACGATGAAAGCCGAGATACCCTTCTTTCCCGCCTGCCGGTCGGTCACGGCAAACACCACCGCGACCTGCGCGTTGCGGCCCGAGGTGATGAACTGCTTCACGCCGTTGAGCACCCAATCGCCGTCGGAGCGGGAGGCGGTGGTGCGAATTGCGGCGGCGTCGGAGCCGACATGGGGCTCGGTGAGACAGAAGCAGCCCAGCCATTCGCCGCTCGCCAGCGGCTTCAGGTAGCGCTCCTTCTGCACCTCATCGCCGAAGGCCAGGATCGGCCCGCAAACCACGGAGTTCTGCACGCTGATGATGGTGGAGGTGGCGCCGTCGCCGGCGGCGATCTCCTCCAAGGCCAGGGCGAGGGAGACATAGTCGAGGCCGGCGCCGCCGTATTCCTCCGGCACCGTCATGCCGAAGGCGCCCAGCTGCGCCAACTCGCGCAAGGCCTCGCGCGGAAAAATGGAGTTCCGGTCCCACCCGGCGGCGAAGGGCGCGAGCCGCTCGCGCGCGAATTCGCGCATGGTGTCGCGGATCATCGTCTGCTGCTCGTCGAGAATCACGCCGGCTCCTTTGCCGCCGGGTTGCGTCTTTTTCCTGCACCGCGACGGGCGTGGACGCTCACGGCTCGAAGAACTGCGCCCGCAGCACGCGCCATTCCTGGGGCCCGAAGTCGGTGCGTGAGCAGCCGAGTTTTTCCGCCTCCGCGCCGGGGGCGAGATCGGAGCGGGAACGGTCGCCGGTGAGCCGGCCCATGTGGTAGCGCTCCAGCCATACCCGTAGCGGCCGCGAGGCATGGCGGTTGCGCACCAGGATCATCCGCCCCTCGCGCATGACGCAGTTGGCTTCGTCATCCTCGATGAACTCGACATAGCTCTGGGCGTCTTCGACGGTCCCGCCAGCGCGCGCCGGCGCCGCAGCCGCTGCAACACCAAGGACGACGATGGCCCAGAGCATCGGCGCCCCCGCTGCCGTTCGGCCGGCCGGCATCAGAATGCGAAATGGGCGGCGCCGCGGACGATTTTTCCGTCGGCGCCGAACTCCAGCACCTGCGCCGCAAGGCGACCGTTCATGGTGCGGAACAGGACGACCACGCTGGACACGCCGCTCAGCACTTCCACCAGTTCGAAGCGCGACGCCGGCACGCGGATCAGGGTCTGCGTCCAGTATTCGCCTACCGCCTCACGTCCCCTGATGGTGCCGGAGACATCGGCGCCCGAGTCCGCCACCAACGGCGAACTCATCTCGAAGCTTTCCGCGCAGTGGGACAGCAGCCGTTTCACATCGTGCGCGTTCCAGGCGGCGATCCACTGCTCGCCAAAATCCCTGGCCTGTTCAGGCGTCATGCGTGTTCTCCCAAAGAGAAAAAAAGGTCATGCCAGTTCGAGTCCGATGGCGGTGGCCTCGCCGCCGCCTATGCAAAGGCTCGCCACGCCGCGCCGGAGGCCGCATTTCCTCAACGCGCCGATGAGCGTGACTATGATGCGCGCGCCGGAACATCCGATGGGGTGGCCGAGCGCGCAGGCGCCGCCGTGCACGTTGACCTTGTCGTGGGGCAGGTCGAGTTCCTTCATCGCCGCCATCGTCACCACGGCAAAGGCCTCGTTGATCTCGAACAGATCCACGTCCCGCGCCTGCCAGCCGAGGCGGGCGAAAAGCTTCTGCATCGAGCCCACCGGCGCCGTCGTAAACAGGGCCGGTTGCTGGGCATGGGTAGCGTGGCCGAGGACGGTGGCCAGCGGCGTGACACCCAGTTTCTCGGCGCTGGAGCGGCGCATCAGCACCAACGCCGCGGCACCGTCGGAGATGGAACTGGAGTTCGCAGCGGTGACGGTACCGTCCTTCCTGAACGCCGGCTTCAGGGTCGGGATCTTGTCGAGATTGGCGGTGAAGGGCTGCTCGTCCTTGTCCACCACCCGTTCGCCTTTCCTTCCGGATAACGTGACCGGGGCGCTTTCCCAGGCGAAGGAGCCATCGCTGTTGGCGGTCCGGGCCCGTTCGAGTGAAGTTAGGGCGAAGCGGTCCTGCTGCGCGCGCGCGAAGCCGTAGCTCCGGGCGCAGTCCTCGGCGAAAGTGCCCATGAGGCGGCCCCCGCCCCTGTCATCCTTCTCGTAGGCGTCCTCCAGACCGTCGAAGAACATGTGATCGAGCAGCGCGCCGTGGCCGAGTCGATAGCCGCCGCGCGCCTTCGGCAGCAGATAGGGGGCGCTGCTCATCGACTCCATGCCGCCGGCGACGATGATGTCGTTGCTGCCGGCGAGCAGCAGATCGTGGGCGAGCATCGTCGCCTTCATCGCCGAGCCGCATACCTTGTGGATCGTCGTGCAACCGGCCGACAAGGGAAGCCCCGCGCCGAGCGACGCCTGGCGCGCCGGCGCCTGTCCCACGCCGGCCTGGAGCACGCAGCCGAACAGCACCTCCTGCACCTGCTGCGGATCGATGCCTGCCCGCTCAACGGCCGCCCGGATGGCAACCGCACCGAGTTGCGGCGCCGCCAGGGAAGCGAAATCTCCCATGAAGCCGCCGATCGGCGTGCGCGCGGCGGAGACAATGACGACCGGATCATTGGGCACAATCAATCCTTTCACGTGAGGGGCGCCGTGAGCAATGGTTCGAGGTTCTACGCGCTCCGCGGCCGACTCACGTCGTCTCGGCGAAGAGTTCGCGCCCGATCAGCATACGGCGAATCTCGGAAGTGCCGGCGCCGATTTCATACAGCTTCGCATCGCGCCACAGGCGGCCGGTGGGATATTCGTTGATGTAGCCATTGCCCCCCAGCGCCTGGATTGCCTCGCCCGCCATCCAGGTCGCCTTCTCGGCGGCGTAGAGTATGGCGCCCGCCGCGTCCTTGCGCGTGGTCTGACCGCGGTCGCAGGCGCGGGCGACGGCATAGACGTAGGCGCGGCAGGCGGAAAACGTGGTGTACATGTCCGCCAGTTTGCCCTGCATCAACTGGAATTCGCCGATCGGCTGGCCGAACTGTTTGCGTTCGTGGACATAGGGTACGACGACGTCCAGGCAGGCGGCCATGATGCCGAGCGGACCGCCCGCCAGCACGGTGCGCTCGTAATCGAGCCCACTCATCAGCACCCGCACACCGCCGCCGACCTGCCCGAGCACGTTGTCCTCGGGCACCTCGCAGTCCTGGAACACCAGTTCGCAGGTGTTGGATCCGCGCATGCCCAGCTTGTCCAGTTTCTGCGCCGTAGAGAAACCCTTGAAACCGTTCTCGACCAGGAAGGCGGTGATTCCCTTGGGACCGGCGCTCATGTCGGTCTTGGCATAGACCACCAGTGTGTCGGCATCGGGGCCATTGGTGATCCACATCTTGTTGCCGTTGAGAAGGTAGCGGTCACCCTTGCGATCGGCGCGCAGGCGCATGCTGACGACATCGGAGCCGGAGCCCGGCTCGGACATGGCGAGCGCCCCTACCTGCTCGCCGGAGATCAATCCGGGCAGGTACCTGCCCTTCTGCGCCGCACTGCCGTTGCGGCGGATCTGATTCACGCACAGGTTGGAGTGGGCTCCGTAGGACAGTCCGACGGCGGCGGAAGCGCGGGAGATCTCCTCCATCGCCACGACATGGGCGAGATAGCCCATGCCGGTGCCGCCGAATTGCTCCTCCACCGTGATGCCGAGCAGGCCGAGTTCCCCGAACTTGCGCCACAGATCGGCCGGGAAAACGTTCGCCCGGTCGATGTCGGCAGCGCGTGGCGCGATCTCCTTGTCGCAGAAGGCGCGCACCGTGTCGTGCAGCAGCCCGATTTCTTCACCGAGACCGAAGTCGAGGCTGGGATAGTCCATGGATACTCCGATCCGTTGCGATTGCAGTCAGCGGTCTGCGGGTCGACCCGGAAGATCCGGATCGAAACCCGATCTCCTGCCGGCGACCCGCTGTTCGAAGGTTCTCACTCGTCTGCCCGGCCATGCATGGTCATGAGCGTCTGCTGCATGGTGGCGCAGTGGGTTTCCCGTCCGCCCTTCACCACATAGACCTCGGCACGGGAGATCACCAGGTTGCGCCCCGCCTTGAGCACATGGCCATCGGCGAGCAACAGATCGCCGTCCCCCGGTGCCAGCAGGTTCATTTTGTATTCCACGGTGAGCACCGAGGAGTCGGCGGGCATCAGGGTGTAGGCGGCGTACCCGCCGGCGGAATCGGCCACCATGCCGATCACGCCGCCGTGGAAGAAGCCGTGCTGCTGCGAGAGTTCAGGCTTGTAGACAAGGCGGATTTCGCAACGGCCCGGGGCGACGACAGCGAGTTCCGCGCCGATCAGGGCCATCACCCTCTGGCGCCCGAAACTCGCGCGTATGCGCTCGGCGAAAGCCGGATCGGGCGCCTCGAAGTGGCGGGCCGTCCGTGTCACGCCCTTCCCCCCGTCCGCGCCGCGGGCGCGACACTCCCTGGACCGCTGCTGCCGTTTACGTTTACGTGAACGTTAACCATCAGCCGTGGCCTCAAGCCGCGTTGCGCGCGCCACGCCTGGCATGCTGCAACGTCGCCTCGGGCCCGCCCTTCTCCAGCAGGGCCCGGCACTGCTTCTCCAGCGCATAGATTTCGGACAACACCGCCTCGATATCCTCGCGCTGCTGTTCCAGGGAGGCCCTGCGCTTCGACAGGGCCACCAGGAACTTGTAGATCTGGGCCGACTCGTCGCGCGCCGTGTCGTAGAGTTCGAGCAGTTCCTTGATCTCCGCCAGCGACAGGCCCAGCCGCTTGCCGCGCAGGGTGAGCTTGAGGCGGGTGCGGTCGCGCTTGCCATAGACCCGCACCCGGCCGGCGCGCCGCGGCGAGAGCAGACCCTGATCCTCGTAGAAGCGGATGGTGCGCGACGTGATGTTGAACTCCCGGGCGAGTTCGGTGATGGTGAAGGTCTGTTCCTCGGAAATGGCCATCTCCGCCTTCGCGTCCGTTCCATTACAATAGAAACTTTTATGGGCACCAGCGTCGCGCTGATAGGGCGCCCAAGTTAAGCAGATTTTGGCCGGCAAGGCAACGCAGCCGGCACTGCGCCACAGGCCCGAGGCACGTCAACCCGGCATGACACGAGCGGCAGCACTGCATTACCCGATCGAACACGTGCCCACCCCCGGTACGGCGGTGGAGGTCGTGCCGGGCGTGCGCTGGATCCGCATGCCGCTGCCCTTTCAACTCGACCATATCAACCTCTGGCTGCTGCGGGACGGGGACGGCTGGACGCTGGTGGACTCGGGCATCTCACTGGACGCGGTAAAACAACACTGGGGCGAGATCTTCGACAGCGAACTCGGCGGCGATCCGGTTAAGCGGCTGATCGTCACCCATTTCCACCCCGATCACCTCGGCCTCGCCAACTGGCTGGCGCAACGCCTCGACGTTCCGGTCGTCATGACCCAGGGCGAGTATCTGATGGCGTGCGCCGTCTCGGAGCAGATCGCAGGATACGGCCTGCCGGCGATGCTCGCATTCTTCCGCAGGCATGGACTGTCGGAGGAACGGCTCGATGCCCTGTCCCGCCGCGGCAACGCCTACAAGCGCGGCGTTCCGGCGCTGCCCCAGACTTATACCCGCATCATCGACGGCGACGCCATCGCCATCGACGGCCGGAACTGGCGCGTGATGGTGGGTCACGGCCACTCGCCCGAGCATGCGTCGCTGTACTGCGAGAAGCTCGGCGTGCTCATCGCCGGCGACATGCTGCTGCCGCGCATCTCCACCAACGTCAGCGTTATGGCCGCCAATCCCGACGCCGACTCGCTCGGACTGTTCCTGCGCTCCATCGAGCGCTATGCGCGGCTGCCGGCAGACACGCTGGTGCTGCCTTCCCACGGCCGGCCGTTCCGCGGCCTGCAGGCGCGGGCGGCACAGCTTGCGGCCCATCATCGGGAGCGCTGCGACGCCCTGCTGGCCGCCTGCGACGCGCCGAAGACGGCATGGGAACTGGCCCCCACGCTGTTTCCGCGCGAACTCGACACGCACCAGACGATGTTTGCCATGGGCGAGGCGATCGCCCATCTGAATTACCTGGAACAGGCGCGCGAATTGAAAGGCGTCGAGGAGAACGGCGTCGTCCGTTACGTCAAGCTTCATTGAACCGACAAGGAGTGGAATGTCATGGCTGCACCCGCGCAAGAAGCTGCAAGACCCGAACTACCCGATGCCAAGGAAGTCGCCAAGACCTACGCCGAAGTGGCGCAGCGCGCTTCCAAGCTGATCACCGAGCACATGCAGCGCCAGCTCAAGCGCGGCGTGTCCGCGCCCAGCGACGAGTTGGGCATCGCCCAGGCCTTCATGGACATGATGGCCAAGCTGCTGGCGAATCCCTACAAACTGGCCCAGGCGCAGATGAACCTGGTATGGGATTACTTTTCCCTGTGGCAGCACTCCATGCTGCGCTTCATCGGTGTGGAAGGGACGCCGGTCGCCGCACCCGCCAAGGGCGACAATCGCTTCAAGGACGAGGAGTGGGAGGAGCACTTCCTGTTCGACTTCATCAAGCAGTCCTACCTCATCTCGGCGCGCCACATCCATGACGTGGTAAGCAACGTGAAGGGGCTCGACGACAACACGCAGAAGAAGGTCAATTTCTTCACGCGCCAGTACATCGATGCCCTCAGCCCGTCGAACTTCGCCCTTACCAATCCCGAGGTGTTCCGTGAAACCGTGAAGTCCCACGGCCAGAACCTGATCAAGGGTTTCAACAACCTGCTGCGCGACATCGAGGAAGGCGACGGCAGCCTGCGCATCAAGATGACGGACACCACCGCCTTCGAGATGGGCAGGAATGTCGCCACCACGCCGGGCAAGGTCGTCTTCCAGAACGAACTGATGCAACTGCTGCAGTTCACCCCCAGCACGAAGGAGGTGTTCAAGCGACCGGTGCTGATCTTCCCGCCGTGGATCAACAAGTACTACATCATGGATCTGCGCGAGAAGAATTCCCTGATCAAGTGGCTGGTCGACCAGGGGCATACGGTGTTCGTCATCTCCTGGGTCAATCCGGACGAGAAACTCGCCCAAGCGGGTTTCGACGAATACCTGACCACGGGAGCGCTGGCCGCCGTCGACAAGGTTTGCGAGCAGGCCGGCGTGAACGAGGTGAACGCCGTCGGCTACTGCCTCGGCGGCACGCTGGTATCCACCACGCTGGCCTGGATGGCGGCGAAAAAGGACAAGCGCATCGCCTCCGGCACCTTCTTCACCACCATGATCGATTTCTCCCAGCCGGGCGAGCTGGGTGTGTTCATCGACGAGAAGGCGATATCCGGCCTGGAGAAGAAGATGGCCGAACGCGGCTATCTTGAGGGCTCGGAAATGGCGGGCACCTTCAACATGCTGCGCGCCAACGACCTGATCTGGTCCTTCGTCGTCAACAACTACCTTATGGGCAAGGATCCCTTCCCCTTCGACCTGCTGTTCTGGAACTCCGATTCGACCCGCATGCCGGCGAAGATGCACAGCTTCTACCTGCGCAACTTCTATATGAAGAACCTGCTCAAGGAGCCGGGCGGAGTGGAGATCGCGGGTGTGCCGATGGATCTGACGAAGATCAAGGTGCCCGCCTATTTCATCTCCACCATCGAGGATCACATCGCGCCCTGGAAGACCACCTATCTCGGCGCGCAACTGTTCAGCGGCCCGGTGCGCTTCGCGCTCGGCGGTTCGGGTCACATCGCCGGCATCATCAACCCGCCGGTCGCCAACAAATACGGCTATTGGATCAACCCGGCGACCAAGCTGCCGGCGGGTGCCGATGACTGGCTCGCCGGCGCTACCCAGAATCCCGGCTCGTGGTGGACCGACTGGCAGGAATGGGTGACGCAGCAGAACGGCAACGAGAAGGTCCCCGCGCGCGACCCGAACAAGGGCAAGCTCAAGGTGCTGGAGGATGCGCCGGGGTCCTACGTCAAGTTCCGGCTCGACGCGCAGAAGAAGAAATAGGCGGTTCGCCGCAATTCCGAACGGGGGCACTTCGCCCCCGTTTCTGTTGGCTATCCGGAACGTGGGGCGCTGCCCCCCGTCCTTCGGTCGGCGCGCAGTGTTACATCGTCATGTCGAAGGCGAAGCCGCCGCTAGCCGTCGCCAGATATGGCGCCAACAACGCGTTCCTTGAATTCCGAGTTGCGGCTGCCGACCCTTTCCCGCCGTCCCGCTTTCTCCGTAGCGGCCGCTCGCCAAAGTCTGCCTTGAATGAAACGGCAATCTACGAGAAGTGGTCGGCGAGCATTGGAAACCTCACCGTGTGCGGGCCAACTGCCGCCATAATTGGTTTGGCAGATCACGATCTGAACGGCTGCTGGACTCTGCAACCAGCCCGATGGCCTATTCGCGCTCGCCTCCGGCCGTTGCCGCCACTCACCGTCGCCTTAAGCTGTCGTTCCCGGACCGGCAGCTTCTTGGACCACCAATGGGTTATCCGACCCTCTATAGTCGTGCGACCTTACGTAGACCCAACGGCAGCTTACAGAGGTCTGGTACCTGCCCCGCGGAGGCGGCGCGCCCAAGACACAACCCAAGACATAATGGCGGAGGGTGGCGTCGAGTATTAGACTGCAGTGATGCGGCGTCCATTACCGCTCGGCGTTTCAAGGCAACAACCTCGTGTTCGTGGTTCAGCAACCGTGAGCCGGGATTGCACGGGACTATTAGTGGAGGTAGTGAGATGAGCAAGAGTCGAAACAAGTTGGGACAAATCCTGGTGGTTGGCGCGGCGCTTGCCGCCCTGTCGGGCGCAGCGCATGTGCGCGACCCCGGCATCAACCAGCCCGGCGTGAGGGGAGGAACTGCCGGTGTCGGGGCGCCCGGAGTCGGCGTCCGGGATCCCGGCATCAATCAGCCCGGTGCAGCGGGCAATGTTGGAGCGCCCGGGGCCGGCGTGGCCCGGCGCACGACGAGGCGCATCGTCGCGACCTCCGTTTTCGTTGCCACGTTGCCTCCCGCATGCACGACCGTCGTCATAGAAGGCACGACGTTGCAGCAGTGCGGCGGAACCTACTACCAGCCCTCCGGGAACCAGTACATGGAAGTCAAGGTCGAGGAGTGATCGCATTGCCCGGACACGGCGGCGCATTCCCGACCGGGAGGCGTGTCGATGTCCGGCGGCATCGTGCCGGCATGGGGCATGACCTGCCGCTGCGGTTGCTGCCGCACTTCGCCGCCGGCATCGCGGAAAACGCGGCCAGGCGCTGACCGGTTGCGCGACGCCGCCTATCGGCCCATCACCCCGCGCGGACCACGCCCAGCCATGCCGCCCGGCCCGCCGCGGCCGAGACCGTCCTTACGAATACGCCCCAGGCGATATCGATCACCGACAGACCGGCCGGGCGATCAGCCCAAGCCACAGCGAGGCGAGCCCCCCATCAGAGCGATGGTGGCGGCATAGGCGGCAACGACTCTGCTCATGGCCGTGCCTTCGTCGTGAGCGTGGGTGGTGACTTGCCGGGCCCAGGCGGGCGGCCGCTGTCGCGGCACGCTGGGCCAAGCGGCGGCAGCTCTCGCCGCCGCGTTCGGCCGCGCCGGCGCTGCCGAGGTCGATCATGGGAACCAGCGCCGCCAGGGGGTTGAGCTGCGCCAGCACGATGGCGCCCACCAGCCTGGCCGCCATCGGCCCCTTGTGCAGCGAGACCTTGGGCTGCGAGAAGCTGCCGGTCACGCGCAGCGGCGTGCGCAGGGTCAGCGGGCTGAAGTCCTTCGGGCTGACCACCGCCCGCAGATCCAAGCGTGCCGCTGGCCAGCGACAGCGAGCCATCCACCAAAATCGTGGAGTCCGTGGTGTTGACCACCATCACCCGCGGCCGCAGCACGCCGCCCTCGGCCACCAGGTCGGCCACCGCGCAAGACACCTGCAGCGAGTTGTCGCCCTTGACGAGCAGGCCCAGACTTTCGGCGATGTCGATGCCGGCTCTCTCGACGAGCAGATGCGACACCGTAGCGTCGCGCAGTTCGGTGTGCAGCGTGCCCTTCATGCGCGCCAGGATGGCGGCCGTGGAGATGCCTTGCCCCTCGACGAGGACGCGGCCGCTGAGCTGCCCGGAGACGTAGGGCGGTGCGCCGTCCGCCCGGGCCTGGCGCAGCCACTGCTCGAGCCGGCTTCCGTCCCAGCGCAGATCAGCGTTCCACAGCGCCAGCGGGCCGCGGCCGTCGAGCTTCACATCGCCCGTCAGGCGGCCGCCGGCGGCGCGGGCGTCGAGGGCGCCCAAGGGTCAGCACCCCCGCCGAAAGCGTCAGCCGGCCCTGCAGCGGCTGCAGGGGCTCCAGCAGCTTCATGTTGAGGTCGGCTTCGCTGATGTCGATCTGGACGTCAGCGTCCATGGCGCGCAGCGAGGCGAGGTCGAAAGGGCGGGCCGCAGGCACCTTGCCATCCTTACTACGCTGCCTGGCGGCCGTGGCCGGTGTGGATTCCACGGCCGACGCAGGGCCAGCCAGCGGGTCCAGTGGCGTCGTGCCGATCGCCGGCCCGAGGTCGGCCAGCATCAGCCGCGCGCCGCCCAATCTGCCCGTCAGCAGGGGCGGGCTGCGGGCACCCTGGTAGACGAACTCGCCATCGAGCCGGCTCAGCCCCACCGTGGCGCTGCTGAATGCCACGCGCCAGGTGTGGCCCTGTTTGTCGAGCTCACCTTCGGTGTGAAGGTGGTGGTGGTCGGCAGGGTGACGCCGATCGGGCTGCCCACGGCAGCCAGCGAAGGTCCGTCCACGCTGAAGTGGCCCTTCAGCCCGTTCAGCCCGAATGCATCGACGGCGCTGCCCTGGAACGACAGGCTGGCACGTCCGCTGGACCCGCAGGGTCAGAGGAACAGCCGTCGCCGGCTCCTGAACGGCCACCCATGGCAGCACGCCAGCGGAGGCAAACTCGACCTTCAGAGGCCGGCCTTGGTAGTGGCCGTTGCCCGTCAGCGTGAACACCGGACCCGCGGGTCGCGGTACGGCGCCGGTAGCCGTGGCCGATGATGCCGATGAGTCTGGGCCTGGCGGCCAGCTGGAGGGCCGGCAGTTCGCCATCAGCCATCGAGAACTGCGCCTCTGCCTTGAGGTCGAGCAGCAGATCCTGATAGCTCAGCGTGCCGCGGTTGACCCGCAGCTGATCGAATCGTGGCGGAGTCCGTTGCTGTGCGTCGGCTGCGACTGCCGCTGGGATGAACAGCCAGCTGGCGCGACCATCGGCAAGCCGCTCGAGGTGGCCGTCGAGGGAACGCGCCTGCAGGCGAGCCACGTGCAGCGCTTGCCCGCGACGGGCGCGCCAGAGGTTGACGTAACGCAGCTCGAGCACGATGCTCGTCGGCCCTCAGCGACCAGGGCGCCTGGCTCCAGGGTGGGAGCCGGCGATCTCCAGCCGCGGTGTCTGCAGCCGCAGGCCGCCCAGCAGACTCACGCGCAGCGCCGCGCTCGCGCTGCCCTGGGCCGAACGCCGATCCCCAGGTTCACCCGACGGTCCAGCGTGCGGGACAGCGCACGCTCCAGCGGCGCGGCAAGCCAGGGCCAGCCGACTGCTTCGCCCCAGGCGAAGGCGCCGATGATCGTCGCCCCGGCCAGCATCAGCGATGCGGTTGCCAGGCGCCAGCGTCGGCGCAACCGGGTGGGGTGATGCGGGAGTTCGGTGTTCATTCGCTGGCGACCCGGAGTCTGAGTTCCGCATGATCACCGCTGCGAACAGGAACTTCAAACGCCCACTGCGCAGCCCGAAGCAGGGTCCGGGCCGGGTCGGCCTGAAGTGACCTGAAGTGTTCTCGCATGCCTCGTCATGGGCGCGTCGGTCGCCGCCATGGCTGGCTTCGCCTGCTCTTGGACCGTTCATTTGGCCGCGCCCGCGGCCTCGGCCTCGGCCTCAGGGTTCACCTTGGTGTCGGCAGCGCGGTCTTGACACGGCGCGCAGCACCTCCGGCTCAGATTCAAGAGCTAACCCTAGCGCCGGCTGGCAGCCGCTCGCGGCCTGTGTGTCTGATAGGTGGGTGCGGCTCAGCCCTGCGGCCCCGGCTCACGCGCCGGGGCCCGGGCGGCGGTTGCGCCTGCAGCCCCAAGTTCCTGAGGATCTTCTCGATAACCGGGAACTCCGGACGGCGTCAATGGTCTTGCGCCCCGGCGCCGCAGTTCGGGCAGTGCTGCATGTTGATGTCGAACACGCGCTTGAGCGGTTGGTCCACCAGGCTATCGCGGACTTCCGCTATCGGCGGCGTTGCTGTCATTCCGGTGACCGTGTTGCGGGACGGATGAATGGCTGGAATTGGC
>CAWGLO010000019.1:0-229257 GCA_963823455.1 uncultured beta proteobacterium
ATGTGGTTCTCGAAAGCCATTCACAGTCGCGGCTGCGTTCGTAGATGATCTCTCGCCCCATCACCTTGCCCGCGTAATCCAGCCCGTTTCGCGTCGCTGTCAGTTCGCACCGGACACTGCAAGCGCCTTCACCGACCACGACCTCGATGCGTTCGGCTGCCTTGCGCAGAACGACAAGTTCCAGGATCTTCCCGCGTTCGGTGATGCGTACCTTGCCTTCTCGTTGTCCATCGCCCCCTGCCCCACTTCGTCGGCCGTGACTATGCGCATCACAACCGCAACCTGGTGGTGAAAGCGCGCAGCCGTGACACTTGCCGCCCGTTGGGCGATGGGCCGAGTTGCGCAGGCACCCCCCTGGCAGCCGTTGCAGCGAGGTCGATGCGGGCGACGATGGCTGGTCTGCGAACGCCTACGGGAGCGCACCGAGGGCCCCGACCTTGACATAGATCAGCGCCCCTTCCGGACCGGTGAAGGGGGTGTGCCGGCTCCGGCGCGGATTGCGCAGCCACGTGCCGGCGGAGTACTGCCCGTCCTCATCGCGGAAGACGCCTTCGAGCACGAGGATCTCCTCGCCGCCGGGATGGGTGTGCGCATTGAACCGTGTGTCGGGCGCCCACCGCACCAGCGCCGTGCTCACCCCGTCATGCTCATGCAGCGGCATCACCGACAAACCCGGTACCAGCCCGGGATGCCAGGCGGCCAGCGCGGTGTCGATATGCACCGGCTGCAGGTCATCGGCCGCGAACTGCCAGAGCTTGACGAAGAGCGTGCAGCCCTCGCGCGAGAACGGGGTGTGGGCCGTGCCGGGCGGATTGCGCAGGTAGGTACCCGAGGGATAGTCGCCATGCTCGTCGCTGAACACGCCCTCGAGCACCAGGATCTCCTCGCCGCCGCCATGCACATGACGATCGAAGCGAGAGCCGGGGGCATAACGCACGATGCTGGTGGCGCGGGCGACTTCGCCGCCCACCCGGTCGAGCATGCGCCGTTCGACGCCGGGCAGCGGCGAGGGCGTCCATGCGGCGTCGTGCGGGAACAGAACCACCCGCAGATCGAAATCGCTGTTCAGGTTCATTGGGTGGAAAGGTACATCATTGGGGTGCTCCGTGTCCGCGGGTCCCCTCAATCGCTGCCCTGGAGCCGGGGCGTGCCGCCCGGACCAACGGGCACGCGACGCGCGGATGCCGGCAGATTTGTGTCCTGGCGCCTGCCTGATCGGCCCCGAAGGCGGCTTTCCCCGGACGACCGAGGACGCTCAATGTCAGCAGGGCCGCCCAATTCTGGGTGTCGTGTTTCTGGCTACACGGTGATGGCTTGAAGCAGCTCGAGTGCGCGCTGCTGGGTCGGGTTGAGGGGGGTCACGATTTGGAAACTTGGTTCATTGGCATCAGCGCCTCGCGTACGGCAGGTATTGCGCACCACGCTGGCAGGTTCCTCGATCAGGGTGCGGAAGCTATGTGCCGTCCTGCAGGCGGTGAGTGCAGACCTTGCGTAGCGCAGCGGCGGAGCGCTTGGCACGGCAGTTGGAGGACGATGAGACGCAGGCTATTGCCTTGGCGTTGCACGAGATGGCCGTCAAGCTGCTGCCGCAGTACGCTGTCGACGAAGGTCCGCTGACGGGCGCCCAGGTCCACCAGATCAAGAAGCGCCTCCCGCAGGGCAAGAAGCGATCGGTGCGATCGAGCCTCTTCGAGGTGGAGATTGCATGACGTTGCGGTGGTGGAATGAGCCTGCTGCGGGCGAGATCGCGTGGTGCCACTTCCCGGACAACATCAAACCGCGTCCGAAACCGCGGCCGGCCCGGATCCTGGCAGTATTTGATGATGGTTCCTGACATCCTCCCGTTCCTTCCGTGGAAGGATGTCTACCACTCGATATCCGAGCGGCAACTTTTCGGACTGATCTGGCACGGCTGTTGCGAGTCTTCGCGCAGAGGCTCCTGCGTCAATACTTGAGCGGCGCCACGGCCGGCAGATGCGCCGTTTCGGTGCGCCGACGAGCGCCAGCGCCCCACGATGACCCGCCCGAACCGCGGTCGATGCAGCGTGAGCCGACAATATCGAGGAGAACGCCCATGCTTACCCTGACCGAGTGTGTCGACCTGAGCGGCCTGGCCACCGACGAGGTCGAGATCATCGCCCAGCACCAGCAGGTTCCGGAGATCGTGGCGGCGGAACTCGGCTACCAGCTCCTGCAATCCCCCAAGGGCATCTACGAACTCCATTGCCTGTTTCTCGACGCCCTGGAGCAGGCCAAGCTGCGCCGCGACAATGCGCGCGCGCGGCGCATCAACCGCATCTACACCGGATTCTCCATGACCTATCCCAAGCCGCGCGCCATCTAGACCGGCGCCGCAGCACCGGGCACCGCCGTCGCCGGCCGCGAGCGAGTGGCGACGCACTGCCTGCAACATCCCTGTCACGTGCATCGGATAGATTGCCGCCGATGGAGACGCAGCAGTGAAGGTCCTGATGATTTCCGACGTGTACTTTCCCCGGGTCAACGGGGTGTCCACGTCGATCGAGACCTTTCGCCGCGATCTTCATGACCTGGGCATCGCAACGGCGCTGATCGCGCCCGACTACCCCGCCGCGCCCGCGCCACCCGAGCCCGAGGTCATCCGCATCCCCTCGCGCTTCCTGCCCTTCGATCCCGAGGACCGCATGATGCGGCTGGCGCCGATCCGCGAGCTGACGGCGCGCCTGCGCGAGCAGCGCTACGACCTGATCCACATCCAGACGCCGTTCATCGCCCATTACGCCGGCATCGAAATGGCGGATGCGCTGGGCGTGCCGCGCATCGAGACCTACCACACGTTCTTCGAGGAGTACCTGTTCCACTACGTGCCGTTCCTGCCCGGCCGCTGGCTGCGCGGATTCGCCCGCCGCTTCTCGCGCATCCAGGGCAACCAGGTGGATGCGCTGATCGTGCCGTCGCGGGCCATGCGCGAGCGGCTGGCGCACTACGGCGTGCGCCGGCCCATGCACGTCCTGCCGACGGGAATTCCCCTGGCGCGCTTTGCCGGCGGCGACGGCGCCGCGTTCCGCGCCCGCTTCGGCATCGCGCCTGGGCGCCCGACCGTGGCCTACGTCGGGCGCGTCGCCTTCGAGAAGAACATCGATTTCCTGCTGCGGGCCACCGCCCTCGCGCGCCGCAGCGTTCCCGGCCTGCTGCTCATCGTCACCGGCGAAGGGCCGGCACTCAAGTCCCTCAAGCGCCTGGCGCAGCGCCTGGGGATCGAGGACAACGTGCTGTTCGTCGGCTACCTCGACCGGCGCAACGGACTCGTGGACGGCTATTGCGCGGCCGACGCCTTCGTCTTCGCCTCGCGTACCGAGACCCAGGGACTGGTGCTGCTCGAAGCCATGGCGCTGGGGGTGCCGGTGGTCTCCACCGCCGTCATGGGCACGCGGGACATTCTCGATGCCGGCCGCGGCGCTCTGGTGTCGCCGGACAACGAGGAGGATTTCGCCGGTCACCTGGTGCGCCTGCTGCAGAGCGGCGAGTTGCGGGCGAGGCTGGCGATGGAGGCCCGGGACTACGCGCAGGAATGGAATGCGAGCACGATGGCGCGGCGACTGGCGGCACTGTATCGCAGCTTGCTGGCGCCAGCGAAGGAGGTGGATACGCCGTCTGGGGCAACACCCGACACCTTATCGCAGGGGGTGGGGGCGGCTACTTGATGCGAACGAGGTGCGGACGTGTGCCGGCTGGCTTGTCGGGTTCGGGGGGAGGCGGCTCCGGCGCGGCGGACTCGGGCTCGACGCTGGGCAGGACGGGAGATTCCGCCTTCGCCTGGCCACCGGTTTCGGTTCCCGCCGTGGCGGACGCAACCTCGAAGGCCATGCCGTGCCCGTTTTCGCGGGCGTAGATGGCGCTACCTGACTTACCGGAATTGACAGGTTCTCTGCGACGCCGCCGAAACGGGCGGCAAACGTGATGAACTCGTTTCCCATGTGCAACTGGTGCGCGGCCTCTGTGACCGATATTGAGGACGATCTGGCCTTCCTTCACATAGCTGCGCGGCACACTGGTCGCTTGGATCGACCGTCACCGCGAGATAGGGCGTCAATCCCTGATCGACGCACCATTCGTAGATGGCACGCAATAGGTAAGGCTTGGTGGAGGCGATACTCACGCGGGTAGCACTGCGTCGAAGCAGCGCTCAGCGGCGCATCACCTTTTCGGACGGCGTCAGCGCGTCGATGAAGCCCTGACGGCTGAAGATACGTTCCGCGTACTTCATGAGCGGTGCGGCCTGCTTGCCGCAGTTCGATGCCGTAGTGCTCCAGGCGCCACAACAGCGGCGCGATGGCAACATCGAGCATGGAGAACTCGTCGCCGAGCATGTGCTTCTGCTTGCTGAAGATCGGCGCCAGTTCGATCAGGCGGTCGCGCACATGGATGCGCGCCTTGTCGGCCGCTTTGAGGTTCTTCTCCAGCGCATCGATGTGAGAGAACAGTTCCTGCTCCAGCGTGAACAGCAGCTGCCGGGCGCGCGCCCGCATGATCGGATCAGGCGGCATCAATTGCGGATGGGGGAAGCGCTCGTCGATGTACTCGTTGATGATGTTCGACTCGTACAGCACCAGATCGCGATCGACCAGCACCGGCACACGGTTGTACGGGTTGATGACGGCGATGTCCTCGGGCTTGTTGAACAGATCGACATCGATCACCTGAAAATCCATGCCCTTTTCGTAAAGCACGATGCGACAGCGATGGCTGAACGGGTCGGTCGTACCCGAGTAAAGGTTCATCATGGTACTCGCACCCCAGGAGTAGTCGGCATCGCGCACCACGCGTCGCGGACGCGTGGTGCGCTGACTTCACGATGCCCCATAAGCTGCATTGGCAGTAGCTTCAGCGAATATCCGGCGTGAACGGACATGGCACGTTAATGGATGTCTTTCCAGTAATTCTTCTTCAAGCGCATACGAAAGACCGAACAGGACGGCCAGCGCGATCAGGACGCAGATGCCGAGTCTGCTTGCGGGTCTCCGCCACGGGCTCGCCCATGTAGACCAGGTAAGCGACCAGGTCGGCCACCAGGGCGTCGTATTCGTCCTTGGTCAGCGTGCCCGGCTTCGCCAGTTCGAGCGTCTTGTGCACGACTTCGGTGCCGTGCGCATCCTTGGTCTTCTCCACATGGGCGACCTGCTCGCCCTGCAAGCTGCCACAGGACGTGCGGCATGCCGACGTTCTCGAACACCAGGTTGTTCCAGCCGGTCGGCCGCTCGTCGTCGCGATAGAAGGTGCGCAGATAGGTGTACAGCCAGTCGGCACCGCAGCCGAACTCGGAGGCGCGGGCACGCGCGATGACGGTCAGGTCCGGCGGCGCGGCGCCGAACCACTCCTTGGCTTCGGCACGGCCGCATGGCGATCTTCATCAGTTCGCCCACCTTGTCGGCGGTGAACAGCAGGTTGTCCTTGATCTGCTGCATCGCGAAAGCCCGATATCGTGCAGACGGTTGTAGCGCATGTAGCTGACGCCGTGGCAGTTCAGGCAGTAGTTGACGAAGATCTTGGCGCCATGCTGCAGGGCGGCCGATATCGCGCGTCTTGTCCGGCGCCTTGTCCAGCTGGAGTTCCGGACCGCAGCAAAGGCCAGCGAGCGGTGCAAACAGCAATGCAAGCAGCAGGTTCTTGCGTTTTTCATGGCTGTGCGTCCTCAATGTTTCCACGTCACCCGATCGGGCTCGGGCTTGCACTTGTCCAGCTTCGTGTAGATCGGCATCAGCAGGAAGAACGCGAAGTAGAGTACGGAGCAGATCTGCGACAGCAGGGTGCCGGCCGGGGGTCGGCGGCAGCATGCCGAGATAGCCGAGGATGAAGAAGCACACCACGAAGATGACCACGGCGACCTTTGAAGATCGGGCCGCGATAGCGGATCGACTTCACCGGGCTGCGATCCAGCCAGGGCAGGAAGAAGAAGATCACCACGCCGGCGCCCATCGCCACCACGCCCCAGAACTTGGCGTCGATGCCGAACAGCGGGTAGGTAACGGCGCGCAGCATCGAATAGAACGGCGTGAAGTACCAGACCGGCGCGATGTGCGGCGGCGTCACCAGCGGATCGGCCGGAATGAAGTTGTTGTACTCCAGGAAGTAGCCGCCGCCCTCCGGCGCGAAGAACACGACGATCGAGAACACCACCAGGAACACCACCACGCCGACGATGTCCTTCACCGTGTAGTAGGGATGGAAGGGAATGCCGTCGAGCGGGATGCCGGTCGCTCGGATCCTTCTTCTTCTTGATCTCGACGCCGTCCGGGTTGTTGGAGCCGACCTCGTGCAGCGCGATGATGTGCGCCGACAACCAGGCCCACCAGCACGAACGGAACGGCGATGACGTGGAAGGAGAAGAAGCGGTTCAGCGTCGCGTCGCCGACCACGTAGTCGCCGCGAATCCAGAGCGACAGATCGGGGCCGATGAACGGGAATGGCCGAGAACAGGTTCACGATCACCTGGGCGCCCCAGTAGGACATCTGCCCCCAGGGCAGCAGGTAGCCGAAGAAGGCTTCCGCCATCAGGCAGAGGAAGATCAGGACGCCGAAGATCCAGAGCAGTTCGCGCGGCTTGCGGTAGGAACCGTAGATCATGCCGCGGAACATGTGCAGATAGACGACGATGAAGAAGGCCGAGGCGCCGGTCGAGTGCATGTAGCGGATCAGCCAGCCCCAGGGCACGTCGCGCATGATGTACTCGACGCTGGCGAAGGCCACCGGCACGCCGGACGCGTTGAGCGAGGCGTCCGGCTTGTAGTGCATCACCAGGAGGATGCCGGTGACGATCTGGATCACCAGCACCAGCAGCGCCAGGGAACCGAAGAAGTACCAGAAGTTGAAGTTCTTCGGCGCGTAGTACTCGGACAGGTGCGCCTTCCAGGTCGCCGTCAGCGGAAAGCGCTCGTCGATCCAGCCCAGCAGGCCGGTGGTCGTGACTTGTTTTTCGGCCAGCCATGTCTTACGCTCCCTTGGTGTCTTCGCCGATGACGATCTTGGTATCGCCAGATACTTGTGCGGCGGAACTTCCAGGTTGTCCGGCGCCGGCTTGCTCTTGTAGACGCGACCCGCCAGGTCGAAGGTCGAACCGTGGCAGGGGCAGAGGAAGCCGCCCGGCCAGTTCGGATCGATGCCCGATTCGGCGCCGGTCTTGAACTTTTCGGTCGGCGAACAACCGAGGTGGGTGCAGATGCCGACGGCCACCAGGATCTCCGGCTTGATGGAGCGGTAGTCGTTCTTGGCGTACTCCGGCTGCATCTGCTTCTCGGATTTCGGATCAGCCAGCTTGGCATCGTCGAGCTTGGGCAGGGCATCGAGCATTTCCTTGGTGCGGTGGATGATCCAGACCGGCTTGCCGCGCCACTCGACGGTCATCATTTCGACCGGGCCCCAGCTTGCTGATATCGGCCTCGACCGGCGCGCCGGCCGCCTTGGCCCGCTCGGACGGGATCATGCTGGCGACGAAAGGCACGACGGCGGCCACGGTCGCCACGCCGCCAGCGGCCGCGGTGGCGACCAGCAGGCGCCGCCGGCCGCAATCCACTTTTTCGTCACAACTCATGGTTGTTATCCCTGAATATGAGAGAAGGCAATGCCCGTAAAACCGCAGGATTATACCGGAAAGAAATGGACGATTAAAGCCCGAGACTCAGATGAAGAACTTATGGCGCGAAGCCAGACCGGGCCGCAGGCCGAGACCGCCGCGGGCATCCGGCGCCGCCGAGTACCGTCCACAGGGCGACGCAAGCTACAGAGGCCGGCGCTCCAGCAGCGCCTGGGCGACGGTGCGCGGCATCCGAATACTCCAGTTCGCCGCCGACCGGCAGGCCGCGGGCGATGCGGCTGACCTTGATGCCCCGGGCATGCGCAGCATTTCGCCGATGTAGTGGGCGGTCGCCTCGCCTTCGTTGGTGAAGTTGGTGGCCAGGATGACTTCCTTCACGACGCCGTCGCTGGCGCGCGCCAGCCAGCCGGTCGAGCTCGAGTTCGCGTCGGCCCGATGCCGTCCAGGGGCCAGATGCGTCCCATCAGCACGTAGTACAGGCCGTTGTAGGCGTGGGTCTGCTCCATCGTGTTGAGGTCCGCCGGCGATCTCGACGATGCACAGCAGCGACGGATCGCGCTTGCGGCGAGGCGCAGCGCTCGCAGACCTCGCTCTTCGGTGAAGGTGTTGCAGCGCGCGCAGTGGTGCAGCGTCGTGAGCGCCTGATCCAGCGCCCGCGCCAAGCCGTGCCGCCCCCTGCGCGGTCGCGCTGCAGCAGGTGGTAGGCCATGCGCTGGGCCGACTTCGGGCCGACGCCGGGCAGGCAGCGCAGCGCCTCGATCAGTTCGTCGAGGGCGGAGGGAGACATCGCTGCACGCCGCGGGTCCCGGGCCGGAGCAGGCGCGGCGGCAAGTCCGCGCCCCGAAACGCCCGAACCCGCAGTCGAATCTCAGAACGGCAGCTTCATGCCGGGCGGCAGTTGCAGGCCGGCGGTCAAGCCGCCCATCTTGTCCTGGCGTCGTCGCCTCGACGCGGCGCATGGCGTCGTTCACGGCCGCGGCCACCAGGTCTTCCAGCATCTCCTTGTCGTCCATCACCGACGGATCGATGCTGACGCGCTGCACGTCGTGCTTGCAGGTCATGAGCACCTTGACCATGCCGGCGCCGGACTGGCCCTCGACCTCGGTCTGGGCCAGTTCTTCCTGCACCTTCTTCATGTTCTCCTGCATCTGCTGGGCCTGCTTCATGAGGCCAGCCAGGGCATTCTTCATCATAACGTTGTGCTCGCTCCTCAAACGGGTTTGATCGTCGATTCGTTGATGGTGGCGTCGAACATGTCGATCATGTCGCGCACGAAGCCGTCCTGCTCGAGGGCAGCGACGGCCTCGTTCTGCCGTTCCTGCTGCTCCGAGCGCGATGCGCTGGGCCGGCGTTTCGCCGTCCGGTTCGGCCGAGCTCGATCTCCAGCTTGAGCGGCCGGCCGAAGTGCGCCGGCAGCTCGGCCTGCAGCTTGTCCTGCGGCGCCTTGTTGTCAGCAGCGACTTGTGGGCCGGCGACAGGCGCAGCCGCACGCGCGTTGTCCTTCCCGCCCGATCCATTCGCAGTGCTGCGCCAGTTCCCGCACCATGCCGCCGAGCTTCAGGCTGGCGATCAGCTCGCGCCAGTCCATGGCGGTGCCCGTCTGGTGCTGCGTCGGGCTTCGGGGCGGCTGTCGCTTGCGCTGCCGGCCGCGGCGCTTCGCGCGTCACGGCGCCGGCTCGGCAGCCGGCGCCGGGCACTGCGCGGCACTCGGCGGCCGCGCGGCGCAGCGGTCGGCCGCGCCGGCGCGCCCAGCGCGGCCGGCGTCTCCGGCCGGAAGGCGGCCAGGCGCAGCAGGGTCATGGTGAAGCCGGCATACTCGTCCGGCGCCAGCGCCAGATCGTCGCGGCCGTGGATCGCGATCTGGTAGGCGAGCTGCAGGAACTCCGCATCGAAGGCCTGGGCATAGGGCGCCAGGCGCGACGCGCTCGGCATCGTCGGCGATGCGCGTCCGGCGCGAACTGCACCAGGGCGATGCGGTGCAGCAGCGTCGCCAGTTCCTGCAAGCGCGGAATCGAAGGACAGGCTGCGCGCGTCCATGGCGTCGGCCACTGCCAGCATGGCCTGCACGTCGCCGGCGCTCAGGCCGTCGAGCACGCGCATACAGGTGGTCGTCGCCGACCGTGCCGAGCATGTCGCGCACCGCCTCCTCCTCGACCCGGCCGGCACCGTGGGCGATGGCCTGGTCGAGCAGGCGACAGCGCATCGCGCATGCTGCCCGCCGCCGCCTTGGCCAGCTGGCGCAAGGCCGGCGGCTCGAACGGCCACCTGCTCCGCTTCCAGCACCCGCGTCAGATGCTCGACGATGTGCTGGGGCGGCATCTGCTTCAGGTTGAACTGCAGGCAGCGGCTGACAGCACCGTGACCGGAATCTTCTGCGGATCGGTGGTGGCGAGGATGAACTTGACGTGCTCCGGCGGCTCTTCCAGCGTCTTCAGCATGGCGTTGAAGGCGTGCGCCGGAAAGCTGATGCACTTCGTCGATCACGTACACCTTGAAGCGGCCGCGGGTCGGCGCGTAGGTGGCCTTCTCCAGCAGACTGCGTCATCTCGTCGACGCCGCGGTTGGAGGCGGCATCGAGCTCGATGTAGATCGACGAAGCGGCCGCTATCGATCTCCTGGCAGGCGCTGCACACGCCGCAGGGCGTGGCGGTGATGCCGGTCTCGCAGTTGAGCGCCTTGGCGAGGATGCGCGCCAGCGTCGTCTTGCCGACGCCGCGCGTGCCGGTGAACAGGTAGGCGTGATGCAGCCGCTGGCTCTCCAGCGCATGGGTCAGCGCGCGCACGACATGCTCCTGCCCCACCAGCGTGGCGAAAGACTTCGGGCCGCCACTTGCGCGCGAGGACCTGATAACTCATGGATGAAATTCTAGCAGATGCACCGCATTGCCCGAGGCGCGACGGTCCGGCGCAGGGGGCGGGTAACTCGGGAGGGAAGCGAAAGCAAGGGTGGCGAGCCTGACCCCCGGCACTTGCAGTAAGCGGCTGTGGCTGCTTCCTTCCGGACCTGACCAGGTTGACCACGCTGCAATGCGGGGAGACCCGCCACGGCCCATTCTATCAAGAAACTGCCGCTAGCCGCCGCCGCGCTGGAAATAGCGCAGGAAGCGGGCGATCCACGCCGCGCGCTCGTCGGCGCTGTAGCCGTCGAGGCAGAACGAGACACGGTGGCGCGGCAGTCGCAGCAAGGCGATCACACGGTCCGGCAGCGGCTCCAGTTCGATGCGCCAGGCGTGCCCGCCGAGGGTGCAGGAATAGGCGTTGCCGGCGCGGACATAGGGCACGTCGCCGACGGCATCCGCCAGACTGCGCTCGAACTCGGCGCGGGTGATCGACATGTCCCAGGAAAACCGAGAGGGGGCGGAGATCTGCCCTGCCCCCTCCGGCGACGAAGCGGCCACGGTTCAGCCGCCGGCGATCGGCGGCCAGATGGCCAGCACGTCTCCCTCCCGCAGCGCACGCGAACTGCGCGCGCCGGGGGGAACGTAGTGGCCGTTGATCAAGACCAGGTGAACCTGTTTCTGTGGCAGGTTCAAGGGCCCGATGACGTCCGCCACCGTGGCACCGTCATCGGTCTGCAGCGGCAGTTCGTTCGACCTGCGGGCCTCGAGCGGCAGATAGTCGCTGAGCGTGGCGTAGAGCTTGAGCGTGATGTTCATGCACGATTGACCGCATCAGCCAGGAATAGGTTTCGTGATCCGCGGATGTCGCATTGCGAAGCCGGAGCAAGCCAAGCCGCGTCGCGCTGCCATACCGGCCGGCGCTCAGCGTTCCGTGAGATCGACGAACGCATCCATCACCAACTGCGGGTTCTGGATCAGCGCGTCCTTCCACGCGCCGAGATTGCGCCGGGTCTGGATCAGGCCGCGCACCGCGCCGACCTGGCGGGTCTGCCCGATGATGATGGCGCCGACGAGGATATCGCCCTCGAAACACAGGCGGGTATAGAGAAAATGATCGTCGTCCACCGCTTCGGCCGTTTCCCCGCCCGGCCGTCCCTGCCACAGGCCGAAGGTGTAGGAAACCAGTCCGACGGTGTCGAGCACGTTCATGCTGAGACTGCCGCGATACGGCGCGTTCCTGCCGGCCATGTTGAGGGCGGCGACGCGGCCGTGCTCGGTGGCGGTCGGCTGCAAGGCATGCACCACCCACTCGCCGGTGGAGAAATCGCGCCCCTGGGCGACATCCCCGGCGGCGTAGATGCACGGCACCGTGGTCTCCATGCGATCGTTGATGACGATGCCCTGATCGACCTCGGCGCCGGTTCCTTCGAGAAAGGACACGTTGGGATGCACGCCGGTGGCGACGATGATCAGGTCCGCAGGCAGCGTCTGCGTGTCCATGACCAGCGACGGGCCGGGTTCGATGCGCTGGACGCGGCCCTTGGTGATGACATTGACGCCTTTGCTCTCGAGCCAGCGCTGCAGCATCCGGCTGCCCACCGGCGTCATCATCGAGCGCAGGATCTGTCCCTGGCGGCCGGCGATCACCGACAGATGCGCCCCGCTCTCCACCAGCGACTTCATGCAGACGCCGGCGACAAAACCGGCACCCATCATCACCACCCTGGTCCCGGGCTTCAGCTTGGCGGCGATGAGGCGCGCGTCATCGAGGGTCCAGCAGGTGACCACACCCTCGAGCCCGGTGCCGGGGATGGGCGGGAGCACGGGGGAGGAGCCGGTGGCTACCAGCAGCCGGTCGTACTCCAGCGTGGAGCCGTCGTCCAGATCGACGCTGCCGCCCCGTTCGCCGGCGTGCACCCGGATCGCCTTGTTGTTGCGGTAGCAGACATTCAGGTGCGTCAGATGGCCGGCATCCCGGCGCTGCAGCGCGCCGTCCTCGTCGATCCGCCCGGCCAGAATGTAGGGGATCGCCATGCGGGCATAGGGCGCCCCCGGCTCGCCGCTGAGCAGCGTGATTTCGCCCTGCGCATCCTCCTGTCGCAGAGTCTCTGCCGCCCTGACGCCGGCGGGTCCGGCACCGACGATGACGTATTTCATTCTTCCTCCCGTGACCATCCCGATGTCATCCCTCGTGCGCCGTGGAACAACCTCAGCCGGGATGCCCGCGATCAGGCATTGCGCCCGACCGGCTCAGACCACGCGCGATTGCGCCGAGGCGCAGGCGAGATATGCCTCCTTGATGCGCATCGGGTCGCGCAGCAATTCGTCCTTCCACTCGCCCAGGCGAACCCGCGTCTGAATCAGCCCGCGCAATATCCCGACGTGCTCGGTCAGGCCGATGCTGGTGGCGCCGATCAGCACGTCGCCCTTGAACTGGAGGCTGAGGTAGCGGAACTGGCCTTCATCGACGATCTCGACCGATTGTCCTCCCTCGACCCCTTCCCATGCGCCGAAGGAGGAGGAGATCAGGCCGAGCGTATCGAGCACGTTGATCGACATCGCGCCCTGCGATACCGGGCTCTTGCCCACCATGTTGAGGCCGGCGATCCGCGCCTGATCGGCCGCATTCGGCTGAATCGCATTGACCAGGCGTTTGCCGGTACTGAACTCGATCCCCTCTGCCACGTCGCCGGCCGCGAAGACGGCGGGATCGTTGGTCTGCATGCGCTCGTCCACCAGCACGCCGACATCGGTCGCGATGCCGCTGCCGCTCAGGAACCCGATATTGGGCCGCACCCCTGCCGCCGCAATGATCAGGTCGCATTCGATGACGTCGCCGGTGGACAGGCGCGCCCGCATCACTGCGCCGTCGCCGCCCTCGATCGCCTCGACCCGCGCGTTGGTGAGAACCCGGACGCCCTTTGCCTCGACCCACTTCTTGATCATGGTCCCCGCGCCCAGCGTCATCATGCGCGGCACCATGCGGTCTCCGGCTTCCACCACCGTGAGTTGCACGCCACGCGCTACCAGCGCCTCGAGGATGATGCAGCCGATGAAGCCGGCGCCGATCTGCAGCACGCGCGCACCGGGGCTGGACTTCTGCGCGATCTTGCGCGCATCCTCCAGGGTCCAGCAGGCATGGACATTGGGCAGATCGATGCCCGGCACCGGCAGCCGCGTCGGGTGCGAACCGGTCGCGATCAGCAGGCGGTCGTAGGGCAGCGACGACCCGTCTTCCAGCGTGACCTGCTTCGCTTGCGTATCGACGCCCTGCACCCGCCCGGATACCAGCTCGATGCGCAGCTTCTCGAAGTGCCCGGCCTCCTTGCGCAGATAGGTCCCGTCCTCGCCGATCTTTCCGACCAGCAGGTAAGGAATCGCCATGCGCGAATAGGGCGGCTCCGCTTCGGCACCGACCACCCATATCTCGGCGCCGGGGTCCTCCTTGCGGATGGTCTCGGCGGCGATGACCCCCGCCGGACCGTTTCCCAGAATCACATGTTTCATGATCGTTCGTTCGTCCCGAAATGGAGCGCAGCCGCAGGCTTGCGCGGCGGACGCCGGCGCACCGCCGGCGCCGGGCCGCGGTGCGCATCGCCGAAACGCGCGAGGTCGCGAGACGAGTGGCGGTCATCGCAGACCTTTCGATGCGCTAGAGTGCCCAGCCGCTGCAGCGTGTCCGGAGTTGGGCACGCCCTCGGGCGACCAGCCGCGGACTCTGGTAGTACTCCGGCAGCATCTTGTCGATGCCATTGACCAGGCCCTTGGCCGGACCGGTCTTGGCCGGCTCGGTCTTGAGCCGCGGCGGCAGGTCATCGTCCTTCCTCGTGAGGCCGGCGGCAAGGTTGAACTGCTTCTCCATGTTCCAGATGCGCTCGCCCAGCAGATTGCACTTGTCCATCGACCAGTCGCCCTCGCAGGCGGCCTGGATCTGCGGCTGGATGTCCGCCAGCGTCCAGGCGAAGGAGGTGAAGATGCACAGGCCCGAGGAATCGAACACCGCCGTTGCATCCTGGAACGCCTTCACCAGTGCCGGCTTGCCTTCGGTGGTCAGCGGATCGGTCTTGACCGGAATGCCCAGCACTTCGGAGGCAACGGTGTAGCCGCGCAGGTGGCAGGCGCCGCGGTTGGAGGTGGCGTAGGCCAGTCCCATGCCCTGGATGCCGCGCGAATCGTAGGCCGGAAACTCCTGCCCCTTGACCGACATCGACAGTTCCGGATGACCGTACTTGGCGCACAGGCGCCGCGAACCGGTGCCGATCTCCTTGCCGAAACCCTGGCCGCGGGCGGTCATCTCCGCCAGTTGCACCAGCGCCGCCGCCGAGCCGAAGGGGGCATCGACGCCGATCTGCTCCTTGCTCAGCACGCCCATCTCGTACAGCTCCATGGCCGCCGATACGGTGGCGCCGAAGGAGATCGGATCCATGCCGTCCTCGTTGCAGATCATGTTGGCGTACTGCAGCGCTTCCAGGTCGTCGACGCCGTTGGACGAACCGAGAGCCCAGGCCGATTCGTACTCCAGCCCGCCGGAGGCGCCCCAGTACTCGGGCTTGTTGACGACGCTGAAGTGCTTCTCGTCGATCTTGGAAATGCGGCCGCAGGCGATGGTGCAGCCGAAGCAGGCCTGGTTGGTCACCAGATGGCTCTTGCCGTCGCTCGGACGCTTCTCGTGCATGGCCTCGGCCGAAATCTTGCGCGCGCCTTCGAACTGCACGTCGCGGTGGTTGCGGGTGGGCAGGGCCCCGATCTCGTTGATCACGTTCATCAGCACCTGGGTGCCGTACTTGGGCAGGCCCTGGCCGGTGACCGCGTTGTCGGCGAGGATCTTCTTCTTCTCGTAGGTGACCTTCATGAACTCCTTCGGGTTGGCGATGCCGCCCACGCCCGAGCGTGCCCCGCACCGCCATCGCCTTGAGATTCTTCGAACCCATGACGGTGCCCACGCCGGAGCGGCCCGCCGCCCGGTGCAGGTCATTCACGATGCAGGCGAACAGCACGCCGTTCTCCCCGGCGCGGCCGATCGAGCAGACGCGGACCTGGGGATCCTGGTGCGCCTTCTTGATCGTCTCCTCGGTATGCCAGGTGGTCGTGCCCCACAGGTGCGAGGCGTCGCGCAGTTCGGCCTTGTCGTTCTCGATCGACGAGGTACACCGGCTTGTCGGATTTGCCTTCGACGATGACCATGTCCCAGCCGGCCTGCTTCAGTTCGGCGCCGAGTAGCCACCGGAGTTGGAGCAGGCGATGGCTCCGGTGAGCGGCCCCTTCGTGATGACCGAGTAGCGCCCGCCGGTGGAGGCCATGGTGCCGGTGAGCGGCCCGGTGGCGTAGATCAGCTTGTTCTCCGGCGACAGCGGATCGACCTTGGGGTCGACTTCCTCGCAGAAGTATTTCGTGGCCAGACCGCGCTGGCCGAGGTATTGCTGCGCCCACTCCATGTTGAGCGGCTCGGGCGTACAAGTGCCCTTGGTCAGGTTGACGCGCAGAATTTTACGAGCCCATGCCATGATTCACCCTCCTCCTAAAGCTCTAAACGCGCGGTTGCGAGTCGGTTTTCGCCGCCCACTGGCGCATCTTGTCGAAGCCGGTCCAGTCCGCATCGACATAGGTGATGGCCCCCGTCGGGCAGGCCTCGGCGCAGGCCGGCTCTCCGCCGCACAGGTCGCATTTCTGCACCTTGCCGGTGTCGTGAACATAGTTCACGGTGCCGAACGGGCAGGCGATGGTGCACACCTTGCAGCCGACGCAAATCTGCTCCAACACCACCTTGGCGCCGGTGGCGGCATCGACCTTGATCGCCTCCACCGGGCAGGCGTGCAGGCACCAGGCCTCGGCGCACTGGGTGCAGGTGTAGGGAACCTTGCGCCCGGTGTGATGAAACTCGAAAACCTTGATGCGCGACTTGGAGTTGTTGAAAATTCCGTAATTCTCGAACGAGCACGCCATTTCGCACTGCAGACAACCCGTGCATTTGTTCGGATCGATATGCAGGGACTTTTGCATCGACTTTTCTCCTCCAGGTTCTTGGTTTAGGTCGGCACCGGGCCGCAATGCGCATGCAACGGGGCACTAATGCAATCTAGCAGAAGGCGCGACGAATGGGCAAACCGTTTCACGATCCGGCTTTCCGGCCGGCGCCGGCCCATTTCCGCAGGGGTCTCGAACGTCGCCGGTTGGCCCGCCCGACCGGCCGCGCGGGGTATCGCAAACCGCCGGCGCACGCATTCACGCGCAGGTTCACGACTGGGCCACAGGCTACCCGTATCACCGCCGGGTCAAACGACCCACTGGGTGGGGCAAATCGCCCTTTCCCCATTACCGCCGCCCCGGGACCAGAATTCGTTCCCTTCTGTTAACATCTTCCATTCAGGGTGTTAGAGTAGGCGGGCATTTGTCCCACGCTTGGAACGCTGCATGCTTAGGCCACAATAAGAGCAGCCCGATCCAGTAATCATTCGTTCAGCGCGAGCGCGTCGCCGAGGGAAAATGGCAATGGACACCCTGATGATCATCGTGATCTTCGTTGCATTCAACGTCGGCTTCCTGTTTGGCGCGGTCTGGGTCGCAGCCAAGGGCGACGATGCCAGGGAATTTGCGCGTCAGGACATGACCCGCTGGCTGCGATCCAAGCTGCAGTAAATTCAGCCCGAACCGGGCGACGTTGATCGCAGGCGACCTACTTCCCATCCCGGATCGGTTCGGTCCCCGGCCATTCGGCCGCTGCCGACATTTCCCATCGCGCGAACGGCCCCACCGCATCTCTGCGCCGAATCGTTCGCGCTCCGTTTCAGTGTGCCGCAACGACACACGTCCTAATGGACGCATCAAAAGACGTGATCACCCAACGGTCGTCATGCAGCCAGGAATCGTCGATAATGCAAACATTCGGAATCGATGCAAGCGATGGCTGCCATGACTGCCCGGTCAGGCAGGTTCCGAGGACGCCTGCCGATGGCGGCTCTGAGCGTCGCTCCCACCGCACATAAGATCAACGTTCGTCACCATTACCCCAATGGATCCTGTCGCGGAACACGCGAATTCAGAGAAACCTGCGCCAGCCGAAAACCAGCAGACAGCGCGCGTCGCCGCGATACTTTTCGTGGCGACAGTCCTGCTGTGGCTGCTGCTGACCGGTAGCCTCGACACCCAGGAATTGATCGCCGGCCTGCTGGTGGCCGTCGCCGCCACGGCGCTGAGTACGTCCCGTGGCGCCATCGTCGGCGGACTGCGCCTGACGCCGGCAGCGCCGCTGCACATGCTGGTCTATCTCTGGGTGTTCTTCATCGCGCTGATCAAGTCCAACCTGGACGTGGCGCGCCGCGTGCTGGCGCCTTCGCTGCCGATCAACCCCGGCGTGGTGCAGGTGCGCACCGGCCTGCGCTCCGAACTGGGCCGCCTGCTGCTGGCCAACAGCATCACCCTGACGCCCGGCACGCTGACGGTGGACATGGAAGGCGACCTGCTTCTGATTCACTGGATCGACTGCCCGCCCGATGTGGATATGGAAGAAGCGACGCGGCTCATCGCCGCCGATTTCGAGAAGCACCTCGCGGGCTTCGTGAAATGAGCGCGGCGGACTGGGTCGGCTACGCCGTTCTCGCCCTGTTCGCAGCGGCGCTGCTGCTGGGCATGGTGCGGCTGTTCATCGGGCCGCAAACGCCGGACCGCCTGGTCGCCGCCGACACCCTGGGCGTCATCACCACGGCGGGGCTTGCGGTGCTGGCCCTGGTGCTGGACAGCGCGCTCTACCTGGACGTCGCACTGGTCTACGGCGTGCTGTCCTTCGTCGGCGTGGTCGCCCTGGCGCGCATCATCGAAACGGGGAAGCGCTCATGACGATCGCCGGCAGCCTGTTCCTCGTCGCTCGGTGCCTTCTTCTGCTTTCTCGGTGCGCTCGGCCTGCTGCGCATGCCGGATGTCTACAACCGCATCCAGACCGGCACCAAGGCGGTCACCCTGGGCACGCTCTCCGTGCTGCTGGGGGTCGGCTTCTTGCATCCGGACTGGTGGCCCAAGCTGCTGGCGATCGCCGGTCTTCATCCTGTTCACCAACCCGGTCGGTTCCTCCACCATCGCCCGCGCCCTGTACCGCGCCGGCGTGCGCCCGTGGCAGGCGCAGCGCAACGACAAGGAGGCGTGAAGCCATGGTGTGGGTGATCGCCCTGATGATGGTCGCTGATGCTGGCCACTGCCGTCGCCGTGCTGGTGCTGGACAATCTGATCGGCGCCACCGTGGCGGCGTCTTCGGTGTCCCTGGGCGTGTCGGTGCTGTTCGTGCTGCTGCGCGGCGCCGGACGTGGCCCTGACCGAAGCGGCGGTGGGCGCCGGGCTGGCGGCCTTCCTGCTGGCGCTGGGCGCTGAAGCGCCTCGGCCTGTGGCGCATCGAGGTGCAGCAGAAGGAGAGACGGGCGTGCTGACTAGGGCCGGACCCTGCTCTTCGCGGGGGGCTTCGCCTTCCTGCTGTTCGTGCTGCTGGCGGAACTGCCCTTCGGCGATCCCGTCATGGCCGTGGGACGGGTGGTGCTGGACGAAGCGGCCGCCGCCGTCGGCGCCGCCAACATCGTGACTTCCGTGGTGCTGGCCTATCGCGGCATCGATACCCTGGGCGAACTCGCCATCCTGTTCGCCGCAGCCACCGCCGCCGGCCTGGTGCTGGGGCATCCCGCCGCGCCGACGCAGGCCGAGGAAGCGGGCGGATTCATCCTGCGCGCCGGCGCCGACCTGCTGTTTCCGCTGCTGATCGTGGTCGGCATCTACATCGTCCTGCATGGCCACCTGACGCCGGGCGGCGGCTTCCAGGGCGGCGTGGTGCTGGCGGCGGCCTTCTTCGTGCCGGTGCTGGCCCGTCCCGGGCAGGTGCCCTCCCACGGCGCGCTCGCCATCGTCGAAGGGCTGGCCGGCGCGGCCTTCATCGCCATCGGGCTGGCGGCCTGGTGTACGACGGCACGAATTCCTGACAGCCCCTGCTCGAGCCCCGGGCGTCTCGGCGCGCTGGTGTCCGCCGGCACCCTGCCCCTCCTCTATCTGGCGGTGGGGCTGAAGGTCGGCGCTGAACTGGCGGGCCTGCTGATCCGCTTCACTGAAGCCGACGCCGAGGCGCCACGATGACCGATCTCGTCACCGTCCTGCTCTACGTCGGCGCCATCGGCCTGATCGCCATCGGCATCGTCGGCGTGGTGCTGTCGCGCCACCTGTTGCGCATGGTGCTGGCCCTGTCGATGGCCGAGGCCGGCGCCAATCTGCTGCTGGTGCTGACCGGCTACCGCTGGGATGCGGTGGCGCCGATCATCGAGCGGCGCGGCGCCCGGGGCCCGATGGTGGACCCGGTGCCCCAGGCCCTGGTGCTGACCTCCATCGTCATCGGCGTCGGCGTCCAGGCCCTGGCGCGTCGCCATGCTGATCCGGGTCTACCAGGCCTACGGCACCCTGGACATCCGCGAAATCCGCGCCCGCATGGAACAGGACATCAGCGCCGCCGCCGACATCGTGCCGCCGCGCAGCCAGCAGGAACCCGCCGGCGGGCGGCCCCTGCCGCCGCCCGGCGCTGCCGGCCTGTTGCGACTTCGAAAGGAACCCAGGCGTGATCGCCCTCGCCGTCGTCCTGCCCCTGCTCGGCGCCTTCCTCGCTGCCCCTGATGCGGACCGCTCAAGCCGCGTGTTCGGTCCGGCAGTGCTGGTGGCCGTCGCCGGCGATCGCCCTTTCCGTCTGGCCGCAGGCGCAGGCCGAACCCTTCGCCGTGGCCATCGGCGAATTCCGCGCTCCCCTGGGCATCGTCTTCTACGTGGACCGGCTGGCGCTGCTGTTCGCCCTGGCCGTGGCACTGGTCTGCCTGCTGTTGTGGCCGTGGAGCAGCCCGCCGAAGAGCGGCCACCGCCAAGCAGTCGCTGATGCTGATCCTGGCCGGCGCCTGCACCGGTCTGGCCCTGTCCGGGGACCTGTTCAACATCTACGTCTTCTACGAACTGGTGGCGGTGGCCACCTTCGGCCTGGCGGCGGCGAGCGGCAGCGCCGCCGGCTATGCCGCCACGTTCCGCTACCTGCTCCTGAGCGCCTCGGCTCGGTGCTGGCCCTGATCGGCATCGCGCTCATCTACTACCGCAGACCGGCACCCTGAATCTGGCGCATCTGGCCGCAGCTCGCCCCGACGCCCTGCACGACCCCCTGGGGCTGGCCGCCTTCGCCTGCTGCTGCTGATCGGCTTCGGGGTCAAGGCCGAGCTGTTTCCGGTCAACGCCTGGGTGCCGGAGGTCTATGCCACCGCGCCGGAGCGGCGCGTCTCGGCCCTGCTCGCCGGCCTGGTCTCCAAGCTCGCGGTGCTGGTGGTGGTGCGCCTGCTGGTGCTGGTGTTCACCGCCGGAGGCGGCACAGCTTCGCTGCTGCTCGCCCTGGGCACCCTGGGCATCCTGAGCGGCGAACTGGCGGCCTGGCGCGCCCGGGATCTCCCGCGCATGCTGGCCTTCTCCTCCATCGGCCAGCTCGGCATCGTCTTCATCGCCTTCTCCATTCCCGGCGAACGCCGGTCTGCTGGCCGGCCTGGCGGTGGCCCTGCACCATCTGATCGTCAAGCCCGCGCTGTTCGTGCTGGCGGCGCGCTGGGGCGGCAGCCTCGAGGGATCTGGCCGGTGCCGGACGCCGCGCCGCTGGCGGCGGGCACTATTCGTGCTGTTCGCCCTGTCGCTGATCGGGGTGCCGCCCCTGCCGGGCTTCTGGGCCAAGCTGCTGGTGCTGGTGGGCCTGGCGGCACAGGATGGCGGCGCCTGGGGCTGGCAGCCATCGCCGCCATCCTGGCGATGACCGTGGTGGAGGCCGCACTACCTGTTCCGCGTGGTCGGCGGCTCTATGCGCCGGAGGAGAGTTCGGCAGTCTGAATCCGCATGCAGCGGACCCGATCTCGCCGCCGCCGGCATCCTCGGCCTGTGCCTGATCGCCGGCATGCCGTCAGCTGCCGGCCCGCTCGGCCGACGGCGCTGGGCCGCATGGCGGCACAGAGTGGGCGATCGCCCCGCCTACATCGCCCGGGTCCTGGCCCTGCCCGGAGAAGCGACGACCGTGAGCGCCCTCGATCATCTGCTGCTGGTCTCGCCGCCCTCGCCGCGGTGCTGGCCTTCTGCCTTCGGCGGCTGGCGCGGCGTCGGCCCCGCGATGGTGGTCCTCTACGGCGTCCAGTTGGCGCTCCTGCTCGCCAGCCGGGCAAGTTCGGCGATCCGGTCGACTCGTCCTTCGGGTTCACGGTTCTGGGCTCAGCCCATGCACTGGCGCTTCGACGCCCTGTCCTGGCTTCTTCGCCATGCATCACCATCGGCGCCGCCTTCTTCGCGGCCTGGTACGCCGCCGGCGACTGGCTGCGAACGCTACGCCGGGCCGGCAACAGCCTGGCTCTTCCACGCGCCCTGGCCGCCAACGTCTTCGCCATGCTGCTGCTGCTCGGCAGCGGCGACTTGCTGACCCTGTTCCTCGGCTGGGAGCTGGTGAGCTGGGCGAGCTTCCTGCTGATGGCCCTGGCCGGCGGGCGGGCCTGCGCGCGGCGGCCCTGCGCTACCTCACCTACGCCATCGGCGGCGCCATGGCGATGCTCGGCGCCATGGCCCTGATCTACAGCCAGGCCGGGCTCGTTCGAGTACGCCCAGGTCTTGCGCGACGCCTGCCCGCAGCTGGCCGACCGGCCAGCTCTGGGTCCTGGTGCTGCTGCTCGGCGGTCGGCTTCGCGCGTCAAGATGGGCCTGCTGCCCTTCCATCTGTGGCAGGCGGCGGCCTATGCGGAGACCCCGGGGCCCGGCGTCGGCCTTCCTCGGCGCCATCTCGTCGCGCATGGGGCTCTACGCCATCGCCGTGGTGATCGTGCCAGCTGGTCGGGCATCGACCCGGCTGGCGCGACATGGCGATGCCCTTCACCTTCATGAGCGCGCGGGACCTGCTCGCCTGGATCGCGGCCCTCACCATCATCCTGCCGACCTTTACCGCGCTGCAGCAGCACGACGCGCGCTATCTGCTGGCCTGGCACGGCATCGGGCAGGGCGGCTACATGCTGCTCGGCCTGGTGATGGGCAACGCCATCGGCAGCGCCGGCGGCCTGCATGCACGTGTTCAACCACGCCACCTACCCAGGCGGCCCTGTTCATGTCGGTGTTCGCGGTCGTGCACCGCACCGGCACCACCGATCTCAACAAGCTGGGCGGGCTGGTGGCGCGCATGCCGCTGTCCTTCCTGGTCATGCTGTTCGGCATCATCGGCCTGGCCGGGCTGCCGCCGATGAACGGCTTCGTCTCCAAATGGATGGTCTACCGCTCCCTGATGCACCGAGGGCGATGCCGCTGCTGTTCGTCGCCGCCGTCGATCGGCACCCTGGGCACCATCCTGTCCGTCTACAAGCTGATCCACAACATGTTCCTCGGCCAGTTGCGCGTCGAGCACGAACACGATCCGCGAGGCGCCGCTGTCCATGCTGATCCCCATGCTCGGCCTGTCCGCCATCGTCTTCGTCACCGGCTTCATGCCCGGGCCGGTGCTGGGCTGGGTGGCCGAGGTGCAGGCGGCCCTCGGCCTGCCGGTGGTCGACTACACCCTGGGCGGCGTCGTCGACCCGCGCGGCGGCCTGGACATGATCTGGCTGGTGGGCGTCCTGATGGCCGGCTTCGGCGTCGGCGCCCTGCTCTTCTACGGCGTCGGCGGCAAGTCCAGGCGGGTCCACCAGCTCGACAACTATGCCGGCGGGCACTTCCTGACCGCCGACGTGCGCTACCAGTACAGCGACAACTTCTACGCCGGGCTGATGCACCTGATCGGCCCCTGGTACCGCGGTGCCTTCCTCTGGCTGGAGGGGGCCGTCGCCTCCGCGCGTGGACCTGCTCGTCGCTGCGCCATGCACGGGCTCTACCGTCCAGTCCAACCCCGCTCTTCCTGCTGGCGACTACGGTGGCGGTGCTGGCCTGGGCGCTCGTCTGACGTGAGGTCCTGTGATGAATGGACTGGAACTCGCTGCTGTCGAACTGACCCTGATGCCCCTGGTGGCCTTCGTCGTCGGCCTGTTCATGGTCCTGATGATGCGCAAGATCGCGGCCAAGCTTGCAGCGCCGGGTCGGCCCGCCCCTGCTGCAGCCGCTCTACGACATCGTCAAGCTGCACGGCAAGGAGACCCAGATCTCCCACGGCCTGATCCACGAGATCGGCATCGTCATGGCCGTCGGCGGCTATGTCGCGGCGGAGACCCTGCTGCCGGTGCCGGGCATGAACGGCATCGCCGACAAGGGCGGGCTGATCACGCTGCTCTACCTGATCATGATCCCGTCCCTGGGCCTGGCCCTGGGCGTGGGCCAGTGCGCCAACCCCAACGGCTCCATCGGCATCTCCCGCGCACTGACCGCGATGCTGGCCTACGACATGCCCTTGGTCATCGTCATCTTCGGCGTCGCCTGCCACTTCGGCACCATCAACCTGGTGGACATCATCGCCACGCAGCAGGCCGGCGGGACCGGCGACCTGGGGCGCGGCGCAGATGCCGCTGCTGGCCATCGCCGGGCTCTTCGCGCTGCAGGCCATGCTCGGCAAGCAGCCCTTCGAGATCTACGTCGCCCCGGCGGAGATCGCCACCGGGCCCATGGTGGAGATGGGCGGCAAGTTCCTGGGCGGGCTGTTCGTCATGCAGTGCTTCCAGCTCTACACCGCCGGGCGTGCTCTACACCACCCTGTTCCTGGGCGGCGGCGAGAACTGGCTGACCTTCCTGCTCAAGAGCTTCGCGGTGGTGGCCGATCCCCATGAGCATCGCCTTCGTCTTCCCGCGCTACCGCACCGAGGACGTGGTGCGCCTGGTGTGGAAGTGGCCGGTCATGCTCGGGCTGCTCGGCCTGGCGTTCTGGTCCGTGTAGTCATGCCGCTGATGCCGTCACAGGAGAACCCTATGACCGCAATTGAGACAGACATCCCGCGTCCGCGGCACGACACTCCCGCGTGGCGCGCAGGCACCAAGCGCGACCAACCCGCTCGCCAACGTGTTCGACGAGCTGATGAACTTCGCCCGCTCGCAGCTCGCTGTTCATGCTGCACTACTGCACCGGCTGCGGCGCCATCGAACTGCCGCCGGCCATGACCTCGCGCTTCGACATGGAGCGCCTCGGCATCCAGCCCATGGTGACGCCGCGCCAGGCGGACATCCTGCTGGTCACCGGCTATGTCTCGGTCAAGACCCTGAAGCGCGTCATCCTCACCTACGAGCAGATGGGCTCGCCCAAGTACGTCATCGGCATCTGCTCCTGCACCGTCAACGGCGGCATGTACTGGCAGAGCTACGCCACCGCCAAGAAGCTCAACGACTACATGCCGGTGGACATCTACATCGCCGGCTGCATGCCGCGCCCGGAGGCGGTGATCGCCGGTCTGCGCGACCTGATCGACAACATCCAGCACGGCAAGGGCGGACAACTGGAAGGACTACTACCGGCGCTACGACCACTACCTGGGCAACCAGCAGCGGCTGTTCGGCGAGACCTGGCAGACCCCCACGGACGTGATCGGCGAGGCGCGCCACTACGGGCTCTTCGGGCCGCAGACCCTGGGCGAGCACACGGCGCTGCTGGAGCAGCACCAGCGGCCGCTGGAGGCCCTGGAGATGAAGCTCGAGATCCCGGCAACTGGAGCGGTCCGATCGGGCAACTGAGCCGGCAGCCGATGCTCGGCTACCAGCCTGATCCGAGCCAGAGACTATCGACCTGGCTGCGACAGCTGCTCAGGAACTGGAGGGGATCGAGGTCCGCCGCAAGTGCGCCGCCGACTGCGGGTCGACGTGGCGGCGGATGCCCTGCCGGCCCTGCTGGAACTGCTGCAGGGGCGCGGCCTCCTATGTGCACCTCTCGGCCATCACCTGCGTGGACTGGATCGAGCGAGGGCCAGTTCGAGCTGGTCTATCACGTCTGGTCCTACGAGACTGCAGTCCCTGGTGTCGGCCCACACCCGCATCCCGCGCGAGCCCGGGCGCTACATCTCCGTCTACGACATCTACAAGCCGGCGGCCTTCTTCGAGCGCGACATCCACGAGATGTTCGGCGTCTATTTCGAGGGCAGCCCGGACATGAGCAAGTTCATCCTGACCGAATGGGACGGCCCGCCGCCCATGCGCAAGGACTTCGACTCCGAGGCCTGGGTCAACGAGCACTTCGATTGGCAGGACTACCACCCGGACTGGCTCAAGGACCTGGAGGCCCAGGGCGGCGGCATCGCCATCCGCCCGACGAGCAGCGCTTCAGCCGGAGGAACATCGATGAGACCTGAGAATTACGAGGCCCAGCAGCCAGCCCGCCGAGCCACGAGTACGAGCTGAACATCGGCCCCAACCACCCGGGGATCGAGGGCAACTACGCCTTCAAGCTGCAGGCTGCACGGCGACCGGGTGATCGAGGGCAGGGCCGACGCCGGCTATCTGCACCGCGGCTTCGAGAAGCTGATGGAAGGCCGGCTGTGGATCCAGAACCTCGCCCTGGTGCCGCGCATCTGCGTGCCCGACCCGGTGCCCATGGAGGTGGCCTATTCGCTGGCGGTGGAGGACCTGTGCGGCCTGGAGGTCCCGGCGCGCGCGCAGTGGCTGCGGGTCATGCAGTTGGAACTGTCGCGCATCGCCGCCCATCTGTTCACCTTCGGCGGCCACGCCGCCACCACCGGCATGTACACCCCCATGTTCTGGGGCGTGGCCGACCGCGACCTGATCCTCGACCTGTTCGAGGAACTGTGCCGGCGGGCGCGTCTACCACATCTACAACATCCCCGGCGGGGTGCGCCGCGACATGCCCGACGGGCTTCCTCGAGCGCGTCAGCCAACACCCTGGACTACCTCGAGTCGCGCCTGCCGGACTACGACAACCTGTTCTTCACCAATCAGGTCTTCGTCCACCGCGCCACGCGGCACTGCGGCGCCATCAGCCAGCAGCAGGCGCTGGAATGGGGCGTGACCGGGCCCGAACCTGCGCGCCACCGGGCTCAAGTTCGACGTGCGCCGCGACGATCCCTACCTGGTCTATGACCAGCTCGACTTCGACATCCCCACCGAGGAGGCCGGCGACGCCTGGGCGCGCACCCTGGTGCGCCGCAAGGAGCTGGTGCAGAGCATCCGCATCGTGCGCCAGGTGATCGAGCGCCTGCCGTCCATCCCCGGTCCGATCCGCTGCCCGATCCCCAATCCGCTGGCCTGGAACGTCCCCGCCGGTCGACCTACGCGCGGGTGGAATCGTCCAAGGGCGAGCTCGCCTGGTACGTGGTCTCCAACGGCGGCGAGCAAGCCCTACCGCACCCACGTCCGCGGGCCCGTCCCAGATGCATGCGGTGCAGGTGCTGGAGACAGCTCGTCGATCGGCGTGCCGCATCGAGGACGTGGCGCAGATCATGTTCTCCCTGGATGCCTGTCCCCCGGAGGTGGACCGCTGATGCCGACATCGACTACAAGGACAAGGGCAGCATCCTCAACCCGCTGAAGAACCTGCCGTTCTTCGGCCGCCAGCCGGTCACCGTGCCGCTGGAGCCGCGCCCGGCCTCGGCCAACTACCGCGGCTTCCACCTCAACGACTGGGAGAAGTGCATCGGCTGCAGCACCTGCCAGAAGGTGTGCGACAACGCCGCCATCACCATGGTGCGCAGTCCCCGGACTGCCGCGAGGACCCGGTCAAGGGCATCCGCAACCTGCGCCCGGCCATCGACTACGGCCGCTGCTGCTGGTGCGCGCCTGTGCGTGGACCTGTGCCCGACCGGCTCCATCTCCCTGTCGCGGGAGTACGTGCACACCTGCGTCGACGACGAGCTCGACAGCTACTTCGTCCTGCCCGACTCCAAGGGCATCCACGGCACGCCCTATCGCCAAGGGCTGGGCCAAGACCGCCGGACTCCGATCTGGTGGCCCTGGAGCGCCAGCCCATGGCCGGAACTGGAGCCCGACGGCGCGCATCGACAACTTCGACGAGATCGTCGCCGGCTACGACGCCAACCAGGCCATCATCGAGGCCTCGCGCTGCGTGCAGTGCGGCATGTGCCACGACGCCTGCCCGACCCACATGAACGCGCCGGAGTACATCCGCGCCATCTGGAAGGGCGACCTGGAGGAGGCGGTGCGCGAGATCTACCGCACCAACCCCTTCGCCCACATCTGCGGCCGGGTCTGCACCCACCGCTGCGAGACCGCCTGCTCCGTCGGCCACCGCGGCGACGCCGATCGCCATCCGCTGGCTCAAGCGCTACGCCATGGACGCGGTGCCCCACGAGCGGGTCAAGCAGATCGCCGCCGAGGGCAGGCCGACTCCATGCACCGGCAAGCGCGTCGCCATCGTCGGCGCCGGACCGGCCGGACTCACCGCCGCCTTCGACCTGGCCAAGCAGGGCCACGCCGTCGACCGTCTTCGAGGCCCAGGCCAAGGCCGGCGGCATGACCCGCTACGGCATCCCCGACTACCGCCTGCCCGACGACATCCTGGACCAGGACGTCGACGTCATCACGCTCCCTGGGCGTCAAGATCCACTACAACACCCGCATCGGCCGGGACATCACCATGGACGCAGCTGCAGCGCGACTACGACGCCGTGCTGCTCGCCCTCGGCCTGCAGACTGGGCCGCTCCACGCGCATCCCGGGCACCGACCATCCGCAGGTGCGCAAGCGCCGTGGACCTGCTGCGCCAGGTCACCGCCGGCGAGGACATCGGCACCCCGCGCAGCGCCGTGGTGATCGGCGGCGGCAACGTCGCCATGGACATCGCCCGCACCCTGGCGCGCCTGCAGCGCAGCGACTACGGCGAGGTCCGGGTCACCGTCACCGCGCTGGAGGATCTGCGACCACTTCCTCGCCGATCCGGACGAGATCAAGGAGGCGCGGGAGGAAGGCATCGAGATCCTCGACGCCCGCGGGCCGCAGGAGGTCGTGGTCGAGAACGAGCGACGGTGACCGGGCTGAAGACCTGGCGCGTCAAGTCCATCTTCGACGAGCAGGGCCGCTTCGCGCCGAGCTACGACGACAGCTGACGAGCAGTATCCACCCGGGCGAGATGGTGGTCGAGGCCATCGGCCAGACGACCGACGTCGCCCTGCTCGGCGATGACCTGACGGAGACGCTGGAATGGAACCGCGGCCGCCTCAAGGTCGATGCCGGCGGGCCGCACCAGCGAGCCCTGGCTGTGGGCCGCCGGCGACATGGTGCGCGGCCCCGACGTGGTCACCGCCGTGGCCGACGGCCATCGCGTCGCCGCCAGCATCCACGCCCACTATCGGTGCACGGAGAAGGCAGCATGAGCGACATGACGAAGGCACGCAGCACGGCTATCGACCGCATCCAGTCGAAGACGACCCTGGAGCGAGATCCTGGAGGTCGCCACCTCCTTCGAGGCAGTCCGCCCGCGACTTCTACACCGCGCTGATCGCCCAAGGTCAGCAAGCACATCCGCTGGCTGGTGGAGGAACTGGCGCAGGAGGAGCAGCGCCACTTCGACCTGTTCGAGCACCCTGGCCGACGCGCAGCGACATCGCCGAGCAGATCAAGGCCGAGGTCGCCACGCCCGGCCAGCGACAGCCGCTTCTCCGACTGCCGTCCACCTGCCCGATCTGGGCGACAAGCCCGACGACCAGGCCGTGCTGCAATACGCCATGGGCCGCGAGCACGCTGCCATGGAGCACTACCGCAACCTCGCCGAGACGGCACCGAACCGGGCCCGATCCGGGACCTGTTCGAGTTCCTCGCCAACGAGGAGACCAAGCACAAGGCTCGAACTGGAGAAGCTCTACTACGAGATCGTGCACAGCGGCGGCGTGTAACGCGAAGCCGGGCCGGCGCACGCCAGCCGCGGCGGATCGCGCGCGGCGCCGCCGGCAGCGCGGACTACGGCACCGAACGCAATGGCAATGAGTGACAACGGATCGGACCCTGGGCGCAGCGGCGGCGGATCTCCCTTGCCCCTGCCCGGCCTGCTGGGCAAGGTGGTGGCCATTGCAGCGGGCGCCGTGCTGCTGGTCGGGGCGTTTCTGTTTTCCATCGTCGTGTTCGGCATCGTGGTGATCGCCGGATTGCTGGCCTGGGGCTACTTGTGGTGGAAAACGAAGGATCTGCGCCAGCAGATGCGGCGGCAGCAACCGGGCGGGCGGGTGATCGAGGGCGAAGCAATCCGCGAAGTCGGCTCCGAGGACGACGCCCGCCAATGAGCGACGTCGGGCGCGGTCATGGAATGCCTGCCGCCGCCGTGAAGACGGAAGATGAAATGCCCATTGACTCGACATCCCAAAATCGTGTCAAAATTACGCCACGACGCGCTTCAAGACTTGGTTACGATGGCGACCACCAGTTGTTTCGTGCTGCTTGATGTCGGGCCGTAAGGGGATTTTCCCGCACAACTTTCAGCAGGAGAAAAGAATGGCAACTGGCAAGGTCAAGTGGTTCAACGATGCGAAGGGCTTCGGCTTCATCACCCCGGACGGCGGCGGTGAGGATCTGTTCGCCCACTTCTCGGCGATTCAGGGCAGCGGCTTCAAGACGCTGAAGGAAGGCCAGGCGGTTTCCTTCGACGTCACCACCGGTCCCAAGGGCAAGCAGGCTGCCAACATCAAGCCGGAGTAAGTCTTTCGGTGAACGCAAAAGCCCCGGAATTCCGGGGCTTTTCCATTTCTGACGGCGCCACCGCGGCGCCGTCGCACGGCGCTACGAGGGGACGCTCAGAATCCCCAAGGGGTCATGCCGCCCCACGGGCGCGCCCCGCCACCCCGCCGGTTGTTCCATCGGTTGTAGCCGCCGCCCCACTGACCGCCGTCCCAGGGGTCCATTTCGTCGCCCCAGGAGTCGTTCCAGGGATCCTGGCCCCAGGTGTTGTAACTGCCGCCGCGCCGGTTGGAGCGGTTATTCCAGCGGTTGCCTCCGTCGCCCCAGAAATCCGTGTCGTCCCACGGATCGGCCCCGCTGCCCCAAGGATTGCTGTTCCAGCGGTTGGAGCCGCGGTTCCACTGGCCCGAGCCCCAGGAGCCCATGTCATCGCCCCAGGGGTCGTTCCAGGCATCCTGCCCGCCGCCCCAGGCATCGTAGCCGCCGCGCCGGTTGGAGCGGTTATTCCAGCGATTTCCTCCGTCACCCCAGAAATCCGAGTCGTCCCACGGATCGGCCCCGCTGCCCCAGGTATTGCTGTTCCAGCGGTTGGAGCCGCGGTTCCACTGGCCCGAGCCCCAGGAGCCCATGTCATCGCCCCAGGGGTCGTTCCAGGCATCTTGCCCGCCGCCCCACGGGCTGTTGTAGCCACCGCTCCACCGATTCGTGGAGCCCCAGGGATTGCTCCACGGACCCATGCTGCGGCTCCAGTTGTTCGCTCCGCCACCGTACCCGGGATATCCACCGCGCGAACCGCCGCCCCAGGGAGCACCGCCCCACCATGCCTGGGCATCGCCCGCCAACGGCACCAATGCCGCCGCCACCAACGAGGCGATTGCCAACTTCTTCTTGATTTGACGCATAGGAACCTCCCGCTCTGGTTGAGTTGTTCGCTGCAGCCGGCGAGGCAGGGGCGCCCCGTCGCGGGCGCCCTCCTGCCGCCCGGCAGTCAAGCCAAATGTCATGACCGGCCGGCCCTTGGCATATGCCACCGACGGGGAATGGTAGCGACAATCGAGGGCAATGCAAAGCACGCAGCGCGCGACATGCTATTTCATCTTCGATGGCAGGCGAATCGTCTCGCCGTCCACCGTGAAGGCTCCACGGCCGAGATGATGAATCGTGTGCGGGTTCCTCCGTGCCGGGTCGATCCACGCCTTGCAGACTTCGAGCACGAAGAAGTTGTACCGGGCCACCATCTTGCCGTCGGCCACCCTGCATTCGAGACTGGCATAGCACTCGTCGATCAGCGGCGCCATGACGACGGCGGCGGGGGCCGGCGTCAGGCCATAGGCCTTGAACTTGTCGAACGCTGCGCCCGCAGGCGTTGCCGCAGGCCACCACCTGCTGCGCCAGTTCCACCGTCGGAATGTTGATCACGCACTCCTTCGTCGCTTTCAGGATCTCGAACGTGTAGCTGCGGTTGCTGATCACGCAGCCGACGAGGGGCGGCTCGAACTCCATCATCGTGTGCCACGACATCGTCATTACGTTGGCGCGGCCCCTGCGGGCGGTGGTGACGAGGACCACCGGCCCGGGTTCGATCAGGCCGGTAGAACGCGGGACAGGGGAAGACTCTTCTTCACGATCACGGCGGCCTCCTCCGCCGCGTCAGGCAGCGGCCCTCATGCCATCCCCTTCAACGGGATGGCATCGGGCCGTTTCGCGGGAGTACGAGGCCGCCACACGCGGGGGAATGCAACGACCCGGCGGCGACCGGGCGATGTCGCGGCGGAGGTCGCCGGACCGAACGCGCTACTCGCTGTGGTGCAATTCCGGCACTTCGCCAAGGACGGCGTTGACCGCCTCGGCCCGGGCCATGTTCAAATTGCGCACCAGTTCCAGGTGCGGCAGGTAGTCCCACTTCTCCCGCAGGCGCAGGTTCTGCACCAACCGGGAGACGGTCGCCACCTTTTCATCGACGAAACCCTGCAACTCGCCGCGTTGGGCCAGGGTTTCGTACAGCTCGGGGGCCTTGCTCCTGAGAGCTTGCCGCACCGTCCGTTCGATGGGGTTTTCCATTCCGACATTCCTTCCGCGGTCTGATTCGGGGATCGGGCGCTGCGAGTCCGCGCGCACCCGCCGGGGTTTTGCTGCACCGCAGAAGAGTTACCGCAATCCGGTGCGACTGTCTTTGACAATTGTCACTCCCCTGCCACGGCTGCGGCCGGACGGACGTCGATCGAAGGGAAACGGAAGCGCCGAAGTCGCAGCGGCGCGAGAGGCGTTGGCGGTGAGCCCCCGGGAACGGCTGCGCCGGCGTATCGCCCCGGTAATGTGCGCGCACGCTTCCGATTCACCGTCGCAGTGCGTGCCCGCGCGATGCCAAGGACGGATTTCCCACTGTTTCCACTCGTAATGGCCGACCAGGCGTCCTGGCATGCGGTTTGCAACGGATCGTTCAGCCCCGGGCCTTCTCCCTTGTCTGGACTCCTCCCAAGAGCCCCCCCAGTCCCTCGGTCCGGGGCTTTCCCTGCATCGGAAGCGCAATGGCGGTAGCCCGTACTGCGGCCCGGGCGGCGCAGGACCACGGCGCCAACGGTCATGGAATGTCAGCCACCCCGAAGGATGAAGATCCTCGCCATGACCTGCTCCCTCACCCCCAGCCCCTCTCCCGGCAGGAGAGGGGAGCTTCGAGAGTCGCTGGCGCGACTGTCACTTTAGTCCCAGGGCGACTCGCGGCTGTCCTCCTCGAACCTGGCGCGGTCGCGCGCGAACAGTTCCTCCAGTTCCTCGCGACCGGCCTTGGACTGCCGACAGCACCCGCACCTCGTCGTGGAAATGCGGAACGAGGGCATCGAGCGTCGTGACGTTGTGGCGCCGAAAGGTATCGGCCATTTCGCGCGCCCGGAAGGGATCGACGCCCAGCGACTCCAGCGCGTGGCGGCCGATGCGCAGCGCCGCCTCGAAGGTCTCGCGCTCGACCACGGTGACGCCGCGCGTGCGCAGTTCCACGTAGTGCGAGACGTTGCGCGCCCGCGCCAGGATCTTCAGGCTGGGGAAAGTTCGCCCGCACCAGGTCGGTCAGCGCAAGGCTGTCATCCACGTCGTCGATGGCGTTGACCAGCAGCCGCGCCTCGCCGGCGCCGGCGGCGGTGAGCAGGTCGAGGCGCGTCGCATCGCCGTAGAACACCTTGTAGCCGAACTTGCGCAGCAGCTCGATCTGGTCGGGGTCGTGATCGAGCACGATGGCGCGGATGCCGTTGGCGAACAGCAGGCGGCCGACGATCTGGCCGACGCGGCCGAAGCCGGCGATGATCACCGGCTCGGCCGGCGTCGTCGATGGCATCGGCGGCGCGTTCCTCCCGGGCCGTGCGGCGCGCCATGCAGCCGGTCGTGCAGCAACAGCAGCAAGGGCGTGGTGGCCATCGACAGCGCCACCACCATGGTCAGCACCGCCTCCCACTCCCGCGACAGCAGGCCGGCGCCGCGAGCCGCGGCGAACACGACGAAACGCGAATTCGCCGCCCTGCGACAGCAGCAGCGCAAACAGCCAGCGCTGGCGCGTGGTGATGCCGAGCAGCCGCGCCACCAGCCACAGCATCGCCGTCTTGACCAGCAGGAAGCCGCACAGCAGGCCCAGCACGCTGCCCGGCCGCTGCAGCAGCAGGCCGAAATCGATGGACATGCCGACCGAGATGAAGAACAGGCCCAGCAGCAGGCCCTTGAACGGCTCGATGTCGGTTTCCAGCGCGTGGCGGTATTCCGAACTGGCGAGCAGCACGCCGGCCAGGAAGGCGCCCAGCGCCATCGACAGGCCGGCCAGCTGCCATCAACTGCGAGATGCCGATCACCAGCAGCAGGGAGAAGGCGGTGAACACTCTCGCGCAGTTGCGTCGCCGCGATCAGGCGCAGCGCCGGCCGCGTCAGGTAGCGCCCGATCACGATCACGCCGGCGATGGCGCCGAAGGCACTGCAAGCCGTCCAGCCAGGCGGATCGCGTCGCCCGGGCGCGGCGCTCACCGCCAGCAGCGGAATCGCGGCCAGCAGCGGAATGGCGGCGATGTCCTGGAACAGCAGGACGGCGAAGGCGCTGCGTCCGGTGGGCGTCGGCAGCAGGTTGCGCTCCGCCATGGTCTGCATCGCGATGGCGGTAGACGAGAGCGCCAGCGCCAGGCCGGCGACGAGGGCGGCGGTCCAGCCCAGGCCAACGAGCAGTCCGCCGCCGGCCAGCGCGACGCCGCACAGGGCGAGCTGCAGGGCGCCGCCGCCGAATACCTCGTTGCGCATCGACCACAGCCGCTTCGGGTCGAGTTCGAGGCCGATCAGGAACAGCATCAGCACCACGCCGAACTCGGAGAAGTGCAGGATCGAGTCGACATCCTCGACGAAGCGCAGTCCCGATGGTCCGATGGCGGTGCCGGCGATGAGATAGCCGAGCACCGAGCCCAGACCCGCGCGCTTGGCCAGCGGCACGCAGAGCACCGCCGGCGGCGAGATAGATCAGGGCATCGGTCATCATGGCAGAAGCGCCCTCGCGGCGGCGCGCCCGTCCCGCTCGACCCAGGGTTCGATGCGCTCCAGCAGAAGCTGCGCGTGTCGCCGCAGATCCTGCCTCGTCGATCCGACGCGGCACCATGCACGATGAAGGGCGGCTGCCACTGCATGCCGCAGAAGCGACGCCGTGTGCTGCAGCGGTGCGCCAAAATCGATGAATGGCTGACCGTGGACGCCCTGCGCCGAATAGGCCTGCGCATCGCCGCCGGTGGTGGCCACCCACAGGCAGGGCTTGCCGCGCAGGGCGTCGCCACCCTCGCCGAAGGCCCAGCCCGGCGTCAGCACCTGGTCGAACCAGTGCTTCAGCAGTCCCGGCACGCTGTACCAGAACACCGGGTGCATCCAGACGATGAGCCGCGCCCGCTGCAACGCGCCCTGCTCGGCCGCGACGTCGATGTCGAAGTCCGGATACAGGTCGTAGAGGGAGCGCAGATCCAGGTTCGGCATCTGCCGCAGGGCCTCGGCCAGGACGCGGTTGGCGCGCGAGCGGCTGGGGTAGGGATGAGCGTGAATGACGCAGATCATCTTGTCTCCGAAATGCGCAGGCGCGGTCGAATCGGCATGCTCCCGCTCGCCTGGACCGTGGTGGAGCGGGCTGGGCACGCCCTCGAGCCACGACCAGATTGCCTGACGCCGTGCAGGGATGGCCGACATGATAGTCAATGCCGGCTCTGCGCTGGGCACGGCGTTCACGCCGCTCCGCGGTCGGCGGGCGGGGCCGCAGAACATCTACAATGAGGACAGGGTCACGTCCGAGAAAGTTGACGCCGCCCTTGCACGCGGATGAGAGGTTCGGGCCCTGCCCGTACGATCGATGCTCGCGGCGTACTCTGGTCGCGGAAGCATCACCAACAAAGGGAGGAAGCAAGCCATGCGCCAATTCGTGGTGAGATCGACCATCGTGCTCGCCGGTCATGCCCTCGTGGCCCTGACCGGAGCCCAGGCCGGCGGCGATCTGACAATGCAGCAGCCGGTCGAGGTGCGTGTACAGATGGGAGACGGGCGCAATGCCCTGCGCTTTTTCCCTGACAGCCTGAACTTCGAAACGGGCAGGCTGTATCGTCTGGTGCTGGCGAATCCGAGCCCGCAGAAGCATTACTTCAGCTCCGACGGTCTGGCCCAGGCGGTGCTGACCAGGAAAGTCCAGATCAATGGCTACGACGGAAAACCGATAGCCGAAGTCAAAGGTTATATCCGCGAGATCGAGGTGCACCCCTACGGCACCACCGAGTGGTGGTTCGTTCCGGTCAAGGCGACCCAGCTCGACGACCTGAAATGCACCATTCCCGGCCACGCCGAGGCAGGCATGGTCGGCCACATCCGCATCCGGTGACCCGCGCGCAGGGTGTGCGCGGTGGAACGGCCGAGCTCTTGCGGCGCCTGACGATTGCCGCCGGGTCGCCGCGCCCGGCCGGCGCGACGTTATCCTTTACTTCAACCCGCAGGAACCGGGGCCGTCCGGATTGCCGCAGGTCTGGCAGGCGCTGGGCCAGTCGGCCGAAGCGGCGGCGGTGCCCGATCGCGACGCAAAGGCCGACAGTTTCTTTCTCAGATCGGTGCCATGGCACTTCGGACACTCGACCGACGGGGAGGATCCACGCACGAGGGTCTCGAACTCGTTGCCGCAGGCGGTGCAGGCGTACTCGAAGATGGGCATGATGGCGATTCTCGGATAAGGGGTTGCGCGAACGGCCGCAGTTCGGCAGCGCGAATGATCCTCCGGGCAGCGGCGACGCGCAAGCGTGCGTCGTGGCCCAAACTCTCCGTTGCGCGCGAACGACCGGACGCGGGTGCGCGCCGAGCGTCGTGCCGGTATCACACTCCAAAGCAATGCGTAGGGCGGGCCGCGCCCGCCGTTCGTGGAATTGCGCACCAGCCCTCTCTCCCGATCGGGAGAGGGGTCCGGGGTGAGGGAATGCGCGCCCTGCACGACCAGCGCGGAGGCGAATGCTCATGCGATGCCCTGCTGCCGGCGCCGGTCGACCGGAAAGCGCCGGGCGCAGCGTCTATATTGGTTATTGACTGACCGCACCAGGGCACCGGCTGCAATCCGGTGGCGACAAGTTGCGGCAGACCGACCCAAACCCGAGGAGAGACCATCATGACGCTGACCTTCCCGCGCTTTTCCCTCCACATCGCGCGCGCCGGATTCGCCCTGCTGGCGCTGGGCGCTGCCGGCGCCGCGGCGGCCGACACGGACGACGACCTGCTCCAGGCGTCGAAGCTGCACCGCATCGGCGCGACTGCCGAATCGGTGGCGATCTGGCAGCGCCTCGCCTCGCAGGGACAGGTGGACGCCCAGTACAACCTGGGCGTCATCTACCAACATGCCGACGGTGTGGAGCAGGATTTCGGCGCGGCGCTCCGGTGGTATGCCCTGGCGGCCGAGCAGGGCGACATCGCCGCGCAGCAGGCAATCGGCTCGATGTACATGCGCGGTCTGGGCGTCAAGCGCGACGAGCGCGCCGGCATCCGCTGGATCATGATGCAGACGGTCGTCGCCCACCACGAACACATGAACGTGGCCGAAAAATGGAAAGGCCAGATCGAGCGTGCCATCCTGCAGGACGAGCGCAAGCGGCTGGAAATGCTGTACGTGCAGTCCCAGGAAGACGGCGAAGCCACCGTCGCGGACCTGAGGCGCCGCGCCGGACCGGGCGAAGTCGAACCGGCACAGCTTGCGGAAATCCGCTGACGAACGATTCCCCGAAAGCGCTCTGAAGAACCGGCCGGCGAGGCCGGTTCCTTCCTCCTCCGGTCTTCCGCTCGTAATCCGGTCGGCGGACCGGGCGTGAAGTCGCCGGGGCATTCCGCGCCGGGCGATACCCTGCCGTCCGCGGCACACGGCCCATACTTTTTGCAACGAATTGTTTCATGGGCTGGGCGGCGACATGCTGCCGGCCCCCGGCGCTGCGGCCCGCCTCGCGGCCCGCGGGCGCCGCACCTGCGCCCCGCCCTCGCAGCCGCGTGAATCTCAAGCACATTTGGTAACAAAGCCTCGCGCTCCCCGCGCGCGCCAAGGAATACGCTACGGTCCTGGAGCACGCGTCCGGACAAGGGTCCGGCGCCAAACCGCTCCGAGTGTATGAGGAACACCATCATGAAAGCGATCCAGATCATTCTGGGCGTGATCGGCCTGGCGATCGCGCCCTTCGCGATTTCCGCCGATAACGATCCTCCCGCCCGGGTCGGGCGCATCAGCCACGTTGCCGGCGAAGTAAACTTCCGCTCCCGCTATCAGGACGAACCCGAGGAGGCGCGGCTCAATTACCCGGTGACCGGCGGCAACGTGCTGGCCACCGGTCGCGACGGCCGCGCCGAGATGCGTATCGGCTCCACCGCGATCCGCGCCGGCGGCGACACCGAAATGGAGTTCGAGCGGCTCGACGACGAGCGCATCCGCCTGCGTCTGCTTCAGGGCAGCAGCGCGCTGCGCGTGCGCAACGCGGAAGATGCGGCGAACATCGAGATCATCACCCCCCAGGGCCGGATGCAACCGCTGGAACCGGGCCGCTACCGCATCGATACCCAGGGCGGCAGCGATCGCACCCGGATCTCGGTCTTTAACGGCAAGGCCCGCTTCGACGGGCCGGGCTCGGCGCTTACCGTCCGCCAGGGTGACAGCCTGGACGTCGAAGGCTGGGAGACCCAGCGCATTCGCGAGGGCGAGGTCCGCGCCGACGAGTTCGACGACTGGGCCCTGGCCCGCGACCGTGGCGACGATGCGCTGCCGCCGACACGCTACGTATCGGACGAGACCACCGGCTACGAGGACCTCGACCGCTACGGCGACTGGCGTGAATACCCCGACTACGGCGCGGTCTGGATGCCGCGCGGGGTGGCCGCCGACTGGGCGCCCTATCGCTACGGCCGCTGGGCCTGGGTCGAACCCTGGGGCTGGACCTGGGTCGACGACATGCCGTGGGGTTTCGCCCCCTTCCACTACGGCCGCTGGGCGCTCGTCGGCGGCACCTGGGGCTGGGTGCCGGGCACGTATGTGCGGCGGCCGGTGTACGCGCCGGCGCTGGTCGCCTGGATCGGCACGCCGGGAATCGGACTCTCGATTTCGATCGGAAGCACGCCCGAGGTCGGCTGGTTCCCCCTGGCGCCGCGGGAAGTCTATGTTCCGGTGTACCGCCACAGTCCGACCTACGTGCGTCTGGTGAATGTCACCCACGTCCACGACGTCAGCCGCATCCACGACCGGCAGGTGAAATACGCCTACCGCGACCTGCCGCGGGCCGTGACGGTGGTTCCGGCGCAGGTCGTCGCCGAGCACCGGCCGGTACGTCGCGACATCGTGCGCATCAAGGAGCGCCGCGACATCGCCGCCCTGCCGCTGGCGACGGGGGGCCCGGCGCTGAAACCGGCTCCGCGCGGCGCACGCACGGCGAGTCCGGTCGAGAGGGAAGCGGACAAGCGCCGCCAGGAACGCTGGCAGAAGCGACGCCAGGAGCGCGACGGACAGCGGGCTGTGGTGGAACAGCGCACCCGGGACCGGCCGCCCGTCGCCGACGGCCCGCGCCGAACTGAGGAGCGCCCGGACGGACGCTCCCCGGGCGACCGGCAACGCTCCGAGACACCGCCTTCCTGCGTCGGGAGAACCATCCCGTCGGGGTGCCGACAGCCGGCAAGGCAACGTACCGGAGGCACGGGAGCGCGAGGAGCGCATGAAAGCGGAGCGCGGTGTGCAGGAGCGCGAGGCGGCCGAGCAGCAGCGCCGCAATACCCAGGACCGACAGGCCGCCGAAAGACAACGCGACGAGACTCAGGCGCGACAGGCAGCCGAACGGCAACGCCGCGGGACGGAGGAACGCCAAGCCGGCGAGCGGCAGCGCCGCGAAGCTGAACAACGTCAGGCCGGCGAGCAGCAACGGCGCGAAGCCGAACAGCGCCAAGCTGCCGAGCGGCAACGCCGCGAGACCGAGGAACGACAGGCCGTCGAGCGTCAACGCCGCGAGGGCGAGCAGCGCCAGGCTGGCGAACGGCAGCGCCGGGAGGCCGAACAGCGTCAGGCAGCCGAGCGCCAGCGCCGGGAGTCCGATCAGCGCCAGGCAACCGAACGGCAGCGCGGCGAAGCGCAGGCACGTCAGTCGGTCGAAGAGGAACGCCGGCGCTCGCAGCAGGCGACCAGGCACGCCGCGAGGCGGAGCAGAAGCAACGCCGGACCGAGGATCGCCAGCGCGCTCCGCAGGTGCAGGAATCGCGCGGGGCACCCGCCGCCCAGTCCTCCTCGCCGCCGGCGGCGCGCCAGGATGACCGAGCTGTTCGCCAGGAGCGCGAACAACGGCGTGCGGCCGGCATGGGCGGCGAAGCGCCGCGCAGCGCGGAGCGCCCGCGCCCGCAGGAACAGCAGCGTCAGCCGGAACCGCGCAAAGCGCAGGATCGGCGCGACGGCGGCGGGCCGGATCGGGGCAAGGCGGGCGAAGGCGGGCCACCGCCGGACCGATAGCCTCCGGCCGGCAGTCCGACGCACGCGAGCCGATCCCGCAGCGTCGATCGCGCTTGCCAGCGGTGCTCTGTGAGCTATGTTGGAAATGTGGACATGCAGCGGAGTCCGATCATGAACAGCGAAAGGGATCTGTACTTCGTCCGGAACCAGGCGGGAAGAAGCGTTGCGCCACTGGTCCCGGGATCGCCGGCACGCCATCCGCCGTGGGTGCATGAGCAACTCGGCACCGTGTCGGAGGACGAACTCGCCGCGCTGGCCGACAGTCTGCGGCTCGCCGATTACCTGCGGCGCGGGCGCGACAACCAGGACCGGCGCGGCATCTTCGTCAACATTCCCAGCGGCGCACTGGCCTGGAAGCGCAAGGATCCGTTCCAGGACGCGCGCTGGCTGTTCGACGACAGCGAAGTGGTCGAGGCGCTGGAACTCGATCCAGAACTGGTTGTGCGGGTGGCCGGCACGGAAGACGAGTAGGCTGGAAGACACGGCGTGCGCCGGGCGCGTCGCTGAACCGGGACGTGCCCTCTCACTGTCGTTTCAGAGCTTGTGAAGAAATCGTAGCGAGCGGCCCGAGGGCAAGGCGCACGGAGCGCAGCGACGAGACATATCAGATAGATAGGCGAGGAGCGAGTACCGCGCAACGCAGCCATCGGGACGCGCAGTAGATTTATTCACAAGCTCTCAGCGGCGGATCGGCTTCGACGAGCCAAATGATTCCGTCCTGGGCCCGGCAGCGGCAGACCAGCAACCTTCCTTGTCCCCGCTTCGGTCCATCCGTAGTGCGTTGGATGCCGAATCCGCGTTATGCTGCGCGGCGCTGCAACTCGTCCGTTCCCAATTTCCGGAGTGCACCGTGCCCAGCCTATTGCCCGACGTCGATCCCGAAGGACTGCTCGAATACTCCGTGGTCTACACCGACCGCGCGCTCAACCACATGTCGCAGGCCTTCCAGGGAGTCATGAAGGACATCTCCCGCATCCTGAAGCAGGTCTACCGGGCGCACACGGCGATCGTGGTTCCCGGCAGCGGCACTTTCGGCATGGAGGCGGTGGCCCGCCAGTTCGCCACCGACAGGAAGTGTCTGGTCGTTCGCAACGGCTGGTTCAGCTTCCGCTGGAGCCAGATCTTCGACATGGGCGGCATCCCGGCGCACACCACCGTGTTGAAGGCGCGCCGGATCGAAGAGGGCGCGCAGGCCGCATTCGCGCCGCCGCCGATCGAGGAAGTCGTGGCCGCCATCCGCGAAGCATCGCCGGACGTGGTATTCGCGCCGCATGTCGAGACATCGGCCGGAATGATTCTTCCCGACGACTACGTGCGCGCCGTTGCCGATGCCGTCCACGCCGGTGGACGGCCTGTTCGTGCTGGATTGCATCGCATCCGGCGCGATCTGGGTCGACATGGCGGCAAGCGGCGTGGACATCCTGATCAGCGCGCCGCAAAAGGGCTGGAGCGGTCCGCCTTGCTGCGCCCTGGTCATGCTGAGCGAGCGCGCCCGGGAGCGGATCGAATCGACCACCAGCACCAGCTTCGCCTGCGACCTGCGCAAGTGGATGCAGATCATGGAGGCCTACGAGGACGGAGGCCACGCCTACCACGCCACCATGCCCACCGACGCCCTGGCCCGTCTGCGCAACGTCATGCAGGAGACGCGAGCGCTACGGCTTCGACAAGGGCCCGTGCCGAGCAGCAGGAACTGGGCCGGCAAGGTGCGCGCGCTGCTGGCCCGGAACGGCTTCAACAGCGTCGCCGCCGAAGGCTTCGACGCGCCCGGCGTCGTGGTCAGCTATACCGACGACGCCGACATGCAGTCCGGCAAAAAATTCCGCGACCAGGGTGTGCAGATCGCCGCCGGCGTGCCGCTGCAATGCGACGAGCCGGCCGACTTCCGGAGCTTTCGCATCGGCCTGTTCGGGCTCGACAAGCTGCAGAACATCGACCGCACCGTCCGCTACCTCGATGAAGCGCTGAGCCGGATGCGTTAGGGGCGGCGAAGACCAGCCGACTGATGGACCCGGACGGCGTCCTGACCCTGGTCAACCACCAGGACGCCGGGCTGATGGCCGCCAAGCTCAGGCAGAAGCTGGTACACGCGTCGCTGCGGTCTGAGCCATGCGGCGATCGTGCCGAAAACCAGCCAGTCAACCACCTCGCAGGCTGTCCCAGCGCTCTCGTCTGTACGCAGTCGCACAGACATTCGCCTCGCGTGCGCAGACGCTGAGTTCCTTACCGCTGTGGTTCGCAAGTTCCATAGCGCCATCTTTCAATCGGAAAGGTAAATGTGCCATGAATCTGAACCTGGGCATCGGCCCGCTCGCGTCGCTCATCGCCGGCGTACTCATTCTCGTTGTGCCCCGGCTGCTGAACTACATCGTTGCCATCTATCTGATCATCATCGGCTTGCTTGGACTGTTCGGCGGCAGCTTCCACTTGAAGTAATACACATGAGCCCAGACTTGACGCGACGGGAGGACTGGCGATGGCACGACGGCTGGTGATCATCGGCGGTGACGCCGCAGGGATGTCCGCGGCGTCGCAGGCGCGACGGATGAAGACCCCCGACGAGCTCGAGATCGTGGTCTTCGAGCGTTCGTCCCGAACCTCCTACGCCGCCTGCGGCCTGCCCTACCTGGTCGGCGGATTCGTGAAGATCGCCGGACAGCCTCGTCGCCCGCACCCCGGAACAGCACCGGGCCAAGGGCATCGACGTGCGGACTCGTCACGAGGTCACCGCCATCGACGTCGACGGCGTCCACCGTGACCGTGCGCGACCTCGACACCGGTCGGGAGTCCGCCCTGCACTACGACGAGCTCCTCATCGGCACCGGCGCATCGGGCATCTCGCCGCCCTGGCCAGGCATCGACGCGAAGGGGGTGCTGCAGCTGCGGACCCTCGACGATGCGGCGAAGGTGGAACGACTGCTCGTCGCGGGCGCCCGGCGCGCCGTGGTGGTCGGCGCCGGCTACATCGGGCTGGAGGTCGCGGAGGGCCTGCTCGAACGCGGCCTTCACGTGACGGTGGTCGAACGGCTCGACGCACCGATGGGTGCCGTGCTGGACGCCGACATGGCCGCCGACGTCGCGGACGCGATGCGGGCCGCGGGCATCGACCTCCGGCTGGGCACCGCGGTCACCGGGTTCACCATGGTCGGCGGACGTGTCACTGCCGTGGAGACAGCGGCGGGCCCGGTGGCAGGCCGACCTCGTGGTGATCGGGCTCGGGGTGCGCCCCAACGCGGAACTGGCGCGGGCCGCGGGCATCGGCGTGGGCGAAGCCGGCGGCATCATCGTCGACGACCACCTGCGCACCGACACGCCGCATGTCTGGGCCGCCGGCGACTGCGTCGAGTCCCACCATCGCATGACCGGGCGGTCCGTCGTGGTGGCGCTCGGCACGCACGCCAACAAGCAGGGCCGCGTCGCCGGCACCAACATCGCCGGCGGTGACGCCGCCTTCGGCGGCGTGCTCGGCACGGCGATCACCCGATTCCAGGGCGTGGAGATCGCCCGCACCGGGCTCACCGAACGGGAGGCCGCGGCCGCGGGTTTCGACGCCATCGGCGTGACCACCGAGGCATCGAGCCGGGCGCACTACTACCCCGGCGCGCAGCCGATGAAGATCAAGATGGTCGTCGAGCGCGGGACCGGCCGTCTGCTCGGCGCACAGATCGTCGGCGGCGCGGGCGCGGGCAAACGCATCGACGTCCTGGCCACGGCGCTGTGGAACGAGATGACCGTGGCGGAGGTGGCCGGCATGGACCTCTCCTACGCGCCGCCGTTCTCGCCCGTCTGGGACCCGGTCCTGCTGGCCGCGGGCAAGGCCGCGTCCAAGATCTGAGGCGAAACGGCTTGCCTGGTCGCCACGTTCTAGGGCGTAGAAGCCATGGGCAGATGCCGCACGGTTTGGCTGTCCGTATGCTGCCTTAGCCGCCTCTTTGCAAGCCTGAGATCACGTTCTTAACGCACTCTCTTGCGCTCGCGCGCGAGAGGTCCACCGATGGCTGCTGGTCAAGGTGACCGATGCCGAGACGGCTACTGCATGAACCGAGGTTACCGGAACACGCGACGCTGCGGCTGCTGATCGCGGGCGACAGCACCGCGGTGGGCACCAGTGGAGACGGCGATTGGCGCTGCTCTGGCTGGGCGATGAGACCCTGAGCGAACCCGCGACGTGAATTCCCTGCTTTGCCCCCATCTTCAGTCCGAGGAACCATCATGCCGCAGAAATCCTGGAGCGCAAGGCCCGAGTGCCAATATGCGCACATCAAGGACAGCGTGATCGATCGCGGCAAAGGAGAGCCTCTCGCGGAGCCGACGCCGTGAATGTGTCGATCACCGGAATGCGCTCGGAGCTGGGTGGCATCGTCGCGCAGCAACGAGTGCCGGATGCAGCCGAAGGAGTCCATATCAACCTTGCCGGTCAGCAGGCGAACACGCTGCTGCACGACGGCCATGCCTGGAAAGACTTTGCCCGCACGGCGCTGGCTGGTACGCAGCGCGCGATACGCGCTGCCCGAACGGGTGGCGCGCCTATGCTCGTTCACGCGAGCTTTGCCTTCGTGCATGCCGTCGAGCATGGCGCCAGCTTGAAGGAGCCGCTGCGCTCGGCGGTCGATGCCATCCTCGAATGTGAAGCGCTGGCGCTGTCGGAGCCGGTGCCCGCCTGCGTGGTGCGCCTGGGTTATGTGTACGGGCCCGAGAGCGCGGACCTGCGCGCCTATCGCAGCGCCTTTCGTCTCGGCCGGCCGTACTGGTCTGGTTCGCCGAAGTCACTGCAGTATCACGTCCATCAGTTCGATGCCGCCTCGGCCTTGCTCGCGGCGGCCCGGCCTCCAAACGTGGGGAAAATCTTCTACGCCACCGACGGTGCCGCGGTTTCGTTCATGCAATTGATGGATGCGTTCGCGCATCGCGTGGGTCGGCAAACGCCGCTGCATCTTCCGTCGTGGTCGAAGCTCTTCGCCAAGGTGATCATTCGCGAAGAGCACATGCAGCAAGTGGCGCTGCCGATGCCGCCTCGGGCGCCGACGCCGCGCGTGCCGGGATGGAAGCCGAGGTTTTCGGACTACCGGGAAGGCCTCGATCAGGTCATCGAGGCCTGGAGCGAATGAACCGGCGCGCGACGTAGATCATTGAGCCAGGTCGCTCGTCGGCGAGCGCTTTGCCGAGTGCGTCTCACCCTCTGCGATGGGCACGCCGACGAGCGCCCGGGACGGGAGCTCGGAACAACCGCCAGGACTTCGGGGCATTGTGGCCCTTCAGTGCACGGCGTCAATCAGCAGCAGACCAGCCAAGATGATTGCTGCACCTCCAACTCCAAACCGGTGCTCCTCGCGCCAATTGCCCGCCAGCGCCGTGCGTACCAGCTTGATGCTGGCCTTGATCCGACCACGGCGGTAACGCGCAAGGGTTTGCGCATCGCGCTCGCCCGCCACGATGTCGCGGATGATTGCTTGGTCAGTCATACCCATGACATCGCTGAGAACCTCGGTGGCGTTCATCTGCACCAGCGTCTCTTCCATGTGCTGTACCCAACTGGCCTGCTCGGTGAGCAGGACCTCACGTCGGCGCACCACCGCGCGTACGACGCATACCGCGTCGCCGGGCCGCCAAGCCGCACGCAGCAGCCCCAGGCTCATCAATTTCTGCAACCACTGACAGTCCTGCACGTTATCGGCGCTGCCGTTCGCTTTGTAGCGCATCTGCGTTTCTCTGCGAACGCCTGGCCCGCGCGCGGGGTTGGGAAGCTTCAGTGCAAAAGGCCTGGGTCGTTCCGCGCGTCCCCAAGGACACCTCGTCGCCGATACCACGAAAAGGGGTGCGCTCCCCACGGCAATCAGAGGGTTTTCTCGTCGTCCGTTTCGGGACTGCGCGAAGCAAGGATCACTGCAGCGGTTGCAATGTAGAGCCCCAATCCGGCCAACAGGCCGGGGCTTGCGGTAATAAGTTCGAGCATGGCTACATCCTTTATCAAATGAGTCAAATTCCAACCCCTGAGCGAACCGGCGCCCTATCTGGCGACCGGTGAAAACGTCAACGAGCAAAGCCGAAGCTTGGCTGGCGCGCTCTGTGGTGCAGCGCCCGGCCATAGGAAGGAGGTGGGCTCGATCGGCGATAGCCTGTGCGCGTCCACGGCAGCCTGGCGGGAGTGGTTGTGCGAGTTGAAGGCGCGCGGCCTGAAGGTCGGCCCGCTGCTGGCGGTAGGCGACAGCACCCTGAAATTCTGGGCCGCGCTCGATCAGATCTATCGTGAAACTCGCACTCAGAGCTTTTGGGTGCACATGAGCGCACAGTACTCAACATCTATTTGGCGGCCCCCTACTCGTGCCCAGGCGATCACAGCGTTCGATGCGTTCCTGAAGACTCACGGGGCGAAGCATCCGAGGGCCCGCGAGAAGCCCGACCACGACATCCATGCCCTGCTCGCCTTTTGTGACTATACGGCCGAGCACTTCAGTCTGCTGGACGCCACCAATCCGGTGAAATCGACTATCGCCGCGGTGCGCAACGGCAACTGCGTGTCGCGCCTTTTGTCGTGTGCCTTGTGCCCGCCCTGACGCTAGGCAAGAAGGAGGTTAGGATTATGAACGGAGAGAGTCTGTGCGCGGGCGCACGCAAAGATGACGATGATCGGCATCTTCAGGCAACGGATATCGTAAGCGCTGCTTGGCCCCGCGATGGATGGCAACGGTGGGCGGCTGGCGCGCCCCGCAACTCCCGCAACTCCATGACGCAATCCTGATGAGCTTCGGCGTATCTGCCACGCGCTAGGCGCTCAATCAGCTGCGCTACGACTTGCGCAAAATGAGGGCCCACGAGCTGCTCGAGCGCGACGGTAAGCATTACGCCTACTGCCTCACCGACAGGGCAGTCAAAGTCGCGATTCTATTCGTACTCTTCCACCAGCGCTTGTGCAACCCCCTTGCCAACTGCTTCCCCTTTTCTTGTCGCCCCGATGCAAACCATCAACCGAAGAGCAGCATCGAAGCCGCAGTTCACAGGGCCGACGTCTCGATTCACAGTGTCATACACATGCTGCAGGCTTTCTGAGATTGTCGAACAGCTCTTGTTCAACATGAAAAGCGGAAGGATCTATTGGCATTCATGTTTGACACCGTACAGACCGTCGGCGCTGACACCAGTAGATTATGAACTCGCGATTCGTGACTCGCTTTGTGCAGGCGATTCGGTCGCTTAACCCATATAGAGGGTAATCTCATGAACAGCATCGTGTACATCGTGGGCGCAGTCGTTATCGTTTTGGTGATTTTGTCGTTCCTCGGGCTCAGGTAAGGCGTCAAGGGCCGGATTCGAAGTTCCACCCGGCGACTGTTTCAGGTCGAGGGGGCTCCCATTGAGGAAGCGAGCCAGGATCCAACCTTATTGTTTGATTCGTCAGTCTTCAGGTTGTGGGCGGGCAGCGGATCGCGGCAGCTTCCCGGTGCTTGTTACGGCGTCGATTGGTCCGTGCGCTGACAGGCACCAGCGGTCTTCTTCAGGATCGGTTCGTCACCGTCCTGGGCTATTGGCGGCCTTGTTGTTCGCGTCCCGCGTCCAGACGCCGTTTGCCTCTGGCCATGTGAGCGAGTCCGGACGGTCGGCGCTTGGTCAGAGCTTGCGGATCAGCTTCAGGTAGGGCTGCCACACGTCGGAGCCGACGAACTCGATCTTCTCCGCCATCTTGCCGATGAGGGTGAAAAACTGCTCGAAGCTCTCCAGCAATCAAAGGGGCCGTGGTCGGCTTTCCACCAAGTCCGCCTCACGGTCAATCGCATCAAGGTAGCTCTCCCACCATGCAATCGCTTGGCGCAAGACGTCACGCTGATCTTGGCCCGCGAATGGGCCTGTGTTGATGAGATAGTGATATTCAGGAGGCTTACTCTGGCCGAGATGAACCGTGGCCCCTTGGCCGCACCGACTTCATACTGGTGGACGATGTTGTGGCGCTCCGCATCGATGAACGACCAGAAGATGACCGGGTTCGGCTTTGACTGATTGAGCTCGTTCCACGCACGGTCGATGGCTGCCTTGTACTTGAGACCGATTTGCGTGTCTACTGCCGCGAGTACATAGCCCACCGTGCGCAGGAGCACGACCGCCGCCACCCACCGGCGGCGCCATGCTCTGCCTTGCACGTTGCCCTATCTCTTCGACGGCACCACGACAGTCTTCGAGTACCTCACGCGCAGCGCGGGTCATTGGTTCGATCCCTAGCGAAAATCGTTTATCCGCTGCAGCGCATGCGTTCACTGGGGGCACGGAGTCATGGCGGCGGATGAGCGGGCTTCGTTCAACCGCATTCAGCCCTTCCCTGTCACCTTGTCCTTGATGTCCGAGGCCACCGCGCCGATGCGGTCGATCACGTTCTCAACCGCTTCGGCGACATCGGCCTTTATCTCGGCCGCCTTTTCGCGCACCGCAGCGCCGGCCTGTTCGATCTTGCCCTCGGACTCCAGTTTCTTGTCATCGGTCACTTTGCCGACGGCTTCCTTGACCTTGCCTTTTGCCCTGTCGATCGTGGGATTGCTCATTTTGGTTCTCCATACGTTGAAGTATCCCTGCGTAACCGCGGCTATCTGCATCGGATCGACGCTACTCCGAGGCGAAGCTGAGCGGGACAGTATTTCAACGGTGCTGGATGAGTTTGTCGATGACAACCGTCATTGCATGACGAGCCTGAAGGTGAGCTGCGCCCCGAACGGCTTTGTCGTCTAGGTCTCCATGGACCGCAGCGCCCACAGATGCGCGGCGACCAATGCGCGCCAGGGGGAGAATTCGGCCAGCCATCGCTTCGCGTACTCCTCGGTGACCTCCACCTCGCCCCGGAGCAGCGTGTGCAGGTAGCGGCGGACGGCGGCGTCGCCGTGGAGCGACCCATCCAGCCAGCCGAAGCCGCGCAGCAGAGTGTAATCGACGGTCCAGGGTCCGATGCCGCGCAGGCGCAGGAGTTGATTGCGCATCTCGGCGACGGGCAGCGTGACCAGCCACGCGTCGAGCGGCAGCCGGTTCTGCCGCACACCTTGGCTCAGCGCGATCAGCGTCTGCGCCTTGGTGCGGGAGAACCCGGCCTGATGCAGATCGGAGTCGGTCAGACGTGCGATGCAGCCGGCATCCGGATAGCAGGCGAGTCCGCCGGAGTGCCTGAGGCCGGCGGCCCGGATCAGTTTCCTGCGCAGCGAGAGAGCGGCGCCGAGGCTGATCTGCTGGCCGGTGACGGCCCAGGTCAGGGCTTCGAAGGGCGTGGCCGCAAGCGGCACGCGCAGGCCCGGATTGCGGGCGATCAGCGGTCCCAGTTGCGGATGTGCCCGATAGGTCTGCTCGAAGTCCTCGACCCGCTGCGTCAGCCCCAGCATGCGCCGCACCATGGTTTCGAGCGCATCGGTTGCAGCGGGACTTCCGGCACCGTCGATGGCCAGTTCGGCATCGGCGCGGTCCGCATGGAAGCGGATGGTGAGGCAGGCGGCACGTCCCTCCCATGCCAGCCCTTTGCGCAGCGTTCCCGCCTCCACCCGTTCGGCGACCGCCGCCGCGTCGCGACTGTGGAAGGCGAGGATGTCCGTCGCGCGAAAACCTCGCGGCAGGGGGACGGAACAAGACAGCGACGGGCGCGTGGCCCGGCGGCGACTCACTTCGCCTCCGCCGTGCATCCGCCCAGGGCTCTTGCCGTGACACGCTGATAGAAAGTCATGTTCTTGCCGCCGAGCTTGACGTCGAGCGTGCCCGTGAGCTGACTCGCGCCGAGCTGCCAGCGCGCCCTCCCCGTGGTCTCGGACTTCGTTCCCGGAGCGCTTGCGCAGATCAGAAGATAGGAGACCGATTCATCGTCGCGGCTTTCCTGGTCCAGCCTGCATCCGGCCAGCGCTTCGTGGCCCAGGATCGGAAACGCGGAGGGAAGGTACTGGAGCCCGAAACAGCGTGTCTCCCGCGTGGTGGCGTAGCGCAGCGCCTCTTCCAGGTGCGGCATCACCGTTTCGACGGTGACGTCATAGCGTCGCGGCGGCAGCGGTTCCGCCGCCGGTGCCGGCGCGAACGCCAGCAGCAATACCATCAGCAGGGCGCAGGTCCATGCGCCCGGCACCTTGGGCGCGGGGGCGGTCGCGCCGGTCGGGCCGCGTTCTTCCAGCGCCGGATCGGGTGTTCGGTATTGCCTCATCGCCTGTCTCCTCTCTCATCGGCAACCCTCTGCGATCGCCAGCGCAGCGCCCTTCAGCCGCGCCGAGGCGCGCAGCAACGCGTCGATGCGCAGCATCGGCCGAAAGACGCTGTATGCCAACTCGAAATCGATCAGGATCGGCAGCAGCCGAATCCTTGGATGGATTCTCAGGTACTCCGTCAGGTCGGTCACGACAAGCGGCCCCTGGTCACGCGGTGCGCCCACGCGGGCGGCGCCCATCCGGATTCGAAGATCCGGCGTAACAGGGATGAACGCGTTACGCACAGCGCGGGACCGCGGTTGCATTGGTGCGCATGGCGCACCCCAGGCGACTATTGTTTCCATTATTGGAACAGTCAGTCACGGCTGCGGGTCTTTATCCCGGACCATGGACTTTCTATAGTTCGCTCAACGCCGAATTCGATGCGGCGCCCACTCAACCCGACGAAGGAGATTCCAGATGAACGCAACCAAATCCACCGACCTCGGCATCGCCCTGCTGCGCGTTGCCCTCGGCACCATGTCCCTGTCCCACGGCCTGCTCAAGTTCTTCGTTTTCACGCTGGCCGGGACCGCCGGCTTCTTCGAGTCGCTCGGCCTGCCGGGCGCCCTCGCCTATATCGTGGCTCCGGCCGAGGTGCTCGCCGGCATCGCGCTGCTGGCGGGCTTCCGCACCCGCATCGTGTCCATGGCGCTGATCCCGATCCTGGTGGGAGCCGCCTGGGCGCATGCCGGCAACGGCTGGGTCTTCAGCGCGCCGAACGGCGGCTGGGAATTTCCGGTGTACCTGATCGTGCTGGCCGTCGTCCAAGCCCTGCTCGGCAGCGGCGCCTGGGCCGTCGATAACCTGCGCGGCAGCCCGCGCCCTGCGCTCGCCACGGCAGCCTCCTGATCCAAAAACCTGCCGGCCGGGACACCAAGTCCCGGCCGCTCCGTTCCGTCTGCGCTCCGCATCAGACCCGCCCGGACGGCGACGCACGGCGGCTCGATCTTCCCGTCGCGACCCGCTCAAGCCAGTTCGATGAGCAGATCCTTGGCCGCCACCGCCTCACCGGGCTTGACGTGGATGGCCTTGATCACGCCCTGGCGCTCGGCACGCAACTGGGTCTCCATCTTCATCGCCTCGATCGACAGCAGCGGGTCCCCCGCCTTCACGTGCTGCCCCGGCTTCACCGCCACCGTCACCACCATGCCCGGCATGGGCGCTGCGACGTGGCCCGGGTTGCCCTCCTCGGCCTTGGTCCGCTGCGCGCGCCGGTGCGCGCCGGCCTTGGCGACGCGAAGCTGGCGCGGCTGCCCGTTCAGCTCGAAGAACACCTTGACCTCGCCCTCCTCCTCCGACGGCGCGGTGCCGTGCAGGCGGATGATCAGCGTCTTGCCCGGGTCGAGATCCACGCAGATCTCCTCGCGCTCGCGCAGGCCGTAGAAGTACGCCGGCGTAGGCAGCACCGAGGTGTCGCCGAAATGCCGGCGGTGGTGGCTGAAATCGCGATAGACCTTGGGGTACATGAGGCAGGAGGCCAAGTCCGCATCGCTCAGGCGGTGGCCGCATTCCTTCTCGCTGCGGGAGCGGATCGCCTCCAGGTCCACCGGCGGCAGCGCGTCGCCCGGTCGATAGGGCTGCGGCGGCTCGGCCTTGAGCACCTTGCGCGAGAGGGCGGCGGGAAAGCCGTCCGGCGGGAACCCCATCTCGCCCTTGAACAGCGACACCACCGATTCGGGAAAGGCGATCTCGCGCTGCGGGTCCGCCACCTGCTCCGGCCGCAGATCGCCCGCCACCATGGCCAGCGCCAGATCCCCCACCACCTTCGAGGTCGGCGTCACCTTGACGATGTCGCCGAACAGGCGGTTGACATCGGCATAGGCCTGGGCGACCTCGTTCCAGCGGTGGTCCAGGCCCATGGAACGCGCCTGCTCGCGCAGATTGGTGTACTGCCCGCCGGGCATCTCGTGGCGATAGACGTCCGAGGTGCCGGCGCGGATGTCCGGTTCGAAGGGCGCGTAGTAGCGCCGCACGCCTTCCCAGTACTGGGAGAGTTCGGTGATGGCGGCGCGGTCGAGCTGCGGGTCGCGCCCCGTGCCTTCGAGGGCGGCGGCGATGGCACCCAGGCTGGGCTGCGAGGTGAGTCCGCTCATTGCGTCCATGGCGGCGTCGACCGCGTCGCAGCCCGCCTCGACCGCGGCCAGCACCGAGGCCGCCGCCGCGCCGCTGGTGTCGTGGGTATGGAAGTGGATCGGCAGCCCGACTTCCTGCTTCAGGGCGAGCACCAGTTCCCGCGCCGCCCGCGGCCGGCACACGCCCGCCATGTCCTTGATGCCGAGGATGTGGCAGCCGGCCTTTTCCAGCTGCTTCGCCAGGTCGACGTAGTACTTCAGGTCGTACTTGGGCCGGGCGGCGTCGAACAGATCGCCGGTGTAGCAGATGGCACCTTCGCACAGGGCGCCGGCTTCGATCACGGCGTCGATCGCCACGCGCATGTTCTCGACCCAGTTGAGCGAGTCGAACACCCGGAACAGGTCGATGCCGCCCTGCGCCGCCTGGGCCACGAAATGGCGCACCACGTTGTCCGCATAACTGGTGTAGCCGACCGCGTTCGAGCCGCGCAGCAGCATCTGCAGCAGGATGTTCGGGATGCGCTCGCGCAGCGCTGCCAGCCTCTCCCACGGGTCCTCCCGGAGGAAACGCAGCGCCACGTCGAAGGTGGCGCCGCCCCAGCATTCCAGGGAGAACAGATTGGGCAGGCGCTGCGCGTAATGGCCGGCCGCCGGCAGCATGTCGGCAGTGCGCAGGCGCGTGGCGAACAGCGACTGGTGGGCGTCGCGCATCGTGGTGTCGGTCACCAGCACCCTTGGCTGCGCCTTCATCCAGCGCGCGAACTCGCCGGCGCCGACGCGCCGGAGGATGTCGCGCGTCCCTTCCGGCAGCGTGCGCACGACCGGCAACCTGCCCAGCACCGGTCGCGGCAGCGGCAGCGCCGGCAATGCGCGGCCTCGCACTTCCGGGTTGCCGTTGACCGTCACCTCCCCCAGATAGCGCAGCAGCCGGGTGGCCCGATCCCGCCGTTTGGTGAAGTGAAAGAGCTCGGGCGTGTCGTCGATGAAGGTGGTCGTCACCTGGCCGGAGAGGAAGGCCGGGTGGTTGATGACGTTCTCCATGAACTGCAGGTTGGTGGCCAGGCCGCGGATGCGGAACTCGCGCAGGCCGCGGTCCATGCGGCGGATCGCTTCCCCGGCCGTCGGCGCCCAGGCCGTGACTTTCACCAGCAGCGAATCGTAGAAGGGTGTGATCACCGCGTCGGTATAGGCGGTGCCGCCGTCCAGGCGCAGGCCGAAGCCGGCCGGACTGCGATAGGCGGTGACGCGCCCGTAATCCGGCGTGAAACCGTTCTCCGGGTCCTCGGTGGTGACGCGGCACTGCAGGGCATGGCCGGCGAGCCGGATCTCGTCCTGCGCCGGCACGCCGCTGGCACCGTCGCCGGCGATGCGGCCGATATGGCCGCCTTCGCTGATCAGGATCTGGGCCTTTACGATGTCCACGCCGGTGACTTCCTCGGTCACCGTGTGCTCCACCTGGATGCGCGGATTCACCTCGATGAAGTAGAAGCGCCCCGTATCCACGTCCATCAGGAACTCGACGGTGCCGGCATGGGTATAGCCCACCGCCCGCGCCAGGCGCAGGGCGGCAGCGCACAGTTCGCTGCGCTGGCCAGCTTCCAGATACGGCGCCGGAGCGCGCTCCACCACCTTTTGATGGCGTCGCTGCACGGTGCAGTCGCGCTCGAACAGGTGCACCAGGTTGCCGTGCGCATCGCCCACGATCTGCACTTCCACGTGGCGCGCATGGCGCACCAGTTTCTCCAGATAGACGGCGTCGTTGCCGAAGGCGGTGGCGGCCTCGCGCCGCGCCACTTCCACCTGCGGCAGCAGATCCTCCTCGCGCTCGATGACGCGCATGCCGCGCCCGCCACCGCCCCAGATCGCCTTCAGCATGAGGGGGTAGCCGAGTCCGGCCGCCAGTTCGCGGATCGACTGCGGGTCCGCCGGCAGCGCAGCCGTCGCCGGCATCACCGGCACGCCGGCCGCCACCGCGGCATCGCGCGCCGCCACCTTGTCGCCGAGGATGCGCATGACCTCGGGACTGGGGCCGACGAAGACCATGCCCGCGTCCCGGATCGCCTGGGCGAATTCCGGATTCTCGGAAAGGAAGCCGTAGCCCGGGTGGATGGCGTCGGCGCCGGTCTCGCGGGCGATGCGCAGGATGTCCTCGATGTCCAGATAGGCCTGGATCGGCCGCTTGTCCTCCCCCACCAGGTAGCCTTCGTCGGCCTTGGAGCGGTGCAGGGCGAAGCGATCCTCCTTGGAGTAGATCGCCACCGTGCGGATGCCCAGTTCGTTGGCGGCGCGCAGCACGCGGATCGCGATTTCGGAGCGGTTGGCGACGAGGAGTTTGCCGATCTTCATGTTGGTGGCGATGGGGGGATGAGTTCGTGACGATACAGGGGCGCGTAGCGGAGGCGACCTGCATCGAGCCGCGTCAGGTCGCGGCAGGCGGCGGCTCTGCGCCCGCGCACAGCCCGGCCAGGGCCGACATCAGTTTCGCCGCCTCGATCGGCTTGTGCAGCACCTTCCACCTCAGCGACCGGAACGAACTTACCCGACTCGCCGAAGTGTCGCCGGTGACGATCAGCGCCTTCACGGGTACGGACGAGCGTCGCTCCACGGCTTCGAGAAACTCGACGCCGTTCATGCTGCCGGGCAGCCGGAAATCGGTGATGTAGAAGTCGGCGCCGGCGGCTGCGGCGTCGGCGAACGCGTCATCGGCGCAGGTGTACGACAGCACCTTCACGCCGAACGACTCGAGCCACAGGCCCAGGGAATCGGCGACCGGCATGTCGTCCTCGATCAGGACGATGCGCGACCCTTTCAGGCAACCCAGGTCGACCTCTGCTTCGGCAGCCCTGGTCGGCGTTCCGCCTGCGGCCCGGGTCCGATCCAACGGTATCCCGAGTTCGAAAACGCTGCCGCGGCCGGGGCGCGAGCGGCAGTCCAGTTCGTATCCCATCAATACGGCGAGGCGCTTGACGATCGAAAGACCGAGGCCGAGTCCCCGTGTCCTGTCCCGGTGGCGGTTGTCGACCTGGAAGAACTCGTCGTAGATCAGCGGCACGTTGCCGGGGTCGATTCCGATGCCCGTGTCCCACACCTGCATCAGGAGCCGGCCGCGCCGCGCCCGCGCCGCCACCAGCACCCCACCGCGCTCGGTATAGGCAAGGGCATTGGCGACCAGGTTGCGCAGCATACCCATGAGCAGTTCCGGGTCGGCGTACACGCTGAGCGGCCGGTCCGGAAAGAAGAGCTTGAAGCGCAGGTTCTTCTCCAGCGCGGCGGCCGCGAATTCATCGTCGATCTGCCGAAAGATCTCGTAGAGATCGATCCACCTCGGATGCGGCTCGATCACCCCGGCATCGAGCCGGGAAATATCGAGAAGGGAATCGAGCAGTCCGCCCAGGGCTGACGCAGCACGCTTGAGGCCGTGGCCTATGCGCCGCTGCTCCTCGCTGAGTGGCGTTCGGTCCAGTGCGGAAGCAAACAGAGTGATGGCCTGCATCGGCTGTCGCAGGTCATGGCTGGCGGCGGCAAGGAAACGCGACTTGTCGGCGCTGGCGGCTTCCGCCGACTTTTTCGCCGCCAGCAGTTCGGTTTCCGCGCGCTTGCGCTCGCTGATGTCCTCGGCGATGCCGGCGAAATGCACGGTTCGTCCGTTTTCGTTGACGATGGGGTAGGCGCGCGCCGATATCCAGCGCAGGCTGCCGTCGGGCCGCCGGATCTGGTAATCGGGAAAATGCACCACGTCGCATTGCGCAACCTTCTCCGGCGACGGAATGGCGGCGAGCACCGCCGGCAGCTGATCCTCGACCACCGAATCGGCCCATTCCAGCCCATTCCCGTAGAGCGCGGCGGCCGACCTTCCCCAGATCGCTTCGTAGGCCGGGCTGATGTAGATCACCTCGCGCCAGTCGGGCGTGACGATCCAGAACGCCTCCGGGATCGTCTCCGTGACCTGCCGCAACATCGCTTCCTGTTCGCGCAAGCGTTGCTGCGTCTGCACTTGCTCGGTGACGTCCTGCACGAAAGCCAGGATGTGCAGTTCGCCACCGACATCGATGATCTCGCTCGAGATCGCTACCTCGCGCAATGCGCCGTCGCGCCGCCGCCATGCCGCCCTGTAGTCGGCCGTCGGGATTCCGGGGCGCTGTCGTTCCACCCAGGCACTGCGGGCCTGTGCATCGGGCCACAGGCCGACCTCGAGCGACGTCCTGCCGATCAGCTCGCTGTTCGGCCAACCGAACAGTTTTTCGTACTTGGCGTTGGCGGCCACGAAACGGCCATCGCTCATGCGCGCGATGGAGGCCGCCAGCGGACTGGCGTCGAAGGACGCAGCGAAGCGCGCCTCGCTCGCCTTCAGCGCTTGCTTGGCCTTCGTACGGTCGCTGATGTCGCGATCCATGCCATGAAAGCCACGCAGGCTTCCGTCCGCGGCAAAAATGGGACTGGCGCAGCTTTCCAGTTCGCGGTAGGTGCCGTCACGGTGGCGCCAACGCAGCACCACATTGCGCCAGCCCTCGCGGTTGACCAGGGCTGTGGAGAAAACCTGTCCGAACTTTTCCAGGTCCGCCGGATGAACCAGGTCCTCCAGCCGCATCCGCGAGAGATCCTCGGGGGTATATCCGAGCACGGCCGCAACGCGCTGATTGGAATACACGGTGGTGCCATGCACGTCGATCTCCCAGATCCAGTCCGCCGTGTTCTCGACGATCATCCGGTAGCGGTCTTCGTTCCCGGGAAGCGCGCTCTCGACCTGGGTCATGCTCGGTTCTGTCCTTCTAAGCCAGCCGCGCCGGGACCAGGAGGCACGACTCCGGTGTGTATCGCCGCGACCCGGCGCCCGCGCCGAGGGTTCACCAGGATTGTCATCGTGCCGGTCTCAATACCATACCTCGGAAGCTACCAGAGAAACGGCACGATCACGGCAACCGCGACGATCATGAACGGCAGGGTGTGCCACACGATCCTGGCGAAGCGCGTTTCCGTGTCCGGCTCCGGCCAATGAAGTTGCGCGAACTGGAAGCCCACCCCGCGCGCGGGCGACCACTGCAGGTTCCAGAGGAGCCCGGCACAGACATAAAGCATCCCCGAAAGAAAAAGGTTTGCCAGCCAATAGACCGGATACGTCCCGTCCCGGAAGAGGATGTACAGGTCGTAGAACCAGCTTGCCGAGAACAGTCCCAGGCACGCGGCGACCCAGGCATGCGGCCACGGCGCGCGGCCGTGGACGGCACGATACAGCGTCCCCACCGCCCAGGGGGCCGTGGCGTACGTCAGCACCGACATCACCGCCGCGTCCAGCCTGTCCCAGGTGGGATCGTTGGACAGCGGCGCCAGCAGGGTCAGGAGGAACGCTGCCACGAGAAACGATATGAGCTTCCAGCGCTGCAGCAGAAAACGCCAATAGCGGCGCTGGAACAACTCGATTCCGCCGCGGTATCGCAGAAGCAGATAGGCCGCCAGCAGGCAGGCCGCACCCCATGCCGGCACGTACCAGGCGGGAACCTTCATGTTCCTGCCGGAATCTCCTGCAACTGCGACGCGCCGCGGACGGCTGCGGGCGACGGTTCGGGCGACCTCGGCCGCGTTTTCAGTAGAGGATCTCGCTCCAGCGGCCGCTGGAAACCAGGCCGGTCTTCGTCCGATGCCATTCCTCTTCCGAACCGGCGATGCGAACCAGCGCCTTTTCCACCAAGTCGAGCATCGCCTTCATACCGGCCACGAAGACATGGGTGGCGGGATCCTGGATCATGGCCCACACTTCCGCGGCGTTCTGTTCCAGTGCCTTGTCCAGCGCGACCGGGGCGTCGAAAGACGGCCTCGGGCTGACGGCTTGAAACGCCTTGAAAGTCTCCTGGTCGTAATAGTTGGCCAGATCGTTGTTCTCGTCGTTCATGTACAGCATCTCGAGGCCGGTGCGGGCACCGTAGTAGAGCCGCACCTTGCCCTTCCATCCACCGACCTTATCGTAGATGTGGCGGATGAAGGCACGGAACGGTGCGATGCCCGTGCCCATCCCGATCATGAGGATACCGGCTTCCCGGTTCTCCGGAACCTGGAACGCCAGTCCTAGCGGCCCGGCGAACGCGATCGCCTCGCCCGGCTTCAGATCGCACAGGTAATTGGAGGCCACGCCCTTGTATTCTTCGCCGCTGAAATCGTCGATGTAGGAGCAACGCCGAACACACAGGGCGAACTCGGTGCTGCCATCCCCCTCCTGCTCGGGCTCGGCGATGGAGTAGTAGCGGGCGTGATACGGATTGCCGTACTGCCCGGGAGCCATCACGCGAATGCTCTGTCCGGTTCGGGACTGGAATGTGACATCGCTCGTCCGAAACACCAGATGCCGGACGTCCTCGGCCGAGTCCGGGGGCGTGATGCGTTCCGACCGGACCAGCATGGCGCGATGCAGTTCGGTCTCATCCGATCTTGTTGCTTGGCTGGACATGTTTCCGATCCCCGATGGTGTGCGATTGGGAAGCCTGCGTACGGCGGGCGCAACGGCCCCGGTTCGACCTCGTCCCGGAAGCGGATTGTGCGGCCGCGGGGCCGGCGCAGGCTTCGTGGCCCCGCATGCGCGCCTGCCACGCCGGGCGACTGTAGGGCGGGCCGCGCCCGCCGCTGCGCCGCACCTGCACGCGCGCGCCACGCCGGCATGATACAACAGGCCGCCGGTGGGAGCGCGGAACGGTTCGCGCCGGCACCGGGGGACGGCGCTGCCCATTGAAACTTATCGGGACCGGCCGTGTCTTGAGAAAATGCTCCGACGCCACCGCGCCATCCTGTCCGTTTCGTTCCTGCTTGCCATCGGCGTCGGCGGTTGCGCCTCCCTCGACGAATGGCAGCGCAAAGCCATCTTCTCGCCGATGAAGGGCGAGCAGCGCTGGCACCGGGAGCCGCTGGCGGGCACGCAGGAGTTCGACCTCGCGCTGGGCGAGCACCGCATCCGCGCCTGGTACACGCCGGCCGCCCGCACCGAGGCGCCCACCGTGCTCTATCTGCATGGCGCCCGCTGGAATCTGAACGGCAGCGTGTTCCGCATCGAGCGCTGGGTCGAGATGGGCTACAACGTGCTGGCGATCGACTACCGCGGCTTCGGCCAGAGCACGCAGATCGTGCCCTCGGAGCAAAGCGTCTATGAGGACGCGCGCATCGCCTTCGAGGAACTCGATCGCCGCCAGCCGGACCCCGCCCGGCGCCTGCTCTACGGCCACAGCCTGGGCGGGGCGGTGGCGCTGGATCTGGCGACGCGCGAGGGCATGGGCGAGCGCATCGCCGCGGTCGTGGTGGAATCGACCTTCACCTCCATGCCGGCCCTGGTCAAGGGCCTGCGCTGGGGCTGGGTTCCGGGGCTGGATTTCGCGATCACCCAGCGCTTCGATTCCCTGTCCAAGGTGGCGCGGGTGGACAAACCCCTGCTCATCATCCACGGCACCGCCGACCGGCTGGTGCCGGAGGCAATGGCGGAGGAACTGCATGCCGCCGCCGGCAGTCGCGTCAAGCAGTTGGTCAAGCTGGAAGGCGCTTCCCATTCCGGCGCGACGCGCCACCCGGCCTATGTCCGCGCCGTAGGCGACTTTCTGCGCACGATCGAAGCCGCCACGGCTGCCCCGGCGCACACCCAGCGGTTGAGTCTGCTTTCCCGGGAGACGGTCTTGGAGGCGGCCGTGCCTCGAGCGGCGGATGCGGATTGAACCGATTCGTCGCGATCAGCCGTTCGTCGCGTAGTCGTTCCAGATCGCGGTCGCGTAGGCGCTCGGCATGTGATCGAGCACGAACTCGGGAGCGATCCGGACCTGCCCCCGGTCGAGCGACGCGAACAGTTGGGAGACGAAGGCGACGGAGCCGATCAGGTCGGCAAAGAAGCTGAAAATGCGCGGCCGGGCGTTGCTGACGGTTCCGTCGCCGGCGATGTACAGCGGCGTCGTCACATGATCGAAGACGAAGGGGCCGAGCAGGGGCGGCGGCAGGTGGGGCACGATGTCGTTGTCGTTCGCGTACCGCCACGAACGCCCTGCGAATTTCGCATTGAAGGCCTGCGCGAACAGCGGATCGCCCACCCGCGACGTTCCCATGGTGCAGACGCCGCGCGTATCGGGCCACCAGTCTGCCGCCAGGATCGCCAGCGCGGCACCCAGGCTGTGGCCGCTGAACCACACCGAGCGTCCGGGCGCCAGCGCCTGCAGCCTGCCCTCCAGCGACGGCCGGATGCGGCGGAAGGCATCGTGAAAGCCGCCATGTACCCGTCCGCTGGTCCACGCCACGGGAGGAAACTTGAGGTCGTCGAGCACATCGCCCCACTGGTCCGGCTGCGTGCCGCGAAACGCCACCATCACCCAGTCGTCCTGCCAGGCGAGATAGCAGTCGGTCGTACCGGCATCGAGCCGCTGCGCCTGCAATCCGGCCTGCTGAAAGATGGGCAGTGCCTGCTGCGTCGGCCAGTAGCTCAACAGCGCCGCCTCCGCCAGCCACCAGGCGTTGCGGCGCGTCATCTGCGCCGCGGCAGCGTCGAACGGATGCTGGGCGGCGTTCTCGAAGTGACGGTAAGCGCCATCCCGTTCCGGATGCAGCGTGCATTCGAGGGACGGCTCGGGCATCTGTTTCTTCATTGTCTCGATCCCGGTTGTGATCGCCGCGCGCCGGCAGTAGGAAGCGTTCAGGTATAGGTTTCCGCGGCGGCACTGCCTTCCGGCAGCAGTTCGAAGATCTGCTCCGCCAGCCCCTGCAGGTCGCCGCCCAGACGGCTGAGGTCCGTACCCTGCTGCTCCACGAGATCGCCGAACCACTCGATGTAGCGCAGCATCTGGCGGCGCGTGGAGTAGGTTTCGAAGGCATCCTGCTGCGCTGCGGCCGCCAGGTCATGGGCATATTCGACCGCCAGCCGCTTCGCTTCGTCGGGCTGCGGCCGGTCACCGCCGGGAGGCATCAGCAGACACAGCACGTGCAGTTCGATCAGATTGCCGAGCGCCCAGATCGTCGCCTTCGGATTGTCGCCATGCAAGTCGTGCAGGGACAGCACGCGAGCCAGGCTCCACAGGGCTTCCGCCTCCTTTCCCGGTGCTTCCGGCCGCTTCGCGTACCCCGCCCGGCCGAGTATGAGGGTCAGCGACAGGTACTGGACCACGCCCCAACTGTTGGAGCGATCCGCGAGGAATGTCCGCCAGTAGTACTGGCGCGCCCGCTCCATCCCCAGCAGTGACTGCTCGCGGTCGCGCGCCTTCTGCTCGTCCGCCATGCGCGAGATGCGGGTCGCGGAGTAGAACATCTCCGCCTGGCGTTTCTCGGTACTGGCCAGCAGGCCGCAGATGCGTGCGCGCCGCCCGGCGGTGCGCTGCAGCAGCGCCACCAGGCGTTGCTTGGCGCTGTCGATGCGCGCCCGTGCGTGCTCCAGCAGGTCCTCGTTCTCCTGCTCGGTCGGCTGCGGCGTCGCCGTCGTCGTGCGCTGCGACTGGATGCGAGCCGAAAAGCGCTTCGTTGCCTCGTCCGCCAGATTCATGGCGACGTTGATGCTGCGCATCACTCGTTCGATCTGCACCTGCGACAACTGCCGTTCGAACTCCGGCGGCAGCGAGGCATAGGCGGTCAGGCTGGCCCAGTCGTGGGTACGGGGATATTCGGCATGCAGGCGGCGGCGCAGCGCATTGATAAGCTGGCGCGGGTCCTCGCCCCACAGCAGCCCCTCGTACAGCACTTCCACCAGTCGCACCGAACCGGCGAACGAGAGCGGAAACTGCCCCGCCACCACCATCGGGATGCCGGCCTCGTGCAGGGCGTGGGCGATGCTGGCGCCGGCACCGGCCACCGAGCCGACGTTGCCGCTGTTGCAGCTGGCCAGGGACACCACCACCGGCCGCGCCAGCCCGCCGGGTGCCGGCTGCTGGGCGCGCAGAATATTCGCCAGCCGGGCGCCGCTCAGGACGTCCGCCGGACCCTGTCGGTCGCGGCCGCTGTGCAGCGCCAGGCCGAAGCGGATGTCATAGTTTTCGCGCAGCTCCAGACCGTGGGCCAGGAGGTGCACGTGGGTGAAGCGGCCGCTCGCGCATTGCTCCTCGATCTCGCGCGCGGTGGCCTGGGGCAGGAATACCAGATGCTCCTCGACGCGCTGGCGGCGTGCCTGTGTGTCGCTCTCGTCGTAATGGCCGACCCACGGGTCCACCACGCGGCGCAGGGCCAGCAGATGCGACTCCACCGGGACTTGGCCGACACCCGGCGGCGCCGCCGCGGCAAACAGGATGCGCGGCCGCTGCGGCCACTCCAGCACCTCCTCGGCCACGCGGCGGATCTCGCGCGTCAGGCAAAGGGGCATCTGCGACTGCAGCAGCAGGGACTGCCCCGCTCCGGGAAAACCGTTCGGCGCCAGCGCCAGCTCGAAGGGCAGCAGCGCCAGTTCGGAGGCGGATAGGATCAGGCGCAGGTGGGCGGCCAACTGGTCCCCATCGCCGTTGTCGCCGCGATTCAGTTCCGCCGTCAGTCCCGGGATGCTGGCCAGCAGCTCGCCCAGCACCTGGGCGGTGTCGCGCAGTTGGAACTGGCGCGATTCGTCCTCCAGCTTGTAGCCCAGGGCGCGCAACCGGTGCAGGAACTGATTGTGTTCGAAGGGCAGGTGCACGGTCACCGCGGCGTGGTTTTCGCACAGCGCCAGGTACTGGGTGAGCGGCGAAAGAAGCTGGTTGTGGGACGGACCATGGCGCAGCAGCTCGAGGGTGATAGTGCGCATCGCAGCCTCGTCAGTTGCGGGTGAAGCGGCTGCCCTTCACCGCGGTGGTCACCTGCGGGTCCGGCCGCAGATTGACGCGGCGCAGCTCGCCATGCACCGCATTGCCGTCGGCCCAGAGGGCAACCACCGTCGGCCGCTTCAGCACCAGTCCCGGATGCGCATCGAGGGCCGCCATGGTGCCGCCCTTGAAGGCGTCGAATACCGCCTTGAACTTCTCCGGGCTGCCGCGCACGTCCGCCTCCAGCTTGATGAGCCGAGCCCAGGTGCCGCTGTTGAAGTAGTAACCGGTGCGCCGAGCGCCGGCGCAGGGCCCGCTCCAGATGGGTGTGGCCGGCGACGATGAAGTCGATCTCGCCCCCCACCCAGCGATCCAGTTCGCTGTACGTATCGTCCTCGGCGCGGAAGTCGAAGCTGCGATCCTTGTCCAATTGTTCCAGCGCCTCGGCCAGCACCTCGTGGGTCGGCCGGCCTCGTACCAGCTTCCAGGCGGCCCCGACCAGCCCCAGATACTCGCCCTGCTCGTCGCCTTCGATCAGTGCCAGGGGCTCTTCGCTGCCGCGGAAGCGCTGCTCCGCCCGGTCCAGGAGGGCATGCGCATAGTTCGAGGTCATCGCCGTCTCGCCCCAGGCGGGCGGCAACTGGGGCGCCGCAGCAGCGCCCTGCTCCGACGCCGGCTCCTCGCCGGCGAGAAAGCCGGCAGCCATGCGCACCCGGTCCCGGCCGACGCGGCGCAGCGACGAGCCGATGCGGTGGATGCGGTCCCAGACGCCCGGGTCCAGGGCCAGCAGCGTCGGCACCACCCCGTCGGCCTCGGGTTTGAGCAGGTCGACGAAGGGAAAATCGCGCTTGATGCCGTTCATGACGTCGATCACGAGCTGCGTGCCGGCATTGGGAATCCACGGTTCCACCGGCCGGCCGTGGCTCAAGTCGCGGCCGATGCGGCGCAGGCGCTCGTAGTCCGCCACGTTCCACGGGTCCACCTCGTTGCCGTGGAGGCAGAGGACCTTGGCGGCGCCGATGCGGCAGGCAAAGCCGGAACCGTCCATGACGATGCGGATGCGACCGCGCGCCGCCTCGCCTGCCGCCGCACAGGATATCCAGCAGATGTTCGCGCACCCAGGGCAGGGCCAGTTCCAGATCGTGGTTGCCCAGGTTCACCACCAGGATGCGGTCGGCCGTAGCGGTGAAGCGCTGCAGCGCCGCAAATACGGCCGCGAAGGCAGGGTCGGCGACCACCCGGTCCAGCTTCGCCACCGCACCTGCAGGATCGAAGTAGGCGGACGGCGCCTCGGCCAGGAAGTCCACGAAGTCGCCATTGATGACCAGGGCGACTCGCCGGCCCGCCGGCTGCCCGGCCAGATCGTCCACGAAGCGCGCCAGTTCCGCTCCGGCGCCGAAGATCTGGAAGCCGTCGGCGCCGCCGAGATGCAGGTCGGAAACGACGTGCGCCTCGTCAAGCTGCAACAGCGGCGTCAAGGGCCGGCCTCCGGGCGAGCGGTCGCGGCGCGCGTGTCGAATTGCGGGAGCGATGGAATGTTCATGTTCGCGGTTTCGGACCGTCTTGCATGGGGCACGCCGGGGTGGACGCTGCTGCGTGTATAGGACATCAGGATGGAAATTGCAAGCGCTACGGACCGGTGTCGCCGGATTGGTCACGATTTCGGGCTCAAGACACGAATGCTCCTGCGGGCGCTATCATCCGGCTACCGACACGCCCGAAGTGCCCGACCATGCCCTGCCGGCGCGTGTTGACCGCGAATTGGCCGGCGCGCGCCGCGCTCCCGGGACGAATCCCACGAACAGGAGAATACGAATGACGCAAGACGATCTCGCACAGAAGGTTCAGGCCGCGCTCGCGGCGGACACGCGCATCAACTTGGCCCTGCATCCGGTGCGGATCGAGGCTACGCCCGACAGCGCCATCGTGCTCGACGGCGAGGTCGCCGACATCGCGGTGCGCAAGATCGCACTGTCGCTGGCCGCCGGACAGCCGGGCGTGCGCGGCGTGGCCGACCGATTGCGCGTCCACGTCGCCGAGCCGCGCGGCGACGGCGCCATTCGCGACTCGCTCGTGAAGTTCATCGAGAAGGAAAGCGAGCTCTCGAATTGCACGCTGCGCACCCGGGTCGAAGGTCGGGTTGACACGGTGCACGACGCCGGCCGCGATGCCTCCGGCGATGTCGAGGCCCAGATCAAGTCCGGCGTCATCACCCTCAACGGCAAGGTGATCAGCCTGTCGCACAAGCGCATGCTCGGCGTGCTCGCATGGTGGGTGCCGGGCTGCCGGGATGTCGTCAACGGCATCGCGGTGGTGCCGGACGAGCAGGACTCGGACGACGAGATCGTCAACGCGGTGCGGCTGGTGCTGGAAATGGACCCGATGCTGAAGGCCGAGACGATCACCGTGCACTGCCGCGACGCGGTCGTCACCCTCGACGGTGCGGTGCGTACCGTGGAGGGGCGTCACCAGGCCGAGCTCGACGCGTGGTGCGTCTTCGGCGTCGAGGCCGTGGTGAACCAGTTGCGCGTCCAGAGCTGAGCGGAGTCCGGCGCCGGTCCCGCGGGTTGCGATGAATGCCCAGCCGCGCATCGTTCCCGCCTACCTGTCGCTCCTCGGCTCGGGCGAACTGGGGCGGCGCGTCGAGGCGGCGTGGCGGCATCTCGAGGACTGCGATCTGTGCGCCCGCTATTGCCGCGTGAAACCGTTGAACGGACGGTCGAGGGTGCGGCGTGCCGGACCGGCGAAGGCGCCGTCGTCGCGAGCTACGGCCCGCACCACGGCGAGGAAGACTGCCTGTCCGGCTGGCGCGGTTCGGGGACGATCTTCTTTTCGTGGTGCAACCTGCGCTGCGTGTTCTGCCAGAACTGGGACATCTCCCAGAAGGGCATCGGCCGCGAGGTGGCGCCGGCGGAACTGGCTGCGATGATGCTGGGGCTGCAGGCCTACGGCTGCCACAACATCAACTTCGTTTCGCCCAGCCACGTCGTGGCCCAGATCCTCGCCGCGGTCGAGATCGCGGCGCGGCAGGGGCTCACGCTGCCGCTGGTCTACAACACCGGCGGCTATGACAGCATGGAGGCACTCGCCCTCCTCGACGGCGTGATCGACATCTACATGCCGGACATGAAGTACGGCGATGCGGGGCTCGCGCGCAAGTACTCCAAGGCGCGCGACTACGTCGCGGCAAACCGCGCCGCGGTGAAGGAGATGCATCGCCAGGTGAGTGATCTCGTGACCGATGCGCGGGGAATGGCGCGGCGCGGCCTGCTGGTGCGGCATCTCGTGCTGCCCGGCGGCATTGCCGGTACGGACGAGGTCGCGGCCTTTCTTGCCGGCGAGGTGTCGCGCGACGCCTATGTGAATATCATGGATAGTACCGCCCCTGCTATCGGGCCGACAAGTATCCGCAGCTCGACCAGGCCCTCGCGCACGACGAGTATGAGGCCGCTCTGGCCGCGGCGGCGCGCCACGGTCTGCGGCGGTTCGACCGCAGGTGCCGGCCCCCGCGGCGCGCGCCGCCATAGGGCGAGCCGCGCGAGCCGGCGTCCGGGCTCAGTTCGTATCGGTGCCGCCGATGCCGGCCAGGCGAAGGTCCCGCTCGCGGCTTGACGCCGTGGCCGCCATGGAGTCCTCACGCAGCGGCCCCGCCGCGCCGCGCGGCCCCGGCTGCGGAATCACGAATCCGAGGGGACTCGGACCCTGGGGATCCATCCTGACGTCGGTCGCGGGCGCGCGGCTCGACGTGCCGGTTGCCGGAATCTCCCAGCCCAGGGGGCTGACGGCCTGCGCCGCGGCCAGCGGCATGACGGCGCCGGCGAGGATGGCAAGAGCGCGGCGCGCCGTCTTGTACGATACGACTTGGTTCATGATGTCTCTCCTGTGGTGGTGGAAGCCGAGGACCTTCACTGCTTAGGAACGGGTGCGCCGGAGCGTCCTCGGCATCGGACTCACGGTGCATCGGTACGACGGGGGTGAAACCTAGAGCGATTTCAGATACTCGACCACGTCGCTCCTCTGGGCCGGTGACAGCCCCAGACCGAAGGTGCCGTTGTAGTGCTCGACGACCGCTCCCAGCGTGGCGAAGCGCCCGTCATGGTAGAAGCCACCCTTCTGGTGCGCCCACAATCCCTTGAGCGGGGTAGTGCGATAGTGCCGGTCCGGTGCGCGCTCGGACTGGAAGTTGTCGATGCCGATCTCCTCCGGGGTGTGCATGTTCCAGCCCGGCTCGGTGAAGATAGGCGGCACGTGACAGTTGGCGCACCTCGCGGCCCCATTGAAGAGACCGGCACCGCGCATTGCCGCCTCCGGGTCGAAGCTGCCGCGGGGCGGCGTCGGCGCCGGGATGGCAAGCTGGTAGAAGTGCAGCGCCGCGAGCTTGGAGGTGATCAGGTCCTCGTCGCTGCGCACATCGGCGAACCCGGCACGGGCCGCGACCGGGAAGCGCAGGCGATCGTTCAGGCGCGGATCGTAGAACACGCCCTTGCCGTGCATCTCCAGATTGGCGACGAAGGCGTTCCAGTGGGTGACCGAACCCCATCCCGTCGAGGTATGGAGATTGACTCCGGCCAGTCCGTAGGCGGGGGAAATCAGGGTGGCGGCGGTCTTGCCGTCGGGACGGAAGGCCTTGCCGTCGATGAACAACTCGGCGTCGAAGCGCCCCGGCCCCCAACTCGCCAGGACGGCCCGCACCGTCGCCTCGTCGACGCCCAGCAACTGCGCCACTGCGGTGAGGTCGGGCGCCAGGCCGACGATCGCGCCGACGTCGAGATCGCGGTTGGCCCAGCCGTCCAGGCGGCGGCCGATGCCGGCTGCGACCCGGTCATCGACGTTCGTATGGCACAGGGCGCAGGTGATGCCGATGGACTTGATCGCGCCCGCCGAGTCGAAGATGCCCTTCACACCGACTACGGCGTCGAGCTTGAGCAGGGCCAGCGTCGTGGCGGGCGCATCGAGATCGACGCGCCCGGCCTTGAGCTTCGCCACCAGGGGTGCCGGCAGGGCATCCGCATCGACCTTGAGGCCGACCGCCAGCGCGGTGCGCGGACTGACTCCCGCTCCCACCCCGCCCAGGGCGGCGCCGGCAATGGCCTGATGCAGCTTGAGCGTGTCGCCCCAGAAGGCCTCGTCGCCGAAGGCGCGATGGACTCGTCGCCCAATCCGTCACCCGCCCCACCGGCGGGCGTCCCGAGCAGCTCTACGTGCTGGGGGAGAAAGGGCGCGAATTGTTCCCGCGCCACTACTCCTGGTTCTCCCAGTTGCTGATCGAGTCACTCCGGGACGAAGCGGGCACTGCGGGATTGGCCGAGCGCCTCGCCGGCATGGGCCGGCGCGTCGGCGATCAGTTGCGCGCTCAGGGGCCGGCGGCGGACGAACCGACGCAGCGCGTGGCTGCGCTGGCCCGGTTGATGACCGACCTCGGCTATCACGCCCGTGCCACCGAAGGCGTCGACGGGGTTCCCACCATCGAGGCCAGCAACTGCGTCTTCCATCACTTGGCGGCGCAGTATCCGGAAGTCTGCCAGTTCGATCTCGCCCTGTTGGCCGCCTTCGTCGGCACTCCCGTCGAGCACCAGGAGTGCATGGTGCGCGGCGGCCAGGTCTGTCGTTTCGGATTCAAGCCCAGCCGCTGACCGGCGTCGCCGCATTTTCATGGCGATGGCGGCGCACGATTTGGATGCGGCGAGGTCAATCCACCCGTAACGGATGAGACCATAGGGCGGGCCGTTCCCGCCGCAATGGCGCCGGTCAATCCGGACGCAACGGACGAGACAGCCCAGCGATGCCCCCCAGCCAATTCCACCCCGCCGTCGCCAACTGGTTCGCCCGCGCCTTCGACGCCCCCACGCCGGCCCAGGCACAGGCGTGGCCGGCGATCCGCGCCGGCCGCGACGTGCTGATCGCCGCGCCGACCGGATCGGGCAAGACCCTGGCGGCCTTCCTTGCCGCGCTCGACGACCTGGTGCGCGCCGCCCTGGCCGGCGAGCTGCCGGACGAGACGCGGGTAGTCTACGTTTCGCCGCTCAAGGCGCTGTCGAACGACATCCACCGCAACCTGGAAGTGCCCCTGGCCGGCATCGGCGCGCAGCTCGAAGCGCTGGGCCTGCCGCCGGTGGAGATCCGCAGCTTCGTGCGCAGCGGCGACACGCCGCAGCGCGGAGCGCGCCAGCATGCGCCGGCGCCCGCCGCACATCGTCGTGACCACGCCCGAGTCGCTGTACATCCTGCTCGGCTCGGAGTCGGGACGGCACGATGCTGGCCAGCACCCGCAGCGTGATCGTGGACGAGATCCACGCCCTGGCGCCCAACAAGCGCGGCGTGCATCTGGCGCTGTCGCTGGAACGGCTCGACGCCCTGGCCGGGCGGCGGCTGACCCGCATCGGCCTGTCGGCCACCCAGAAGCCGATCGAGGAAGTGGCGCGCTTCCTGGTGGGTGCACCGCGCGTGCACGCCGATGGCGCAGCCGAGTGCATCGTCATCGACAGCGGTCACGCCCGCGACCGCGACCTGGCGCTCGAAGTGCCCGCCGCGCCGCTGGAAGCGGTGATGTCGGGCGAGGTCTGGCAGCAGATCTACGACCGGCTGGCGGCGCTGATCGGCGAGCACCGCACGACGCTGGTGTTCGTCAACACGCGGCGCATGGCGGAGCGGGTGGCGCGCCACCTGTCCGAGCGCATCGGCGCGGAATCCGTCACCGCCCACCACGGCAGCATGGCGCGCGAGGCAGCGGCTGGACGCCGAGCAGCGGCTCAAGCGCGGCGAACTGCGGGCGCTGGTGGCGACCGCCTCGCTGGAGCTGGGCATCGACATCGGCGAGGTGGATCTGGTCTGCCAGCTCGGCTCGCCGCGCTCGATCGCAGCTTTCCTGCAGCGCGTCGGCCGCTCCGGCCATGCGGTGGCCGGCACGCCGAAGGGGCGGCTGTTCCCGCTGTCGCGCGACGATCTGGTCGGAATGCGCCGCGCTGCTCGACTGCGTGCGCCGCGGCGAACTCGACCTGCTGCGCATCCCCTCGGCGCCGCTGGACGTGCTGGCGCAGCAGATCGTGGCCGAGGTGGCGGCCCGGGAATGGGGCGAGGAGGCGCTCTACGACTGCCTGCGCCGCGCCTGGCCCTACCGCGATCTGGCACGCGCCGAGTACGACGAGATCGTGCGCATGCTGGCCGAAGGCTACACCACGCGCCGCGGCCGGCGCGGCGCCCTGCTCCACCACGACGCCGTGGCCGGCATGCTGCGCGCACGGCGCGGCGCGCGGCTGACGGCACTGACCTCCGGCGGCACCATTCCCGACAACGCCGACTATCAGGTGGTGCTGGAGCCGGAGAGCCAGATGGTGGGCACGGTGAACGAGGACTTCGCCGTCGAGAGCCTGGCGGGGGACATCTTCCAGCTCGGCAACGCCGCCTACCGCATCCTGCGCATCGAGCGCGGAACGGTGCGCGTGGAGGACGCCCAAGGCGCGCCGCCCAACATCCCGTTCTGGATCGGCGAGGCGCCGGGTCGCAGCGACGCCTTGTCGTTGGGCGTGTCGCGGCTGCGCGAGGAGATCGCCGAGCGGCTGGCGCGAGACGCCGCCTCTGTCCTGCGCTGGCTGACCGGCGAGCTGCAGCTCGATCCGGCCGCTGCCCAGCAGCTTGCCGATTACCTGGGCGCGGCATGGCGCGCGCTGGGCGCGCTGCCGACGCAAACCGCGGTGATCCTGGAACGCTTCTTCGACGAGACCGGCGGCGCCCATCTGGTGCGTGCACTCGCCCTATGGCAGCCGCATCAACCGCGCCTGGGGACTGGCCCTGCGCAAGCGCTTCTGCCGCAAGTTCAATTTCGAGCTGCAGGCCGCCGCCAGCGAGGACTGCATCGTGCTCTCCCTCACCCACGCCCACAGCTTCCCACTCGAGGAGGTGCGCGGCTACCTGCGCGCAGCCAGCGTGCGCGAGGTGCTGGTGCAGGCGCTGCTGGCGGCACCGATGTTCCTCACCCGCTGGCGCTGGGATGCGGCGATCGCGCTGGCGCTGCCGCGCTTTCGCGGCGGCAGGAAGGTGCCGCCGCAATTGCAGCGCATGGAGGCCGAGGATCTCGTCGCCGCCGTGTTCCCGGATCAGCTCGCCTGTGCCGAGAACCTGGCCGGCGAGCGCGAAGTGCCGGACCACCCGCTGGTGCGCCAGACGATCCGCGACTGCCTGGAAGAGGCAATGGACATCGACGGCCTCGTCCGCCTGCTCTCAGGCATCGAGTCGGGCGCGGTGCAGGTGCTGGCGCGCGATCTCACCGAGCCTTCGCCGCTGGCCCTGGAAGTGCTGTCGGCGCGGCCCTACGCCTTCCTCGACGACGCGCCGCTGGAGGAGCGTCGCACCCAGGCGGTGATGAGCCGGCGCTGGCTCGACCCGGAGAGCGCCGGCGACATCGGCCGCCTCGACCCCGAGGCGATCGCGCGCGTGCGCGCCGAGGCCTGGCCGGACGCAGAAAATGCCGACGAACTGCACGATGCGCTGCTGTGGCTGGGCTGTCTGACCGGGCAGGAGGCGCAGGGGCATCCGGCTTGGCCCGGGCTCCTCGAAGACCTCGCCCAAGCGGGACGCGCGACCCGCATGCACGCTCCCTCGCCCCCAACGGAGGAGAGGGACGGGGTGAGGGGCTGGTGGATTGCCGCCGAGCGGTTGCCGCTCGCGCGCGCGGTCCATCCGCTGGCCGCGATCGCACCTGTCATCGAAGCACCGGCGGCCTTCGCGCACGAACAGTGGTCGCGCGAGGACGCGCTGCGCGAACTGGTGCGCGGCCGCCTGGAAGGCGTCGGCCCGGTGACCGCGGCCGCCCTGGCAGAAACCCTCGGCGTGCCCGCCGCCGACATCGACGCCGCCCTGGCCGCGCTGGAAGTCGAAGGCTTCGCCCTGCGCGGGCGCTACAGCGCGGGTGCCATCCAAGAGGAATGGTGCGAACGCCGCCTGCTGGCGCGCATCCACCGCTACACCGTGAATCGTCTGCGTGCCGAGATCGAGCCCGTTTCGGCGCGCGAACTGCTGCGCTTCCTGTTCGAATGGCAGCGCGTCGCGCCCGAGGCGCGCATGGAAGGCCCGGACGCAGTGGCCGCGGTGGTCGCGCAACTGGAAGGCTTCGAGGCGCCCGCGGGTGCCTGGGAGACGGAAATCCTGCCGGCGCGCATCGCCGACTACGAGCCGCGCTGGCTCGACGACCAGTGCCTCGCCGGGCGGGTGGCCTGGCAGCGTCTCGGTGCACGGCGCTCGGACCCCGAACGTGGCGCGGCGCCGATCCGCAGCACGCCGGTGGTGCTGCTGGTGCGCAAGCATGCACGCCTGTGGTCGTCCCTCGGCACATCGCCGGAGCAGGTGCCGCTCTCGTCGCGCGCCCAGACCGTTATGGAGAGTCTGCGCCTGCACGGCGCCTCGTTCTTCGACGAGCTGGTGGAGGCGAGCGGCCTGCTGCGCACGCACGTGGAAGAAGCGCTCGCTGAACTGGTCGCGCATGGACTGGTGAGTGCCGACAGCTTTGCCGGACTGCGCGCCCTGCTGGTGCCCTCGGACCGGCGCAAGCCTTACGCCGGCGGACGGCGCAAGCGGCGCAGCGCAGTGTTCGGCATGGAGGACGCCGGCCGCTGGGCGCTGGCCCGGCGCGCCGGAGCGCCCGACCCGGACGCCATCGAACACATCGCGCGCGCCCTCCTGCGCCGCTGGGGCGTGGTGTTCTGGCGCCTTCTGGCGCGCGAAGCGGACTGGCTGCCGCCCTGGGGCGATCTGCTGCGCTGCTGGCGGCGGCTCGAAGCGCGCGGCGAGATTCGCGGCGGGCGCTTCGTCGCCGGCTTCTCCGGCGAGCAGTTCGCCCTGCCCGAAGCGGTCGGCCTGCTGCGCGAAGTGCGCCGCAAGCCGCCGGGGGAGGCGCTGCTGTCCCTGTCCGGCGCCGACCCGCTCAACCTGGTCGGCCTGCTCACGCCCGGCGCGCGCCTGCCGTCCCTCACCGCCAACCGCGTACTCTATCGCGATGGCATTCCGATCGCGTTGCTCGCCGGCGGCGAAGTCCGCTTCCTGGAATCGCTCACCCCGGCCGAACAGTGGCAGGCGCAGAACGCGCTCGTGCGTCGCCACGTGCCGGCGGCGCTGGCGGATTTCTCATAGCAAGGACGCTGCTCCCGGGATCGTCGCGGCTTGCTCTGCGACCTCCCCGTCAAGTGCGGTTCGCCGGCTCATGGATCAGGGCGATCGCCCTCCCCATTGCATCGACCATGGCACGCTGCTGACGCTCCCGTTCGGGACTCAGCAGTGCGTAGAGGGTTGGGTCGATGAAATGGAACGTCAATTCTCCGGACAGTTCCCCTTCCTCGAACTGCTTTTCCGGGTCGCGCTGGTACGCGGCACGCAGTTCACGACAACGCTCGAAAATCCGCTGCAGCGTCTCCATTCCGCCCGACTCCTCGGGCCAGTTGCAGTCATCGGTCGGTCCCAGCGCGACCTTGTCCCACCATGGCATGCCGGCGGTGTGGGGATGGATGGCAGCAGTCAGCCCCACCATCCCCGCCCGACTTGCCTCCGGCGGCAGGGCGCGCAGGCGCCCCGTCCGGTCCGCCACTGCCGCAATGTCATCTCCGGGCACCAGCGCCCCCGCCGGGCCAACCAGGAACACCTTGGTTCGCTCGGCGCAACTGAAGGCCAGATAACCGTATCGCTCGCGATACTCGCGGGTGGGGATTTCCGAGTAATGGAATCCCGTCTTCTCCCGCTGCGCAAAGTGGAGCGTTCCGACCGGAGAAACGACACGGTCGCAGCCCGCGAACGGGTCGAGGAAAAACGTGAAGGGAGTACCGGGCGGACAAAGAGGAATGTGCTTGTACCAACTGTGAGCCTCGCTCACGAAGCGGGCGAAATTCGCCTGCTGCTGTGCGCTCGGCACCGGAAGACCTGCGACGAGATTCCTGTAATCGGCAAGCGCAAGGGGCGGGAGGCGCGCCGCCTTGGCCTTCATCGCCTGCGCTTGACGCAGCGGCAACGGCAGGGTCTCTCTGCCTCGACGTGCGACCATGAAGACCCAGAAGAAGAACAAGGCGAGCGACCCGATCATCAGTCCGCGTTCACCGATTCCCGCAGCCGCCGCCAATAGCCATAAAAGGGCACTCAGGAGAGTGCCGACGATGACAAGCGCAAACGTCTTGGCCATTGAACAGGGATCCCGTTGTACGCAGCGCACATATGCTGATCTACTCCTGGCCGCGGAGCAAGGCCACGGGCAGGTTGCGCGCGGCGAGGACCCCCAAGGCACGCGGCAACGGACCGGCACCCGGTCCTCCGGGGCGACCAGGGCGGGTCGGTCGATCTGGGGGACGCAGGCCTCCGTCGCGGGAATGGCCGTCCCCGATGGCGTCAGACTGCTATTGACGAGCGAGAAAACCAGGTCCGGCAGTGCCCAGCGTAGCTGCCCCCGGAATGTCGGCCGCCGGATACTCTCGGAACGGCAATCACCGGAACGGTCTTGCTCTGTGCGGCAGGAGACAAAAGGGTCTGGAACGGATCTCCGCACGCGCAATGGAACTTCATTCATCACCAATGCTGTGCACCGCGAACGGCTGGTCTCCGCCCGGCGGGTGCCGCACTTGCGCGACTCTGGCCGCAGGACAGGTCCGCACGCCAATTCCCGTCGATCATCCGTCCCGCAACACGGCGACTGGATTGACAGCAACACCGCCGATTGCGGAAGTTCGCGATAGCGTGGTGATCTCCCGCGGCTGTGCGAGTCCGGAAGCCGTCTAGATCGCTTTCGTGGGAGAGGCTTGGCGCGGCCTTCAGGCTTCCCGGCGCTGCCCGACGCCGGTCTGCGGCGCGCGAGCGAGCGGACCAACGCAATCCGCCCGCGCATTCCTTCCGGGGCCTCTTACTCACGTTAGGCCACCCGCAACAGCCGACCAATCCTCCTGGCATAAACCCTCTGTCTCGCCGCATCGGCGTACTGTGCAGCACGCCTCTGGACCTAATGACATTGTGGTCGAACCATTCTTCACGGTCTGTTCGGCAGCGAACACGAAGTTGGTCGCGCGCGCAGACAAGACAGGCGGCTATTTCAGAACGATCGTGTTACCTGCTTTCCAGTTGTTGCTCTCGTCGCTCTCGACCACAACGGCGGCCCGGTCCGCGATCGCTCCGACGTAGTAGGTTCCCTTTGCCAGCGAGGTGGGCAGCGTTACGGACGAACTCACGGCCTTGCTGGCGCCGACCGCAAGGCTCGTCACGCTAACGTCGGACAGCTTCTTGTCTGCCGTGGTGATGGTGGCGTCCGTGGACAGATAGAAGCTGAGGGTGGAGGCTCCCGCGCTGGCTTGTCCCTGGTTCTTCGCCGTGGCGTTCACCGTAACCTTCCGGCCGCGGGTTCCGCTCGTTGGGCCCGAGACCACGGTGACGATCAGATCGGGCCGCATCGGGGCGACGATCGCGATCGACAGGTCTTTGGTCGCCGTCGCGTTGTTCGCGTCGGTGACGCGGACCGTGAAGCTGGGTGTACCTGCGGTCGTCGGAGTGCCGGATATGACGCCGGTCGAGCTGGTGAGGTAAAGGCCGGGCGGTAGGGAGCCGGCGGCGATGTTCCAGGTGCGCGGGGCCTTTCCTCCGGCAGCCGCGAGAGTCTGACTGTAGGCGGTTCCGACCGTTCCGGAGGGCAAGGACGACGAGGTGATCGACAGCGGGGCGACGGGAGCGAGGGGCCCGCCGAATACGCCCAGATCGTTTCTCGTCCCATCCGTGTCGTTGTACGTGACGGCCGGGTCACCCGTGTTGATGCAGGGAGAGGTCGATTGCAGACGGTAGTCCTCCTGGGCTGCAGCGACCAATCGCGGATCCACGCTCAAGTTGTGCGTTCCGAACTCGGGCGAGTAAACATTGGCGAAGTCGATCTCGTTGTTGAAGACGGTGTTGTAGTTGACGATGCCGATGGAGCCGTCGGAGTAGACGCGCTGTACTCCCTGGCTGTTGTTCACGATGATGTTGTTCTTGATCGTGGGAGTACTTTGGAACCATATCGCGACAGCGGTGGAATTGCGCTCGAAGTAGTTGTTCGTCACTTCAAGCGATCCCTGCGAGATGGTGGACGAGCCGTACATATATGACGTGTTTACGCCGAACGCGAAGCCGATGAACGCGCAGTTGCTCACGCGGGCGGAGGTGAAGGCCGTGTCGGTCATGTCGTAGCCGGCACCCTCCTGACCGTAGTCACTCGATAGATAGTTCGCACCCTTCAAGGTGAAGCCTGACAGCACGGTGCTGTCCGCGCCTTGGACGAGGATCGGGAAGAACGCACCCGGAGTTGACACGTCCTGAAGGATTGATTTGCCTGGCCCGGCCCCTGCGAGATCGATTCCGCGCCGCATCTGAACGCGCTCGGTGTAAACGCCCGCAGGCGCGTGCACCGTCTGTCCGGGCAGCGCCGAGTTGAGCGCAGTAAACAGCGTCGGGTAGTTGCCGTCGTCGTCATCGATCGTGATGCCGACGCCCGGTCGCCAGGCGACGTTGGCGTTGAGCGTGATGACGCCCGATGACTCGACGATGTTGCTGAGATTCACCGAGCACGAGCCGTCGTAGTCCATGCTCGATGGGGATGATGCGCAGCCAAAGGCGGTTTTTCCGGCGTTGCCCGGAAACGCGGCACCTCCGGTCGCATAGTAGGCGGGCATGCCATCGGCCTCCTCCATGTCGATTTTGGCGGGAACCGGATCGACGATATTGGTGGCTGTCATGTCCACGTGCCACACGGTCAGGCCGGTACCTGGCAAATACAGGTCGTAGCCCACGCGCTGACGATTCTCGAGGTAGAAGAAGGACTTCTCGGAGACGACCTTGTAGACCGCTCCGGCGCTTTCCGACGCCGGAATGGACAGGGGGTGGGAGCCTGCCGTGAGAACGGTCGGCATGACCCAGCCGAGCATTTCCTTCTCCAGCCCAAGCAGTTGGACCGGGCTCTCGCCGGTGCTGCCGTTACCACCATAGGATCCCGAGGCCATGAGGCCCCAGTAGCCGATGGAGCCCACTCCCTGATAGAGGTCCCACAGGCCGAGCAGGTGGCCGAATTCATGGCAGTGCACGCCGATGTCGGAAAGGTCCGTCGATAAGAATTGCTCCGATGTTGTGTACGACAGAGTGTCGCCGCCCATATAGGCGTGGGGCCAGAGATTGGCCGAACCCGCAGCGCCTGCATAGATCAGCGCGTAGCCATCAAAGTCCGCCAGATTCACACCCGACTTGATGATGGCCTCCTGCATCAGATCCCAGTCTCCATTCGCGTCGTAATACGCCTTCGAATGGCTTGCGAGCACCCAGGGAAACGTCTGACCCGCAAGGCTGAACTGCCCAAACGAAGCCGTGTCGTAATAGTCGCGCATGCTTCCGTGTGCGACGTCGCCGAGCGGAGTCGTGTGATAGGTGTCCGCTGATAGCAGCAGCTGATTGACCTGTGCCTGCGAGTACGTGTGCAGGACCGCGGGGTTGGTTTGCTCCGCCGGAAACTCGATCAGCAGGATTGCCAGCCGGAAGACTGCCGGGGCAGGCGTCATGCCGGGATAGGCGGACGAAGATTCCTCCTCGTCGAAGTCATCCGCTTCCGCTCTCGTCGCCGCCGCGTTCTCCTCAACGATTGCCTTGCGTTTTGCGAGAGGGGGGAAGACATGTCGTGAAGCATTGGCCTGGTGGCGCTTGCGCTCGATCTCCAGCATGGTGGCATCGTCGTGACGCTCGTGGAGTGCCACGCCCAGTCTTCGGTGATCGCCCCGGCCCGCCTTGATATGGGAAGGGACGAGCCGTCCGTTGCCGCCTCGCACCGCGTACTGCCAGCTCCCCTGGCTGTCTTGCATCACTGTGTAGCCGTCCTCTGCTTCGAAGAACAAACCGTACTCGTCGCCATAGGCGCGAACGGGGAGCGTTGTCCCATCAGGCTGAGTTACTTCCATCGGCGCTGGGGGCGCCGGCACCGCCCAGGCTTGGGTGTACCATGGAGCGGCGACCAACAGGGCGAGAACGCCGGTCCACAGAGAGAATTGCCGTGCTTTCATGGGAGCCTCCATTGTTTGAAGACGTTTTCTTAGGGCTGAACTTAGCTCTCTCACAGCGTGGGCCGCCCGCTTCGACCAGAATGCCGGACCCGCTCCGACTTCTCTCGCTACACCGACGGCGGGCCGCGTAGCTTCTGGAACGTATGTCCCACGCAACAACGAGAACTTCTCGCGGCTACTCTGTCCACTGGCTATGCGCCAAAAGCCTTTCGAGCGCGGCACACCCTTGGCGAACAGTTCTACTTGGGGATTGAAATGGAGGGTCTTGAGGAGAACGATGCCGACCCTACGAATAGTGCCCAGGTCAGCGCGCGGAATGCATTGGACCGCACCGGGGATGCAACATCGCACCGCCTTCAACAGGGTCGGCTGACCGTGGCCGATATGCTTCAGGGAGGACGCTGCCCGTGCCGGGCAATATTTACACTGGCTGTTCCCGGCAGGCAATGACAATTGTCAATCGCCTGCCGTCGTCATCGTCAGTCGTGGCAATCCAGTTGGTTCGTTGGGAAGCCTGTCGGTGTGCCTCTGGATAGCGAAGACTTCATGTCTCCCCGGATCAGGCGGCAGGTCAGGTCCGACCATCGGCACGGTGACACGAGTAGGTGATCGGTTACTGCCGACGAGCGCAGACCGACGCACAAGGTCAACAACACCAGTGCATTGCCGGGTTCGTCGAAGCGGACATCGCTCGATGCCTGGTGACGGCGAGGTGTCGCGGACCGGAATGGCGGCGTCGTGGCATCGATCGCGTCGAACGTCTCGAATCCGCCGCAGAGGAAGCAGAATGGGAAACTGCCTCTCGGCCGGGCGGTCGTCCGTTGCCGACCGGTGCAGACCTGGCGCTGACGCGGCCTCGGAAGATCCGCCTGCGCTTCAGTCCCTGGATCACTGCAGAGGCCGTCCCGAACTGGCGCCGCGGCAGCCGCGAAGGTGACTCACCCCTCGGCGCGTCGAGATGCCACAATCGCGCCTTCGCCATGAAGTTCATTCTTGTCACCGGGACGACGTTCGCGCTCCCGCTCCCAGGGTACCGGCCCTTCCGCCGCGCCGCGGACATGGCCGGCAGGGCATTGGCGCGGGCCGGCTTTGGTCTGGTCAGCGGCAATCCACCCGGCGTTGACAGCGTCGCGAGCGAGGCCTTCTGGGCGGAGTGCCGGCGACTGGGGCGTGCCCCCCAGGAAGCGTACCGCCAGCTCTGGTTGCCGCAACTGCTGCGCGGCTACTGGCTGCCCGGCGAAGGTTTTCCCGCGCCGCAGGCCTGCATCGAACGTTTGACCAGCACGCGCGAGTGGATCGAACGCGCCATCACGCTCGCCGGCGCCGCAGTGATGATCGGCGGCCGCGGCGGCGCCCTCGGCATTGCCGAGCGCTTCATCGATGCCGGCAAACCCGTCCTGCCGATTCCCTTCGTCGGCGGAGAGTCGCGCCCTGTCTTCGACGCCGTCCTGCGCACCTGGGACATGGCGCCGGTGCCGGGCCTCAGCCAGAACCAGTTTCTGCGGCTGGCGATTCCCTGGATCAGCGATACCGGCGCACTCACGAAGCTCCTGCTGGGAACGCTCGCCGAAACCGCCGACGTGTTCGTTTCGTATCGGCGCAGCGACACGGCTCTCGCCGCCGGGCGGATCCACGGCGACCTGCTCGATCAATTCGGCAGGAGGCGCATCTTCATGGATCTGCACGGCATCCCACCGAGCGCCGAGTGGCTGGCGACGATCGACGCTGCCGTGGCAGCGAGCAGGATCGGCATCGTCATCATCGGGCCCGACTGGCTCGCGCCCGCTGCAGGCGGCCGCCTGCGCCTGTCCGATCCGGACGATATCGTGCGGCGCGAACTGCGCGGTCTCCTCGACGGTGACAAGCGCCTGTTGCCGGTACTGGTGGCCGGCGCGCAACTGCCACCGTCCGAGGCGCTGCCGGAAGAGCTGTGGAGATTGAAGGAATATCAGGCGATCGCGATCGACAACACGAACTGGCCGACGGCAATGAAGCAGATCGTAGCGGCGATCGATGCCGAAATCGGCGCTCCAGCGCGATCGGTCTAGTCACCTTCGAGCAAGGGCTCCGATTCCGGCCGTCGCAATGGCGCACCTGCTTCGGGCCGAGCCGATCTACCTGCCGGAGTCCCTGGTCAATGACGCGGCCAATGCGCCCTCGGCCGTCCGCAGCTCCAGGCGATCGCCCTCGAAGCGCGCTGTCGCCACCGTCTCCAGCGCCTTCAGGAACTGCTGCTCCTGCTCCATGACGCGCTCGGGCGTCGCACACATCATTCGCGTGGCGGCGGCCGGCCCGAAGGTGAGCTTGGGTCCCTCCGATGTGTACGTGGCGCTATAGCGGTTGCAGCCGGCCGAGCCGCCGACCTTGCCGTCGCCAGAGAACGCCATCGTGAGGTTCGAGTCGGCGAGCACGCTGACCACAGCCTGTTTGCCGTTGTTGTATCCGGTCACGCGCCACGAGGTTCCGGACAGGCTCTGCGGCTGCGGCGCAAGCGTCGCCAGCGCGGTGCCGTCGGCCGCCAGAAGCTGCAATCGTCCGTCCGCGACGCGATACGTGCTCGCCCGTGTCAGCGCGCCCATGAAGGCCTCGGCCTGCTTCATCACCGCCGGCGGGCACGCCATCTGCGTCGAAGCCCCGCGGGGGCCGACCTGCAGCGTCGAGCCGGTTTCCGTGTAGGGCGCGCTGTAGCGATTGCAGCCATCCGTGCCCTGAACGCGCGCGCCCTCGAAGCGCGCGGTGGCGGTCGCATCGGGCAGCAGCGATTGCCCGGGCAGCGCGGACAACACCCAACCGGTGCCGTTCAGCCCGGGCTGGTCAGGGGCGGGCGGCATGGCGGTGCAGGCGGCGAGAAGTGGGGTGAGGGCAAGGATCGCGGCGGCGCGGCGGATGGCAAGCTTCATTGTTGTCCTTGTTGACAGACATGCGGGACGACATCATATCGCGACGTGCAACAGTCGCCAGCATCGAGAATGTCGCGACAATAGCACGGCGCGAACTTCCGACAGCGGGCATTGGCAGCTCAAGCCTCGCATGGTCCAAGGCTGACGCCGCCGCATTCCTTCTCCGGTCTTTGTTTGGCTAGCGGGGGACGACGATCACCATCCACGGCACTCCGAAACGGTCGGCGAGCATGCCGAAGCTCGGCGAAAAGAAGGTCTTCGCCAGCGGCATCTTCACCTGCCCGCCGTCGGCCAGGGCGGCGAAACAGCGTTGCGCCTCGGCCTCGTCGGCGGCGGTAAGGGTGAGCTGGAAGCCCTCGAAGCGCGTTTGCGTGCCGCTGCAATCGTCCGATGCCATCACGGTGCTGTCGCCGATATGGAAACTGGCGTGCATCACCTTGTCCTCCATGCCGCGTGGGACCATCGCCGGCGGAGGCGGCTCGGGACTCTCCCGGTAGCGCATCATCATCTCGAGTTCGGCGCCGAGCGCCGTGCGATAGAACGCGATCGCCTCTTCGCAACGGCCGTCGAAATGCAGATAGGGCTGAATGTGCATGACATCTCCTTGCGTCAGTTCTCGGAAAGAGTGCGGCGCCTATCCGGCGTAGGCCTGCTGCAGCGCCGCGATGTCGAGCTTCTTCATCTTCAGCAGCGCCGTCATGACGCGCTCGCTCTTGCGCGGGTCCGCATCCGTCATCATGGCCGGCAGAACGGTGGGCACGATCTGCCACGACACGCCGTACCGGTCCTTGAGCCAGCCGCATTGCTGCGCCGCTTCGTCGCCGCCGGCGCGCAGCCTTTCCCAGTGGTGGTCCAGTTCCTCCTGGGTATCGCAGCTCACCTGGAAAGAGATCGCCTCGTTGAACCGGAATACCGGGCCGCCGTTCAACGCGGTGAAGGCCTGGCTTTCGAGTTCGAAGGCCACGGTCAGGACGCTGCCGGCCGGCATGCCGTGGATCTCGTGGCCCGCTTCGCCATAGCGGCTGATGCCCAGGATGCGGGAGTTCCGGAAGATCGAGCAATAGAATTGCGCCGCTTCTTCGGCCTGGGTGTCGAACCACAGGCAGGGGGTGATCTTCTGCAGATGCATGGTGGTCTCCTCTGTGCGTCCGGTCATAGCGTCGCCACGAGTTCGGCAAGCTGGTCCGTCGCCTTGCCCCAGCCCTCGTGAAAGCCCATCTTCTCGTGCTCCGCGCGATCGGCGGCGGTCCAGTGGCGCACGAGCGCCGTGTATCGCGTCTTGCCGCCGACATCCTCGAAGTTCAGTATCAAGGTCATGAACGGCTTTTCGGACGGCTCCCAGGCGCAGGTGTAGGCGTCGGTGGACACCAGCCGTTCGTTGCGGACGACTTCGAGGTAGACACCGCGGTTGGGGAATTCCTGGCCTTCCGGGCTGCGCATGACGATCAGGCTGGCGCCGCCCGGCCGCACGTCCGTCTCGGCGCGGGCAACGGTCCAGGGTCGAGGGGTGAACCACTGCACTATCAATGCAGGTTCGGTCCAGGCGCGGAACAGTTTCTCGCGCGATGCATCAATGATGCGGGTCAGTACCAGGTCCCGGTCGGATCCGGGCGCCGTCTGTTGCGTTCCGTTCATCGTGGTCGCTCCTCGGTGGGGTTGTATTCCAAGGGTAGACGATCGGTGCCGGCCGAAATCGACATCCGCCGCATCCGCTTCCGCGAATCCCATTATGCGGGCCCCATCCAGGCCGGGCGGCATGCCGCTTCTCCGGCCCGGGACTCCCTGGTCGCCGTCATGGTCAAGGGATAGTGCGCGCCTGCCGATCGCGGCCTATGCGCGCCCAGGAGATACCGAGAGAGTTCGTCGCGCCTGTCGATTTCGCCCCGGATCGTTCGTCGTAGCAGTACGCGACGGGCAACCGGGCCGAACGCTCCCGGATTCCCGGCGTCCAAGCCGAAACCAACAGGAGAGAAGACCATGACCACACTCAGAGTCCAGCCGATCCCGGACGGGATGCACACCGTGACGCCGCACCTGGTCTGCGCCGGTGCCGCCGACGCCATCGAGTTCTACAAAAAGGCGTTCAATGCGAACGAAGTGGGACGATTGCCGGGGCCGCAGGGAAAGCTGATCCACGCCTTCCTCCGCATCGGCGATTCCCCCGTGATGCTGGTGGATGAGTTCCCGGAATGCGGGGCGCTGGGGCCGAAATCGCGCGGCGGTTCTTCGGTCACCATCCACCTCCAGGTCGAGGATGTAGACGCGGTGGTCGCCCAGGCCGTCGCTGCCGGAGCAAAGGTCACGATGCCGGTCGCCGACATGTTCTGGGGCGACCGCTACGGCACGCTGGAAGACCCATTCGGCCATTCCTGGTCGGTCGCCACCCACCTGCGCGACGTGAGTCCGGAAGAGATGCAGCAGGCCGCGCAGCAAATGTGCGTCTGAACGCCGGCCGCTACCGGAATCGCGGCAGGCAAGCCTGCTCCGCGCCGGCAACCGATCCGCCGATTCTCGCGGCTGGTGCGAAGCGCAGCATCATCCACGACGTTGTTCATCGAAAACATGGGAGGTCAGAATGCCTTACATGCTGTTGATCATGGAACCCATCGGCCAGCGGCAGGAACGATCGCAAGACGAAGGCCGTGAACTCTATGCCCAGATGCTGCGTTTCGCCGGCGAGCTGAAGAGCCGCGGCCTGCTCAAGGCCGCCGAATCCCTGCGCGGCGATGCCGAAGGCGTGCGCGTCCAGGTGCGCAACGGCAAACGCAGTCTCGTGGACGGACCATTCTCCGAGGCGAAGGAGATGGTCGGCGGATTTTTCCTGCTCGATTGCGAGAGCAGGGAACATGCGGTGGCGATCGCCGCCGAATGCCCTGCGGCGGAGTGGGCCACCGTCGAGGTGCGCGGGCTCGGTCCCTGCTTCCACGACAGCGGCGGTCATTGACGACGCAGTCACGCATTTCGTTTGCCTCGGCGAAGCTCAGGCGCGCACCGGCGCCCGCGTCCGGGGTGAAGAAAATGTGCACCTCGCGTCGATCCTGCGCGGCCCTGTTCGTCGTGCAGATGGAGAGCAAGGGTTCGACCAGACGAAGAGGAGAAGCCGATGAAAGCACAACCGCAGCACGAACACGAGTGGCTGCAGCAGCTCGCGGGTGAATGGACGTACGAGTCGGAGGCGGCCTGCGAGCCCGGCAAGCCGCCCGAGACCTTCAGCGGATCGGAGAGCGTGCGCACCCTCGGCGACCTTTGGGTGCTGTGCGAGGGCCGCGGCGAGATGCCCGGCGGCGGCACGGCGATCACCTTGATGACGCTGGGCTATGATCCGGGGAAGGGACGGTTCGTGGGAACCTGGGTCGGATCGATGATGACCTGGCTGTGGGTGTACGACGGTTCGCTCGACGCGGCGCAGAAGGTGCTGACGCTGGAAACGGAGGGGCCAAGCTTCAGCGAAGGCAAGTTGGCCACGTACCGCGACGTGATCGAGTTGAGAAGCCATGAACACCGCGTGCTGACGTCCCATGTACTGGGCGAGGACGGGACATGGCGCGGCTTCATGACTGCGCACTATCGGCGCAAATAGCGGGCAGCGAAACCCCTACGGAAAGGAGAACCGACCATGCGTTTCATGATCATTGTCAAGGCGACCCGGGACAGCGAAGCCGGTGTCATGCCCGAGGAGCAGCTCATCGCCACGATGGCGACCTACCACGAAGAACTGGCGAAGGCCGGCGCCCTGCTCGACGCCTCGGGGCTGCAGCCGAGCGCGAAGGGCTGGCGCATCCGCTACGCCGGCGACCGGCGCACCGTGATCGACGGGCCGTTTGCCGAGTCGAAGGAGCTGATCGCCGGCTACACGCTGATCCAGGCGAAATCGAGGGAGGAGGCGCTGGAATGGACCCGCCGCTTCCCCAACCCCGCCATCGACGGCAAGGAGGGAGAGATCGAAGTGCGCCCGCTGTTCGAGCTGGAGGACTTCGGCCCGAGCGAAGCCGCCGATCGCTTTCGCGAGCTTCGGGTCGGAACCGGCACGTAGTCGCGGCACGCCGGTCGGACGCCGGCGTGCCGATGGAAACCCACATCGGAGGATGCCATGATCAAGACCATCGCCATCGTCGCGATCTTCGCGCTCGCGGCGCTGCTGATTTTCGCTGCCACCCGGCCCGACAGCTTCCGCGTCGAGCGCACCACGAGCATCAAGGCGCAGCCTGACAAGGTCTTCGCGCTCATCAACGACCTGCGCCGCTGGGCCGCATGGTCCCCCTATGACAAGAAGGACCCAGCGATGAAAAGGACGCTCAGCGGCTCAGCCAGCGGTGCGGGCGCCGTGTACGAATGGGACGGCAACCAGGAGATAGGCAAGGGGCGCATGGAGATCACCGATTCGTCTCCGCCGTCCAGAATCATCATCCGACTGGATTTCGTGAAACCGTTCGAGGCCCACAACGTCGTCGAATTCACGCTGCGACAGCAGGATGAGGCCACCCTCGTAACCTGGGCGATGCACGGTCCCAGCCCCTACATCTCGAAGCTGATGGGGATCTTCTTCAGCATGGACAAGATGATCGGCAAGGACTTCGAGGCCGGGCTGGCCAACCTCAAGTCGGCCGCGGAAACGTGAGCGGCCGGGCGCAGTCCGCCCGCGCGGGACTCGGTATGGCATGACATCCGACGCCCACCGCACGATCGAAGCGATCTGGCGCATCGAGTCCGCGAAGGTCATCGGCGCCCTCGCGCGCATGACCCATGACGTAGGACTCGCCGAGGAACTGGCCCAGGACGCGCTCGTCACCGCCCTCGAGCAGTGGCCCGGCAAGGGCGTCCCGGACAACCCGGGCGCCTGGCTCATGGCCGCCGCCAAGCATCGGGCGATCGACCTGTTTCGCCACAGGGCGCTGCACCAGCGCAAGGAAGAGGAACTGACGCGGGAGATCGAGGCCCAGTTGCAGGACGCCGCGCCTGCGGCGCCCGGCGCCGCGCTCGACGACCCCGTAGGCGACGACCTGCTGCGCCTCGTGTTCATCGCCTGCCACCCGGTGCTTTCCGCCGAGGCGCGCGCCGCCCTCACGCTGCGCCTGCTCGGCGGCCTGAGCACCGACGAGATCGCGCGCGCGTTTCTGGTCCCGGAGCCGACCATCGCCCAGCGCATCGTGCGCGCCAAGCGCAGCCTGGCCGAGGCGCATGTCCCCTTCGAAGTTCCCCGCGCCGGGGAACTGGCTGCCCGTCTGTCGTCGGTGCTCGAGGTGGTCTACCTCATCTTCAACGAAGGCTACTCCGCCACCGCCGGCGACGACTGGACGCGGCCCGAACTGTGCGACGAAGCGCTGCGTCTGGGACGCATCCTGGCCGAGCTCGCGCCGCGGGAGCCGGAGGTGCACGGGCTGGTGGCGCTGATGGAGATCCAGGCGTCGCGCCTGCGCGCGCGGGTCGGACCGGCGGGCGAGCCGGTCCTGCTCCTGGACCAGAACCGCGCCCGCTGGGACCAGTTGCTGATCCGGCGGGGTCTGGCCGCCCTCGAGCGCGCCGAGGCGCTCGGCGCAGCCCGCGGCGGGCTGGGTCCCTATGCGCTGCAGGCGGCGATCGCAGCCTGTCACGCCCGCGCGCGCACTCCGGCGCAGACGGACTGGCCGCGCATCGCGGCGCTCTACGATGCCTTGGCGCAGCTCTCCCCCTCCCCCGTGGTGGAACTCAATCGCGCCGTCGCGCTGGCGATGGCGTTCGGCCCGGCGGCGGGACTGGAGGTGGTGGACGCGCTGACTGTCGAGCCGTCCCTCAGGAACTATCACCTGCTGCCGAGCGTGCGCGGCGACCTCCTCGCCCGGCTTGGCCGCGTCGACGAGGCCTGCGCGGAGTTCAAGCGCGCCGCCTCGCTCACGCGCAATGCCCGCGAGCGGGATCTGCTCCTGGAGCGTGCCCGCACCTGTGCCGCATCGAGCCTACCTGCCGCCGGAGACGTCCAGCAGGGCGCCCGTCGTGTATGAGGCTTCATCCGACAGCAGCCACAGGATCGCCCTTGCCACCTCCTCCGACTCTCCGCCGCGCTGCATCGGCACCGCGCTCTTCACCCGCTCGACGCGGTCCGGTTCGCCGCCGCTGGCATGGATTTCCGTGCGGATCACGCCGGGGCGCACCGCATTCACCCGGATTCCTTCGGCAGCGACTTCCTTCGCCAGACCGATGGTGAAGGTGTCGATGGCACCCTTGGCGGCGGCGTAATCGACGTATTCGTTCGGCGCCCCGAGGCGCGAAGCCGCCGACGACACATTGACGATCGCCCCGCCCGCTCCCCCGTGGCGGGTGGACATGCGCCGCACCGCCTCCCGCGCGCACAGGAAGCTGCCGAAGACGTTGGCTGCGAACACCCGGCCCAGGCGTCCGGCATCCATGTTCTCCACCCGCGCCTGGGTCTCCAGTATGCCGGCGTTATTGACCAGCGCGGTGACCGGCCCCAGGTCGGCATCGACCCGTTCGAACAGACGCATGACGTCGGCCTCGCGGCTGACGTCCGCAGCGACGGCGATAACCCTTCCTCCGCTCGCCGCAATTTCTCGAACCACTTCGCCGGCAGCGGCTTCATTGCGCAGATAGGCGATGCATACCGCATAGCCCCGCGCCGCGCCGAGCTGGGCCGTTGCCGCACCGATGCCGCGACTGCCGCCCGTGACCACCAGGACCTTGTTCATCGATATTCCTCGCTGTCGGCTGACAGCGCCAGTTTAGAAGATTTCTCGCAGCGTTCCGTGCCGGCACCGTCGCGTAGGGCGCGCCGTGCGCGCCATTCCACGAACGGCGGGCGCGGCCCGCCCTACGCATTGCAATTGCGGAGCGGCACGGGCTCGGTTCGTAGGGCGGCCCGTGGCCGGCTGTCCGACTCGCGACGACCAGCCGTGCCGGCGCCAGGAAATCGGCGCCGGCGCGTATCATGCGACGGACCAGAACCTGGAATTGTCGGAGCGGGGATGTCGTGAAACTGGAAGAACTGCTTTTTCCCGCCACGGTGATGCCGGATCGGGACTGGTGGCATGCGCTTTGGCCGGATCCGGACGCCACGGTCCGCGCACTCGGCATCGAGCCCGGCATGCGGGTGATCGATCTGTGCTGCGGCGACGGCTATTTCACGGCCGCCATCGCGCGGCGGATCGCTCCCGGGCAGGTGGTGGGCGTCGACCTCGATCCGGACATGCTGGCGCAGGCGCAGGCGGCCTGTCGCGAGGCCGGCAACTGCACCTGGGTCGTGGGCGATGCGCGTAATCTCCGCCGTCTGGTCGGCGAGCGCGTCGACTATGTGCTTGTCGCCAACACCTTTCACGGCGTCCCGGACCAGACGGCGCTGGCGCGCGAGGTTGCCGCGGTGCTCAAGCCCGGAGGTCGCTTCGGGATCGTGAACTGGCATCCCCTGCCGCGCGAACAGACCACCGTGTCCGGCCAGGCGCGGGGCCCGCGCACCGAGATGCGCATGTCGCCGGAGCGGGTGCGGGCGGTGGTTGTGCCTGCCGGCCTGGAACTGGAACGGGTGATCGAAATTCCGCCGTATCACTACGCGGTCTTGTTCACGGCAAGCGCGACGATTCGATCGTGACCCGGTCGATCTCGTCCTCCGTCCGCCCGCTCGGGGATGCGGCCTGGCTGTTCTGGCTGTGCGCCAGTCGGACCGGCTTCGCGATGATTTTCACCGCCTACTCGGCGGCGCTGCCGTTGCTCCAGGCGGAATGGGGCATCAGCGCGGGCGAGGCCGGTCTGGTGCAGTCGGCCTGGCACGCGGGGTATCTGATCTCGCTCTTCAGCGTCGGATTCCTGGCGGACCACTACGGTGCGCGCCGCACCTTTCTGTGGACCAGCGTCGCGGCGAGTGTGGCCGGGCTCGCCTTTGCGCTGCTCGCCGGCGGCTTCTGGTCGGCGCTCCTGCTGCATGGACTGGCCGGCCTGTGCTCCGGCGGCTCCTATACCCCGGGCCTGGCGCTCATCGCGCAGCGTTTCGCCGGCGGCGGACAGGGTCGGGCGATGGGCTACTATCTCGCCGCCGCCTCCCTCGGCTACGGCCTCACGCTGCTGCTGGCGGGGGCGCTGATCGCCCCCCTCGGCTGGCGCGGCATGTTCCTCCTGATCGCCTGCGGTCCGGTCCTTGCGACCTTCGTCGGCTTCGGCGTGCTGCGCGCAACGCCCAACGTCGTTCATCCGCGGCCGCCGACCCGGTCCGCCTGGCACGCCTTCCGGGCGGTGCTGGGCAACCGGCCGGCCATGCTATCCGTCTGGGCATACGCCTTTCACGCCTGGGAACTGCTCGGTCTGTGGGCGTGGCTGCCGGCTTTTCTTGCCGCGGCCCAAGGCGGCGCGATGAGCGCGCAGACGGTAAGCACGGCCGCCTGGATGACTGCGCTCACCTATCTGCTCGGCATGCTGGGAAGCGCGCTGGCCGGCGGACTGTCCGACCGCTGGGGGCGCACCGCGGTGATTCTTGCGGCTTCGACAGCCAGCGCCGCCTGCGCCCTTGGCTTCGGCTGGATGCAGGGACTGCCGATCGTGGCCATCGTCGCGGTCGCGCTGCTGTTCAATCTCACCGGCACGTCCGACTCGTCGGTGCACTCCACCGCCCTGGCCGAACTGGTGCCGCCGAGCCAGATCGGCGCCGCCTATTCGATACGATCCGTTCTGGGCTTCGGCTCCGGAGCGGTCAGCCCCTGGATTTTCGGCATGGTGCTCGACTGGGGCCGCGCCGCGCCGGCGGGCTCCGACTACCTGGCGTGGGGGCTGGCGTGGATGAGCCTGGGGATCGGCGGAGCGCTGTGCCCCATCGTCACCTGGCGATTGCGCCGGCGTCCCGAAGCGGCACGACTGGCAAAGGGCCTGAGGTAGGCCAGGGACCGAGCGGCGACGACTGCGCCACCCCGCCGCCGGCGCGGCCGGTTCAGGACCGGACCATGCCCTCGGCATCGAAGATGAACGGCCGCAGATGCCGCGCCACCTCGAGCGGAGCCTCCTCCGGCAGGAAATGCCCGCAGTCGATCGCCGCGCCGCGCACGCGCTCCGCCTTCTCCTGCCATACGCCGAGCACGTCGTAATTGCGGCCGACGAAGCCTTTCGTCCCCCACAGCACGAGCAAAGGACAGCCTATCCGGCGCTGCGCATCGGCCCGGTCGTGCTGCAGGTCGATGCCGGCGGCGGCGCGGTAGTCGTCGCAACTGGCGCGTATCGCCTGCGCATTGGAAAAGCACCGCACGTACTGCTCCACCGCTTCCGGCGCGAACGCCTGCTCGTTGCCCATGCTCCAGCGCGACAGGCAGCCCTTGAGCCAGAACGCCGGATCGGCGCCGATCATGCGCTCCGGCAGCGGCGGCGCTTGGATCAGGAAGAACCAGTGGAAATAGGCGGTGGCCAAAGCCTGATCGGTCAGCGCGAAGGTGGTCAGCGTCGGCGCGATGTCCATGACGCAGGCGCTCGCCACGCGCGCCGCGTGATCGAGACAGAGGCGATGGACGACGCGGGCGCCGCGGTCGTGTCCGGTAACGTGAAACCGCTCGTGGCCGAGCGCCGCCATGAGATCGGCCATGTCCTGCGCCATCGCCCGCTTGGACTGGTTGGCTGCATCCGGCAGCGACGCCGGCTTGCCCGAGTCGCCGTAGCCGCGCAAGTCCGGCATGACGAGGGAAAAGTCGGCCGCCAGCAGCGGAGTCAGCTTGTGCCACATCGCATGGGTCTGCGGATAGCCGTGCAGCAGCAGCAGGACCGGTTTGCCGGGACGCTCGCGGATCAGCACGTGAATGTCGGTCCCGGCGACGGCAATGCGACGCGGCACGCAGGACGAGTCGAACAGGCTCACGGCGGCGTCCCGACTGCCATGCAGGAAATAGTCACCGGGCGAGAGTCATCGGCGCAGCGCCGCAGCAGGCGCCGGTCCCTCATCGACGATCCAGTTTGCCGGAACTTCGCGGCGCCCTCAGTCGCTGTCCTTGTCCTTGGCCGGCGTGTGCAGCGTCACGACGCTGCTGCTGCGCGGCTGGTCGGTGTAGTACGGCCGCTCGTTCCGGCTCAGCCCGGCCTGCGCCGCCAGTTCGGCCTCGCGTTCTGCGATCAGGCCGAAAAGATCGCGGATGTCGGCGATCGTGCTTTCCTTGAAGGGATGCGGCTTGCCCGGTGCGGGCGTGGCGTCCTTGACGATGCTGGCCAACACCTTGCGCAGGGTGCGCAGGATGATCCTTTCCTTCGATAAAACTTCGTCGTTCATGTCGTTGCCCCGCTGTCAGCATGCTTTATTGGTTGGATTTTCCGGACCGTCACGCTCGCTCCGGTCGCGGAGGGATTTGGAAGACCATTCCCGCCATCGGCAGCACCCCATGACACGGCAACGAGCGCCAGCGGCGCGCACGGCACCGCGGAACCCTGCCGGCCCCGATACTACCGGATTGGCCCGCAACCACAACCCTGCTCCGCGGTAATGCCGCCGCCTTCCGCCCGCCGGAGCACGCAGCGTGGCGGCAGGTCGCAATGGTGGCGCAACTCGGCAGGAGCCGGGTCGGGCCGGGGTGGTAGGCGGACGAGGGCCCGCCGACGGACGGCACACCCGCCGGCACCCCGGCGTCGGCGGCGCGGGATGTTCATCGCCGGTGCAGTCGGATCTCGACGTGCAAGCGGTCGCCATGGAAGACGCGCATGACCAGGGTCTTCGTTTCCGCCCGTATGCGGAGCGAGAGGAATTCCGGCCGCAGCGCCTGGAAGATCACGGCGCCGTCCCTCGCGCCGCGGGCTTTCAGCACGACAGGCTGGCGATTGCCGCGGAAGGTGGAACAGGAAGCGCAGCTTCAGGTCTTCGCCGTCGCGATGGAAGGCCCAGGTGTGAATCGCGCCGCCGGGTTCGGCTGCCCCCTCGATCTCGCCGGCCGCGTTGGGAGCGAAGGAAATGTCATAGGGACGCGGACCGATCGGCGTAATGATCGCCTCCCCCTGCCACGCGCCCTGGATGCGACCCAGGAAGGCAGAAACGTCCGCGGCGTCGAGCGCACGCTCGCCGGCCGCCGGCGCCATGCTCGCGGCATTGAATGCGGCCGCGACCAGAACCAGCCCGGCCACGGCTGCCACTGCGATGAACACCGCCTTCATCGTCTGCCCCCGGGCCGCGGACACCGCCGCAGCGGACGTTGCCGCCCGGCCGCCGCGCGCAACGCCGCTCGCGTCAGGGTGTGCGGATCGCCGACTGACAGGATACGGGCTGCGCGGGGATTTCCGGAACCACGATGTTGACCTCGATCACATCGTAATTGTCCTGGCGTTCCAGAGAGACCTTGATGTCCTCCGGACTGATCGAAACGTAGCGCAATATCACCTCGACCAGGTCCTTCTGGAGGGCGGGCAGGAAGTCGGGCGCACTGCGGCCGGTGCGTTCGCGCGCCAGAATGATCTGCAGTCGCTCCTTTGCCACCTCGGCCGATTTCGGCTTGCTTCCGAACAATAGGCTCAACAGGGACATGTCTTACCTCCCGCCCAACAGGCGCTTGAACAACCCCGGCTTCTGGTAGTCCACGAAGCGCATCTGCCTTTCCTCGCCGAGGAATCGCGCCACCACGTCGAGATACGCTTCGGCGACATTGGTGCCCTGGAGGTGCACCGCCGGCGTGCCCTGGTTCGATGCCTGCAGCACCGCCTCGGACTCCGGAATCACGCCGATCAGCGGGATGCGCAGGATCTCCTGGACGTCCTGGTAGGACAGCATCTCGCCGCCATTGACCCGCTTCGGTGAATAGCGCGTCAGCAGCAGGTGCTCCTTGACCGGCTCACGGCCATCCTGCGCGCGCTTGGATTTCGCCTGCAGGATGCCGAGGATGCGATCCGAATCGCGCACCGACGACACCTCCGGGTTGGTCACCACCAGCGCTTCGTCTGCAAAGCGCAGTGCCATCAGGGCGCCGGTTTCGATGCCGGCCGGCGAATCGCAGACGATGTACTCGAAGGCCATGGCCTTCAGTTCCTCGATCACGCGTTCGACGCCCTCCTCCGTCAGCGCGTCCTTGTCCCGCGTCTGCGATGCCGGCAGCACGAACAGGCTGTCGCAGTGCTTGTCCTTGATCAGGCCCTGGTTGAGCGTGGCTTCCTTGTTGATGACATTGACGAAGTCGTAGACGACGCGGCGCTCGCAGCCCATGATCAGGTCGAGGTTGCGCAGGCCGACGTCGAAGTCGATGACGGCGGTCTTGAAGCCGCACATCGCGAGTCCCGATGCGAAAGCGGCACTGGTGGTGGTCTTGCCGACCCCCCCCTTGCCGGAGGTTACGACGATGATTCGGGTCATGGAATCCTCTCTGGGGCCGGCAACGAGTCGAAAGGGCCGGACAGCGGCCCCGTCGTCGCACGGCAAGCCCCGCAAACTCAGACTATGGTCAGCGGTTCGATGACTAGCGTCGGCTCCCCGACGCCGCTCGACGACAGCCGGACCTGTACCGGCCGTCGGGCGAGCGCTTCGGGTATGCCGTCGTCGAACGTTTGAAAGATGCCGGCTACCGACACCAGCTCGGGTTCGAAACAGGTGGTGATGATTCTTGCATCGGTGTCGCCCTTCGCGCCGGCCAGCGCGCGTCCGCGCAGCGGCGCATAGACGTGGATGTTGCCGTCGGCGATCACCTCCGACCCCGCGTTAGCCAGCGCCAGCAGAACGACGTCGCGTCCTCGCGCATAAACCTGCTGTCCCGAGCGCAGCGGACGGTTGACCAGCAGACTGGCCAATGCCGCGGACGCAGGTGCGGATTCCGCCTGGGCGGGTAGTTCGGCAGGGTTTTCCTCCGCCGGCGACGCACCGGACGCACGCCGGGGCGGTGCCGGCGCACGCGACAGTACCGACAGGCCGGCGGCGCGGGCGCCGTCGCCGAATGCTCCGGCATTGCTGACGGCGACGAGGCGCAAGCCGCGCGCGGTGCATAGTTCGCGAATCCGCTCCCAGTCCGGCTCGCACAGGGCATCGTCAACGGCGCCCAGGTCCGCTACCGCAAGTTCGCCGTCGAAAAAATCGGGTGATCCGCCGAGTGAGTGCGCGAGCGCGGCCTCCACCTGCTGGACATCGAGCGAGCCGAGGTGAAGCCGCACTACCTGGATGGTCTCGCCTTTGAATTCGACGGTCTTGACGGTGGGATCGATCACGAAGCGCAGGTTGCCGTGCCAGCAAAGGGCGCAAGTGTAGCGACGGACCGCAGCGGTGACAAGGACCGGAACAATGCAGTGACGATGCCGGCGCCTCGGAGGATATCGGCAACCCGCTCCGGTTGCCGTATTCGAACGCCGCCGCGGCCGCGGAACCCGACACCCTCGATGAGGTCTCAGGCTGCAGGTGCCCCACCAATCATGGGGCCGGGGGTTCCGCCGGCGCTTTGGTGCCTGGCGAGAACCACATGGCTCAAGGTTCCGCGTCCACTGAGGTTCTCTGCATGATGCGTCTGATCTTTGCATGCCTCCTGTCGAGCACGATGGCATGGCCGGCAGCGGCCGCGCTCGGGGATGGCGATAGCGCGCCCGACTTCAGGGCGCAGGCCTCGTTCGCCGGCAAGACCTTCGCCTTCTCGCTGAAGGACGCGCTGAAGAAGGGCCCGGTCGTGGTCTATTTCTATCCGTCGGCCTACACCTCGGGCTGCAACATTCAGGCGCACGCGTTTTCCGTCAATCACGGCAGGTTCGCGGCCGCCGGCGCCACCGTCGTCGGCGTTTCGCTCGATAGCATCGAGCGCCTCAACCGCTTTTCGGCCGACCCGGACTATTGCGCCGGGAAGTTTGCCGTCGCATCCGATGCGGACGGCAGGATTGCCCGGGCCTACGATCTGACGGTCAAGCAAGCGGTGGCGGGCCTGAGGGACACGCGCGGTGCCGCGATCGAGCATGGCTTCGCCGAGCGCACCACCTTCGTCGTCACCCCGGACGGCAAGGTCGCTGCCACTGTGGGCGGACTGGCGCCGGAAGCCAATGTCCAGAGAGCCCTCGAAGTCGTGCAGCGGCTGGCGACATCCCGGCCGCCGTCTGACAGGCCGTAGGCAACAGCGCCGACCTCGCGCTTGTTCCACCCGCCGTCGAACCTCACCCTCGATCACCCGGCGGCGGCGCAACCGCTCGCCTTCGGCCGTCCCCGGGGACGAGCACGCGCTTATCCACAGTTTCTGTGGATAAGGCTGTGGGCAGAGCGCGCGGGATGTCCATGTCCATGCGGCTTCAGCTTGATTGCGAAAAGATTGCGCAATCGTGACAGGCGTCGCCTCGCCGTCCGCGCGTGCGCGCCTGCTGCGCCCGTCACGAAACTGAAATACTGGTGCCGGGGCCGCCGTGTTATCGTCTGCCGCTGTTGCCTGCGGAGCACGACCCGCCGGCGCATACCGCCCGACCGTCGCATTCCCGCAGAATCCCGCTTCCGGACATGAACCATCCCCGCGACCCCCTCGCCTTGCGCCTGATTCCGGCGCTGCGCGCCCTGCACCAGCGCGCCCTGGGCGTCGAGAGCGCCCATGCCCGCGACATCGAAGCGGCGCATCCGTCGTTTCGCGACAGCGCGAGGAATCTCCTTCACTACCTGGGACTGCGGCAGGTCAACCTGCGCCAGACGCAGAGAGACCTGGCGCTGCTGGGCTTGAGCCGTCTCGGGCGCTCCGAAGCCTACGCGCTGAGCAACCTGGAAGCCGTGCTCGCCGCGCTGGCCAGCCTCGCCGGCGGGGATGGATTCGCGCCGCCGCGGCAGGCCCCGGTGGATGCGGCGACCGGCGCCATGCGACTGGCCGAGCACACGCGCGAGTTGCTCGGCACCCCGGCGGGCAAGCGGTCCACGCGCATCATGGTGACCATGCCGTCGGCGGCAGCCGACGACCCGCGCGTCATCGCCGAATTGCTCGCCGCCGGCATGGATGTCATGCGCATCAATTGCGCGCACGACGGCCCCACGGCGTGGCTGCGCATGATCGACAACCTGCGCCGCGCCCAGGCCGAAAGCGGTCGCCCGTGCAAGGTCTATGCCGATCTGGCCGGGCCGAAGCTGCGCACCGGGCCGCTGCGTCCGGCCGGCCGCCTCCTGTCCTTCGGCCCGAAGCGCGATGCGCGCGGCGCCGTCGCCGAGCCGGCCCGGTTGCTCGTCGTCCCCCGCGGCAGCGAGGATCTGCCGAACGGCGGCGCCACGGTCGTCCCCGTCGATGATGCGCTGGTCATGCAGGCCGGCCCGGGCGACCGGCTGGCGCTGCAGGACTGCCGCGGCGAGTTTCGATTCGTCACGCTGGGCGAGCGCGACGGGGCCGGGATTGCGCGCGCTGGGGGAGCAGCGCATCTACCTGGAGCAGGACGCGCCCTGCCGGCTGGAGCGCGGCGATATGGTGGTCGCCCGCGGCAGCGTCGGCCCGCTGCCGGAAGTGGTGCCGCCGCTGCTGCTGCGGGCCGGCGATCTGCTGCAACTCACGCCGCCCGGCACGCTGGGCGAGCCGCGCGCAATGCGATCCTGCCGGCCGGCTGCTGCAGCCGGCGCGCATTCCCTGCAGCCTGGCCGAGGCCTTCGGCGCGGTGCGTCCGGGCGAGCGGGTGTGGTTCGATGACGGCAAGATCGGCGGCATCGTGCGCGAAGCGTCCGCGGACGCCATCACGGTCGAGATCACCCAGGCGCGCAGCACGGGCGCGAAGCTGCGCCCCGAGAAGGGTATCAATTTCCCGGACACCGAGTTGCCTGTGCCGGCGCTGACAGCGGACGACCGCTCGCATCTCGAAGCCATGGCACCGCACGTGGACATCGTGGGTCTGTCCTTCGTGCGTCGACCCCAGGACGTGCTGGCGCTGCAGGAAAGCCTGCGCCAACTCGACGCAGGCCATGTCGGCACCGTGCTCAAGATCGAGACCCGCCAAGCCTTCGAGAACCTGCCGCGGCTGCTGCTGGCGGCGATGCGCAATCCGCCGGTCGGGGTCATGGTGGCGCGCGGCGATCTCGCCGTCGAGGTCGGCTTCGAGCGCCTGGCGGAACTGCAGGAGGAGATCCTGTGGCTGGCGGAAGCGGCGCACGTGCCGGTGATCTGGGCCACTCAGGTCCTGGAGAACATGGCGAACCGCGGCACGCCGTCCCGCGCCGAGGTCTCGGACGCGGCGATGAGCGTGCGCGCCGAATGCGTCATGCTGAACAAGGGGCCCTACATCGTCGACACCGTGCGCTTCCTGAACGGCGTGCTGGAACGCATGGGCGTCCACACTACGAAGCGGCGATCGATGCTGCGCCGGCTGTCGGTCTCGGCGCTGAGGAAGGGCGAGGACGCGTAGTTCGGCGCCCTCGCGCCGCGCGCCGGACCGCTGCCGGCCGTTGGCGAGATCCACGAACGGCGGTGGCTGCCCGCACCCGGTGCATTTGCGCACTGCCGTAGGATTTTCTATCCTTCATGGCTATGGACAGCGCCGAACGGCAGTGGAACCAGCTCCTCGCCCTCATCGAGGAGCGGCAGGTCATTCCCGTTGTCGGTCCGGAATTGCTGACCCTCCCCTGCGACGATGGAAGCATCCTCCTTTATCGGCGGGTTGCCGAGCAGCTATTGCTGGACAACGGCCTGCGCGCCGCGGCCGCGGGCGCAGCGCCGGGCGCGGGCGAGATCGTGCTGCGCCGCAATCTGGAGCTCAACGATGCGGTGAGCGAACTGAGCCGCCAGGGCCTTCGGTCGCAGGATCTGTATGCGGAGATCAAGACGCTGATCCAGCGTTCCCTCGGCGCCGACCCGCCGATCCCCGAGGCGCTGAGCGAGCTGGCCGGCATCCCGGCATTCGACCTGTTCGTAACCACCACCAGCGACGATCTGCTGCGCCGTGCACTCGCCGTTCGCGGGGGCGGGGTGGACGAGATCGTGTTCGCCCCCAACCTTCCGGCGCACGAGGTCCGCGACATTCCCGAGCACCGGCATTCGGGGTACAGGGCTGTCTTCTACATGTTCGGACGTGCCTCGGCCCTGCCGATCTTCGCCATCCACGAGGAGGACCGGCTGGAGTTCTTCTACACGCTGCAGACCGCGCAGAAGAACGTGCCCCGCGTCATGCTGAGCGAGTTGCGGGCGCGCAACCTGCTCGTCATCGGTTGTGCGCTGTCCGAGTGGCTGGCGCGGTTCTTCATCCGTTTCGCGGGAAAGAGCCGGCTCGCCGACGGGATGCGCAAGCGGGATTTCCTGATCGATCCGCAAATCGCCGAGGAGCGCGGGCTTGCCGTCTTCCTGGAGCGCTTCAGCCAGAACACCCATGTCTTCGCGCAAACGGGGCCGGCATTCGTGCGCGAGCTGGCCCGACGCTGGCGCGAGCGCCACCCGGACGACAGCAGGTACCGGGCAACCGCGCAGGAGATCGGCACCTCGGCGACGGCAGCGGAACCCGACATCTTCATCAGCTACTCGCGCACGGACCTGCCCGCGGCCAAGGTACTTTGCGAGGACCTGAAGCAGCGCGGCTTCGGCGTCGCCTGGTTCGACAAGAGCGCGCTCAAGCCGGGCGATGCCTGGGAGGATCGGGTGAAGAGCGCGATCCAGACCTGCAAGTTCTTCCTGCCCCTGCTCTCGGCCTCGACGGAGCAGCGCGCCGAAGGATTCTTCCGCTCGGAATGGAAGGCGGCGGCGACGCGCTCGGACCGGATCCAGGGCGATCCGTTCCTCTTCCCGGTCGTCATCGATCCGGTGTTCGACGGCAAGGCGAACCGCTACCAGCGCGTCCCGCCCCAGTTCCACGCGGCACAATTCGGCCATGCTCCCGGCGGGCTGATGAGCGACGAACTGCGTCAGGCGCTCACGCTGGCGCTGCGCGAGCGGCGGCGCCAGGCGGTCGCGTGAGCGAAACCGCGACCAGCTCGCCGGTGCGCGTGGATTCGAAGAATCCCTGGCCGGGGCTCGACCCGTTCACCGAAACGGCGAGCGCCTTCTTCAACGGTCGCGGCGAGGAGACGGCGGCGCTGCGGCGCCTGGTGCGCGATTCCACGCTCACGGTGCTGTTCGGGAAGTCGGGCCTCGGCAAGTCCTCCCTGCTGCAGGCGGGCCTGTTCCCGCGCCTGCGCGAGGAGGACTTCCTGCCGGTGCTGGTGCGGCTCGATCCCCGCGACAACGAGGCGCCGATCATCGAGCAGGTGATGCGTACCCTGCTGCAGGTGTTCGCAGCCGAGGGCATCGACCATACGCCGATCGGCGCCGGCGATACCCTGTGGGAGTACCTGCATCGGCGCGAGATCGAGATCTGGAGCCGGCGCAACCGCCTGCTGACGCCCGTCATCGTCCTCGATCAGTTCGAAGAGGTGTTCACGCTCGGCGCGGGCCATGGGGCGCCGGCGGTCGCACGCCTCGGCGCCGACCTGGCCGATCTGATCGAGAACCGGATTCCCGACACGGTGTCCGCTCGCATCGAGGCCGGCGAGGGGCTGCAGCAGCGCCTCGATCTGCAGCGCCAGCCGTACAAGGTCGTGCTCGCGCTGCGCGAGGATTTCCTGGCCGACCTGGAGAGCTGGAGCCGGGAGATTCCGTCCCTGCTGCGCAGCCGCCTGCGCCTGCTGCCGATGAGCGGTGTGCAGGCCTTCGACGCAGTGTTCAAGACCGGCGGCCGCATCGTCGACGCCACGATCGCCCGCGCCATCGTCACCTTCGTCGGCGACGCCGGGCGCGAGACGGCGGAGCACGGCCCGGCTGCGGCGCCGCCCCGCGCGCAGGGGGCCGATGCGCCGGCGCAGGAACTCGTGCGCGATATCGAGCCTGCATTGCTGAGCCTCGTCTGCCGGCGGCTGAACGACGCTCGCCGCCAGCGCCGCAAGCGTCGCATCGATGACGAGCTGCTGCGCAAGCAGGGTACCCGAATCCTCGACGACTTCTACGAGAGCTGCCTCGCTGCGCTGCCGGAGCAGGCCCGCGAGCGGGTGCGCCGCCTGATCGAGGATCAACTGATCACGGAAGCGGGCTATCGCAATCCCGTGGCGCGGGACGACGCAATCGCGCGCGGCCTGATCAGCGAGGCGGAACTCCGTACGCTCGTCGACGCGCGGCTGCTGCGGGTCGAACCGCATCTCGGCACCGAGCGCGTGGAACTGACCCACGACCGGTTGACCAGCGTGGTGCGGGCCTCGCGCGAGCGCTTTCGCGCCGGCGAGACCGAGCGCCGGCTGGAGCGGGAGAAGGCCGAGGCGCTGCGTCTTGCACAAGAGCAGGTGCGCGAAACGAGGAATCTGATGCTGCTGCTCACGCTGGCGCTGGCGGCACGAAAAGAGGCCGACCGGCGCGCGCGGGAGACAAAGCGACACCTGGATCATTTGAAGAAGGTGATTGCCGAGGTGCCCGACCGAACGCGGCGCGAGGCCCTGACGAAGAAATACCTGCCCGACTCGGTGCGCCAGCTCACCGCGGCCGGGCGCAAGCGGCTGGAAGCGAAGCTGAGCGCCGGCGCACCGCAGATCAGGGCGCGGCCGCGCACGCCCCCCCAGTACGGGCTGAAGCTGTGGGAGGTCGGCGCAACGCTGCAGGTGCGGTTCATGGGGGGAACCCAGGCACAGCAGAGGAAGGTACAGGCGGCGGCGCGCGAATGGATGACGTACGCCAACCTGAAGTTCGAGTTCGGTTCCGTGCAGGACGCGGAGGTGCGCATCGCCTTCAAGCCGGACGACGGATCCTGGGCGTATACGGGCACGGATGCGCTCGGCGTGCCGGCGACCCAGCCCACGGTCAACCTGGGATGGGTCGAGGATTACAACGTCCTGCACGAGCTGGGCCATGTGCTGGGACTCATCCACGAGAGCAACAACCCGCATGCCGACCTCAAGTGGAACAAGGAGGTGGTCTACAAGGAACTTCGTGCCCCGCCGAACTCCTGGTCGAAGGAACAGGTGGATCACGTGTTGTTCGAGAAGTACGAAGGCATCGAATACCGTCCCTTCGATCCGGGTTCCATCATGTCCTACGACTATCCGGCGTCGTGGTTCCTCGATGGCCGCGCCATCGTCGGCGGAAAGGTTCTGTCCGAGAGCGACAAGGCGTTCGCGCGCAAACTCTATCCGCACCGAACTTCGGGATAGTGCAAAGCTCAACTGCATGCCGCGGACGCGGTTGCGCAAGGCAGATGCGGAAAGGAGTCTTGTTCGGCCTATACTCAAGCATCGTCTTCAGGCGGTCCGCGCAAGCTTGCGGCGACGGGCTGTCATCCGAGGGAGGCATCATGAGCCGTTTCTGCTCCGGCGTCGCTGGCGCGCGAGGATCGCACCGTGCCGGCACCGTCCCCTTGCTGGTGGCCCTGTCCATTGCGGCCGGCGCATCGGACGCCGCGGCGGCGAACGCCGTGCCACGCGAGTTCCAAGGCACGTGGGTGCCGAACAAGGCGACGTGCGAGTCGCCGGTCCGCGTGCTGGTTGCCGCCGACCGGCTGACGCTCGTAAACGGAACGGACCGCGAAGCTTTGGGCGGCATCGAAATGGCCGGCCCCGGCTATTTCCCGCCCGACTACCGCGGCATCATGGCCGTGCTGATCACCGAGTTCAGCGGCGACCAGCCGGTCATCGCCACCTTCAATCCTGGGGAAAAGAAAGGTGCGGCCCAGGTGGAGTTCTCTCCCGTCATGCCGGGGACGGCCACGGCGCAGCTCAAGGCGTACAACGCGCATATCTCGAAGCTCGACCTTGCCCGGCGATTCCCGCTCAACAAGGTGGTGCTCGCGAAATGCGCGGCGGGCGCGCCAGCGCGGTAGGCCGCCGCCAAGCCGCGCTCGTCCGACCGCAGCCTTGCCCGACGGACGCAAGGCGCTTCGCCGGACGGGCGCGCATCCTCGAACCGGTCGCTGCGGCCGCGTTGCTAACGGTCATGGAACGCCAGCCACCCCGAAATAGTGAATGGCCTCGCCATGACCGTTTCCCTCACCCCCAGCCCCTCTCCCGGCGGGAGAGGGGAGCTTCGAGAGTCGCTGGCGCGACTTTTACGTCAAGCGGGTTCGGGCATCCGCGCTCGCCTTCGGCGATCGGCCCCCGATCGCGGACGCGGCACGCCATCAGCCTGGGGCCTGTCCGATCTCGAAGTTGGCCAGTTTCTCGAGGGCCCGCACCAGCCCCGAGTGATCCCAGGCCTTGCCGCCGTGCGCGGCACAGGCGTTGAACAGTTCCTGCGCGGTCGCGGTGTTCGGCAGCGACACGCCGAGAGCACGCGCGCTCGACAACGCGAGGTTGAGGTCCTTCTGGTGCAGTTCGATGCGGAAGCCCGGATCGAAGGTCCGCCTGATCATCCGCTCGCCGTGTACTTCGAGGATGCGGGACGAGGCGAATCCGCCCATCAGCGCCTGGCGCACGCGGGCCGGGTCGGCGCCGGCCTTGGCCGCGAACAGCAGCGCCTCGGCCACCGCCTCGATGTTCAGCGCGACGATGATCTGATTGGCGACCTTCGCCGTCTGGCCGTCGCCGTTGCCGCCGACCAGCGTGATGTTCTTGCCCATCAATTCGAACAGCGGCTTCACGCGCTCGAACACCGCCGGCTCGCCGCCGACCATGATCGACAAGGTCGCGTTCCTGGCGCCGACTTCGCCGCCCGACACCGGGGCATCGAGATAGTCGCAGCCGATCTCGCGGATGCGCCGCGCGAAGTCCTTGGTCGCGATCGGCGAGATCGAGCTCATATCGACCACGACCTTGCCGCGCGACAGCCCGGCGGCGATGCCGTCGGCGCCGAACAGGGCCGCCTCGACGTGCGGCGTGTCGGGCACCATCAGGAAAACCACGTCGGCCGACTGCGCCACCTCGCGCCCGCTGGCGCAGGCAGTGCCGCCGGTCTCCTGCAGCGCCTGCGGCACGCCGCTGCGGCTGTGCAGGAATACGGCGTTTCCGCCCTTGATGAGCTGCCCCGCCATCGGCGTGCCCATGATCCCGAGCCCCACGAACCCGATCTTGCTCATCGCATCTCTCCGTCGTCGTCCGTCAGGCCAGCGCGGCGCGCCAGCCGAGTCCCGCGTCGGTCGTCGTGCGCGGCTTGTACTCGCAGCCGACCCAGCCGTCGTAGCCGATGTCGTCGAGCCAGCGCAGCAGGAAGGCGTAGTTGATCTCGCCGGTGCCCGGCTCGTTGCGCCCCGGATTGTCGGCGAGCTGCACGTGGCGGATCGACGCCAGGTGCTTCTTCAGCGTGGCCGCCAGTTCGCCCTCCATCCGCTGCATGTGATAGATGTCGTACTGCACGAACAGGTTGTCGCTGCCGGTGGCGCGGATCAGGTCGAGCGCCTGCTGCGTGCGGTTGAGGAAGAAGCCCGGGAGGTCGAAGGTATTGATCGGCTCCACCAGCAGGCGGATGCCCTGGGCCTTGAGCCTTTCGGCGGCGAATCGAAGGTTCGATGCCAGCGTTTCGTGCAGCCGCTCGGGCGGCACGCCAGCCGGCGCGATGCCGGCCAGGCAGTTGAGCTGCCCGACGCCGAGCGCCTGCGCGTAGTCGATTGCCTTGGCAAGGCCATCCTGGAATTCGCCGACCCGGTCCGGATGGCAGGCAATGCCACGCTCGCCGGCGTCCCAGTTGCCGGCGGGAAGGTTGTGCAGCACCAGTTCGAGCCGGTTCCGGCGCTAGGCGCTCCGCGATCTGATCCGCGGGATAGGGGTAGGGAAAGAGGAATTCGACCCCACGGAAGCCCGCGCGCGCAGCCGCATCGAAGCGGTCGAGGAACGGGTGCTCGTTGTAGAGCATCGTCAGATTGGCGGCGAACTTCGGCACGTCGTGCGTCTCCGTCGGAAAGGTGCGGCGGGCGTACGGTCACTCGAGCAGACCGGCCACTTCCAGGCCGCGGCGGCCCTCGGGGTGGCGGCAGTCGATCTCCTCGAACTCGACCACCTTGTCGATCTCGGTCCCCATGGCGATGTTGGTCACCTTCTCGAGGATGCACTCGACCACCACCGGCACCCGGTGCTCGCGGGCCACGGCCAGGGCCTCGCGCAGCGCATCCTGGAGGCGGCCGGGGTCGGTGACGCGCAGCGCCTTGCATCCCAGCCCTTGGATCACGCGCTGGTGGTCCACGCCATAGCCCTTGAGCGCCGGATCAGGCACGTTGATGTTGTCGAATCCCAGTTGCACGCAGTAATCCATGTCGAAGTTGCGCTGCGCCTGCCGGATCAGACCGAGATAGCTGTTGTTGACCAGCACCAGGACGAAGGGCAGGTTGAACTGCGCGCCGACCGCCAGTTCCTCCATCAGGAACTGGAAGTCGTAGTCGCCGGCGAGGCCGACCACGGTGCGGGTCGGATCGGCGGCCACCACACCGAGCGCCGCCGGCACCGTCCAGCCGAGCGGACCCGCCTGTCCGCAGTTGATCCATTGTCGCGGGCCGTACACGTGCAAGAACTGCGCGCCGGCGATCTGCGACAGGCCGATCGTCGTCACGTAAATGGTGTCGCGCGGGAAAGCCTTGTTCATCTCCTCGTACACGCGCTGCGGCTTGATCGGCACCGCGTCGAAGTGCGTCTTGCGGTGCATCAGGCGCTTGCGCTCGGCGCAGCGGAAGGCCCAGTCGCTGAAACTCGTCAGCTCGCCGCGCGCCTTGCGCTCGCGGGCAGCCTCGACGAACAGTTCGAGCGCCGTCTTGGCGTCGCTGACGATGCCGAAGTCCGGCATGAAGACGCGGCCGATCTGGGTCGGCTCGATATCCACGTGCACGAACTTGCGGCCCTTGGTGTAGGTTTCGACCGAGCCGGTGTGGCGGTTTGCCCAGCGATTGCCGATGCCGAGCACGAAGTCGCTCGCCAGCATGCTCGCGTTGCCGTAGCGATGGCTGGTCTGGAGGCCGCACATGCCGGCCATCAGCGGATGGTCGTCGGGGATCGCGCCCCAGCCCATCAGGGTCGGGATCACCGGCACGCCGGTCAGTTCGGCGAATTCGACCAGCAGGTCCGCGGCGTCGGCGTTGATGATGCCGCCGCCGGCGACGATCAGTGGCTTCGACGCCGCCGCCAGCATGTCCAGCGCCTTTTCGATCTGCTTGCGCGTGGCCCCCGGCCGGTAAACCGGCAGCGGTTCGTAGGTGTCGATGTCGAACTCGATCTCGGCCAGTTGCACGTCGTTCGGCAGGTCGATCAGCACCGGCCCGGGCCGGCCCGAGCGCATCAGATGGAAGGCCTGCTGGAACGCTCGCGGCACCAGCGCCGGCTCGCGCACGGTCACCGCCCACTTGGTGACCGGCTTGGCGATGCTCTCGATGTCCACCGCCTGGAAGTCCTCCTTGTACAGCCGCGCGCGCGGCGCCTGGCCGGTGATGCACAGGATCGGGATGGAGTCGCCGATCGCGGAGTACAGGCCGGTGATCATGTCGGTGCCGGCCGGCCCGCTGGTGCCGATGCACACGCCGATGTTGCCGGCTTTCGCGCGCGTGTAGCCCTCGGCCATGTGCGAGGCGGCCTCGACATGCCGCGCCAGGATGTGCGTGATCGACTGCCGGCTGCGCATCGCCGCGTAAAGCGGGTTGATCGCGGCGCCAGGCACGCCGAACGCCTGGGTGATACCTTCCTTCTCCATCACGAGCACTGCTGCCATCGCGGCGGTCATGCGGGCCATGGGGCGCTCCTCGATTGAAATCGACCAGGATGTATCTTCCCGTCGCGGCATCCGGACGGGAAGACGCCTTTGCCGATAACTGCTATTCCATGCTGGAATAGGCGGACAGGAACCCCGGCCGGACCCGTACGCCAGGGACACTTCAGAGCCCGCCATGGACCGAATCGCCGCCAACCAGATCTACATCCGCGTGGTCGAAACCGGCAGCTTTTCCAAGGCCGCCGCCGACCTTGGCATCGCACAGCCGACGGTGACCAAGACCATCGCAGCGCTGGAACAGCGGCTCGGCGCGCGGCTGCTGAACCGCAATACGCGCGGCGTCAGCCCGACCGACATCGGCCAGGTCTTCTACGACAAGTGCAAGGCGATCCAGCGCGAGATCGACGACGCCGACTGCCTGCCGGCACTGATGGCGGCGAGTGTCAGCGGGGTACTGCGAATCAGCACCTCGGTTGCGTTCGGCCGCCGCGTGGCGATGCCCTGGCTGCTCGAGTTCATGCGACAGCACGCCGATGTGCGGATCGACCTTTCGGTCAACGACCGGTATGTGAACCTCGTGGAACAGGGCTTCGATCTCGCGCTGCGACTGGGGCGGCTGGCCGATTCGAGCCTGGGTGCGCGGCATCTTGGCGCCAACCCGTGGACCATGGTCGCCGCGCCCGGCTACCTGGCGCGCGCCGGCACGCCGCTCCAGCCCGACGACCTGCGGCGGCACGAATGTCTGGTCTACAGCAGCGTCCAGGGCGACGACGTGTGGCGGCTGGCCGACGCGCGCGGGCGGCAGATGACGGTGCGGGTGCAGGGCCGCTTCCGCTCGAACAACCTGTCATCGATCCTGGAGGCGGCGCGGCGCGGCCTCGGGCTGGCGATCCTGCCCAACTACGTGGCACACGCCTCGCAGGCGCGCGGCGACATCGTGCCGGTGATGACCGATTGTGCGCTGCCCGCGCAGGAGATCCACGCCGTCTACCCCTCGCCGAAGTTCGTGCCGGCCAAGGTGTTGACGCTGATTTCGTTCCTCGCCGAGCGCCTGCAGGGAGAATGGTGGCGCGACCTCGGACCGTCGGCGTAGGCGGGCCGTTTCAGGCGGCGCCGGCGGTATCCCGCGTCGCGTCCTTGTCGTTCGTCGGAAGCCGGGGCCATCTGGCAGTCCGCGGTCGAGTGTCCCCCTGGCCTGGACCGCTTCGTGCGGCGCGGGGCTGCCTCCGTTCGCAAGGGGAACGGGCAACGCAACCACCGGCGCCGTCGCCGGCGCATCGCATGCGAGCCAGACGGGCCGCATCCGGTGTGAGACAAACGTGTTGCCGCGGGCGTCCGACAATGCGCGGTGGATGCGTATCGCTATCCCCCTCGTGCCAACGCGAGCTTGTCCGTCACGCCAGCGATGTCTATCACGGGCAGAGATGCCGCAGCGACGTCGGATGCTGCCTCGGCACCGAGCAAATGTGCGATCGAATTGGCATAGTAGCGCAGCATCGCTTCCTCGCCGGCGTGGGCGACATACAGGCCGTCGCGCTCGTTGACCAGATGGCGCAGGGTCAGCATGCGCAGGCCGGCGCCGACGGCGTAGTCGCGATCGCCGCGCGGCACGTACACCCGCGCCCCGCTCGCCTCCAGGCCGCTCACGAGCTCGGCAACGCCGCTCTTGATCTCCAACTCGCTCATGGGTTGTCCCAGGTGGCGCAGCAGGACGGCGGCCACCATGGGCACCGGCAGCACCGGGATCAGCCGGCCCACCTCATCCATCAGATGGCGGCCGAGGGCCGCCACCTCGGCCTGCCGCGACGCCTTGGACAGATGATCGAAATCGATGTTGCGCGCCGCGGCCCAGGCACGTACCGAGACCGGGGTGCCGAAGTTCACGCAGGCATAACCCAGCCGGTACCAGCGGCTGCGCAGCATCAACACAAGCTGATGGCCGACGAATGCGAGGGTATTGACAACGGCGCGCCAGCGGCCCGGCGGCGCCGCCTGATCGTCGGCACTCAGCAGCAGCGTCCGGTCTTCGAGCGTGCGGTCGTAGTTGAGGCCGAGCGGCACGAACACCAGGTCGCGCTCGGCGTGGGTGTGGAAGCCACGCAGCATGTAGTCGAGCACGCCGAAGCGCGGGGCGCGCATCTTGCCGTCGCGCGACAGTCCGCCCTCGGGATACACCGCCTGGGTGACACCGGCCTCGGTCGCCATGGCGATGTAGCGCTCCAGCACGCGGCGATAGAGCTCGTCCTTCGAGTTGCGGCGCACGAAATACGCACCCATGGCGCGGATGAGCTGCTGCAGACCCCACACCCGCGCCCATTCGCCCACCGCGTAGGATAGCGCCGCGCGCTCCGCCGCCAGGTACGAGGCGATGATGTAGTCCATGTTGCTGCGGTGGTTCATCACGAACACCACCGTCGCGTTTTCGGGAATCGCGTCGAGCCCGGCATCGTCGGCAAAGCCGATGCGCACCCGGTACAGCGACTGCGAGAGCATCTTGCCGATCCAGTAGCCGACGCGGAAATAGATGTAGGCGTTGAACGCCGGAACGATCTCGCGTGCGTAGTGGCGCACCTGATCGAGCGCCACCTGGCGCGGCATGCCGCGCGCTTCCGCGAACGCCTGCGCCGCCTGCTGCACCTTGTCGTCGAAGATCAACCGGTCGATCAGCGCCTGGCGACGCACCTGCTGGAACGGCCGGATGTGGATCTTGAGCCTCTGGCCGACCTCGTCGAGCACCTTGGTGGCACGGCTGCGGATGAACCAGCGCGCAGAAGGCATGAGCAGCCGGTCGAGCACTGCCCACCCCGCCAGCAGGCCAAGCACCAGGGCCAACCACAGCGGCAGGGTGATGGTGGATGTCATCGCACGTCCTCGATCCGGTACTGTACCGCAACGGCCAGGCCGCCAACACCGCCCCGCAGGCTGCATAAAACCTGGTCGCATTGACCGACCCCATTCCGGCCGCGGCAGACGACGCAGTCATGCCGACCAAGGTGTCGATGATGACGGCCTTGGCGCGAGCACACACCCCAGGGTTCAACCGCCGGCAGCGACTCGAGCCAAGGACGGGCCGCGAGCGGCCAGCGTCGGAAGATAGACACGCCCTGTTCGCGGGCGGTGGCTGGCGGTTGCCGCGATGGTACGGAACCCGTCCTTGGAGTGCGTGGGCAGCCTCGGCTCGATCACCACGATTTTCCTTTGGCGGCCACGCTATACCCTTGCCGCACCCTTGCGCGCCGGCGACGAACGCCGGCTACCCATCGCCGTCGCGATAGGCCGGTGTACGGCCTCGAACGGTCAGTCGGGCAGGATGAAACGACGGACTGGCGTTCGGCCATAACGGTCGATGGCCTCCCCCAATAGGGGACCGTCGCCAACGGCCGCTTTCCTGTCCCAAGCCAAAGCGCGGCCGACGCACTTCAGCGTACTGCAAGTAGGCTACCGATGGCCCCGGGCGTACCATTTGCTCTGCTAGCGTTTCTCGTTGTTGCTTGACTTGATTGCGACCCGTCTTTACTATTCAACGAAGTGGTTGAATAATAGGAGCGGGCATGAGCACGGCACTCTTCATCCTCAACGATCCCCCCTATGGCAGCGAACGCAGCTACAACGGTCTGCGCCTTGCCGTCACCCTGGCCAAGACCGAAAGCCAGCAGGTGCGCGTCTTTCTGATGGGCGATGCAGCGTCCTGCGCCAAGGCGGGGCAGAAGGTGCCGCAGGGCTACTACAACCTCGGCGACATGCTGGGCATGGTGGCTCGCCGGGGTGGCGAGATCGGCGTCTGCGGCACCTGCATGGATGCCCGGGGCATGACAGAGCCGGAACTCGCGGAGGGCACGCGGCGCGCCACCATGGCGCAGCTCGCCGAGTGGACGCTCGCCGCCGACAAGATTCTGGTGTTCTGATTTAGCCGTCCTTCTGCCCGAGCGGAACGCAATCGCACCCTGCAGATCGACATCACCAACAAGGAGAATACGGATGAAACGGACCACTCGTGCAGCCGCTGCCCTCGTCCTCGGGCTGATGATGGGGAGCACCAGCGCCCTTGCCGCCAGCGATGCCGCCGTCAAGGAGATGGAGGCCTACCTGGACTTCGTCGATTACGGCGGTGCGACCATCCTGCCGGAACAGATTCCCGAACCGGACTGGAAGAAGTTCACGATCATCGATGCGCGCGACGCCGAGCAGTTCGCCAAGGAACATATCCCGGGCGCCACCAATATCGAATGGCGCCACGCTCTGGCACGGCGCGGCGAACTGCCCAAAGACAAGCCGGTCCTCATCTACTGCAACACTGGTTCGCTGTCGGCCCAGGCCGGTTTCGCCCTGCGCGTGGCCGGCATGGAGAACGTGCGCATCCTGCAGGGCGGATTCGCCGAATGGAAGGCCAAAGGCGGTTTCGATGCCTACCGCCGCGCCACCGAAGGTGGCCGCAAGTAGGTTGCCTCCGGGAGCGCCGTACGCCGGGGCGCCACCGTGGCACGTGCTGCCGGTGCTGCTCCTCATCTGGGCCGGAATCTGCGCTGCGGCCGCACCCGATCCGGTTGCGGCTGAGGCTGCGGCGCCCCCGCCGGGAATCGGCGAGCCGGCCGCGACAGCGGACTGGCAAAATGCCGATGGCGGCGTGACGCTCAGCGCTACCCGGATCACGCCGGCCCAAGCCCATGCTTTCTACCGCGCGCGCGGCTTCGATTCCGATGCCGCCGCCCAATACGCCGCCGCCTGCGTGTTCCAGATCGTGCTGCGCAACGACGCCGCCGGCGGTACGCTCACCAACCGGCTGGCGGACTGGCGCGTCGGAATGGGCGCGAAGGCGCAGCGATTCGTGCCGCTGGAAACCTGGGAACGGGAATGGGCGCGCCGCGGTGTCGCCGAGCCGGCGCGCATCGCCTTCCGCTGGGCGCAATTTCCGGCCGAACAGCAGTTCGAGCCCGGCGACTGGATCATGGGCATGGCGGCGCTGTCGCCGCGCCCTCAGGCGCAGCTTCGACCTCAACTACCAATGGAGCATCGATGGCATCTCCCATCGCGGCACGCTCTCGGGCCTGCGCTGCGCGGATGCAGATTGACTGGCGACCCGTTGTGGCTGCCCTGTTCCTGCTGGCAACCATGCCGGCGAGGGCACAAGCGCCTGCACCCCGTGGATTGGCCGCAGTAGCCGGTAAGCCGCCGGCGCCAGAGATCGCCCTCCAGACGTGGACGGCAAGCCGGTAAAGCTCTCCGAACTGCGCGGCCAGGTGGTGGTGGTCAACTTCTGGGCCACCTGGTGCCCGCCCTGCCTCAAGGAGCTGCCGTCCCTCGGCCGCCTGCAGAAACTGTTCAAGCCCGAGCAACTGCGGGTGCTGGCCGTCAACATCGGCGAGGACGAGGAGACGGTCTTCGGTTTCCTGCCCAATCCGCCCTTCACCATCCTGCTCGACCAGAGATCGACGAGCCTGCGCACCTGGCAGGTCAAGGGATTGCCCTCCACGTTCGTCGTCGACCGCGAGGGGCGCATCGTCCTGCGCGCCGTGGGCGGGCGCGAGTTCGACGATGCGGCGACCGTGGCGCGACTGCGCGAGCTGCTGCAGGATTGACCCAACCTTCTTCGCTTCGGAGTCCCCCATGAGCCACGAATCCTCGCACCTCGCCACCCGCTGCGTGCACGCCGGCGAGCTGGACGACCCCCACGGTTCGCCCCACACGCCGCTCTATCACAGCACCACCTTCAAGTTCGCCACCACCGCCGACATCGTGGACGTGGTGCAGGGCGCGCAGGTCGGCGGCCCTATACACGCGCTACGGCCTGAACCCCACCATCCGCAGCCTGGAGGACAAGCTCGCCGCGCTCGAAGGCGCGCAGGCGGCGCTCGCCTTCTGCTCCGGCATGGCGGCGGAATCCGCGCTGTTCCTCACCCACGGCCGCAAGGGCATCGTCTGCCTGGGCGATGCCTACGGCGGCACGCTGGAACTGCTCGCCTCGCAACTGCCGCAGCTCGGCATTCCCACCCATCTGCTGCTCAGCCATGAGATGGGACGCCTCGACGAGATCCTGGCCAAGGGCGTCGGGCTGGTGTTCTTCGAGACGCCCACCAACCCCGGGCTTGAAATCTTCGACATCCACGCCGTCGCCAAGCTGGCCCATGCCTACGGCGCCCTGGTGGCGGTGGACAACACCTTCGCCTCGCCGGTGAATCAGCAGCCCCTGGCCCTGGGCGCGGACTTCGCGGTGCATAGCGCGACCAAGTACCTGGGCGGCCACAGCGACCTCACCGCCGGCGCCGTCATGGGCCGGCAGGAACTGCTGCTGCCGATCTGGAACTGGCGCAAGAACCTGGGCCAGACCATCGCGCCGGAGATCGCCGCCCTGCTGGCGCGCAGCATCCGCACGCTGCCGGTGCGGGTGCACGCGCAGAACGCCGGCGCCCAGGCGGTGGCGGAGGCGATGGCGCGGCATCCGAAGGTCGCCCGTGTGCTCTATCCGGGGTTGGCGGACTTCGCCGGCCACGCCCTGGCAAAGCGCCAGATGAGCGGTTTCGGCGGCATGCTGACGATCGAGGTGAAGGGCGGCGGCGAGGACGCCACGCGGGTCGCCGACCGGCTCAAGCTGTTCGCCCTGGCACCGAGCCTCGGCGGCGTGGAAAGCCTGGTGACCCAGCCCTGCACCACCACCCATCACTGGCTGACGCCGGAGGAGCGCGCCCGGCGCGGCATCTCGGACGCCATGCTGCGTCTGTCGATCGGCCTGGAGGACACGCAGGACCTGATTGCCGATCTGAACCAGGCGCTGGGATGAGGCGGCCGATCTACCTCGACTACAACGCCACCACGCCGGTGGCGCCCGAGGTCGCGCAGGCGATGCGGCCCTATCTGGAAGCCGAGTTCGGCAACCCTTCGTCTTCCCACGAGTACGGGCAGCGGGCGCGGCAGGCGGTGCGTGAGGCGCGCGCCGAGGTCGCCGCGCTGATCGGCGCGCAGCCCGACGAGATCGTTCTCACCGGCTGCGCCACCGAGGCCAACAACCTGGCGGTGCTCGGTGTCGCCCGGGCACTGAAGGCCACGAAGCGGCATCTGGTCACCAGCGCCATCGAGCATCCCGCGCTCATGCAGCCGATGCTGCACCTGCGCGAGGACGGTTGGGATGTCACCGTGGTGCCGGTGGATGCGGCAAGGCCTCGTCGATGCGCAGGCGGTCGCTGCGGCACTGCGGCCGGATACCGCACTGGTGTCGATCATGCACGCCAACAACGAGGTCGGCACCGTCCAGCCGGTCGCGGCCATCGCCGCCCACACCCGACCGCGCGGCATCCTGCTGCACACCGACGCGGCCCAGTCGGCCGGCAAGATCCCGGTGGATGTCGATGCGTTGGGGGTCGATTTGCTGACCCTGGCCGGCCACAAGTTCTACGCCACCAAGGGCGTCGGCGCCCTCTACGTGCGCACCGGCACACCCATCGCGCCGGTGCTGTTGGGCGCAGACCAGGAGCACGGCTTGCGCCCGGGTACGGAGAACGTGCCGGCGATCGTTGGCATGGGCGAGGCGGCGCGCCTGGCGCGCGAGCAGTTGCCCGAGGCTCAAGCACGCCTGCAACGCCTGCGCGATGAACTGCACCAGATGCTGATCGACAGGGCGCCAGGTCTGCTGCTGAACGGGGACTCCCGAATGCGGCTGCCCAACACCCTGCACGTCTCGTTTCCCGGCGTGAGCGGCAGGACGCTGCTCGCGGCCGCAGCCGACAGCGTCGCCGCCTCGGTGGGCTCGGCCTGTCATGCGCAAGGAGATGCGGTCAGCGGCGTGCTCGCGGCAATGGGCTTCGATGCGGCGCGGGCGATGGGCGCCGTGCGCTTGTCCGTCGGCATCTATACGACCGAGACGGAGATCGCCGAGGCAGGAGCCGCCCTCGCAGATGCCTGGCGGCGGCTATGCGATACGCCATGAGACCGGAACGGCGCGAATCGATCGCAGACGATCACGAGCGAGCCGGGCGGCCACTGCGCCAGGAATTGTTCGATCCATGTCTCATGGTCGTAGGCGACGCCGTTGTTGATCACGGCGCGGCGCCTGCCGTCGATCTCGAAGCAGCGGCAGGCCGGCAGGCAGGTGTGGCTGGAGGCGAAGACGTCCACGTACGCGTCGCGGAAGCAGCACGCCAGCCAGTCGGCACGGAGCGCCGCGTCACCAGCACCGGGAGCAGGAAGCCGGCGGTACAGAGCATCAGGCCATAGAGATTGGTGCCCAGCAGCAGGGCGTACTTGCCGTCGCCGATGGCCCAGGACGGCGGAATCAGGCCCAGGGTGAGCAGGATGCCCAGGACGATGCCGGTCCAGAAGCTGAGATGGAAGGACAGCGGCGAGTAGCCGATCCAGCGTGCCAGCAGGAACACCGGCGCCAGGCCGATCACCATGGTGCCGCTGACGGTGGTGGCCTTGAGGATGTCGGTGCCGGCGATCATCGGCAGGTTGCCGAGCACGGCGAAGGCGATCATGGCAAAGCTGCCGACGCTCACCGCAGCGACCGAGGCCGGGCGGCCGGCCAGCAGCGGCAGTTCCTGGGCCACCGACTTGGCCACCGAGGAGAAGGTGGAATCCAGGGTCGAGCCGGCGGAGGCGACCATCACCACCGTCATGAAGAAGAGCGGCGAGCCCAGGCCCTTCGCCACCGCCGCCGGCACGTTGTCGGACAGGGCAGGCCTTCCAGCCTGCCGTGGACGCCCACCAGGCTGAACAGCAGGATGCAGGCGAAGCCCAGCACGCCGGAGACGACGAAGGCGCGCAGCATGGTCTTCTCCTCGGTGATGAAGCCGCGGTCGGTCAGCACCGGATCGTGGAAGGGGTAGGACAGCACCTGCAGCAGCGCCACCAGCAGCAGGTCCACGCCGGCATTCATGCGGAATTCTCCGGTGCCGAGCAGCGATCTCAGGCCGTGACCGGGGATCACCCACGCCAGCACCAAGCCCGACGAACAGGGCGAAGATGCCGGTCTGGATGACGTCGGTGTAGATCGAGCTGCGCAGCCCGCCCTTGATCGAATAGAACAGGGTGACGGCGGTGAACAGCAGCGCCGCGGCGATGAACTCGAAGGAGCCGGCAGCGCCGTAGTAGCCGCCCACCACGGCGGTGTTGCTCCATACCTCGTTGTAGAGCCGGATCAGGATCGCCGCCGAGAACGCCAGCGCCGCCGCGCGGCCGTACTTGCCGACCAGGAACGGCACCAGGCCGGTGGCGCCGTGGCGTGTGCGCAGGCGGTAGATCACCCAGCCGGCGAGCGGGATCGAAAGCCAGTAGGCGGCATAGGCCAGGCCGCCGACGATGCCGTACTGGGCGCCCAGGTCGGCGGCGTTGGTGACCGACTTGGCGAAGATCCAGCTGATGAAGATGCTGGCGGTGAGCGACCACTGGGAGGCGGCGCGGCCCTGGGCGTCGGTGCCGCGGAAGAAGCCGCCGTGGTCACGGGCGGCGGGCGAGAGCAGGTACATGGCCGCGCCGTAGAGGATCAGGAAGCCCCAGAACCAGATGCCGACGTTTTCGCTGATGCTCATTGCTGCCTTTCGATCACGGTTGTCGGATTGCTCGGACTCGCACAGGCGGTGGCGAGTTTTGGAGCGCGCGCAGGCCCAGGCGACGACTACTCGGCGCTGCGGTGCTGAGGCCGAAGGCCGGGGGCCGAGCGCTCGGGCAGGCTCGCCACCAGCAGTTGAACCCGGACCAGCTCGATGCGAACGCGCGCGAGAACCAAATTCGCCTGATACCGGTCGCAGCCTCCGCTCTGGATACTTACCGCGTTGTCCAGCATGTCGAGCAGCCGCCGCAGTTCATCGATGCGCGCGTGCAGATGGGCAGCGTTGGCGTAATGATCGCCCTCGGGCAGGATCTCCGGACCTGCCAGATCGAAGTCGCAGACGGTCTCACCCATCGTCAATCGGACTCACGTCCATCTCCCAGCACGGGTTCCGGCAGTTCCAACACTACGCGCTGGATGCTCCAGCATGGTCGTGGCACTGACCGATTCGGCACCTGCTTCACCCAGCCTCGTCCATCATCCGTTCCAGCGGCGCCTCCAGCGCCTCCGCCAAACCGAGCAGCACTTCGCCGGAAACATACTGGCCTTCGAGCGCGGCGCACAGGTCGGCAGGCATCAGGATCACGCCGTCTGCCGGCACCACGGGTTGCCCGTTCAGCAGCAGGGACGGATATCCGTTGGCATGCGCGTCGGCCAGCTCCGTGTAGGTTATGGCAACCTCCCCCGCGAGGTGCCGGGCGAGTACATCCGCATAGCCTGCGTAGAGCGTGCAGCGTCCCCCTGGGGGATACTTGGAAATGATTGTGACCTGCAGTGCCATCGTCGGCAGCGCGAGGGGCCGGGCGGATTTCTCCATGCCAATGACCGGACGGGTCAGGTCTGGACCGGAAGGCCCGACGCCTTCCACTCGGGAAAGCCATCCTCCAGCCGACGCGCCTTGTAGCCCTTCTGGCGCAGCAGCGCCACCGCGTCCACCGACAACAGGCAATAAGGTCCGCGGCAGTAGGCAATGACCTCCTTGCCCTTGGGGAGCCGCTTGAGATGGCCCGCCAGGGTGTCGGAAGCGATGTTGATCGCCCCCGGCAGGTGACCCGCCGCATATTCCTCGGGCGGGCGCACGTCGAGCACCGTCACCAGGCCGAGCTGGGCGCGCTCCAGCAGTTCCTCGGCCGGTATCGGTTCGAGGTCGTCGCGGGCGCTGATGTAAAGACGCAGCAACTGGTCCACCTCGGCAAGCCGGGTTTCGCCCACGGTGCGCAAGGCAGCGAGCAACTCCACCACATCGGCACCTGCCAGCTCGTAGAACACCCGCACGCCTTCCTTGCGTGCCCGTCACCAGGCCGGCATGCCGCAGTTCCTGCAGGTGCTTGGAGGCATTGGCCATCGACAGCCGCGTCATCGTCGCCAGCTCCTCGACGCTGCGCGGCCCCTGGGCCACGAACTCCAGCAGTTCGAGCCGGTTGGCGTGGCCCAGGGCCTTGGCCACCCGCGCCAGCTGCGCATACACGTCCTGCTTGAAATTGCCGCTTGACACCATTGCGGTCGCTTCCTATTATTCAACTATTCGGTTGATCACTCCAATTATACCCGTCCCGCCCTTCCGGGCCAAGGCGGGAGTTTAGGAGGAGCGTGCATGACATTCAATGAGTTCGCGCTTGCCCACGAGCCGTCGATCCGGCTCGGGGCGTTCTTCGGCATCTTCGCCCTGATGGCGATCTGGGAAGCGGCGGCACCGCGCCGCGCCCGACTGTATCCGCGCCGAGTTCGCTGGGTCGCCAACCTGGGGCTTGTGGTACTCAACAGCGTGGTGCTGCGGCTGGCCTTCCCGATGGCGGCAGTGGCCTTCGCCACGCTGGCCGCGGAGCGCGGCTGGGGTCTGCTCAACGCCTTCGCCCTGCCCGGGTGGGCAGCCCTTCTCCTCGCGGTGGTGGCGCTGGACCTCGCCATCTACCTCCAGCACGTGATGTTTCACGCCGTGCCGGCGCTGTGGCGGCTGCACCGGGTGCACCACGCCGATCCGGATTTCGACGTCACCACCGGCGCGCGCTTCCACCCGATCGAGATCGTGCTCTCGATGCTGATCAAGTTCGCCGTCATCGCCGTGCTGGGGGCGCCGGCCGCCGCCGTGCTGGTGTTCGAAGTGCTGCTCAACGCCACCGCCATGTTCAATCACGCCAATCTCAGGCTGCCGGCCGGCGTCGATCGCATCCTGCGCCTGCTGCTGGTGACGCCCGACATGCACCGCGTGCACCACTCGATGGAAGTGGCCGAGGCGAACAGCAACTTCGGCTTCAACCTGCCGTGGTGGGATCGCCTCTTCGGCACCTATCGTGCCGCCGCCCACTTGCCGCAGGAGCACATGGCGATCGGCGTAGAAGGCCTCACCGGCGACGAGCGCTGCGTGCGCCTGCCCGGCATGCTGGCGCTGCCCTTCGTCGGCGCCGGCAGCGACTACGCCATCGGCCACGATCTGGAGCCGACCCGTGACCCGCGCTAGCGCCGCGCGGGCGGCGCTGGTCGCTGGCGCTGGGCGCAGGTCTGATCCTCGCCTTTGCCAACCGCGAGCTGATTTCCGAGCAGAGCCTGCGCGACTGGCTGGCTCACGCCGGGCTGGTGGGCACCCCTGGCCTTCATGGCCGCTCTATGCCGTGGCGACGGTGCTGTTCCTGCCGGGCTCGGTGCTGACGCTGGCCGCCGGGGCGCTGTTCGGCGTCCTGCCCGGCGCCCTCTACAGCCTGGCCGGCGCCACCCTGGGTGCGGTGCTGGCGTTCCTGGTGGCGCGCCATGTCGCCGGCGACTGGGTGGCGCGCAGGGCGGGCGGTCGGCTCAAGCAACTGATCGAAGGCGTGGAGGCGGAGGGCTGGCGCTTCGTCGCCTTCGTGCGGCTGGTGCCGCTGTTTCCGTTCAACGTGGTGAACTACGCGCTGGGGCTGACCCGCATCCCGCTCGGCGCCTACGTGCTGACGTCTGCGCTGTGCATGCTGCCCGGCGCCCTGGCCTACGCCTGGCTCGGCCATGCCGGACGCGCGGCCCTGGCCGGCGACGAGCATGCCATTCGCAACGGCCTGCTGGCGCTGGCGCTCGCCGCCGCGCTGATGTACCTGCCGCGGCTCGCGCGGCGCTTCAAGGCCGGGCTGACGATCACGCCCCAGATGCTGCTCGCGCTGCAGGCCGAGGGCGAGCGTCGCCGTGGTGGATGTGCGTGACGCCAAGGACTTTCACGGCGAGACGGGGCATGTCCCCGGCGCCCGCAATCTTCCCCTGCCCGAACTGCCGGCGCGCATCGGCGAGCTCGAACCCTGGCGCAAGGACGGCGTGGTGCTGATCTGCCGCACCCAGGTGCGCTCGCGCCAGGCAGCCCGTCTGCTGGCCCAGCACGGATTCGGCGAGTTGCGCATCGTCAGCGGCGGCATGCAGGCCTGGCGGCGTTTGGACTATCCGACGGTCGGCTCCGCAACGCCCGACACCACCGATGGCCGCCAGCACGCTTGATCCGGCCGATCGCCGGGCGCGCCCCGCATCTCGCCGCCGCCGGCGAACAGGACACGCTGCCTTCGCGCTACCGCTGGCCGGTGCAGGTGCTGGCGCTGGCCGCCTTCACGCTGGCCTTCCTCGGCTGGCTGAACGAGACCTGGCTGTTCCTGTTCGAAAGCCCCATCTGGCTCAACCGCTATACCGAATACGCGATCATCCTCGGCTTCGGCGTCTGGCGCATCGCGGCGGAGAAGAACGCCTACACGCGGCGGCGGCTCGTCATCCTGGTGGCGGTGGTGACCGGCTTCTGGTGGTTCATCCCCTGGCTTTTTCCCTTCTTCGAGCCCTATGTCGGCTTTCTCTGGTCGCAGCCGGTGTTTCCCTCGCTGCACGTGCCCGGCACGCTCACCTTCTTCCTCGTCCTGGGGCTGGTCTTTCTCTTCGGCCGGCGCGTGATCTGCGGCTACGGCTGTCCCTGCGTCGGCATCCGCGAGACGGTGGGCTTTGCCTTCCGCGACCGCACGCCGCGCTCGGACTGGGCACGCCGGCTGCGTCATGCCAAGTGGCTGTTCTTCGTCTGGTACGCCGGCGTGCTGGTGGTGACCCAGTATCCGCCCAACTCCTGGACGCTGTCCTTCGTCAGCGGCTTCTATCTGGTCGTCGCGCTCACCTACTTCGGCACCTTCTTCCTCGCGCCGCTGGTGGGCAACCGCGCCTATTGCCGCTACCTCTGCCCCTACGGCGCCACCTTCGGCCTGCTCAACCACGCCGGCTTCTACGACCTGAAGATGGACGCGGCGCGCTGCATCGACTGCGGCCGCTGCGAGCAGGCCTGCGACATGGGCATTCCGGTGTGGCAGCAGGGCAAGGCCGCCGGACGCGTAACGGGGCTGGAAGACTGCATGGGCTGCGCCCGCTGCGTGGTCTCCTGCCCCACCGACGCGCTGGAGATCCGCGACCTGCGCAACGTCTTCCGGCCCGCGCTGCGCCAGGATGCAAGCCACCTGCTGCGCCGCGCCGCAGCGCCCGAACTGCCGGCACGCGTGGACAGCCGCGCCGAACGCCTGTCCCTCGCGGACATCCAGAGCGAGGCGGCGCGCTGCCTGGACTGCGGCGAACCGGCCTGCCGCGGCGCCTGCCCGCTGCACAATCGCATTCCCGAATGGCTGGCACTCGCGGCCAAGGGCGAGATCGAGCAGGCGGCGGCACTGATGCACACCACCAGCCCGCTGCCGGAGCTGTGCGGTGCGCTCTGTCCCCAGGACCGGCTGTGCGAAGGCGCCTGCGCCCGGGTCAAGCAGGGCCACGCAGCGGTGGCCATCGGCGCCGTGGAGCACGCGGTGACCGAGGAAGCCTTTGCCCGCGGCTGGCGCCCGTCGCTCGCCCCGGCGCACCGCATCGACAGGAGCGCCGCGGTGATCGGCGCCGGTCCAGCCGGGCTTGCCTTCGCCGAAGCGATGAACCGGGCCGGCTGGAACGTGACGGTCCTGATCGTGAGAGGCTCGATCGGCGGCATGCTGGCCTACGGCCTGCCGCCCTTCCGCTTCGACAAGCGCGCTCTGGACCGCCGCCGTATCCTGCTGGAACAGGCCGGCATACGCTTCGAACTGGGCGCGGCGGTGGATGCGGAACGCTTCGTCGCCCTGCGCGACCGCCATGAAGCCGTCTTTCTCGGCCTGGGGGCGCGCAAGGCGCGGGACGTGGCGCTGCCCGGACGCGAACTCGGCGGGGTGCAGGACGCCCTCGACTACCTTGCCCAGGTCAATGGGGCCAGACGGCCAGCGTAGCGTCGCAGGCAAGCGGGTACTGGTCCTGGGCGGCGGCGACACGGCGATGGACTGCGCCCGAGCCGCCATACGCGACGGGGCTGCCGACGTGTGCATCGCCTATCGCGGCACCCCGGATCGGCTGCGGGGCAACCGTCACGAATGCACCGCCGCGGCGGCGGAGGGCGTCGAATTCCGCTTCCTCCACGCGCCGCTGGCGATCGAGGGCGAGTCGGCGGTCCGGGCGGTACGCTTCGCCGTCGGTGAGGGCGAGTCCGCGACGGTGGAAACCATCGCCTGCGATGCCGTGATCCTCGCCTTCGGCCAGCAGGCCGCGGCGCCGGGCTGGCTGGAGGCCTGCGGCGTGGAGACCGAGTACGGCGCGGTGCGGGTCGATGCCCACGGCCGCACCTCCCATCCACGGGTGTTCGCCGGCGGCGACTGTGCCCACGGGCCGGATCTCATCGTCACCGCGGCGGCGGCCGGGCGCCGCGCGGCGCGCACGGTGCTGGCGCAGGGGCGGCTCAGGCACTGGCGGGCCTGGCGCGCCGCACCCCAGCCCCTGGCGGCGATGAGGCGGGCAGCATGAGGCGCATCCTCTTCATGCTCGGGGCATCGGCGGCGCCGGCCTGGGCGCACCACAGCCCGATCCACTTCGACATCGTGTGCACCAGCGGCGATGTGGTGCCCGGTCTCGCGCTGCTGCCCTTCCTGTTGCTGGTGGGGGTGGGCATCGTGCGCGCCGTGATCCGCCACCGCAAGGATCGCTGACGGTCATGGAATCCGGCCACGCCGAGTAGCCTCGCCATGACGTTTCCCTCACCCCCAGCCCCTCTCCCAGCGGGAGAGGGGAGCTCGAGAGTCGCTGGCGCGACTTTCACGTTAATGCGCCGGCGCTGGCTGCTGGTTCCCGTTCTGCTCGCCTGGCGGGCATCGCGCTGGGCACGGCCTGGGTGGACTGGAGCAAGGGCGGCCCCGGCAGCGGTCTGTATTCGCGCGAGTGGCAGCCCGACCCGGTGCAGGGCTACTGGGATCCCGACCACTTCTACCAGCCGGTGCACAGCGTGCAGGGCGTGTTCGCGGCCGAGCAGTGCATCGCCTGCCACGAGGCGCTCACTCCCGGCATCGTCGCCGACTGGCGCGAGAGCCGCCACAGCACGCCGTCCGGAAGCGCGCGCCGGTGGCCTGTCCCGACTGCCACGGCGCCGACCATCAGAAGCTGCGCCTGCCCACGCCCGAGGTCTGCGGCCAGTGCCACGAGGCACAGAGGGATGCCTTGCTGTCGGAGCGGCATTACGGCTTTCCGAGCCATGCGCTGGCCATGGAGCGGGCCACCGACAGCAAGCACTACGTGGACAAGCCGAAGGCGGAAACGACGGCCTGCGTGCAGTGCCATTCGGTGGCGACCAAGTGCGATTCCTGCCACACCCGCCACCGCTTCGACCCGGCCGAAGCGCGCCGGCCGGAGGCCTGCACCACCTGCCACAGCGGACCGCCCCATCCCGACGACGAAACCTACTTTCGCCTCGGCCCACGGCAAGCGCTATCTGGCCGATGGGGAGAAATGGGACTGGAACAAGCCTCTCGCGAAAGGCAACTACACCGTTCCGACCTGCGCCTACTGCCACATGAGGAACGGCCAGCACGTGGTGGCCGACAAGTCGATCTGGCAGTTCGGCCTGCGCCAGGTCAATCCGAACACCGCGGAGAACAAGGTCAAGCGCGAACGCTGGATCGAAGTCTGCGCCGACTGCCACGACCGCGACTTCGCCCGGGATCAGCTCCGCTCGCTGGACCGGGAGCGCGCCCAAGCGTGGCAAACCTTGAACCGCACCGAGCGCCTGCTGCGCGGGTTGCGCAGCGAAGGCGCTTTCTATCCCGCCGCCGGCGAGCGCTCGCCCTACCCCACGGACTGGATGGACCGCCTGTTCCCCAAGGAGCGCATCGGCTTCTTCGAAGGACAGGCATCGAGCTTCTACAACGTCTCGCCGATCGAGCGCGACTATTTCGAGATGTGGTACTTCGCCAACCTCGGCGCCTACAAGGGCGCGGCCCACGGCGCGCCGGGTTTCGTCGAGGAAGGCCACGCCCGCATGAGCCAGGCGGAGCAGTCGATCGCCGCACCAGGCCAGCGGCTTGCGCGCGAAGCTGCGCGGGCCACGACCCGATCCGCGGCCGCTGTGGCTCACGGGCGAATATACCGAGCACAACCGGGAGCACAACTGATGCGCGCGGTCCTGTTCCTGCTCCTCGCCGCGGCGCTGCCGGCTGCCGCGGGCGAAGCGTGCGTCTCCTGCCACGGCGGTGCGGCGGAGCGTAGCTATGCCCTGTCCAAGCACGGCGTCATTGCGCGCATCGAGGCTGGCCGCGAGCGCCAGCGCACGCCGCGCTGCGAGGATTGCCACCGCTTCGAGGCGGAAGCGCCGGCGCCCAGGCATTACGCCAAGGAAGGCGAACGGGAGCAGGCACGACAGCAGGCGAGCGCAGGCTGCGGCACCTGCCATTCGCCCCGTTACGTGACGGAGCAGATGGCCGCCTCGAAACGGGCGCTGGCGATCGGTGCGATGAAGTTGAGCGAGGCCCAGGCGGTGGTGGATGCTGCCCGCAAGGAACTGAAAGGCGAGGAACTGGTGCGCATCGAGACACTGTTCGGCACGATGCGCGACGAAAATCTGCGCGACCTCCGGCTCGGTCTGGGGCACCAGTCGCCCGACTACCAGTGGTGGCTGGGTCAGGCCGCGCTGGACGGAACTCTGCTGCGCATCAAGGGCGTACTGGGCGAGGCACGGCGCACGAAACCATCCGCTACCGCGGCGGTCCCGTAGCAAGAGACCGAATCATCGCGGCGTATCGCGCGTCCCGCGCTGCTCAGACCTGCGAACTGCAAGCCCCCGAATCTTGGACCGATCGACTCCCCGCAAGTACGCCGACCTTATCGCGCCGGAACTGTACGACCAGTGGTACTCGACGCCGCGGGGGGACTGGATCGGCAGGACCGAGACCGCGCTTCTCGACGCCCTGATCGGGCTGCGGTCGGGCGAGTCCCTGCTCGACGTGGGCTGTGGCACGGGCTACTTCACGCAGGCCCTGTCGGCAGATGCATGCTGGACGGTCGGTGCCGATCGCGACGAGGCCATGCTGCACCATGCCGCCCGGCACCGCGACGGCGGACCGTCCTGGCTGTCCGCCGATGCGCATGCGCTGCCGTTTGCGGACCTTTCCTTCGACATCGTCATCAGCGTGGCGGCGCTGTGCTTCATGCAGGACGAGCATCGCAGCGCTGGCCGAGATGCTTCGCGTCGCACGCCGTAGGGTGGTGCTCGGTCTGCTCAATCGCCGCAGTCTGCTCTACCTGAAGCACGGCAGAGACGGGGGTCGTGGCGGCTACCGCGGGGCGCGCTGGCACACTGCCCGCGAGGCGCGATCGTTGTTCGACGCCCTCGCCACAGCCAACGTCGAAACGCGATGCGCGGTGTTCCTGCCCTCTGGCGGTCCGCTGGCGCGCTGGGTCGAGCCCACGCTCGGTCGCTGGCAGGCAGGCTGGGGCAGCCTTCTCGCCGTCGCAGCGGACAAGATGCGGTAGCGGCAATACTGCGTCATTGCACCCGATAGGACGCGTGGCAGGCCACGCACTGCTGGGTGACCCGCGCCATCGCCTCCAGCGCCGGCTTCACGTTGCCAGTCGCGGCGGCATCCCTCGCGGCCAGGGCGAAGCGGCTGGCCGCCTGATACATCGCGGTGCCGATCGCCTGCATGGCATCCGTCATGAATCCGGCCACCTCGTCGGCACCGTGCAGCTTGAGCGAAGTCATGCCCGGGCGCTGCTCGGCGATGTCGCCGGCCGTGTCGTACTGCTGGCGCGCCAGCGCATCCTGGATCTCCTGCAAGGCGAGCAGATGATCGCGCATGTTTGCCAGCATGTGGATGCGCATCTGGTCGGGGAATTTCACCAGCGGCCGCTCATCGGCCGCGCTCGCCGCTGTGGCCTGATGACGATGCATGTCGTGATCGTGCGCTTACGCGTGGCCCGCAGCCGCGAATCCAAAAAGGTAAACCGGTGACCAGGGCAAGGCCGATGTGTGCCTACATGAGTGCCCCTGCTCGTTCAACAGGGACTGAATCATAATGAGGCCATGGCGGACTGGGCAGAGTTCGGATCATTGGAATGGGTGTAGGTCTACTACTGATAATAAAATCAATGACTTACGAATATGCCCATAGGGTTCCGAGACGAAACTGGTCTGGCATAGAGAGGAGGTGGGCCGACCTCGTGATAAAAGGTGGTTGTTTGTCAGAGATAACCACCGGAGATCGGCCCATGGAAAGTGTAGCGAAAGTTGGTGCGGCACAGGGACAAAGCGCGTGTTGGCGGCAAGGCGCTGGAGAGTCTGCTGAAGTTCATCGAGGAGCGCAGGCGCCGCGCAGGAGCCTGGAGGAAGGGTTCGAAGCGTTCGAGCGCGAAGTGCACAGGCGCTTTGCCGAAGCCGAGCGCGAGTTTGTCGGCGAAGAGCTGGCACGTCTGGACGTCACGCTGCCGCAGGTGCGGATCGATGGGGTGCTCTACCGTCGGGTGGTCAGCGGTGTCGGCGAGTACATGACGGCTGCGGGGCCGGTGAAGGTGCTGCGGCAGCGCTACCGTGCGGCGGGCACCAACGGGGCGAGCGAATGCCCGCTGGAGTTGCGGGCGGGAATCGTTGAGGGCTTTTTCACGCCGCTGGCCGCGCGCATGGGGCTGTGGGTGGTCACCCATCTGACACCGGCCGAAGGCGAGCAGTTGTTTCACGAACTGGGGGGCATGAGCCCCTCGCGCAGCAGCCTTGACCGGCTGCCCAAGGCGCTGAGCGAGAAGTGGGAAGAGCGCCGTGCGCAGTGGGAAGAGCCAGTTGCGCGGGCAGGAGCGGCCGCCCACCGAGGCGGCCGTGCTGGCCGTATCGCTGGACGGGGTGATGGCGCCGATGAAAGACGGTGCGCGCCAGGACAAACGCGAGCACAGCCGGCAGCAGGGCAAGCCCACGCGGGGGCCGGCCGGATTCCGGGAGGTGGGCTGCGGCACGCTGAGCCACTATGACGGCGCCGGCGAGCGGCTGCGCACGCTGCGCCATGCCCGCATGCCCGAGCCGAAGCAAGCGCACGCTGAAGCGCCAACTGGTGGCGGAAGTGGAACACGCGCTCAAGCGCCAACCGCAGCTGCGACTGGTCAAGGTGGCCGATGGGGCGCGCGACAACTGGGAGTTCCTGGCCAAGGAACTGCCGCCGGGCGAAGAGGTGGTGGACTTCTACCACGCCGCCGAACATCTGCGGCGTGCCTTCGGCCATGTCTATGGCGAGGCCTCACCCAAGGCGCAGGCGAGCTTCAAGGAATACCGCCATCTGCTGCTCAAGGCCGAGGACGGCGTGGGCAAGGTGATCCGCACGCTCGCCTACCATCACGGCCGCAAGCGCCGTTGCAAGGCGCTCAAGCAGGAACTGGAGTACTTCCGGCGCAACCGCGCACGCATGGACTATGCGCGGCTGCGTGCGCAGAACCTGCCGATCGGCTCGGGCGTGGTCGAGGCGGCCTGCAAGACGCTGGTGACCCAGCGCATGAAGCGCTCGGGTCAGCGCTGGAGCAGCGACGGCGGTCAGGCCATCCTCACCTTCCGCGCCCTGGCTCAGAGCGAGCGCTTCGATGGCGCGTGGAAGCTGGTCTCTGCAGAATACCGCCGTGACGTCTCCTTCCCGGAAAACGTCGTGCCGATTCCAACTCGCCGGGCGTCAGTGTGAGAGTTACACCCAATGGAATCAGACATTAAAGTAGAAGTACCCTGTGCTGGCCGTCCGTCATCTTCCATTGACAGTCGGCCGAGTAGCCGCGTGACGGCAGCAACGCTGTCACGGCAAGCGGGGCAGCCAGCACTGTGGGTCGAATCCTGGGAATCGAAAGGAACTGCTCGCCCGCCAGGGTCCGCGCGCCGGCGCGGATAATCCCGCGGCATCGGGTTTACAACGTGACGGCCAGCGCGACGGTAAACGGGAACACGTATGCCAGGACCACGCAGACGACACCGATTCCACATGCCAGCGCGAAGCCCCCAATGCCGGTGAAGGGCCGGCCGACCTGCTTGCCCAGCGCATAGCCGAACGACAACCACCCCGGCACCTGCGAGAGCAGAAAGAGGATCAGGAACGGCGCGAGCATCACCGGGTTGTCCAGAATGACATGCAAGAGTTGCGGGCCCGCCGTGAGGATCTCGACCACCGCCTGAACCGATTTGTCGCCGTCGAACAGGTAGTTCGTAACCGTAACGACGCCGCCATAAGTGACAAGCGACAGGAAAGCTGCGCCGTAAGCTTGCCCGAAACGCAGCTTCGACTGCGGGCAAAGCACGCGCGACACCGCCAGGATCACGACCGCGCCGGGCAGCGCTCCAATCGCCCCGAGCACGATCGCTGCAAGCATGACCAGGAACACCGCGCAGAATCCGGCGAGGCAGGACACCGCGGCGATCGTCGGTCCAAGGTAACTCGGGCAGGCGTTGCTTGTAGCATTCACGCGCTGCCACCTTGCCCGATCCCGTGACGCAAACCGATGCTCATGCGACCCCATGCCCTCGACAGTCGTTGTGCGGCGAACTTCGCCGGGCGGCCCCCGCACCATCCCGACGCGGTGATCAGCGTGCCGCATCGGGCGGTGCCGTCGTGTGCAGCCACCTTCACCTCATTCTGGTCGGAGTAGCGGCCATCGGCAGCAGGCCAGCGGCCGCTGGGTTCCACGGGCAGGGTTTCATCGGCGGAAACCGCGGCGGCCAGAAAAGGGCAGGATTCCTGCTGTCGACCACGGCACGGACTTGCGCACGACGCCCTCCTGTCATCCACGACACTTCGCGGGTCGCCATGATGCGTCCGCGTGTGCACAAGACCGCCCTCGAACTCAGGCTTGCCTCGACCAGGCGAGCGCGCGATAGGCGAATGTCCCGACTTGTTCGATACGGACCTCCACGGGAGCACGTTGAGCGCGGTCACTCCTTGCTGTCGAGCGTTTCATCGAACTGCGCATCCAGGGTGAAGGGACCGAGCGAAAGTGTCTGCCTCCCGTAGTGGTGAGGCGTGTCCTGGAAACAACATGCCGGAGCACGCAGTTGTCTAGCATAGGATTACGACGTGTAAATAGACGGTTGTCAAGTCGGCCGAATGGATGAGGTACGCGTCCCAGCGTCGAAGGCGGGTGCCATACACCCCTCCGGGCGGTTCCCTTGCGGCTTTGTTGGTTCGAACGGATGGCATGAACACGTCGCCGGGAGCGCCGGATGACGCCGAAACTGTCGAATCAGCGATGGCCGCACCATAGGCGACGCTGGCTTTTCCGACCTGCAATCGTCAAAGACGTTGATCAGAGGTGCTGGAATTGGCGTGCCAGGCCCTGACTCGGACTTATGCAGACCTCGACAGAAGGCCGAACGGGGGAAGTGGCGCTGGGGCTTGAGAACCTCCGCTTGGCGCCGCATCTCTTGGCGCCGGGGTCAGGTAGCGATCGAACAGCCAGTTGTGCACAGTCGGCTCGCCAGTTCGTGGGATCCGCAGAACTCGGTGACGGTGTGCCCGTACGCGGTGTCGCGCAGCTTGACCTTGAGCTTCGTGAGGAACTCGGCCTTTCCAAGCTCGGAATCGCGTCGTTCAGGCTGGATGGCGGCCTCTTCCTTGAAACAGATCAGGCAGGGCAGCTTGCGCTCGCGGGTTCGATCGCACTCGGCCGCGGTGATGCCGGACCCGTAGCGCCCGCCGATGATGCCGAAATAGGGCTCGCTGCGATCGACCTCGTCGAGCGAGGCCCCTCGGGTCGTCTCGTCCCCGCGGCCGAACCACAGCTAGCCAGGAGATCGAAGATGTCGGTGGCGCTGGCGGTCCGCTCGCGCAGGGCGATCTCGTCGCCGCGGCGGAAGATTTCCACCTGCCCCACTTCGAAGCGGATCTCTTTGGGCAGGCGTACCGCTTGGCTGTTGCCGGACTTGAAGGGCACGCGTAGGCGATGGTGCCCTCCAATCGGGCTAACGGTCATGGAATGCCAGCCACCCCGAATAGTGAAAGGCCTGGCCATGACCGTTTCCCTCACCCCCAGCCCCTCTCCCAGTGGGCGAGGGAAGCTTCGAGAGTGGCTGGCGCGACTTTCACGTAAAAGACACACGCAAAGCATATACCTACCGGACCGTGTTCGCCGGCAGTCGGATCAGGCTATCCGATACTCCAGCGTGGCCAGCCCGCCATCAACGAATCCGGACACGATTGCCGGCGGCCAACATTACCGACCAGGTCGGCCAGGGGTTGTCACCCGACACCGTGGCCTTCCCCCGATGATCTTCTTGATCTGCTGCGGCCCTACTGAACCGGTCTCATTGCTGTGCGCCGGCAGGAATGGCGTCCAACTCATGCTGTTGATTGGACGTCAACGGGGAAACCGCCTTGACACGGGCCACGAACCTCGCGCTGGTGTTGCGCAGACCCACTTCGTCACTGAGTATGTGGGCGGCTTCGTTCAGTAGCACGTCTTTGTCATTCTTGCGCGCCGTTTCTGCCGCCAGTTCATTGGCGAGATTGCGTTCGTCCGCCTGCAGGCCATCATCCTGGAGTGCGTTCTGCTTCCCCGGCGCCGGTTCCTTGCCGACAACACCTTCAGGGGTGCTCTTTCCGGCATTCCTCTGTGCTTCCCGGCCCTTCAGCCGGGCCTCCACGGCATCCCGTTCCTTGCGTCGTTCGGCTTCGTTCAGCGAAACCAGGTTCTTCTTGCGTTGAACATTGAGTTCGGCGACGTCTTCCTGCAGGTACTGAAACTCCCTGTCCTTCTGCACGCGAGCCTCGTGGCGCGTCAGCAGGATGGGCCGCAGATATTCCAGGTCGCCGATCGGCGCATAAGCTGCGGCCTTGACCTGCGCCCAGGGCAGCGCATTGTCGAAGCTGGATTCGCCAAAGCTCTGGGCATCGTAAACCGTGGGAAAGGCGATGTCCGGCTGCACGCCGCGCAGTTGCGTGGTGCCGCCGTTGATGCGGAAAAACTGGGCCGTGGTCAGTTTCAGTTCGCCCAGCTTCTGCTCGCTGCTCCTGGCGACCTGGTCGAGATTGATCAAGGTTTGCACCGTGCCTTTGCCAAAACTGGGCTCACCGATCAGCAAACCGCGGCCGTAGTCTTGAATCGCCGCGGCAAAGATCTCTGACGCGGATGCCGAGCCCCGGTTGATCAGGACGCCGAGGGGTCCATCCCAGGCGACGCCGGCCTTGGCGTCGCTCTCCACGGTGACGTTGCCCCGGGCATCGCGCTGCTGCACCACGGGTCCCTTGTCGATGAACAAGCCGGTGAGTTCGATCGCTTCCATCAATGAACCGCCGCCGTTGTTGCGCAAATCGATCAGTACGCTATCGACCTTCTCCTTCTTCAACTCTTCCAGCAGGCGCGCCACGTCGCGGGTCGCGCTCTTGAAGTCCGGGGCGCCGCGTTGTCGGGCTTCGAAGTCCTGATAGAAGGCCGGAAGGGCGATCACGCCGATGCGACGAGTGGTCTCTCCCTCCGTCACGGTGAGGATCGATTTCTTGGCGGCCTGCTCTTCCAGACTGATCTTCTTCCGAACGAGCGAAATCCGCTTATGCTTGCCATCCGGGCCGGCGTCGGCCGGGAGAATGTCGAGTTGGACGACCGAGTCGGCCGCGCCGCGAATCAGCGCGACCGCATCGTCCAGGCGCCAGCCCACGATGTCGGTCATGGCGCCGCCTTCACCCTGAGCGACGCCGAGGATGCGGTCCCCGATCTTCAGTTGGCCCGACAGGATCGCGGGGCCACCCGGCACGAGTTCCCGAATCGTGGTGTAGTCGTCCTTCTCCGCCAGCACCGCCCCGATTCCGACCAGGGAGAGCTTCATCGATATGTCGAAGTCCCCGGCCGCCCGTGGCCCCATGTAGTTGGTGTGGGGCTCGATGGTCATGGTGTAGGCGTTCATGAATGTCTGAAAGGCGTCCTCGCTCTTGAGGCGGAGCATCCGCTTCAGGGCATTGGCATAGCGCTTGTCGAGAGTCCCGACGATTTGTCCGTCGTCCTTCCCCGCGAGCTTGAGCCGCAGCCAGTCGTTCTTGACGCGCTTGCGCCACAACTCGCTCATTTCCGCCTCGGATTTGGGCCAAGCCTCTTTTTCCCGCGCGTATTGATAGCTTTCCTTCTGGCGGAAATCAAACCCCTGCTTGAGCAGGGCGCGGGCGTAACCAAAACGCTCGGACACTCGCCGCGCATAGAGATTGAACATGGCAAAGGGAACGGTGAGTTCCTCCGTCATGATGGCGTCGTCGAGCTTGGTGCGGACGTCAGCCCACCGGTCAAGATCGGTCTGAACAAAGAACAGCCTCTCGGGATCGAGTGACTTCAGATAGCGCTCGAATATCCTCTCCGACAAGGCGTCGTCGAGCGGCATCGATTGGTAGTGGTAACGGGTCAGCAGTTCCGCTGCGAGGTGCGCCGCCTGAGACTGTTGCTGCATGGGCTTCAGCTCCGGCGGACGCGGCGCTCCAGAGTCGAGCGGCGCGGCTTGCGCTGCCGTCGCCAACACAAACACGATCCACAGCAGTCTCTTGTTCATGGGTACTCTCCAAGTCTTCGGGCAGGCTGGCAAGACGGTGACGCGGTTCCCGGGGTTCGCGCCCACTTCACGCGATGTGGTGCCGCTTTTGTCTATCCCGGTGCTGGCGGCCTGTGAGGAATGATTCCTGCCCAGGATCGCGCCAGTATGACGCAACAAAGCCAGTCGAACCTGAATCAGCCCGCACAAAATGCCCGTGCAAAGCCTGATCCGGCGCCGTCTTCCGTCCGGCGCCGGTAAGGAAGATACGACTTGACTGGCTGTCACTGCAACTTCTCACGAATCTCGACTGCGTTGGCGCCAATCGGCCTTCGACCCATGTTGCGGGATTTCGTTGCACCGGAATTCATCTTTGGCAGTATGGTTCCAGTGCGCGGCTATGCCACAATGTTCCGTGCTCGGCGCTGTTCATCACCGGCCGCGATCTGGCCACGGCCATCGACGAAGACGGGTTCTTCGTCTCGCCCCGTGCCGAGCGGCGGTCGGTCACCAAGACGGTAGTCGACCCGAAGGCGCGCGCCGTGCATCTGACGCTGCCCGACGGTGTCACCCGCAGCGCGGTCGTGGCCGGCGACCAGGGCTGCGTCACGCTGCCGCGTGGAGCCAAGTCCGTCTTCTTCACCCCCGTCGAGGTGCGCTCCGTACTGCCGGACCCGACCACCCAGCCATGGCCGGTGCTGGCGGCCAATTCACGATCACCATCCCCACCCATGACTTGGTGGTGGTGTCGCTGCCTGGATGGGGCATCGTGATTCGAATGCAGTGTTTCATGGACATTCGGGGGCAATTCAGTCGCCCGCGAACACCCGGCGCGAAAATGCGCCGTCGCCCGGGGCAGTCCCGGGCGACGGCCGTCGGTCGGGTAGAGGTGTCAGTCGCGCAGCGCGCTGAAGACAAAATCCTTGTCCTTTTGTTGGATGTGGCAGGCATGGCAGTCGGCCTGGCCCTTGGCGTCAAGCGTGCCTTTCTTGTCGGCGAAGACCTCGTAGCCCCACCCGTCGGTAGCCTTGAATTTCTTCGCATCCTTGCTCATGACAACGACCGCCTTGCGATTGCCCTCGGATACGGCGTTGTCCTTGTCCACGGCCTCGAAGAGGTCGAATACGATCACAGAGCCGTTGGCGAACTTGCCTGCCTTGTAGCCGGCCATGGCTTTCTTGTTGGCGTAGATATGGTGCATGCCGCCGACGGCGTCAAACAGCGGGTGCCCCTTGTTGATGATCATGGACTTGACGTGGTTCCAGTTGCGGAAGCCGTCCGGATAGGCGACTTTGGCATCGGCAGCGAAGGCGCCGAGGGTCGTCGCCGCAAGCGCGACGGCAAGCACGAGTTTTTTCATGTGAGGCTCTCCCAATCGAGGTGGTTCAAGAAATAAACAAGCTTCGGGCGAGTCGATGACGTATCGACACGATACGAGTCTGAAGGGATTCACGCGCCTTGTCAATAAGGTTTTGAGGCGATACCATGCAGCCATGAACGAGTCGGCACGCACGCTGCTGGACCTGGTCAGTTGCCTGGGAAGGGCGATCCAAGAGGACGAGCGTAGGCATGCCCTGGCGGCGGGCTTGCAGTCGGTGCACCTGACCGCCCTGTCTTATCTTCGGGACGCCAATCGCTACAGCAATACGCCGCACGCGCTGACGGAATTCCTCGGCTCCACCAAGGGCACGGTATCCCAGAGCCTGCTCCTTCTCTACCGCAAGGGCTTGGTGGAGCGGCACGCCGACCCGCAGGACGGACGCGTCGTCCGGCTTCGCTTGTCCGCGGCCGGCAAGAAATTGCTGCAGGGCGCAGCCCTGGATCAGCAGTGGGAGGCGGCGGTGGGGGCCTTGTCGCCGGCGGATGCGGCGCTGGCATCGCAGGCGCTGGCGACAATCTTGCGCTCGCTGCAGCGAGGCCGCGGCAGTCGCACCTTCGGCGTGTGCTCCACCTGCACCTTTTTCACTCGCCTGGGGGAACGGTCGTTCCGCTGCGGTCTCACCGGCGAGTCATTGAGCCAGTCAGACTCAACGAAGATCTGCCGAGAGCACATGCTTCCTGCGCTTAATCGTGATCCCAGCGTCGGAAAATGAAGGCCGCTGTGCGTCAGGAGTCGCCGGCGTGTGAGCAACCCGGCCTAATTCGAGGTCCTGGTCGGGTCAAGACACCGTGGGAACACGACCCTGCGAGGCGGGTCCCACGGCCTTATTTCGCGTGCACTCTCACCTCGACCGAGTGTTCCCGATGGTCATCGACCAGGGGAATCGCTCCGTCGTGTCGCTCGACGCCATCGACCGTCACGCTCATCACGCCGCTCGTCGCCTCATCGCCGGCGCGCGTCTGCGCAACGGCGATGTGGTAGACCGTCTCCCGATACCGGTAGTGGATCTTGAACGCCTGCCAGTCGCGGGCAGGCAGGGAGCGAGATGCAGCTTGTCCGCCTCGAGCCTCAGGCCCAGCAGCGATTCCACGATGAGCCGGTACATCCAGCCGGCCGAGCCGGTGTACCAGGTCCATCCGCCGCGGCCGGTGTGCGGCGCGACGCGCGTAGACGTCGGCCGCCACGACGTAGGGTTCGACCTTGTAGGTCGCGATGGCCTGCGCTGATGTCGCATGGTTGACCGGGTTGATCATGGCCGTGAGTTCCCAGGCGCGCCGCGCATCGCCCAGGGCGGCAAACGCCATCGCCGTCCAGATCGCCCCGTGGGTGTACTGCCCGCCGTTCTCGCGCACGCCCGGCACGTAGCCCCGGATGTAGCCGGGATCCAGATCCGACTTGTCGAAGGGCGGATCGAGCAGCTGGATGAGCGCATCGCTCGCGGCGCACCAGCCGCTCGATCGACCGCCTGCATGGCCATGCGCGAGCGCGTCGCGTCGCCCGCCCCGGACAGCACCGACCAGCTCTGCGAGATCGAATCGATCTGGCATTCGGCGCTGCTCGCCGAGCCGAGCGGCGTGCCGTCGTCGAAGTAGGCGCGGCGGTACCACTCGCCGTCCCAGCCGTGCTGCTCGAGGTTCTGGCGCAGCCGCGCGCCCTCCGCCTCGCAGCGCTCGGCGAAGGCTGCGTCGCCGCGCGCGCGCGCCAGCGCCGCGAACTGCCTGAGCACTTCGCAGAGGAAGAAGCCCAGCCAGACGCTCTCGCCCTTGCCGCCGATGCCGACCAGGTTCATGCCGTCGTTCCAGTCGCCGGAGCCGATCAGCGGCAGACCGTGCTCGCCGAAGCGCAGGCCGTGCCGGATGGCGCGCACGCAGTGCTCGTACAGGCTGGCCGCCTCGGCGGAGCGGCCGGGCAGATCGTAGTAGGAGTCATCCTCCGGGTTGACCGGGCGGCCTTCCAGGAAGTGCACGGGCTCATCCAGCACCCCGGTGTCGCCGGTGCTCGGCACATAGCGGCACACCGCCAGCGGCAGCCAGAGGTAGTCGTCCGAACAATGCGTGCGCACGCCCCGGCCCGACGGCGGATGCCACCAGTGCTGGACATCGCCCTCCTGGAACTGGCGGCTCGCGCACAGCAGCAGGTGCTCGCGCACCAGCCCGGGCTTCGGCGTGGATCAGCGCCATCACGTCCTGCAACTGGTCGCGGAAGCCGAAGGCGCCGCCCGACTGGTAGTAGCCGCTGCGCGCCCAGAGGCGGCAGGCCAGGGTCTGGTACACCAGCCAGCCGTTGGCCAGCACGTTGAGGGACGGATCGGGCGTTTCCACCTGCACCGCGCCGAGCGTGTGGTTCCAGTGCTGCCACACCGCTTCGAGCGCGCCGCGCGCCGCCAGGGATCCGCGGAAGCGCTGCACCAGCTTGCCGGCGTCATCGGCGTCGCGCCCCACGCCGAGCCGGAAGACGATCTCGCGCTCCTGCCCGTCGGCCAGTTCGAAGCTCACCTGGATCGCGGCGCAGGGATCCAGCCCGGCGCCCACCTTGCCGGACAGGCGCGAGCGGCCCATCGCGGCCGGATTCCGCAAGCGTGCCGTTGCGCCCGAGGAATTCGGTGCGGTCGCCGCTCACGCTGCGCGTCGGGTCATCCACGTCGAAGAAGGCGACCCGCTCGGCGAACTCGGTGTTGTACGGATTGCGCGCGAAGAGCGCGCCGCTCTGGGGGTCGATTTCGGTGGTCACGTGCATGGCCGATTTCGGCCGCAGATCGCCCAGCACCCACTCCACGTAGCCGGTCGCGGAGAGCCGGCGCGGCCGGCCCGACTCGTTGCGCAGCTTCAGCACCGAGAACTTGACCGCCGCATCCACGGCCACGTAGACCCACAGCTCCGAGCGAATGCCGTCGCTCGGTGTGCTCGAAGACGCTGTAGCCGAATCCGTGCCGGCTGACGTAGGGCATCGCTGCGCGGGCGGGCAGCGGCGTCGGCGACCAGAAGTGGCCGGTCTCTTCGTCGCGCAGGTAGAGGGCTTCGCCGCTCGCATCGCTCACCGGGTCGTTGTGCCAGGGCGTGAGGCGGAATTCGTGCGCGTTCTCGCTCCAGGTGTAGGCGACGCCGCTCTCCGAGACGACGGTGCCGAAGTGCGGATTCGCCAGCACGTTCACCCACGGCGCCGGCGTCGCCTGACCGGGCGCGAGCGCGATGACGTATTCGCGCCCGTCGGGGGTGAATCCGCCCAGGCCGTTGAACAGGATCAGATCGCGGCGCGCGGGCGGCGGCGGCAGCGGCGGGATGGCGTCGGATGCGGCTTCGGGACGCTGCGGGCGGCTCGGCGTGAAGCCGCGGCACGCGCGGTTCCGCGAGGCGCGCGACGGTCGAGCTGCTCCGCCAGCGTTCCCCGGCTGTCGGTGATGACGACGCGCGCGACCGACTGGAACAGGATGCGATCCTCGCTCGAGATCTGCTCCGCCGGCCGCACGAAGATGCCGCCCGGCCGATCGATCACGCTCGCCTCGATGCCCGCGGCGATCAGCCCCATGATCTGCTCCTGCAGCCGCTGCCGGTAACCGGCGTGATCTTCGTTCCAGATCACCAGGTCCACCGCCAGCCCCTTCAGGCGCCAGTAGGCATGGGCCTGGACGAGCTGGCGCACCAGATCGATATTGGCCGCGTCGCCGATCTGCAGCAGCACGATCGGCAGGTCGCCGGAGATGGCGTAGCCCCACAGGCCGGACTGCCCGCGGCGATTCCTGATGAGCACGGCTGCGTCGGCGCGCAGGGCGGCATTGGCGTAGATGACGGAGCTGGCCAGGCGCGCATAGAGTTGCGCGTCGGCCTCGGTGGCATTGAGCTGGCGCAGCACCACCTGGCTGTGCGTCCAGGCCAGGTCGAAGACGCGGTCGGCGAGATGCCGGTCCTGGTATTTCTCGACCAGGCTCACGGCCATGTCGCGCGTCTCGCCGATGCCCGACACCATGTCGATGGTGACCGACTGTTCCGGATCGAGCGTGAGCGACAGCGGATGGCGACGATCGGATCGAGCACCGAGCCCTCGGCTGCCCGAGAGCGCCGCCGGGTCGCTCATCGCCAGCGGCGCGGCGGCGCTTCGCGCCGGCCGATGAAGCGCAGGCGATCCGTCTCGTAGGACACCTCGCCGACGTCCGCGCCGTGCACCGCCATCAGGTGAAACATCCACGGCGCCTGCTCGCCGCGCGAGCGCGGCCGGCGCGTGCACAGGATCGCGCGCCGCTCGCGCAGGATCTCGGTCTGCACGAACAGATTGCTGAAGGCCGGATGCAGCGCGTCCGCGGCCGGCGGCGCGATCACCACTTCGGCGTAGCTGGTGACCTCGATCTGCCCGGCGCTGTCGCGACCGATTGGTGATGCGGACCCGGCGCAGCTCGATGTCGTCCTCCGGCGAGACGACGATCTCGGTATGCGTCTCGAAATCGCCGCGTCGCGCCATCGCCGACCGATCGCGGCGGCGAAACTCGGCGCGCCCCTCGGAGAAGATCGCTTCGTAGCTGCTCCGGCTCGCTTGAGCGTCGGCTGATAGGCGGTCGACCAGAACGCGCCGCTCGCCATCGTCGCGGAGGTAGCAGAAGCGTGCCCCAGTTGTCGCAGGTGCCGTCCTCGCGCCAGCGCGTGACGGCGAGGTCCTTCCAGCGGCTGTAGCCGCCGCCGGCGTTGGTGACCATCACGTGGTAGCGGCCGTTCGACAGCAGCTGCACCTCCGGTATCGGCGTGTCGGGGCTGCCGAACACGCGGATCGGCGTCTCCGCGGCGACCGACGTCGCGCGCACCTCGGACAGTTGCGCCGTGTGCGAAAACAACGCCGTGGCCTTGGGAATCCGCTCCTGCAGCAGCAGCATGGTCGCCTGGAACAGCGGGTCCGACTCGAAGCGCCGCTGCATCGGCCGCTCCAGCAGCAGGTAGGCCAGCGCGAGCAGGCTCATGCCCTGGTGATGGGCCATGAAGGACCGCACCACCGCGCTGCGACTGCCCGCGCCGCTGCCGCGCCGGCGTGTAGTCGATCGCTTCGAAGAAGCCGAACCTGCCCGATGAACCCCTCGGCCGCGAGCCGCTGCAGATTCAGGCAGGCCTCCTCGGGCGCCACCATCAGCGCGAGCACCGAGGCATAGGGCGCGATGACCAGATCCTCGGCCAGCCCGCGCTTGAGGCCCAGGCCCGGCACGCCGAAGGCGCGGTACTGGTAGTTGAGATGCACATCGACCGTGTTGTAGCCGGATTCCGACATGCCCCACGGCACGCCGCGCTGGCTTGCCGTACTCGATCTGCCGCGCCACCGCCGCCTTGCAGGTCTGGTCGAGCAGCGTGTTGTCGTAGGTCGGCATCACCAGCAGCGGCATCAGGTACTCGAACATCGAACCGCTCCACGACAGCAGAACCGGCTCGCCGCCGGTGCCGGTGAGCAGGCGCCCGAGGGCGAACCAGCTCTCCTGCGGCAGTTGCCCCTGCGCAATGGCGACGAAACTGCACAGGCGCGCTTCGGAGGCCAGCAGGTCGTAGTAACTCGCATCCGCCCGGCGCTCGTCGACGTTGTAGCCGATGGTCAGCAGATGACGCGCCTTGTCGAACAGGAAGTCATACTCCATGTCGCGCGAGTTCGCCGGATTGCTGCGCCAGGCGCTCGATGGCCGCCATCCGGTCGCGGGCGCGCGCGCTGCCTGCGCGTTGCCGCCAGTTCGGCGCCAGGCGTCGGGCATCGTCGCGCTCGATCGAGCCGATGCGGCAGCTCGCGTCGAGCGCCAGTCGCGCAGGTTCGGTCGCAGCGCCGTCGGCGGCACTTGCCGGGCTCGAGCGCCTGCGACCCACGGCGCATGCGTCAGTTCGTCCAGCGCCTCCGGCATTGCGGCAGCGCCTGCGCCCATGCGCTCGCTTCGTCGCCTGCGGCAGTGTCGACGCCGCCGGCGACCTGGGCGACGAGCTCGGCGGCACCGGCTGGCCAGCCGCTCGAGGCACGCGCGCGCCGCCGCGAGCGTGGCCGGCGGGGCAGCGGACGCGGACTCCAAGTTCGTTGCCGAAACTCGGCCAGCGGACCGGCAGCCACCGCGGTCCGCCGCGTCCGCCGCGTCCACGAGAATCCGCAGCGTGTCGCTCAGGCCGTCGAACAGCCGCGCCGCCGAGGATCCTGTCATCGGCCAGCGCGAGCAGACCCGCGCGCAGGGTCAGCAGATGGCCGGCGAGGTTGCCGCTGTCCACCGTCGAGACGTAGAGCGGCGGCAGCGGCTGCAGCGTCTGCGTGTCGTACCAGTTGTAGAAGTGCCCGCGATGCCGCTCCAGCCCGTCCATCGTGCGCAGGGTGTTCGCCGTGCGCTCGAGCGAGTTGTCCGGCCGGGATGTAGCCGAAGTCGTAGGCGGACAGATTCGCCAGCAGCGCCAGCCCCATGTTGGTCGGCGAGGTGCGATGCGCGACCGCGGCGACGCGGTACTCCTGATAGTTGTCGGGCGGCAGCCAGTGGTCTTCCGGGCCGACGAAGGTGTCGAAGAACGCCCAGGTCCGGCGCGCCAGCGCGCGCAGGAAGAGCGTCTGCTCGGCGTCAGCGTCGCCTTGCGGCGCGCGAGCGGACGGCTGATCCACCAGGCGACGACCGGGCGAGGCGAACCACAGCAGCAGGATCGGCCCCGCCACCGCCAGCACCGCCGGCGCCGATGCCGGCCAGATGGATCGCCGCCGCAGCGGCGATGGCCGGCGCGACCCACATCGCCCGGAAAGAGGCGGCGAGGTCGCTGCGGCCGCGCGCGGCCGACTCGCGATCCGCCTCGCTCGACGGATTCCATTCGAGCAGCCGTCTGCGCGTGACCAGCATCCGCCAGGCCGTGCGCACGATGGCATCCAGGCTGAAGAACGCCTCGTAGGGCAGGCAGGCGAGCTCGAACGCCACCTGCTGCAAGTGCCGCGACAGCCGAGCGCGCGACGGCGGCGAGGTGCTGCCGCAGCAGCACCTCCTCCGGCTTGCGGAACAGATCGAGGATCGAGGCGCACAAGGCGGGAATCAGCAGGATGCCGAGCACCGCCACGGTCCACAACCACGCCGGCGACAGCAGCGTCCAGCCCAGCAGCAACAGCAGCGTCAGCGCCGCCGGGACCAGGCTGCGCCGCAGGTTGTCGATCAGCTTCCATTGCGACAGCGCCGAGAGCGGATTCTTGCCTGACGCTGCGCCTGCCCTCGCCTGCGCCGCGTGCCGGGCACGCGCCGCCAGCAGCCACCCGGCGAGCTGCCAGTCGCCGCGAATCCAGCGGTGGCGGCGGCTGACGTCGGCGCTGTAGCGGGCCGGGTAGTCCTCGTACAACTGCACATCGCTCAACAGCCCGGCGCGCGCGTAGCAGCCTTCCAGCAGATCGTGGCTGAGGATGCGGTTCTCGGGGAAGCGCCCGCCGAGGGCCTGCTCGAAGGCATCGACGTCGTAGATGCCCTTGCCGATGAACGAGCCTTCGCCGAACACGTCCTGGTAGACGTCCGAGACGGCGCGCGTGTACGGGATCGATGCCCGGCTCGCCGCCGTACAGTCGCGCATAGCGCGAGCGGTTCGTGCCCGGCAGGCTGATCGCCACGCGCGGCTGCAGGATGCCGTAGCCGTCGACGACCCGCCGCTTCGCTTCGTCGTAGCGCGGGACGATTCAGCGGGTGCGCCATGGCGCCGACGAACTGCCGCGCCGCATCGCGCGGCAGCTGCGTGTCCGTGTCCAGGGTGATGACGTACTTCACGCCGGACAGGACCGCGGTGTCGCCGACGACGAGCGAAAAGCCGTCGCCGGCGCGCGCCACGCGCCTCCGCGCAGCAGCGCGTTCAAGTCCGCCAGCTTGCCGCGCTTGCGCTCGTAGCCCATCCAGATCCGTTCCTGCGGGTTCCAGCGCCGCGGGCGATGGAAGAGGAAGAAGATGTCGCCCCTGGCTCTGTCCCCGTCCATCGCCGTACTTCGCGTTCAGCTCGTCGATCCTCGTCCGGCGCCAGCCGCACCAGCGGCTCGTCCTCGGGCAGCGATTCCTGCTGCGCATCGCGAAAATCGGTCAGCAGGCCGAAGTGCAGGCATTCGTCGCGATTGGCCAGGAACCGGACTTCCAGCGCCTCGACCAGATCCTCGACGCCCGGCGCGCTGGTGAGCATGGTCGGGACCACCACCAGCGTGCGCGACTGCGGCGGAATTCCCTCGGAGAAGTCCATTCTCGGCAGCGGATGCGGCGTCACCAGCAGGGTCGCCAGCCAGTTCACCAGCGCCACGGCCAGCTGACTGGCGGCCAGCAGCGAGAGGACGCCGATCGGCACCAGCACGCCCAGTCCGGCGGCATCCCGGCGGCACAGCGCCTGCGCCAGCAGGCCTCCGGCGATGATCACCGTGATCAGCACGATGGCGCCCAGATACAGGAGCAACGGGAACCGGCCCGCCGCTCTGCGCAAGGCCTCGGCGCCGGAAAGGCGAACCTCCGCCGCCCGCTCGAGCTCCGGCAAGCCCTTGTCGATCAGGTAGAAGCCGACGTGCCCGCTCGATCGCCGATCGGCGCCAGCCTGATCGCCCCTGTGCGCGCCAGCTCGACCGCCTTGCGCGCCACCTCGCCCTCGGTCAGGCGGCCCTTCTTCGCGATCTCTTCCGTCGCATGGCGGTAGCGATCGCGGGTGGCGAAATCCATCCGGCCATAGACGCCGCCCGGATCCTCGCGCAGCGTCTGCTCGACGACGCTCATGGTCTCGACGAACTCGCGCCAGTCCATCGCGCCGAGCACCCGCAGGCTGCCGATGCTGTTGCTGATCGAGACCTGATCGGCGGCCTGCTGCTGGTTCTCCGACTGCACCAGCTGCTCGATCGTCAGGCCCGATTCGGAGAGTCGCTGCTCGATCCAGGTCAGCGGCAAGGCCAGGGCGGGGCCCCGCCCCTGCAGCCGGCGCGCGAGTTCCGCGACGAACGCGCTGACCATCGGCGGATTCGAGCGCGCCATGTCCGCGATCACCAGGATCAGGCTCTTCGGATCCTTCTCGGCGGTCTCCGTCATCTGGTCCGCCCAGGAGTCGGCCAGGTTCCGCTCGGCCCAGCCGGCGGCGATGCGCACGCCGACGCGACGCAGATTCTCGATCAGCGCCAGCCGCAGCATGATCGGGATCGCCCACAGCTCGCCCAGCTTGAGGGCGGTGACGCGTCTGGTAGGCCGCCACGAAGCGGCTGAGGCTTTCCGCGTCGACGCGACCGTCGCCATGCGCAATGGTCTCCAGCGCGATGTCGTAGACGCGCGGACGCCCGGCCGACGGCCCGTGCGCCAGGCGCGGCAGTTCCCGGCTGTAACCCTTGGGCAGGTGCCGCTTGGCGGTGCGGATCTGCTCTTCGATGAGATAGAAGTTGTCGAGCAGCCATTCCCCGGCCGGCGTGATCCGGCGGCTTCGCCGTGACCGCCGCCGTCAGCAGCGTCGCAGACTCCGACCAGGGCGCTTTCGTTCGCTGCCAGCCGCGCCAGAAGCTGGTCCGGCGCGCGCCCCGGCGCCAGCCGGTGCGACGGCCGCCAGCGCCTTGCCGTGCTGCTCCATCTGATCGGCGCTGAACAACTCCGATCGCAGCGGCGGTTCTTCGTCCGGGTGAATGCGCGGCAAGTCGCTGCCGCGAAGCCGCGTCTTCATCTGTCGCAGATATCCGGTGAGCTTCGTGCCAGCGTTCAATTCAGGGGCCCTTCCAGGGCGAGGTATCTCAACAACGCGTACCGCATCGGGCCAGGGGCCAGCTAGTCCCCCAGCAACTCAGCCACCGGCTCGAGTTGCTCCACATGCTGAGCCACCACTTTCACGATGACCGTGATCGGAATGCTCAGCAGCATGCCCCAGATGCCCCACAGCCATGCCCAGAACAGCAGCGAGACGAACACCGCTGCCGTGTTCATCCTGGCGATCCTGCCCGTCATCCAGGTGGTGACGAAGGTGCCGACGACCGTGGCGATCGCCAGCGACGCCCCGGCGACCAGCAGCGCCGTCGGCAGGGCGTCGAACTGCATGAAGGCCGCCATGCCGACTGCCGGCGGCGGTGACGGCGGGACCGAAGTACGGGATGAGATGGAGCAGGCCTGCGGCCACTGCCCAGGCGCCTGCATTCTCCAGACCGAGCCAGCGCAATGCGATCCAGGTGAGCAGCACCACCAGCACGTTGGTCGCCAAGAGCATGAACATGTAGCGCTGGATGGATTCGTTGATGTCATCGAGGATGTGCACGGTGATCTTTCTGTTCGACAGCGAGGGTCCCGCGAGTCGCACCAGCTTTCTCTTGTAGGTGTCGCCGGACAGCAGGAGAAAGAACGTCAGGAAGAGCACCATGGCTGCCTGACCGACCAACCCTGCCGCTCCCATGGAACCCGCCCACAGGAAGTTGCCGATTTTGAAGCCAGGGGGCTCGATGACGACGCGCGTCGCCGGTTGTCTGGGCGTCGAAGCGGTGCCTGCCGCCTGGCTCGTCGCCTTCTCGATCTCGCTCGCAGCGGTTTGCACCTTCTGTATGGTACTGGTCTGACCCTTGCGCAGGCTGGCGAGGCCGGCCGAAATCTTGCTCACCGCTTCGGGCAACTGATCGAGTATGGTCTGCATCTGCCCACGCAACGAGTACGTCCCCAGGACAAGCGCGCACACGACGCCCACCATCACGATACTGGTACCCACCACGCGCGGGATACGGATCCGCTCGAGCCAAACGACGAGGGGGTTCAGGGTGTAGGAGAAGAGGATGCCGAGCAACAGGGAAATGACAAAGCTCTGCGCCCATTCCAACGCGAAAACCACCGCTATCGCAGCGAGGATGCTCAGCGCCACGCCCCGGCCTGCCCCGGGCATTTGGACTGTGGGTATCGCGGCAGCCGAGTCAGGACCTGCAGGAGGCTGATTGTCTGCCGGAGCTTTTGAATCAGGAGCTTCGATCGCTGTCATCGCGCCCGCCCAAGGATGGAAGCAAAGATCCTGAGAAAGGTGTCTGCGTCCGTCGCAAATGCGTCGCTGTGGGGTACGCGGTACTTGGCCTGCAAAGCGGCTCCAGATTGGTTGTCAGTCGATAGCGGTCTTCGCATAGGCTACCCAATCTGGAGGGAAAGCGGGCGGCCAGAAAGTTCTGCCGGCGGGCCGCTCAGTGACGATCATCTGCTCACGCTGATCCGGCCCGGCACAGGCGGCCCTTCAAAGCCACGACCGATTCCCGGCACACGCTGCCCGTAGCGTCCGACCGACTGGTACTACGGGGTGGTGTGCCGGATCTGTCCGACTCCAATGATCCGTTCCGCGACCGGAGTCGCCGCCGGCGTCCGACGATCCGAGGGGAGCTTCATCCATCGTCGCGTCGATGCCGACCTCCCGGTCCTTCCAGGCCAAGCCTTTCTTCGATCAGGTACCCGTAGGTGGGAATCGCCTGCTCACTTGAAGCGCGCTGCTACCTTCTCCATCGCCTTACTCATTTCGTCCCAGGCCTTTTCCGCTCCGTCCTTCATATCTTCCCAAGCGTTTTCGCCGCGTTTGCCCATCTCCACGAGCATCTGGTGCGCCGTCTTCCGCTTGCTCTTGAGGCTCTCCAGATCGTTCTCGTAGTTGATCCGGGCATCCGCCGTCGCCTTTTGGGCTTTCGCGATCAACTGATCGAGCTTTGCATCCCACTCCTTGAGTTGCGCCTCCAGCTTCTTCTGGTACGCATCTTTCGTCGCCATGACTACTCCCTTCTTTCTGTATCGTGATGCTGTTCTTCCGAAGCGCTCACACGCAGCATGCGGACCAAGTCCCGTGCCCGCGCTGCGCCACTTTCGCCGCATGACGCCCGTTGGTGGATCTCATCGGTGCGTACGGCGGAACCACTTGGGAAATCGCGCAGCGGCCCTTACGAAGAATCAAATGGGGCTCACCGCGGCCACGCCCGGACGTGAAGTCCGGCAGTAGTGGCCCGCGGTCCGCCATCCCTTACTTGATCCGCATGTCGTTCTTGACGGATTTTACGCCGCTGACGCCCCGTGCCACTTCGACCGCCTTGTTCGCTGCGGCCTGCGAGCTGACGAAGCCGCTCAGTTGAACCGCGCCCTTGAAGGTCTCGACGTTGATCTCTGCGACCTTCAGATCGGGTTCATTGAGTATGGCCGCCTTCACCTTGGTGGTAATGACGCTGTCGTCAACGTACTCGCCGGTCCCCTCCTGCTTCGACGTGGATGCGCAACCCACCGCGGACACCAGCGTAACGGCGAGGAACAGTGCGGACAGATACTTGCCAAGTTGATTCATGGTTGACTCTCCAGTTGTGAGTAGAACAGGACTTGCTGATTCCAGCTCGTTATCGAAAAGCTGCTACCTTACGCTGGGTCATCCGTCTTTCGACGAATCGACGCTGCGCCGACAAGATGGCACGGGTGTCGCAATGGAGCCGGTCCCGCCCATCCCGCTCATGTCGGGCCTCGTTCCGCCAGTCTAACGAAGACCGCGCGAGATGGCGTGGTACACGATCAGCAGCAGGGCCGCACCGACGACTGCCACCAGGAGGCTGTAGAGGTTGAATCCGCCAACACCCGCCATCCCGAAGGTGGTGAAGAGCCAGCCTCCGACGACTGCGCCGACGATACCAAGAACGATGTCCATCACGACACCCTGGCCCGTCCCGCTGACGATCTTGCTGGCGATGAACCCGGCGATGAGTCCAAGTACGATCCATGCTAATAGCGACATGATTGCCTCCTGTATCTGTGGCTGTCGGGCCTTAATTCGTGCATTACGACGCGGCGGGAGCCGCAAGCGCCGCTGCATCTCCCTGCGCCGCACCCGAACATCTCCGCCATGCGAACGTATTGAGTCACAACCACCTCTTCCCAAGTCAATGAGCATTGTCAAAGGCGGCGGACCTTTCCCGGGAAGTCTCGAGCATGTTCCTCCGCCCGTAGCACGGCGGAGACCCGCTGCCATGGAACCGGGGAGTCTTCCGTTTCTGCTCGATCTCGCCGCAATCGGTGCGCCATGCCTGCACGAGCGCGTTGCCAGGTCCGTTACGTTGCGAATAAGGCCGCCGGCGCAGTCATCCGTACGGATGGCCCGGCCCGGCGGCGCGCACGCGTGTCGAAACCTCGAGTGCAGAATAGTCACAGAGCCAGGTGCGGTCGGTTCGGTGGCGCACATAGTGAAGGGCGGAGTACCTGCCCTCTCGACATTGCGCAGGCATGAGCCGGGACATTCGTCACGCCGATGCCCTAGTGATCACGACCATGGCCGTGATCGTCGTCGTGGCGGTCGTTCTGGTCCCCGCGATGATCATTCCCCTGCTCGTCATGGCGGTCATTTCGGCGATCACGATGATGCTCCTGGTAACGCGGAACGTACTCGCGCTCGTACCAGTTGTCCTTCACGAAGTAGAACCCGCTCGCCGCAGGCATTGTATTCGCGGCAGTGCTTCCTCCAATGCTTGGCGTGTCCCGGAGGCACGCGCAGGTAGACCGGCGGCCGATCCACCGGCATCCGTTCGACCACAATGGGCCGGCGATAGATGACCTGCGGTTGCGGATACCCGCCGATGTCAAGCCGTCCATAGAAGCCGGGTTGGCCGATGCTGACGGAAACACCGACATCGGTCGCGAGCGCCGGAACGGTGGCAGCGGCCAGCGCCGCTGCGAATAGCAGACGTTTCATATTGGATCTCCTGCTGTTGGCAAAACTGCGAAGAGGTGGCGGGCGTTGCCAGTCTTCCGCCTTCCTCCTCCCAGTCCGCCAGTGTTGCCGCCTGCGGCCGCTTCGCCGACTTGCGAAGCCCATAGGCAAGACGCCAGCCGAACCCGGCGCCGTTCCGAGTGGCCCCAGTGAGCGAAGGCGGCGGAATATAGCGCGTGTACGTAGCCATGAAGCGGTCCTTTGCGACTAGGGTGACACAGCAGCGGGGCAACTCCTCGGATTCGTCCGCTGGCATCTGCCTGCCTTGCTTGCCGACGCTGCTGTCGGTCGCTGCGCATTGCTTCGCGCAGCGTGTTCGGATCAGGCGGACGCCTTCGGACGGTAGTCCTTGTTGCGCTTCTCGAACAGCCTGATCTGCTTCTCGGCTTCGTCCTTCGTGATCCCGTAGGCCTCCTGGAGCTTGCCCGACAACTCGACGCGCTTGCCGGCGATCACCTCGAGGTGATCATCGGTGAGATCGCCCCAACGTGCTTTCACCTTACCCTTGAATTGCTTCCAGTTGCCCTCAACGATATCCCAGTTCATATCAAACTCCTTCCGTTCGGCACCCGACGGGCGGAATTGCCGACCGAGCATTCTTTGTTTGTCGCAATCGGAGTGTCGCCAGTGGCCCACCCTGCGCAGCGGCAGGCTCTGCGGGGGACGAGGTAGCGCGAGCGCGGACTGAAGTGCGTGAAAGCCCCGATGCAAGTGCGATCTTAGTCAATCGCTCCGGGGCAGTCGGTGCGGTACCGTACGTGGGACCGCGTCCGGGCGCCGCATCGCGCGCATCAGCGGCGGCTGATAACGAAGCCGATGACGAGTCCGGCCGCTGCCGCAACCCCGAGAACCTTCCAGGGGTTCTCTCTTACGTACTCTTGGGTGGCGCCTGCGGCGCCCTTGGCCGTCGCCGTGACCGCGATCCGCGCGTCCTGGAGTCTGGATTTCGCCTCGCCCATTCTCGCTTCGACGTTCGTGCGCGCCGCGGCAAATTGTTCGACACTGGAATTGGCCACTTCCTTCAGCAGGTCGTCGCCGTCGGCGACTACGACCTTGAGGTCTCTCACAAGCTTTTCCTTTGTGCCTTCGATTGCGGTCAGTTCGGTAGTCATCATGCCTCCTGGTGCAACTGAGCTAACGGGTGGACAAGCGCGGTCGAGGTTGCTCCCGCATCATCGACATGGGCGCCATCGCGCTTTTCCGCGATTACGTGACGCGCATGTCGATGCTTGACGGATGGCCGCCCCTCGGAGCACATGTGCTCCTTTCCTCCGCATGGTGTCCCTAATCACACGCGCAGTCCGTGCGACGCCGTACACATGGCGCTCGCATTCTTTCAATGTCGGCAGAAATGTCTTGCCGCACAGTCGCCGCAAAGCGATCGGATTCGGGCAACAGTGGACCGCAAAATGGATCCCGTAGTCCGCGCGCAGCGCGAGTTCCCGGCCAGTCCGGGTCGCGCTGGCGCCGCGCTGCCGCTGCCGGTCGTGGGCGCGGCGACATGCCCTCGTCTGCGTCGGGCAGAATCCGACCTCCGTGTGCGGTGTCGTACAGACGATTTCCCTCGTGCGAGTAGCATTACGAGCAAGGACATGGCGATGACTGCCGCAGTCAGGCGCTGCCGCCCTGTGGTCTTTGCAACGGAGCACCGCCTCGCACGGGCGACCGGTTAAACAATTGGAAGACCGGTGCCGGCGCGCCGAGGAAAACCGCACTGACGCGCCGTGAGGGTTGTTTCGGAGGAACCGCTGTTAGAAGTTACCGTTAGGAGACATGAAATGACATTGGGAACGATTCTGCTGATAGTCGTGATTCTACTGCTGATCGGTGTGATTCCAAGCTGGCCCCACAGCCGGGGATGGGGTTACGGTCCCAGCGGTGGTCTAGGACTGGTGTTGCTGATCCTGATCGTTCTGTGGCTGATGGGCAAGATATAGTGCGTTGCCCAGATGTTGCGCTTCGGTGGGCGCCGTACGGCCAGCGCAATAGCGCCGAGAAGGAACGAGGCAGGAAGCAATCGCCGACACGGTCCTGATTGCGAGGGTCCAGTGGCAACCCTCAATGAGCTCGCCGCGCAATCGCCCGGGATCGACATCGAAGCCACCAACGGCGGGCTGCCACTGAGCGGTTTCGTGGCTTGCCAAGCCGACATCAACAAGGCTGTCGCGGTTGCCTGGGGCGTAAATGGCGCGAAATCGCTCAAGCTTGACGTCCGCGGCAACCGACGGCAGATCGACGGTGAGGTGCGACAACGCCCGGTTCACTGACGGTCAATGAAAGGAATGGAAATGCTGAACTATGCAGCCGTGTTTCTGGTGATCGCGCTGGTCGCTGCGCTACTGGGCTTTACCGGCATCGCGACCGGTGCCGTCGAGATCGCGAAGATCCTGTTCTTCGTCTTTATTCTGCTGTTTGTCGCCTCACTCATCGTGGGACTGATACGTCGGAAGTGACAGCGGTGGAGCGAGGCCTCCCGCCGAATTCATGTGGAGCAATGGGGTGGGCCTCCCACGGCCAATGGCATGGCATCCACATGACCACCCCACAGGCGCGGAGGCCGTCGCTTCCCTTGCCCCGGCATGCTTCGTGCGGGTACGCGAACGCACAGAATTCCTCCCGCCGTTGCGGATAATTACTCTGCCTACCCGTTCCGGTTTGCCCGGCCGGCCGGCAGGACACCGCGACCCTACAGCAATCGAACTGACATAGGAGGAGCAGCACATGAATCGGATCTTCGGCATTGAAAGCAAGATGTTCGTGCGGCGCTTTGCGGCTGTTCTCCTTTGCTCTGCATCGCTCGTTTCGTTCGCGACCGCCGGCAGCGATGCAATCGTCCAGACTTCCAGCGGCGTGTCTTATGTTTCTGGAGGCGTCGGAAAAGATTCGATCGACCGGCTCAGTTCGCTCGCCCGGGATTTCAATCTCAAACTCGTATTCGCTATGAAGTCCGGCGCCTACGTGAGCGGCGTCAGGGTCGCCATTGCCGATGCGGCAGGAAAGACGCTTCTGGATACCACGTCCGAAGGACCGTGGTTCTTGGCCAGGTTGCCGGCGGGCAATTATCAGATCGTCGCAAACTTTGAAGGCACCGCACTGAAGAAGCAAGTTGCGATTGGCGCAGCAAGACTCAGGACTGTCGATTTTCGGTGGGCCTCCGCGTCGGGTCGAGACGCCGTATCCGGCGCCCCGCGCAGTTCCGAGGGCGCGCTCAACGCGGCCGCGGTCGGAGCGCAAAGCCTTGAACGCTAAAGCCTTGCGGCGCGAAGCGCGACGCTTTCGCGGCACAGGGGCGATCAGCGAGGAGAACGGCGGCCTCGGCTTTCGGCCGGCGTTCTTCGACGCGCGGACGAGCCAGGCCTATCTGTCGCGATTTGCCGACGGCCGGCCTGCCCCTTGTCACATGCTCGACGGTCTTCCCGACGAGATCGTGCTCTCGCGCAACGCTACCGGCGGCGTGGGCTCGCTGCGGCCCACGGTAATATCGGGCTTCCTGTTCGAGGGGCGCTTTTACAACCGCGAGGACGCGGCAAGGAAGGTCTCCGAGTTGGGTTGAACCCGCAGAATGCACGATCGACGAAACCCAATCCCTCGCTCCCTGCTCACCTGAGAATCACGCCACGCAGCGCCAGAACCAGGTCGATCAAGAGCACTGATCCCGATGATGATCTCGCCGGACCCGCCGCAGTTGGCCGGAGGTGGTCATTGGGCGATGGTGGCGACGCCCTGACGATACCGCACGTCGGACAACAGGCGGCTCACTTCCTTCTTCACCACCGCGTAGCACTCGCAGGCGCGGGTTTCCAGTCCGGACCGATCCAGCACTGCGATGTGGCCGCGGCGGTAACTGATGAAGCCCGCGCGCTGCAATTGCCCGGCGGCCTCCGTAATGCCTTCCCGCCGCACGCCGAGCATGCTGGCGACCAATTCCTGCGTCATGACCAGCTCATTCGAGGGCAATCGATCCAGGGTCAGCAATAGCCATCGGCACAACTGCTGCTCCACCGAATGATGCCGGTTGCACGCCGCGGTCTGGGACATCTGTGTAAGCAGCGCCTGGGTGTAGCGCAGTAACAAACGCTGCATCAGGCCGGCGCGATTGAATTCCTCTTTCAGCAAGCGGCCCTCCAGCCGGTAAGCGTGGCCTGCGGTTTGAACCACGGCCGAGCTTGGCGTTGTCTCCCCTCCCATGAACAGCGAGACACCGACTACGCCCTCATTGCCCACGCCCGCAGATTCGGCCGATGCGCCGGACTCCATGACGTAGTGCAGCGATATGATGGCGGTGGTCGGGAAATAGGCGTGCTGCAGCCGTCCGCCGGGTTCGTACAGCATTTCCCCGAGCGGCATCGAAACCAATACCAGATGCTCAGCCAAGCGCTCGAATTCCGCCGTCGGCAGGGCAGCGAGAAGGTGGTTTTGACTCGGCCTATGGGGTGTCTGCATCGCTGACCGTTGCGTTCTTGTGATTTGGCTGTCGCGTTCTATTTCTTCCCGGTGAGTTCCACGCCGATTCCCCGGTAACCGAGGAAGCGGCAGGAGCGGTCGAACATCGGCTCTCCGCTCACCTGAAATCTCTGTCCGGAGCCATCGGCATTGACGCGGCTGAAGATGAAATCGAGGAATGGCTGACGGGCGGCAATCTTCGCTTGCAGCACCTCCCGCTCCGCCTCGTTCCAGCCGGCTACGGGACCACCGCCGGCATCTTCCGCCAATGCCCCGACGCGGATTCCCAGCATCTCGAGGACCGGGCCGGAAACCTTGGTGAAGTTCCCGGTCTGGTCCTGCTCCCAGTACCAGTCGGAGGCCAGTTCGGTCAGGCTTCGATAGCGGGCTTCGCTTTCACGCAATTCGGCAGTCCGTTCCTGTACCGTCTGCTCCAGCACCGTGTTGTAAACTTCGAGCTTCTTGTACAGCAATCGCACTTCCAGCATGTTGCGGATGCGCGTCTTGACCTCGACCAGATCGAACGGCTTGCTGATGAAATCCTTTGCGCCGCTTTGCAGCGCGCGCAGCTTGTGGCCGGGTTGGGCGGTGAGCACGATGACAGGAAGGTAGCTGTCGGCGTCGTTGGTCTTGAGGCCTTCCATCACCTGAAATCCGTCCATGCCGGGCATCTGCAGGTCGAGCAGGATGAGGTCGTAGCGGTTCTTGCGATGCAGCGCGCAAACCTCGTGCGGATCCATGGTCGAGGCGACGCGAACGTAACCGGCCTCCCGCAGCAATTGCTCGAGAAGAGCGACATTGGCCTCCTGATCGTCAACAATCAGGATGCTGGCGTCGAGAATGTCGGACTCGGCAAGGATCATGCTTGTTCGGCGCTGACGGCGCGGCCCATTTTCGTCGATGCGGTCGTCGATGCGGCCGTTTGCGAGAATTTCAGTGCCGCGTCCAGCGCATCCATGAACTGGTTGACCTTGATCGGTTTGGTGAGATAGTTGAAGAATCCTGCGTCGAGGGCCTTCGCGATGTCATGCGGCACCGCGTTGGCGCTGAGCGCGATGATTGGAATATGCGCCGTTAACGGATCTGCGCGCAGAATGGCCATGGCATCGAGCCCGCTGATGCCGGGCAGGTTGATGTCCATCAGAATCACCTCTGGCTGATAGGCACGGGCAAATTCGATGCCCAGATTTCCGTCCGCCGCGCCCAGCAGACGCAGGTCGGGGCGGCGCGCAACGAGTTGCTCGACCAGTTCCAGATTGGCCGGATTGTCTTCCACATAGAGCAGGGTGCGCAGCGGTGTGTCGCGCGCCAATTGCGGTCGCGCCAGTGCCGCTTGTTCGGCTTCCCGAACTGCAAGCTGCGGTGCGCTCGTCAGGCTCAAGTCGATCCAGAACACGCTGCCCACCCCGACGGTGCTCTCCACGCCAATCGCGCCCCCCATCAGTTCGACCAACTGCTTGGTCACCACCAGGCCGATGCCCGTGCCTTCCTCCACGCCAGCTTCTCTTCCGAGGCGATTGAAGGGCTGGAAAAGCTGCGCAAGCTGTTCCGGAGCCAGCCCTGCACCAGTATCGCGGACGCTGATACGAATCGAATCCGGTGGACTCGGGGTGCACTCCACGGCTACCGCTCCGCAGGGCTTGTTGTACTTGACTGCATTGAAAAGGAGGTTGATCAGAACCTGCTTGACGCGGGTCCGATCGGCTTTGACGAAGCGAGGGATGTCGAACCGCGGAAACGTCATGCCGATGCCGCGCTTCTGCGCCTGCGGCTCGATCATGGCCCTGCATTCGAGCATGACCTCGCCCAACGAGACGGCCTCCCGCGACAGCGTCACCTTGCCCGATTCGATCAGCGCGAGATCGAGGATTTCGTTGATCAACTCCAGCAGATACCATCCCGCCTTGAGAATCTGATCGAGGTTTCTCTTCTGGGAGGGCGTCGGCGGCGGAGTGCCGGTTTCCATGAGCTGAGCGAAACCGAGGATCGCATTGAGCGGCGTGCGCAACTCATGGCTCATGGCGGATAGAAAATCCGTTTTCGCGCGGTTGGCTTTCTCCGCAGCAGCCATGGCCTCGATCAGTTCCGATTCGACGCGCTTGCGCACGGAATTGTCGGTACCGATCAACAGGTATCCGATAATCTCGCCATTGGCGTTGCGCAGTGCCGTGATCGATACGATGGCTGGAAAGCGGCTGCCGTCCTTGCAGATATACGTCAATTCATAAACGTCCTCGATGTCGCGCGAAGCCTTGAATGCCAGTGCCTCGAAGCCCGGCGCAATGGCGGTCGCGAACTCGAGGCTCAATGCCTGGGCACGCGCCATTACTTCCTGAGGATCATGTATATCGCTCGGGCTTATCCTGTCAACGACTTCGGCGGCCATGTACCCCAGCATGCGCTCGGCGCCGACATTGAATAATTGGATGACGCCCTTCTCATCGGTAGCGATGATTGCGAAATTGGCGCTGCCGAGGATCGCGTTGCGCAACGCCCCCGCCTTGAGAAATGCCTTCTGGCGCTGCACTTCGACGGCACCGTCGGCGATGCCGGGATCGTCGGCAAGGGCGAGATCAATGCTAGTTTCGGACATGGCCGATGCTCCTGAACGGTCTGCAAGGATCCCCTGAGAAGGAACCACACTTCCGGGAACGGCAACAGACGATTGCGACCTCGCATCGGCTGCAAATATGCAACTCATTCCCCCTCGCCTGTCTGGCTGATCAGGGCCTGTCCCGCTAGCTCCACCGGAGGTCAATATGTCGCGGCGCCGCAAGTCTCACGGCCCGCAGGGAGTGGCCTTGGCCGATCCCGTCGAGCCCATTGGACATGTTTCGGATGATGACAGACTTTCCGACGGTCGTCTGTGCGACGGAGTACAGAGCCCGGCCAATCATGTACGGGCGCTGCGACCGCAGGACGGGCGAACCGTGAACTACGAAATCCACGGTTCGCCTTGGACCTCGTCAGCGAGGCGGGACGATCACCACGGTACCACCGGTTGTGGTGGTTCCTTTCGCGCCGGTGCTGCCCTTTGCACCCGTGCTGCCGGTGGCACCGGTATCACCCGTTGCACCTGTGTCTCCGGTTGCCCCGGTGCCGCCGGACGCGCCGGTGGTTCCGGTTGCACCGGTGGTTCCGGTCGCGCCCGTGCCTCCGGCAGCACCGGTGTATCCGGTGTTACCTTTTGCGCCGGTGTCACCCGTTGCGCCTTGCGGGCCGGCCGGGCCCGCGGGAAGCGTAAAGCAGGCGCTCAACGAGAGCGTCATAAGTCCTGCGGCGACCAAGTTCGAATATCTCATGGTGATTCCTTCCATTTGGGTTACTGGAACCACCCACGTCATTGTGAGCAATCCCCCAGATTTGATCAGCTTCTGGCGGGAATAATCAGCGTCGGCAGATCAGGCCATCGCCACGGCGGGAGCGGATCAGCAGCCGCCCTTCACGCATCACCTCAGGCGGTACCCGGGTTCGGCGCTTCACCGTTCGCGACCAGACTACGCGAACTCTGCCATCAACTCGGTACGCCAGCGCGCTTAGCGCCGGATTTCGCCGGATTCATTCACGCTCTCTGGGTGACTGCCGTGTCGGTCGCGGCAGCCGACTTCGTGAGGGAAACGGCCGAACACCGCGCAACGGGGTTCTTTCAACTTTGGGGCGCGCCCAACTGGGCGCGCGCGATCCCGTCACGTGTTGTTCAGCGGCCCGACGCCGGTGCGGCCGATCATCGCCAGAAACTCGCGCCGGGTCGCGCTATCCGAGCGGAAGGCGCCCAGCATGCGGCTGGTCACCATGGTGGCTCCCGGCTTGTGCACGCCGCGCGTGGTCATGCACTGATGGGCCGCCTCGATCACCACCGCGACCCCCCTCGGCTGCAGCACGTCGTTCAGCGTGTCGGCGATCTGCACCGTCATCTTTTCCTGGATCTGCAGACGTTTGGCATAGATGTCGACGAGGCGGGAAAGCTTGGAGATGCCCACCACCCGACGATCCGGAAGGTAGGCGACGTGCGCCTTGCCGATGATCGGCACCATGTGGTGCTCGCAATGGCTCTCGAAGCGGATGTCGTTCAGGACGATCATCTCGTCGTATCCGTCCACCTCGGAGAAGGTACGGGCCAGGATCTGCACCGGATCCTCGAGGTAGCCGGCGAAGAATTCCTCGTACGCCCGCGCCACGCGTGCGGGGGTGTCCACCAGCCCTTCGCGGGTCGGGTCGTCCCCGGCCCAGCGGATCAAGGTGCGCACCGCCTCCTCGGCGGTCGCTCGGTCGGGGCGGGCCGGAGCCTCGGTAGATCGGGAGGGGGTATCGTGCGGAACCGAAACCATGCCGAAGGTCCTTTCATACGAAGAATCGGGGTCTGCTTCAAGGATGGCGAAACATGAGAGCGACGGCGTCGCTCCAGCGCGGATAGCGATGGTCGGCCCCCAGATTGTAGCCGGACCGAGTCGGAATCTCCAGGCGTTGCGCTCGCTGTCGCTCTGGTCAATACGGCTGAGCCTCGTTGCGACCAAGGCATCGCCATTCACGTTCGCGAGTTCGGCGGCACGCTCGCCGAGGCTGGGCGGCGCGGCGATCGCCGCCTGCTGCGGCCCCCGCCCTTCCGGGGCACGTTGCGCCGCCCCGGCTCCATTGGGCAGCCGTCGCGGGAGCGGAAGACCAACTGCCCCACCTGCCGCGAATGGCCGATGCGAGAGTCAGGAGCCGCCCGTCACCGCAGACATGCAAACCCTACTTCTTGTCGCTCTTTGCCGCATCCTGAATGCTGTCACCGGCTTTTTCGATCTGCTGTCCGGCCTTCTCTACTGTCTGGTCGACTGCCTTGCCGGCCTGCTCTGCCGGGCCTTCCTTCTGGCAGCCGGATAGCACCAATAGCAGCGCACTCATTACCAAGGTCATGACCAAGGCTGCGCCGACGGTGTCGTGAAGTTTCATCATTTGTATCTCCTGGTGATCCGCTGGCCCGGAAACGAGCGTGACCGTGTCGGTCAAAGTCGCTGCGGGATCGTGGCAGCGAGCGACCGCGACGCGCCGGCCGGAAAGGTCAGCGCATCGCAGTCGATCGTTATTTGCTCACTTCGTGGCCGATGATGCCGCCGACGGCTGCACCGCCGACGGTTCCGACCGCGCTGCCGCCCGTGAGTACGGCGCCTCCGACGGCACCGGCGCCGGCACCGATCACGGTGCTCTTGTCCTGCGTCGACATCCCGGCGCAACCACCCAGGCCAAGCAGCATTGCTGCGGCAACTGCACTGACGGCGTATCTCTGAATCGTTTTCATGGGGCTACCTCTTTCTGAAACGTTGTGTTTCCTGTCATTCGCACTTGCTCGAGTGCGGCTTACGACTTGCCGAAGCGCTCCTTCGCCCGGTCGAGGCAAAGATCCTTGGCGCCGCCCGCGTACAGGTCGCACTTTTCCTTCGCCACCCCGTACTGGGCCTCAAGCTTTTCTGCCGCAGCGTCCTTGCGGGCGCCGGCGGCCTGGTTGTTCGCGTCGCTGCGTGCCTCGGCGGACTTCTCGCTGGCCGTATCGTTCGCATCCGAGATCTTTACCTGCACCTTGGCGTCGGCCTTGGCGGCAGTCTCCGCGGCCTTCGCTTCCTTCACGCAAACATCCTTCGCGTTGCCGGCCATGTCGTCGCATCGTTCCTGCGCCACCGCATAGTCGGCCTCTGCCTTGGCGACGCGCGCCTGGTAGCGGGTCGTCCGGGAGGGCTTGTAGCTGGCTTCGAGTTCGGCCCTTGCGATCTTCTCCTTGCCCTTGGCCTCGGCCACGCAAATATCGTTCGGGTTGCCGGACAGCGACGCGCAGTCCGCCTTGGCCGAGTTGTACGCCGCCGAGATACTGTCCTTGCCGGCCTTGTAGTCGTCTTTTGACATGCCTTCCGCCAGCGCACCGGCGCTGAATGCGAAGCCGAGGGCAAGCGCAATTACATTTACGTTGAATTTCTTCATTATGGTTCCTTCATGAGATGGGGTCGGGAGTGCCGGACTGGCAGACATTGCCGGACGCACACTGCTCTTCGCCAAGTCCGTGCTGCTTTCGACCGTTGCGCCTTGCCACGGTGCAGGTGTTGCACGCCTGCTGGCTCCGATGGTTCGAGGTTACCGAGGGCCGCCCTCGCCGTCGGTCTGCTGACGCACATAGCGGCAATCGAGCAGTGCGCCGGCCGGCGCCGCCTTCAATCCTTCGACTTTCTTGTGCCTTCGATGATCATCACGCGCTCGCCCGCTCGCCAGTTCGCTGAGTTCGCCGCCGTGAATGCGCGGCTCGCCCCATCCTTCATGCGAACGGTGACTTCGTAGCCCTGGGCCGACTTGCCCAATGTCTGGTTCCGACCGCCCCTAGCGAGGCTGCCTGCTGCGCCGGGATCGATTCCTCCGCCGAGTTGTCCGATCTGCCGCGCGGACGCGACCACGCCGCATTCCGCGCACTTGACCTTGACGCGCGCGACGCCCTCTGCCCGCGCAGGGGAAATCTGCGCCACCGCGCCAACCGGCCCGGTCGGCGGAGTCGGCAACTTGTCAACTGCCAGGACGACGCCTGCAACGTCGGTCGAGGTTGGTATCCATGCCGTCACGGCCGCGATTGCAGCCGTTCCCAACAGGATCAACGCGCCAGCCCCGATCAGCAGGAGCAGATACGGGGTTTCATTGGCACGCGTTTTCATGCTTGCCTTCTGCAGGGCCGTGCGGGCCGAGGCCACGCCCATGCTGTCATCAGTACCGCTGGAAGACGCCGTTTTCGATTCGAACCCGGTCGCCGACTCGCAAGCCGGAATTGCTGGCATGCGTCTGGGCTTGATAGGATCCGTCTTCCATGCGGGCGGTGATCTTGTACGCATCTGACTTCTGCTCTTGTCGGTTCTCCAACTCGTGGCCGATATAGGCGCCACCCGCCGCGCCGATGACCGTCGCTGCCGTGTTGCCCCTTCCAGACCCCACCTGATTTCCGACGACACCCCCGACTACGGCACCGGCGATGGTGCCCAGGCCGATGCCGCTGCCGGCAATGCCACCGTCGTCCTGCTTTACGAGTTCGATGGATTGCACCACGCCATACCCCGAGTAAGAATTGACCGGGATGGCGGCGCCGCCATTGGGCGCATTGAAGGGGCTATCCATGCTTGCGCACCCGCCGAGCGTCAGGGCAGCCATCAGGCCGAGCACTGATCCGAGTCCATTGATCGCTTTCATCACAAGTCTCCTGCATAGGTTGATGAGCTTTGCACACCGGGGCGCTTGGCGCCGCAGTTGCCGAAACGAAACGTTTCGCCCAGCTCATTGAAGCTCATCGCATTGCCGACGTTCCGTACCCTTTCCACCCCGCGCCTGAGTTCGACTGCGCGGTCGATCCGAGTTCGATCGTCAACCGTCAACGCCATCATCTCCCACACCCGGGTTTTTTTCTGTACGCTGGCGCTCGTTGCGCGGACGGTGCGGCGATCGCCGCAGCAGTCGGAGTCGGCTAGGTCAGTTCGTTGATGGCGCGCCCGATGGCGTCATCCACGAGTTGCCGGTCAGCGGAGGTATCCCCGAGGATGGTGTCCCACCGCAGACGCACGTAGGTGGACCGGTTGCGGGATTTCAGGACCAGGGTCTGTTGCCCGCGCTCCTGGCCGAACGCATAGTCCGTGGCGTAGCCGAGCAGGTCGTGCAGCCCGGCCTTCCAGATTCCGGCTTGGACGGCTTCGATGATCGCCGCCATGCGTCGATGAAATTCCTGTGCCACTTCGACAGTGAATTGATGGTTGTCCATGGTAGTGCCGGTGGATGGCTGACGACTCATCGAGGTTCCCCCTCATAGGAGTGCTGCAGAGGGGTACGAGCAAGACATCGGCGGCCCTCCCCTCGTGCCGTGCCTTTGCAACCGCACGGATTGAGTTCGTTCAAGTAATCCATCAACTCGCCTTTCCCCTATTCGGACACGAACGCCCACTGTGGACGACGAAATGCTGCGCCGGATTCCCTGTCCGGTCTGTACGATCGCGCACATCACGCCGCGATCCGGAATGTCAGGCGAGCAGCGTGGCCCCGCGGGCGGCCGTCCGCGAGCCCCCGCGCCGGTGAGCACCACGGCCACGGTTTCGAACAGGATGACGGTATCGAGGAACAGGGTATGGTCTTCACGCCGTAGAGGTCGTACGCAGCTTCTGCGCCGCATCCTCCACCGATGTCAGCAGCGTTTTGAAAGGCGTTTGATCTTGTCGGTTTGAGAGTGGTGGATTTCTTCGTCACTTTTCTTCGACGATTTTCATCTGAAGGATTTTCTGGGTCTTCTTCCTCCTTATCGAAACGCTGTTACCTTAAGCCGGTTCATTTTCCTTTCGCCGCTGCGCCGACAGTTTGGCAAGGGTGTGCATCCATTTCAGCGGGGCTATTTCGACGTGCTTAGTACGCCTGACCAGAATTTCTCTCTGCGATACATTCCTGGACCGCGCCCCACCGGACGGGGTTGCAGTATTTCCAGCGAGCCTTTTCCCTGCATATAACCTGCTCAATGAATCCTCCTTGCCCGCATCGGGCCAGCTCCACACGCAACGAGTCTGCCCAATTCTCGCCCACGCCGGAGGGCGCTCCCTTGTCTGCCCTCTGGTTCCCCTTCGACAGCCGGGCTGAAACATTCGCCGGGGCAGACACTGCGGAGCGCTTTTGGCTGGCAATGCGCTCCGGGCGCGGAATCCGGGTCAGCATGTAGTCAACACCGGCCCTGATCTCTTCGTCGTGCAGTTCATTCGCACCACCTCTGGCGGGCATCATCCCCCTGCCATTCAGAGCTGACTCGTAGAGAGCCGACTTGCCTTGGGCAAGCCGGCTCTCCCACGCCCTCCCATCGCCGATCTTTGGAGAGCCTACGGCGCCGCTATCGTGGCAGGCCTTGCAGACCGCCGCATAAACTTGCTCGCCGGTCTTCGGAATTTGGGTCGACGAGACGCCCAGGTTCGCCATTTCTGCAGCCGAGGCCTCCGCTCCCCTTGCGCTGATGGCCTCGATTTCGGTCGTACGCGGGGTTGGCATCGACGCAGTCTGAGTCACCGAGGCAGTCGGCCCGAGCGCTATCTGTCGCGGATCCTTTGATGCTTGTCCCGTGGATACGCCTTCATCTCTCGTTCGAGAAGATGGTGGTGCGCCGGCGCCCTCCGGCAGATTTCCCAAGGGATCGTAAAGCCCAACGAGCCCCCCAATGGCAAGCCCCACGAATGTTGCCCAGCCGATCCTCGCGGCGTGGCGGCGGCGTAGTGGGGCCACGGTGTGCTCCGGCTCAGCAACGCCCGCGGCAGAATTCCCATCGCGGCTGGCTGGTATGGCGCGTTGATCCACCGCATCGACCGGGATCCCGGATTCGTTTCCCTCTTCGCCCTTGTCGTTGCAAGCGGCCATACTCGACGTGACGTTCGCACTTCCTGGCCGCCTGTCGGATCTCGCTAATTCGGCGACAAGCAGGGAAGCCAGCTCCTCGGGCGTTTTCTTGCTCGCACGCACGTAGCTGGTGGCTGGCAGCATCCAGGGAATCTCTGTGTCGTCGATGCGAACAGGCAGAATGTACTCACTGTTCTGTGTGAAGGCCCGTGCTTGCGCGGCCTCTCTCTCGCGGTTTGTCCATACCTTCGCTCCGTAGGCCGCAGAGACGAACATGGCGGTGAAGCGGGCGCGACTTCCATAGGTCTCAGCCAGGTGGCTGTACAGGTCTTTGCCCCATCGGTCCGCTTCTTCGAAGTTGTCATAGAGGACCTTGACACCCTTGGCGGCCAGGGCATCGGCGACCCGATGCACGTACTCCCGGTCCTCTGCCGCGAATGACAGTGCGACGTCGTATTGCGGGACCGTAGGGCGGGCACGCGAAGGAACAACGACGCGATTCAGTCGCTCGACCTCGTTGCCGACCGATTCGCCACAGGGCCCCGCCGACAAGCTCACTGCAACCCCCGACCTGGCCGATTCGCCGAACGCAGGTACCGGCAGACTGCGATGCGCTCTTCGCATCGCGTCCCTTCCTCCAACTGCGGATCGCATCGTGCGATCGAGTGGCCCATGGGTCGTGCTATTGCAATCATCAGCCCGTCTTTCCTGACGGTGTCGTTCCACCGATAAGCAGAATCGATCCCGGTTGCTGTCACCTGATCGACATGTGCCCTGCCATCAATCGTGCTGGAGTGTGCCAACACCAGACCGCCAAAAAAATCGATTCCCTTGTCGCCCAACAGCAAGAATCACCCGACCGCCATGGCCGGCGAAGGCCGCCGTTGAACGCGCAGGTGAATGCGCTGGTCAGCCGGCCCGCTTCGAGAGATTCTCCTCCTATTTTCCCCGACAGACACCATGAGCCGCCCTGGAGAACCAACCGGATCGAAGTACGGATGCCCCGCGCGGCGCAGTTCGCAAATTCCGCAAGCTGTGGGCGTGCAACGGGCTTGCCATCTCCGTGCTCCATTGCGCCGTCCCCGTCATCGACGTCTTCGCTCGCCGATCATCGGCTTCGCGGTCGAGCCGGCCGGCATCGATGGCGTTGCGGCGTTCCGGATGTGCGCCCCAGCCGACTCAGGTACCCGTGCATCCTCGCGGTGCGAGAGCGGGCGTGTGCGCCCGCTCGGTGCTGACCGGCTCACATTGCGAATATTCGCTTGCTCTGGCACTGGCCGATCGAATATGTGCGCACCACACCCGTGAAGCTCTTGAGATGTTGCCATCCGGCACGCTGTACGACATTAGGCGGTGCGACAATCTTCAAGCCGCGGCCGCTCCCGCTCCCGCTCCGGACGCAGCGCCGAATACAGCCCGCCTTGCAGGCTTGGGCTGCGCCACAGACCGCGGCAGGCTCGACACCTTGTCCAGCAGGCCGAGGGCGCGCGCGCTGACCTCGAGGAATTTTGCTTGCGCTTCGGTCGCGGAAGGACCGTAGAAGCGAACGCGCGCGTCGTACTGGCCGGATCCGCACCGCCTCGGCCACAAGGCGAAGTAATAGCCGTCGCGCAGCCGCCACCCGGTCCACGTCGTGTAGCGGCACGCCTTGCCTGCGGAATTGACAAGAAACCCAGGGCTCGCCACGCGAACCACTTCTGTGCGTCTCAACTGCATTGCTGTTCCCTCCACCGCATCATTCGCCCTATGGAATCGCCGTCCATGCGTTGCGCCCAACGCGTCCAGGCGGCCTTTCCTGGGCGGCGTTCCGAGATCCCGGCGGGCCGCATTTGCGCACCCGCGGCGCCTCGGCCGCCCAAGCGGCCGAACACGCCGCTGCGCACCTCTTGTCGAGTGCGCTCGACTGCGCGTGGACGATCCGAGGCTGATTCGTCCACTGCTCGGCACCCGCCTCGACGCAGATGCGCGCTCCCTCGATGGCGCGGCTCATCTGTTGTTCATTGCCCGTCATTCGATATTCCTCTTCAATCGATACTGCGCTGCCTTCCGGATTGCGGCCCGGGGCCGCTCCGGCAAGGCTCGCTCGCTCAAGAACGAGAGACCGGCGCAGGTGAGCAGTTAGACGTGCGATTCGTCCGGTTCAGTTCCGTAGTAAGAATGAATCTGTCTCACCCAAGACTGGTCTGCCATGTTGGGCCATCTCTCCTTATGGAATCCCGGCGCGTCCTTGAGGCGATCCTTCTCAACGTTAAGTACGAAGCGCCTGTTCTTTGTGTCGAGCGTCAACGCGCTCCACGGCACCGCGAAAAGCTTCTCGCCCAATCCGAGGAAGCCCCCGAAGGACAACACGGCGTAACCCACCTTGCCGCTGCGCATGCCCGATGCGTGGAATCGTCCGACATGGCAATCCTATGACTCGCTGCCGCCAGGACCGCCATTGCCGGGGCTGCCAGGATGTACTTCCGATGACGCTTCGTCATGCGTGGCCTCCGTGGAATGACCTCGCGTCCCTGTGCCCGCTGCGCTGCGCCGCCTGCGGAGCGCAGCGCGCCGATTGGCTATGCAAGAATCGCATGGACGCTCTTCGTTCGACGGGCCTTCATCGCCCGAATTCCGCGCGTGTCGATCTCGATGTGAACACCGCCCGCCTGCTGCGCATCCAGCAACTGGATGCGCACCGGCTCCGTACTGCCGGACACGACCTCGTCGATCCATTGCAAGGCCGATTTCATCGAGGCCTCGCTCGTAACGAGCACGCCCTTGCTCCTCTTCATTTCCAGAATCACCCAGTACATTGCCCGATCCTCGCTGGTTGTCTGCCGAATGCGAACAAGCGCTGCCGGAACCGACAGCCCCCTTCTCCATGGGCCGGCCCGACCCCATCGGTGCCGGTACGCCAGGCCCGGCTTCGCCCCCCCACCACCGTTGATGGTCTTGCCGGTGCGCATTCCCCCTGCAGGCAAGTGGACGCTGCGCCGGATCCCCTGCCCGGTCTGTTCGCTCGCGCACATCAAGGCGCGACCCTCAATGCCGGGCGATCAGCGAGGCCCCGCGAACGCCGTCAGCGAGCCCCCGCGCCCCCGAGCACCACGGCCACGGTTTCGAACAGGATGACGGTATCGAGGAACAGGGTATGGTTCTTCACGTAGTAGAGGTCGTACTGCAGCTTCTGTGCCGCATCCTGCACCGACGCGCCGTAGCGGTAGCGCACCTGGGCCCAGCCGGTGATTCCCGGCTTGAGGCTGTGGCGCGCCGCGTAGAAGGGGATCTCGCGCGTGAGTTGCGCCACGAAGTGGGGCCGCTCCGGCCGCGGACCGACCAGGCTCATGTCGCCGGCGAGCACGTTCCAGAGCTGCGGCAGCTCATCGATGCGCAGCCGGCGCAGGGCGCGGCCCACGCGCGTCACCCGCGCATCGTCGCGGGCGGCCCAGCGCGGCGTGCCGTCCTGCTCGGCGTCGCTGCGCATGCTGCGCAGCTTGAGCACGCGGAACAGCCGCCCGCCCTGTCCCACGCGCTGCTGGCGGTAGAAGATCGGCAAGCCGCTTTCCAGCACGATCAGCATTGCGCTCAGCAGCATCAGGGGCCAGAACAGCCCCAGCAGCAGCACCGCGGCGACGATATCGAACAGGCGCTTGACCAGCGTGCGCAGCGGGCCTTTGCGGAAGCCCTCGCCGAAGATCAGCCAACTGGCGCGCAGCGAATCCAGGCGCACCTGGCCGAGCGACCGCTCGAAGTAGCTCGACAGGTCCAGCACGCGCACGCCGGCCAGCTTGCAGTCGAGCAGCTCACGCACCGGCACGGCACCGCTGCGCCGCTCGCGCACCGCGACGATGATCTCGTCCACCGCGAGCCGGCGTGCCGCCTCCGCCAGCGACGGGCTGGGCGCGAGGACCCGCTCGCGGGCAACGTGCATCGCCTCGTCCGAGCGCACGGGGTAGAAGCCCACGACGTGCACGTCCGGACCCGATCGCCGCAGCGATTGTTCCACCACCGCCGCCTGCGCACCGGTACCCAGCACCAGGACGCGGCGCGCCAGCAGCGGGGCGAAGCCGCCGTGCACGGCATAGCCGCGCAGCGCCACCAGGAGGCCGAGGGCGAGCAGCACCGCCAGCTCCGTTTCCTCGCGCCACGCCGCGGGACCCGGAACCAGGCCGGACACGCCGTAGGCCATCGGCGCCGCGAGCAGGAAGGAGAAGACGACACGGACCGAGGTCCGGAGCACGGATCGATCGGGATCGCGCCGGTACAGGCCGAGCAAGGCATTCACCGCCATCATCCCCAGCACGAACAGCAGCGCATAGGGCAGCGCCGCCATGACGCCGTGCGGCTCGCCGCGGCCGAGCCAGGCAACGCCCAGGACCGCGCACAGGCCCAGCACAACCAGGTCGAACACCATCTGGAACAGGGTATTCGAAGGGAACCAATGACTGAATACGCGAACCATGGCTACTATGCGCGGAGACTCGCCAGCGGGACCGGAATCGCGAGCGCCGAGGGGGGCGGCTGCCGGGATTGCGGCGTGCACCGGGAAGCGCAGCAGGACAAGTCCCGGGTTCCGCGATGGGCGATCGTTCCCCGCAACCAGAGGGCATGAGGCTTGAGCAATTTTGACGGATCCTGGAAATAGCAAAGTACACCTCGCAGATTTGTGGCCAGCACGGGAAGTCCCAGGTGACGGTTCGACTGCAGCACCAACCCATCCGCTGTCGCGGCGTGCCGTACCCGCGCTCACTTCCCGCCGAGCGCCAAAGTGGCAAGTTGCGCAGGCAATTTGCGCCCAATTCCCGGCTGCGTCTGTACGTTGCCGAACTTGGCGGGATCGGCTACATTGGTTCGTAGGAGCTGCTCCTGGTACTGACCGAGATCCCGCCATCCTGGCTGACGCTTGGGAGGCATTCATGCCGCGAGCCACACGACCCCCGCCAGAACCACCTTCTCGCCGCCCTGCCGGCGCAGGATCGCGAGCGCCTGCTGCCGCATCTGGAACGGGTGCCGATGCCGCTCGGTCACGTGCTCTACGAGTCCGGCAGCGAGCTGCGTCACGTCTATTTCCCCACCACCTCGATCGTGTCCCTGCTCTACGTCATGATCGATGGCGCCTCGGCCGAGATCGCCGTGGTCGGCAACGACGGCATCCTCGGTGTGGCCCTGTTCATGGGCGGCGAAACCATGCCCAACCGGGCCGTGGTGCAAAGCGCCGGCCACGCCTACCGCTTGCAGGGGGCGCTGCTGAAGCAGGAATTCAATCGCTCCGGCGAGCTGCAGCATCTGTTGCTGCGCTACACCCAGGCGCTGCTGACCCAGATGGCGCAGACGGCGGTGTGCAACCGCTATCATTCGCTGGACCAGCAGTTCTGCCGCTGGCTGCTGCTCTCCCTCGACCGCCTGCCCGCCGACGAGCTGGTGATGACGCAGGAGCTGATCGCCAACATGCTCGGCGTGCGCCGCGAGGGCGTCACGGAGGCCGCCGGCAACGTGCAGCGGGCCGGATTGATCGAGTACCAGCGCGGCCGCATCACCGTGCTCGACCGGGCGGGGCTGGAGGCGCGCACCTGCGAGTGCTACGCGGTGGTGAAGAAGGAATTCGATCGCCTGCTGCCGGGGATCATCGTGCCGTAGTGCGGTTGGCCGGGCGCGCCAGTACCCGGTCCGGTGGATGCGTATGCGACCGACACCACGCCAGGCGGGGGGTGTTCCGTACGCTGCCGACTAGACGGTCGTCGTCTTTCGCTCCAGAACGGGAGCGATCTATTCCGGGCGGCTGCGCGCCAGACCATGCCTTCGACATCGGGATTGGATCGCTACCTCTGCGCTTGCCGGGTTTCTCCAACACCGGGAGAGTCCACATGCCGCCCGTCAGGCCTTGCCCCTGCCCCCGATCGTCTGCTTGCGGACTTGCCATGAAAGACCGTCAGCATTCGGCCTGACGCTTTGGGACGCCGACTTCGCGTAAGACGATCCGCCCGTCACCTATTTCGATCAGCCCGCGCAGTTCAAGATCCTTCACGACCCGGCTTACCATCTCGCGCGAGGCGCCGACCATCTTGGCAATATCCTGCCTGGAAGGCTTGCGCACAACCACCCGCTCGCCGCCCAGCGTCTCGGCCAGGTCCCGCAGCAAACGCACCACGCGCCCCGCTACATCCAGCAGGGCGAGGCTTTCGATCCGGCGGTCCGCGATGCGCAAGCGCTGGATAAGTATGCGCATGACGTAGCGGGAAACGTCGAAGTTCTCTTTCAGGCATCGTTTGAAATCCGTCTTGGCGAGGACGACCAGAACACTGGGGGTCACGGCCACGACGGTGGCCGAGCGCGCTTCGTCGTCCAGCACTCCCATCTCGCCAAACAATTCGCCCGGCCCGAGCACGAACAGGATCGCTTCGCGCCCTTCCTCGTCACTCACTTGCACGTGCAGGGTGCCCGAGAGGATGAGGTACACGAAATCGGTGCGCTCGACGGCACGGACGACATGGGCGCTGCGCCCCACGCGACGCAGCCTGGACGCCCGTGCCAACGGCCTGGAGGCGTTCCTCCGGCGTGTCGGCGAACATGGGGAACGTGCGCAGGGTGGCGGCCGTAACCTCGTGTGCCGTGATCACCGGAGTGCCGGTGACGACAGCGGGCACGGTCATTTCCGATCGGAATGCATGAGCTGCACAGGAGCTTGACATCGGCAGCAACGCTTCTTTGGTCGGTGCAGCGAGCCGCCGACGTGTCCCAAGGGCACCGGCACACCAGCGTTCGGGAATGGGGGATCGCTCGGCACTGGGACATGGATGGGGACGGGCACGGTGCACTTCCTTTCCTGCAGGGTCAGCCGAGCTCGCGCAGACATATGACTGATTCCGAGCCTTGACCAGCCATCGCTGCGGACTCTTTGTTCGCGCCGTGCCTGCGTACCCTCAAGACTGACGGGCCCGCGCGGTGCTGCGCTCCGAGTAGGACGAGCCGTTCGCGCGATGATGAATCCAAGACCTGGAAGACGCCGCTGGTCGGTACCGGCGAGCGGGCGCCCCCTGAAGAGCCGGGCTAGAACTCGCCGGACTGCGCCACGCGACTTGCCTGGGCTAGGGACAGAAACGCGAAGAGCGCCCCGATCAACGCCCCTGCCAGCACGTCGAGAAACACGTGCTGCCGCGTGGCCAGGGTCGACCACAGGATTGCCAGGCAATGCAGTCCGACGAGCCAGACGAGGATCGGCGGGGCGCCCATGGCCCTGAAGAGGCGGCGCAGCCAGAGAAAGCTGAAGACCGCCGAGGCCACGTGCAGCGACGGGCAGGCATTTCCGCCCTGGTCGACCGCCTTGATGACGGCCATTGCCGGATACCGGGTCCAGTCGATGCCGGACGGGGGCACCACGCTCGGGAAGACCCAGAAAATCGCCAGGCAGAACAGGGACAGGGCCGTAACCCAGCAGCCGAAGCTCCGCAGGGTTGGCAGGCTGCAGAGGAATGCGGGCGGCAGGGATACGTAGACCCACAGGGAGACATAGACGGGGAAGGCGAGGGGCGTGAAGCCGACCCATTGGTTGACGGCCGTCAGCGGCATCTCGGTGGGCGCAGCAAGGGGGTTGCGCTGCACGAAAAAGTAGGCCCAGAAGAACAGGGCCAGAAACGCCATCGTGCCGGCCGCCTTCAACGGGGAGTAGGTGGCCGTTCTGGCCGCCATCTGTCGGTGCCATGGCACACGTTCGGGTGTATGCATCGAAATTTCGATTCTCCGTGATCACAAACCGGATGCTTGGATCGTAGCAGGTCGCCCTCTTCAAAGGATGGTGGCGCGACGCTTGAGGTATTCCGTCCTGGAAAGTAATCCGCGGCTGCGGCGGGTGAGATGCCGAACGGGATCATTCGCGCCGTCACTGGCGTGGGCGTGTTGCATCGAAGAATTCCTTCATCAGGACCTCTTCGAGCCCTGCGTTGTCTGCAGGACGAGCGGACAGCGTGATCTGGCGGCCCAGGCGCCGCGATTCCCAGAGGAAGTCTCCGGATGCATGCTCGCGAATGATCGCGATCATCTTGCGGACCACCGCGATACGAATGTCGCCGTCGTCGCCTTTGCGCACCTCGACCAACTGGTTTGTGTTGTGGCGGATATCCTTGTTCCAGCCGAAGAACATGAACTCGGCATCGCTATAGCCGATGCGCTTGATCTGGAAGATACCGCCGCCGTCGATGGATCGCCCCAACGGTTGACGCGCGGCCCAGGCCGAGATTGGCGGCGACGATGCGGTTTGTGCGCGCTTTGTCATCTTCGACCGCCGGCATGTCCGATTCGCTGCGGGCAGACGCGGCCGGCGCCGACTCAGCGCGGGCGCGGCGCTTCGCCTCAATGTAGGACGCCAGATCGTTGACAGCGGGAGCGGCCGGGGATTGCGCTGTCGGCACCGACGAGGGGGTGTCGCTTGCCGGCCCCTGGCGCACGATGACCGGTGGTGTGGGGGGGCGCGCCGCCGCTCGTGGCGGGCGTGCCCGGGGTATGGGTGATGGCCGTGCCTGCAGTGGCGACGCGGACGGCGACACGGGTGGGGTCCGCGCAGGTATGCTTGCCTGCGGCAACAGTTGCACCGCCAGCGCAGCGCTTGGTCGGCCGCGCTCCGGTTCATTCGGCGCCAGGAGGTGCATTTGCGGCTGCCAGCGCCACAGCACGGCGCCGTGCAGCAGCAGCGACAGCGCAGCCGCCACCCAGATGGTCGGTATGGTCACGCCGTCGCGCCTGCTGCGGAAACTCTGGCGCCAGTCGCTCATCGGTCGGTCGATGCGAGTGTTTCGGATCTTGGGAGGATAGGGATCAAACGGGCAACGTGAGTCGGTGCGCGGATCGCTTTTCGGCGTCGTCCCGATCGCGGGTTGCGGTCGGACCGAGCGCACAGATCCTGCAAGCGTTGGACCGCAACCAGATCCGCTCGCACGGCGCTGGTCAATGGGACTTCCCCGACAGGGTGAAGTTCCGGCAGGCGCAGCCCCCCTCGCCGCCTTGGAATGCGTCACGGACACGGTGTTGACGATGTTCCCATCGGATGCGGCGATCACCGGCTTTCCGCTGCGAGGCTTGCAGATCCCGACGGTCAGGCCGTGCCGCCCCAGCCGGTGCCAAACGGAATCGGCTGACTGAGGTTCTTAGGATCCCAAAGGCATTCCGCCGCCGTCTTGCGCACGTACCGCGACAACACCACATTTGCCTCAAGCAACAAGCGGCGCCACCAAGGGCCGCGAGATTTCAAGCGGTCACCGACCCGGCAATTAGGACCACATGGATCCTCAGGCTTCCCCACGTGAAGGATCTGGTCGGCCTGCGTCGAAGCACGATCTGCAACCGGATCCAGAATGGAGACATCCCGAGACCGATCAGGCTTGGCCGCACGTCGGGATGGGTTCAAGCCGAAATCACGCCTTGGCTCAGCACCCGGGTTGAGGAGAGCCGACGCAGTCAGCCCCTGTGCCCGTTTGAACCCGGGGATTGAGCCTCGATGGGTCTCCCGGTGAGCCCACAGCGCCCCCGCGGGACTACACGTGCCTGGCGGCTCCAGGCCCCGGAGCGGCGTGCACGCGATTGCGCGCGATACGTTCGAGCGGACACATCGCTTGATCGCATACTTGGCAGCAGCACTGTCGATGTCTGTTTCGAACCCCGATTCCCCTCGACTGGGGTTTACCACGCACATGCTAGGCAGCCGTGCGCCTGATCGGTGTCCCTTACGCGCCGGCCTTGAGTCGATCCAGGTAGTCCGCCCATCCCTGCATCATCTTCCGACGCTCAGGCAGGTGCTCGGCGAAGTTGTCGGATGCACTGACCTTGTTGCGCTCGACGTGGGCGAGCTGGCGCTCGATTACGGCGTGAGGGTAGCCCAACTCGTGCAGTAGCGTCGATGCCATTGAACGGAAGCCGTGCCCCGTCATTTCCTCCTTCGTGTAGCCCAGGCGGCGCAGTGCAGCGTTCACCGTGTTCTCGGACATGGGCCGCTCGCTGGTGCGCTCGCTCGGAAACACGTAGCGGCCGTTGCCCGTGAGCGGTTGAATCTCCCGAAGGATGGCAATCGCCTGATGGGACAGCGGAACGATGTGCTGTTCCTTCCTCTTCATCTTCACGGCAGGGACACGCCATTCGGCTTTGCCGAAGTCGAACTCGGTCCACTCGGCGTGGCGCAGCTCACCAGGCCGCACGAAAACCAACGGGGCAAGGCGAAGGGCACAGCGGGTCGTGAATGCCCCGGTGAAGACCTCGATGGCGCGCAGCAGCGCACCGGCTTCCTTCGGATCGGTCAGGCCAGCGTGATGTCGAGTGCTCACCGCCGTCAGGATGTCGCGCAATTCGATATCCCGGGACGGGTCGCGTTCGCACAGGCCATGCCCCACGGCATAGCGGAAGATACGCCCCATCAAGTTGTGGGTACGCTTGGCGATGTCCACGGCTCCCCGCTCTTCGATGCGCCGGATGACCGCCAACAGATCGGGAGCTGCAAGCTCCGCGATGGGCCGCGCCCCGATCCAGGGAAACACGTCTTTCCCGAGGAAGTTCGTGTGCTTTTCCCGCGTGCTCTCGGCAAGGGTGGGGCCTACCTTGGCCATCCAGTTGCGGGCCACAGCCTCGAAGCTCGTTTCCCCCGTGATGCGTGCGCGCTCCTTCGCCGCCTTCTTCTCCGCCGAAGGGTCGCGCCCTTCATGCAGGGCCTGCCGTGCTTCCGCCGCCTTTTTACGCGCCTCGGGGCCGCGTACCGTGGGATACTTCCCGAGTGCCAGCATCTTTTCGTTGCCGCCGTAGCGATAGCGCAGCCGCCAGAGCTTGCCGCCGGCAGGCGACACCTCAAGGTGCAGACCCGCGCCGTCAGAAAGCTTGTACGGCTTGCCGCGGGGCTTGGCGCTTTGGATTTCCTTGTCCGTGAGCATGGCAGGGATTGCTGCGGGTAGATTGCGGTATCTACGACAAGCAGAACCAATCTACCCGCAGAATCTACCCTCATTGCGGGTAGATTGCAATGGAAAGTCCCGCACTACCTCAGAGGAAGGTTATCTGGTTACTTAAAGAACAATGCTTAGTCTATGGGATGTCGCTGGACTGCTCTGGCGGAGTTTTTGGTGCCGGCACCAGGAATCGAACCCGGGACCTACCGCTTACAAGGCGGTTGCTCTACCGACTGAGCTATGCCGGCCCGACGCGGATTATAGCCTACCGGCGTATCCTTCCCTTCGGCGAACGTCATGGACGACGGTGTGCATGTCGCTTGGGACACGGTCGCCTTTGCGGTAAACTCCGGCTCATCCATCACGCAATGTCTCCGGCATGTCAGACCAGGAATCTGCTCCTGCATCCGCGCTGCGGCTGCTGATCATCGAGGATTCGGAGGACGACGCCCTCCTCCTGCTTCACCGTTTCCGCGAAGCCGGTTATGGATGCGCCAGCGCCCGCGTCGAAAACGCCCACGACATGCGTGCCGCCCTGATGGATCGGTCCTGGGACGTGGTGCTTTCCGATCACAGCATGCCCCAGTTCAGCGCCCTGGCAGCATTGCATCTGCTGCAGGATCTGCGCATCGACCTCCCGTTCATCATCGTTTCCGGCGTGATCAACGAGGAGACGGCCATCGCCGCCATGCGCTCGGGTGCCCACGATTATCTTTCCAAGAACAAGCTCGATCGCCTGGTGCCCGCCGTCGAGCGCGAACTGCGCGAAGCGCGCAACCGCGCGGAGCGCCGCGCCGCGCTCGACGCCCTGCGGGAGAACGAAGCCCGCTTCCGTGCCCTGGCCGGCAATCTGCCGGGCATGGTATTTCAGATGACGCGCCGTAACGACGACGGTTCGCTGCATTTCCTCTATGTCAGCGAAGGCAGCGCCGCGCTGCTCGGCATCAAACCGGACGAACTAATCGCGGTTCCGGAGCGCTTCTTGAGCATGATTCATGAACGGGAGCGGCGCGGATTCATGGACGCGATCGACGAATCGACTTTGACCTTTTCTACTGTCAACTGGGACGGCCGGATAGTCTTGGAAGGAGAGGAGAAGTGGATCAACCTGCGTTCTTCGCCGCGGCATGTGGCGTCGGGCCAAATTCAGTGGGAGGGGGTGGTGTTCAACATCACCCAGAGCAAGCTCACCGAGCAGGAACTGCGGCACTCCCGCGCGCAGCTCGCCGAGCTGTCTTCCCACCTGCAGGTCGCCAAGGAAGAGGAGCGTGAGCGCATCGCGCGCGACATCCACGACGAACTCGGCGGGAACCTGGTCGCCATCAAGTTCGACGTGGCCTTGCTCGCGGGCAAGCTCGACGCGGATCCGATGCAGCTGCGCAGCCGCGTGCGCTCCATCGAGAAGCTCGTGGATGATGCCATTGCAACCGCCGGACGCGTGGCGCGGGAACTTCGACCGGGCATCCTCAAGGACTTCGGGCTTGCCGCGGCGATCGAATGCCAGGCCGAAGACTTCCACCAGCGCACCGGCATTCCCTGCCGGGTGCTGTGCGCCGACTATGACGCGGTGCCCGACCAGTCGACCTCCACGGCGCTGTTTCGCATTTTCCAGGAGGCGCTCACCAACATCAGCAAGCACGCCGAAGCCGGCAGTGTCGAGGTGCGCCTGGTGCAGGAGGGCGGCGACATCCTGCTGGAGATCACCGATGACGGCAAGGGACTCGATGCCGAGGCCCTGTCGAAGCCGCACTCCTACGGTCTGCGCGGCATCCGCGAGCGTATAAACGCATTGAACGGAGGGCTCGAAATCGGCCACGGGCCGGCGGGCGGCACCCGCATCACCGTGCGCGCTCCGGCGGAGGCATGCGACCCGGTCACCCCAATCGCTGGACAAGGCGCCAATCAACCGTTAGCGTAGGGCCTATGGGCAATCCAATCCGCGTTCTCATCGCCGACGATCATTCGATCGTCCGCCAAGGCCTGAGGCAAATCCTTTCCGACACGCCGGACCTGGTGGTCGCCGGTGAAGCTTCGAATGGCGTGGAAGTCATGCAACTGGTGCGCGACGGCGCCTGGGACGTGGTGCTGATGGACGTCTCCATGCCCGACCGCAACGGTATCGACGCGTTGAAGCTGATCAAGAAGGAGTTTCCCCGTTTGCCGGTTTTGGTGCTGTCGATGCATCCGGAGGAACATTACGCGGTGCGCGCCCTGAAGGCCGGGGCAGCGGGCTATCTGACGAAACAGAGCGCGCCGGAACTGCTGGTGAGCGCGATCCGCCAGGTGGCGGCGGGGAAGAAATACGTGAGCCCGGCGGTGGCGGAGGAGCTTGCCAACGCCATCCTCGACGATGACGACGAGCGGCCTCCCCACGAGAAGCTCTCGGACCGCGAGTACCAGACCCTGGTCATGATCTCCTCGGGCAAGACGCTGACGCAGATTGCCGACGAGCTAAATCTGAGCGTCAAGACGGTGAGTGTCTACCGTGCCCGGCTGTTGGAGAAAATGAAGCTCAAGAACAATGCCGAACTGACCCACTACGGGCTGAAACAGGGGCTAGTGGAGTAACACGGCAGCGAGCTTGCAGTCGCTCATGGCTTGGGAACTGCGGATCCGAGCCCCTTTAACGCTCAATGGCTCAAGAAGCGGCGAGACCGGCCGTAGAATTCGAACGGTTCCAGTCTGATTGCGTCGATGTCCGTGATTGCCCAATCCGCCGAAGTCGCCCGCGAAGCGCTGCTGCGGCTGGCGGTGCGCCGTCTGCCGCCTACCCCCGAGAATTACAGGGCGCTCTACCACGAGATTGCCGGATCCACGGACACGGAGCCCTTTCCCGAGCGGACCCTGAAGGCCCTCGTCGCCCGCCTGCCGCGTACAACACCCCTTCAGGTACGGTTCGTACGCCAGATCGAGGACGCCGTCGCCGGGCACAACCTGTCGGCAATCGGCGCTGCTCTCGACGCGGTGCTCGCAGCCAAGGAACCGCCGGCATGGACGGCGCTGATCCGTGAACTGGCGGAACAACTCGCTCGCCGCCACGCGGGCCTGACCACGGCGCGCAAGCGTGAAGCGCTGGATCATGTTCTGACCGCCAGTTCGAGCGACTCCGAGCAACTCTATGCACGCCTCAAGTCTCTGTTGCGTTCCTGGTCGCAAGTCTCGTCTACCGGCGGCGAACGACTGACCGCAGCGGTCGAGCCGCTGCCGTCGGCGCCGCCACCGGAAATCGGGCATGTACCAACGCCGGCCGCGGCGGCCCTGACGGCGCCTGTCGTCTCGGCGATGTCCGACGAACTGCGCGGACTGATTGCGGATCTGTTGGAAAACAGCGTCAGCACGCTGGTCTTGGAATGGCCTGAACTCCGCCGGGAAGTCCAGACACTTGCCGCCGACATCCGGGCCGCGCAGGACACCGTCGCCTTGCACGATTTCGCCGGACGACTGAAGAGGCTTTCTGTTCGCGTTCAGTGGATGGCTGGAGACCAGGAGGAGATCCGGGCCGCCCTGGTACACCTGCTGCAGCTCATCGTCAACAACATCGGCGAGTTGGTGGTGGACGACCAATGGCTGCACGGGCAGCTCGCAATGGTCAGCGAGGCATTCGCCCCGCCCCTCCATGTCAGGCGCCTGGAAGACGTCGAGCGTCGGCTCAAGGAGGTCATTTCCAAGCAGAGCACGCTCAAGCAGGGCCTCAACGAAGCCAGGGAACAGATTAAATCCATGCTCGCCAGCTTCGTGGATCACCTGGCAAGCATGAGCGAGTCAACCAGCGACTACCACGACAAGATCGAACACTGCGCCGTGCGCATCTCCTCGGCGAAGGACATCACCGAATTGTCGTGCGTGATTGACGAGGTGATGCGCGAAACCCGGGTCATGCAGGGCTCCGCCGCCCATTCGCGCGACGAGTTGCGCGTCATGAAGGATCGCGTCGAGGACTCGGAGAAGGAAATCGCGCGCCTGCAGAGCGAGCTTGCCCAGACCAGCAAGATGGTGCGCCATGACCAGCTCACTGGTGCCCTCAATCGCAAGGGTCTCGACGAGGCGTTGGAGCGCGAGGTCACCCGCGCCTCGCGCCACGCCTCCCCACTGTGTGTCGCCTTGCTGGACATTGACAATTTCAAGGCGCTTAACGACACCTACGGCCACGCTACCGGCGACGACGCTCTCGTCCATCTCGCCCGTGTGATCCGCGAAGCGCTGCGACCTCACGACACCCTGGCCCGCTACGGCGGCGAGGAATTCGTCGTGCTGCTCCCGGAAACCGAGATCGAGGACGCGCTCGGCGCGTTGAAGCGGCTGCAGCGGGAGATCACCAAGCGCTTCTTCCTGCACAACAACGACCGCATCCTCATCACGTTCAGCGCCGGCGTCACCCAGGTGGTCCCGAACGAAGATCGCAACCAGATCATCGCCCGCGCCGATGCCGCCATGTATTCGGCCAAGCGCGCGGGAAAGAACCGCGTCGAGGCCAATTAGCAGCACGCGACCCTCGCCGAGCCGCGCGTCCGTTCAATGGGCGGCGGCTTCACTTCCCATCGCCAGCTATTGCCGCCGCCTGACCGTTTCCACCCAGGGGCGTCCGGCGCTTTCACCCCGATCGACCCGGTTTCGTCGCCGCAGGCTACGGCCGCCTCCGGCTCCGCCACCTCTCGCAACGGACAAAATGTGCATCAATGCACGATGCATGAAACATGCAATCTCAAGTTCCTTGATCGCTGGCCGATAGAGCGCGTACATTCCGGTTTTCCGCCATCGCTTCAAACACTTGCCCGCACCCTTCGGGCCTCCGCAGCAGGCGAAAAACCACCCCGATAATCTCAAGTTTCTCCGCGTGTCCTCCGATAATGACCTCAAGACGGCGGCAACAACGCTCAAGAGCTTGACGGATCCTGAGGAAGCAGCTGTCGGGTTCGACCAACTGGATCTGATAGGAGACCAAAATGCCTCAAACCATCAACACCAACGTTTCGTCGCTCACTGCCCAACGTAACCTCAATACGTCCCAGACGGCGCTCGCCGTCTCGATGCAGCGCCTGTCCTCAGGCCTGCGCGTGAATAGTGCTAAAGATGATGCAGCCGGCCTCGCGATTGCCGACCGCATGAACGCCCAGGTTCGCGGCATGAACGTCGCAATCCGCAACTCCAACGATGCCATTTCCTTTGCACAGACGGCCGAAGGCGCACTCGGCAAGGTAACCGATGCAATGCAGCGCATGCGTGAACTCGCGGTGCAGTCGGCCAACGGCAGTCTGAGCGATGCCGACCGCGCCCTGCTGACTGCGGAATATACCCAGTTGAACGCTGAGATCACGCGCCTGGCGGGAACGCAGTTCAATGGTAGCGCCGTGTTCGGTGCCGCCAAGGACTTCCAGGTCGGTGCGAATGTGGGCGAGGTCATCAACGTAGCCGCCGTAACAGCACCGACAGCCATCGCCACGGCTGACATCAGCTCCGTGGCGAATGCCAATGCGGCCATGACCGCGATCGACACGGCGCTGGACGCGACCAACGTCAACCGTGCCACCCTTGGCGCCGTGCAGAACCGTTTTGAATCGGTGGTCGCCAACCTGCAGATCGCGAGCGAAAACCAGGCAGCGGCGCGCGGCCGGATCATGGACGCAGACTTCGCGGCAGAAACCGCCGCACTGTCCCGCGGCCAGATCCTGCAGCAGGCCGGCACCGCGATGCTGGCGCAGGCCAACGCGCTGCCGCAGAACGTCCTTACGCTGTTGCGGTAAGTCTGAGACGATTCTCGGTGACGAGGCCCGGGTGGCTCCCGCCACCTGGGCCTTCGGCCGAAGGGAGGGCAAGTCATGGCGATACAGCAGATCAACGCAGCGGGAACACCTTCCCCCGTGGCGCCTGCGTCGCCTGCCCCGCGCGTGACGGTCGCCGGCTCAGGCAGCACGGCACAAGGCGCCAACCCCGAGGCGAACAGGAGCAGCGCTCAACCGCCGAGGCAGCTCGACGAACTGGTCAGCGAAGTCCGGCGCATGGTCGAACCGGTGGCGCAGAACCTGGTGTTCTCGCTCGACCAGGCGACGAAGCGAACGGTGGTCAGGGTGGTGGACACGACCACCGGCGAGGTGATCCGGCAGATCCCGTCCGAGGAACTGCTGGAAATCGGCCGCACGCTGGACAAGCTGCAGGGACTGCTCTTGCACAAGGAAGCATGATGCGGGCGGCGCGGCGATCGGGAACTTCCACTCCTCGATCGCCGCGCCGCTTCTTTCCTTCATTTCGGCGCTGCGTCTGGGCACGCGGCTTGCGACAGTAGAACACCAAACCAGGATTCGACATCATGGCGATCTCCACTCCCGGCATCGGATCAGGGCTGGACATCAACAGCATCATCAGCCAGCTGATGACGCTCGAGCGACGTCCCATCACCCGCCTCGACAAACAGGAGTCGAGCTACAAAGCGAAGCTCTCGGCATTCGGCACCATCAAGAGCGCGCTGGCTGCATTCCAGACCGCGGCGCAGGTGCTGGCGACGCCGGCAAAGTTCGCCTCCTTCAAGGCAACGGTTGCCGACGCCACGGTGCTCGGCGCGGCGGCGGGATCCGCGGCGGCGGCCGGGTCGTACGCGGTGCAGGTTCAAACATTGGCCCAGAACCAGAAGCTGGTGGCCGTCGGACAGGCCAGCGACACGGCCACCATTGGCACCGCGGCGACGACGACGCTCACCATCGAATTCGGCACCATCGCCGGAACGCTCGATCCGGTCACCGGCCGCTATGCCGCCGGGGCCACGCTCACACCGGGAGCGGGTGGCGCCCAGACGGTGACGATCGACGTCGCCAACAACACGCTGCAGGGCATCCGCGACGCGATCAACGCCGCCAACATCGGCGTCACCGCCTCGATCATCAACGACGGCTCCGCTACCCCCTACCGCCTGGTTCTGACGTCCAACAACTCGGGGGCGCAGAACAGCATGCGCATCGCCGTCGCCGGAAATGCGGACATTGCGGCATTACTGGCGCACGATCCGGCCGGGACCCAGGCGCTTTCCGAGCGCGCCACGGCGAGCGACGCCGCCTTCTCGGTGGACGGCATTGCGATTACCAAGCCGGGAAACACGGTGTCCGACGCCATCGGCGGCGTCACGCTGACCCTGCTCAAGGCGGGGGCAACGACGTCCTTGACGGTGGCCTCCGACACCGCGGCGATCAAGGAAAAGATCGACGCCTTCGTCAAGGCCTACAACGACCTCGCCAAGGTCTTGAAGGACGCTTCGGCCGCGGATCCCACGGCGGGGACTTCTGCCACTCTCACTGGCGACGGCACGGTGCGGTCGATTCAGGTGCAACTGCGACAGATCCTGACCGCCAGGCTCGGCGGCACCACGGGTGGGATCGCCACCCTTTCGGAGATCGGGATCGGCTTCCAGCGCGATGGCACTTTGGCGGTGGACGTGGCGAAGCTCACCGAGGCGCTGGCCGACCCGTCCAAGCGCGTCGGCGAACTCTTCGTGAAGGGAGGAACGGTGACGGGGTTCGCCGCCCAGATCGACGTTCGCATCGGGTCCATGTTGAACACCGACGGCATCCTGAGCAGCCGCACGGACGGCATCAACGATTCGATCCGGGACATCGACAGGCGGCGCGAAAGACTGGAAGCGCGAATGACGCAGATCGAGGCGCGCTACCTTGCCCAATTCACCGCCCTGGACAAGATGGTAGCGAGCATGACTGCCACCAGTTCCTTCCTGCAACAACAACTGGCCAACCTGCCCAAGATCAACAATCAAGGAGACAACTGATGTTCGGCACTACGCATCGCGGCATGGCGAATCGGGTGTCCGCCTATGCCCAGGTCGGCGTCGAAACAGGCGTGTCGTCCGCCGATCCCCACGAACTCATTCTAATGCTGTTCGACGGAGCGCTGCTGTGCGTCGCCTCGGCACGGCAGCACATGGACCGTAACGACGTCGGACCCAAGGGCGAGAACATCTCGAAGGCCATCAACATCATCGCCAACGGCCTCAAGGCCAGCCTCAACATGGAAGTGGGCGGCGAGCTCGCCGACCGGCTGGCGGGGCTGTACGACTACATGTGCGAGCGGTTGGTGTTCGCCAACCTCAAGAACAATGCGGCCGTGCTTGACGAGGTGCATGGCCTGCTCGACGAACTCAAGGGCGCATGGGAAAACATCGCGAAATACACCATGGCCGGCGCGGTCACCCGGGTGGCCGCCTGAAGTGAAAGGAAAGACATGTCAGCGCTCCGCTTGTACGAAACGATGAGTGATGTCTCGACGCGGATGGTCGAAGCGGCCCGGGCGAACGACTGGGACCGCCTTACCGCCCTGGAGCAGGACGTCGCCCGCCTGCGCGATGTCCTCGCGGCCAACGACCCGCTGTCCGCGCCGGCACCGCTGTCGCCCGAAGAACGGGCACACAAGGTGCAACTGATCCGCCGCATCCTTGCCGACGATGCCGAAGTGCGCAGCTACACCGAGCCGTGGATGAACAGCGTCTCGAAATACCTCGGCGCCGGAGCGCGCTCGCGCAACGTGCGCCAGGCCTATGGCATGTAGCTGAGTCACTCCCCCGAGCGGGGCCGGGCAGAGGGCAACGCGGTTCGGCCCCTGTCGCGGCCCCTTCTCGCAAGTAGGGACGAACTTTCCTTTTCAGTTGGGATCGGGCCAGTTGCGAGCGCTCGGCAACCGCAACCCGCCCCTTCTTCCCGCAACGCCCGAAGTTCCGGCGTTCCGCAAGGGAGCCGCAGGCCGCGGCCCGCGTCAAGAATTGAGGTGACCCGCCGTAATCCCCCTTATGATTCCGTCCGACTTGGCCGCCCGCCTGCGCGTCATGATGGAAGCGGCAGTGCAGCCGCCGTCCGTGGTGCGCGAGCTGCCTTCGGATCTGCCACCGTACTCGCCGGGTCAGCGCTTCAGCGCCAACATCCAGTCGGCTCTCCCCGACGGCACGTTCCGCGCGATCGTGGCCGGACGAACGGTAACCCTTTCGCTGCCACAGTCCGCCATGGCCGGAGACGCGCTGGAACTGGTGGTGATCGACCGCACGCCCAGGACGATCATTGCCACCCAAGTCGCTCCCTCGACGGAGAACCAATCGGCACCTACCTCCAGCACTACGCTGAGCCGTGCCGCGCAGTTGATCGGCACCCTGCTGACGGGGACTGGCGCAACGCCGGGGCGCGCCGCGCCGCTGGCGCGGAACGCGCCGATCCTTCCCGCGCCGCCGCAGACTGGACAGGCACTGGCGCCGCTGCTGCAAAGGGCAGTCAGCGAGTCCGGCATTTTCTACGAGTCGCACCAGGCACAGTGGGTGACTGGCCGCCTGCCCCTGAGTGCGCTGCTGCGTGAGCCACAGGCTCAACATTCCCCCCTCCCGCAGGCGGGGACAGAAGCGGCGGACGCGTTGGCCGCTCGGGCCGTCGATCTGGCGACACGCCGGCAGGCAACGGCACCGGCGGCGAACCTTACGCTCGCCGCACTTGAAGCAGGTCCCAATGCGGCGACGACTCGGCTGCACGAAGAGGCACGCAACGCGGCTGCGCCGAGTGCTGCGATGGCGCCGACTCTTCCCGACGACTTGGCGACGCTGGTTCGACATCAACTGGACGTGCTGGCGAATCAACATGTCCTGTGGCTGGGCCAGGTCTGGCCGGGGCAGGAGATGGATTGGGAAATCCGGGATGCCACGCGCGAGCGCAACGCCGACGGCGCGGATGATCCCGCGGCGTGGACGACCAATCTGCGCATGGCTCTGCCGCGGCTTGGCGGAATCGCCGCGACCGTGAGCCTGAGTACCGCTGGAGTCGCCGTCAACCTGCGCGCCGCGGAGGATCCAAGCGCCGACATCCTTAAGGCCGGCGCCGACGACCTGGCCGCATCCCTGGGCGCGCTCGGCGTGCCCCTGTTGGCGTTGAAGGTCGAACATGGCGAGCCAGCCTGAAACGCGCCCTTCGGCAGTCGCCCTCGCGTACAACGCCGGTGACGCCGCACCGCGCGTGGTAGCGAAAGGACGCGGGCTGATTGCCGACGAGATCGTCTCGCGGGCACGGAAGACCGGAGTCTTCGTGCATGAATCCCCAGAGATGGTGGCATTGCTGATGCAGGTGGATCTCGATGCCCGCATTCCGCCCCAACTCTACGTGGCGGTAGCTGAGCTGCTGGCGTGGATCTACCGGCTGGAACGGGAGGAGTTCGCGCCAACTCAACCTGCGGCCGAAGCCTCCACCGAGCAGAGTGCGCCGCCGGATGATGTTGACCGGCAAGCCGGGCAGTCCCGCTCCCCCGCCTGAATCGAGTAAGAGCTGTCTCGGTTTGGAAGCAACGAACAATTCCTCTACACTTCCGTGGTCACAGCAAGCCACTGACCATGACCGAGACCCGAGTTCAGACGCCGTCCGACACCCCCGTCAAGTTCGAGTTGATGGAGGCGGATGATTACAAGCCGCTATCTGCTGCATAGCGCGACCGAGATTCAGTTCGTTCTGCGCGCCTCATCAAGTCGACCGACCTGATCACGGCCTATTTCAACGAGGGAAGCGACTTCGTGCTCACGGCGCTGCTCGCGATCGATGATGCGGGCATCGTCCTCGATTACGGTGCCAGCACGGCAATGAATCGCAAGGCGCTCTCCGCCCGGCAAGCTGATCCTTATCGCGACTCACGACGAGTGAAGATACAGTTCTCCGTGCCCTGGGTGAAGGAAGCAGGCACGAAGGCCGACCGGCGTTTCGCGCGCCCATGCCCGCGCAGATCTGCTGCGCTTGCAGCGCCGTGAGTACTATCGCCTGACGGCACCGGTGGCCGACCCCTGAAATGCGAGCTGATGCTGGTCCTGCAGGAAGAGGCGAGCGCCGCAGTGTCGAGGCGCAGGTGGTGGATATCAGCGGTGGCGGCATCGCCGTGATGACCGCCGCCCTCGGGCTTCGAATTCTCGGTCGACCAGCAGTTCGAGTCCTGCACGCTCGAACTGCCCGATGCCGGGCACGATTCGCGCCGGCTGACGCGTGTGCAACGTCTTCGATGTCACGCTGCGCAATGGCACGCGAGCAAACGCTGCGGCTGTCAGTTCATGAATCTGCCCGGCACCATGGTAATAAGGTGGAGCGTTATATCATGAACGTGGAGCGCGAGCGCAAGGCCCGCGGTGCCGGGCACACAAAGGCTACTGTCACTGGCCACCCAACAAAGACAATAGCGCGCGCATCTTTTCCATAGGCCGCGCTCATCACACCTGCATGTTCATGATTTCCTGGTAGGCACTGACCAGGCGATTGCCTCACCTGCACCATCTGCTGGAAGGAAAGATTGGCCTTCTGCAGATTGACCATCACGTCCTGCAGATTGACGTTGGGATCGCCCGCCGAAAAGTTCTGGGCCATTTTCTGCGCATCCTGCTGCGTCTGGTTGACCTGATCCAGGGCCGCCTTCAACGCTTGACCGAAGTCGACGCCGCCGGCCGCGCTCGCATCCGGCCAGGGCGGCTTTGCCCGGCCGGCTGCGACGTGCCCCGCAGTTCCGCCAGTACCTGGTCGATTCCACGTGTTTCCATTCGTTACCCCCCGCTCAACGCCTCGCCTCGCCGTAACCGTGGCACAACGACCGCACCCCCGCCCCTGCCCGTCTCTCGGGCGGAGAGCAGCGGCTCACTGCCAGTTACGATAACAGGAATGTCCATCCGGTAGACGTATTCGACAAAGAGCAAACTGTGTGCCACAGCCTTCAGACCGTGCCGGACGTGCGATACTGCTGCAGCTTGTAGCGCAGTGTGCGTTCGGATATGCCGAGACGCTGTACCGCCAGCTTGCGCGAGCCGCCGACCGCCGAAAGCGTGTCCAGAATGTGCTGTCGTTCCAGATCCTTCATGTCGGGCGGCGCTGCCGCGGCGCATAGCCGCAGAATCGACAGTGCCGATTCCCGGCGCTCGATCGGCTCGGGCCGGATCGAGCCGGCACGAGGCCGAGATGAAAGTGCTCGGGTTCGATGATTCATCCGACGTTGCCAGAATCGAGGCCCGATGCACGGCGTTCTCCAGTTCGCGCACGTTGCCGGGCCAGTCGTGGGCGGCAAGAATTGCCTCGGCGGCGGCAGAAAGCTTCGTTACGCGGCCGGCTGCGAGCACCGTGGGCGGCGGCAAAGTGGCGCGCCAGCGGCACGATGTCCTGCGGCCGCTCGCGCAGCGCCGGGATGGCCAGCGGAAATACGGCGAGGCGGTAGTACAGGTCTTCGCGGAAGCTGCCTCTCTCCACCTCCTGGCGCCATGTCGCGATTGCTGGTCGCGATGACGCGGATGTCGAGCCGAACGGGTTTGCGCCCGCCCACCCGCTCCACCTCGCGCTCTTGCAGCACCCGCAGCAGCTTGGCTTGCAGGGCCAGGGGCATCTCGGAAATCTCGTCCAGCAGCAGCGTGCCGCCGTCGGCCTGCTCGAACTTGCCGGCCTGCGCGCTTTGGGCCCCGGTGAATGCGCCTTTCTCGTAGCCGAACAGGGTTGCCTCCAGCAGGTTTTCCGGAATGGCGGCGCAATTGATGGCGATGAAGGGCGCATCCTTGCGCCGCGACTGCTGATGAATGTAGCGCGCAAACACTTCCTTTGCCGGTGCCGGATTCGCCGGTCAGCAACACCGTGGCGTCGGTCCGGGCGACGCGCGCGGCGACCGCCAGTAGCTGACGCGTGCGCGGATCTTCCGCCACCATGCCTTCTGCCCGGCGGCGGCACGAAGGCATAGCGCTGCACGTGCTCAAGCAAGCAGGTCGGGCTCGAACGGTTTGATGCAGGAAATCGCAGGCGCCGCCGCGCATGGCGGCGACCGCCTTGTCCACGTCACCAAACGCCGTCATGAGCAGCACCGGCAGATGCGGGTCACGGCGGCGGAGTCTCGGACAGCAGTTGCGAGCCCGTCCATGGGCTCCATCTTCAGATCGCTCACGACCACGTTGAAGCGCATTGCGCGCGAGGAGCGTCAGCGCCGCCGGGCCGTCGCGCTGCGCCCACCACGCGATGGCCGGCGCATTCCAGCGTGAGGCATACGGCGTCGCGCAGCGACGCGTCGTCCTCGACGACGAGGATGCTCAGTTTCTCGGTCATACGGCACTCCCGTGAGACGGGCATGATTGCGCCGCACCGACGGCCGCCGGTCGCGGCGGGCAGGTGCACGATGAACTCCGTGACCCGGACGGGTTTCCGGCGCCAGTTCGATGGCGCCGCCATGGGCGCGCACCACGCCGCGGACGATCGCCAAGCCCAGACCGGTGCCCGATGCGCGCGTGGTGAAGAAAGGTTCGAACAGCCGCTGCGCGCACTTGCGGGATCGACGCCGCGGCCGTCGTCGCGCACGCGCGAACCGGTCATCTGCGCTGTCACCGACCGCGGCGGCCAACTCGACGCGACCACCCGCTATCGCACGCCTGCAGCGCGTTTTCCAGCAGGTTGATGAATGCCCCCACCAGCGCCTTGCGGTCACCGTGAATCTGCGTCCCGCGGCGCTGTCGTCCGCGACGATGAAGGTGACCGTCGCGTGTCGCGCGCCAGCGGCTCGACGATTTGCGCACCTCGACCACCAGGCGGAGGCGTTCGAACCATTCCCGCCCGCGCTACCTCGCCGCGGGCGAAGATGAGCATGTCCTGGATGAGGCGTTCCAGATGCTTGAGGCGCGCGATCGCCTTTTCGGCGAGCGTCGTCCGATCCTCGGCGACGATGCCGGGCGCGTCAGGTTGCCCGTATAGAGCAGCGCCGCCGCCAGCGGCGTGCGCAACTGGTGCGCCAGCGCCGCCGCCATCTCGCCCATCGCCGCCAGGTGTTCGTTGCGTTCGGCCTGTCGTTTCATGGGATGTGCGGCGGTGACGTCATGCATCAGCACGATACGGCCGCCCGCCGAGTCCAGTTCGGTCTCCGCTACGACGATGCGCTTCTCTTGCGTGCCGGTGCCCGTGCTCCATTCAGAAGTCGTTTCGGTCTGCCGTCATCCGTGCAGCAAATATCTCGCCCCATGCACGCCCTTCGAGTTGCAGCACCGAAAGTCGCCTCCGCGGCCGGATTGCACTGTTCGACCCGGCACTTCGCGGTCCAGTACCACGACGCCCGCCGGCAGTGCGTTCAGCAGCAGGGCCAGACGTTCCGACAGGCGCGCCTTCTCCTGGTACTGGCGACGCAGTTCGCCGTTGGCCTGGCAAGTTCCGCGGTCAGACCCGCCACCTGGTTCTGCAGACTGGAATAGGCCTCGGTGAATTCGGCGGAGACCGGTTGAAGAGACGAAACGCCTCCGCCAGGTTTTCGGCCTGGTTAGGAGGCGTGTTCGCAGGTCGCGAATTTCTGTGGTCATGGCGCCGGCCATGGCCCTTTTTCAGTGCTGGCAGAGTACCGCCTGCGGCATCCGTCACGGACGGCCAAATAGGGGCCGAAAAGACCTGCTATTCACGGCAACGGGATATTCGCCCCGCAGCGCAAAATCGCCGCAAACCTGAAAAGGGCTGCGACCGCAAGCGAATCCGCGCGAAACAAACCTATGGCCGAAACCACCGCCGTCGCTCCTACCGAACTCGCTGCAAGGCTTTACCCAGTTGTCGATGCGCGACAAGCTCATCGCCATGGTCGGCGCCGCCGCACTCATCGCCGCGCTGGTCGGCGGCTGGATGTGGGCGAAACAACCGGACTATGTGGTGTTGTTCTCGAACATCTCGGATCAGGACGGTGGCGCCATCGTCTCCGCCTTGACGCAGCAAAACGTGCCCTACAAGTTCACCGAAGGCGGCGGCGCCATATTGGTGCCGTCCAGCCAGGTCCACGACCTGCGCCTGCGGCTCGCCGCCCAGGGTCTGCCGCGAGGCGGCATGGTGGGATTCGAGCTGATGGAGGGACAGAAACTGGGCATCAGCCAGTTCGCCGAGCAGGTCAATTACCAGCGCGCGCTCGAAGGCGAACTGGCACGCTCCATCCAGTCCCTGGCGGCGGTACAGGCGGCACGGGTCCATCTGGCCATTCCGAAGCAAGTCCGCGTTCCTGCGCGATACGACAGAAGCCCACGGCATCGGTACTGGTCTGAATCTGCATCCCGGGCGCGCCCTCGACGCGGCGCAGATCGCCGGCATCGTGCACCTGGTGGCTTCCAGCGTGCCGCAACTGGAGGCCGACAATGTCACCGTCGTGGATCAGAGCGGCACCTGGTGTCGGCTATCAACGATGCCTGCGTATGGCCGGTCTCGACGCGAGCCAACTCAGTTACGTGCAAGGAACTCGAGAAGAGCTACGTCCAGCGCATCGAGGCCATTCTCACACCCATCACCGGCCGCGACAATGTGCGCGCTCAGGTCGCGGCCGATGTCGACTTCTCCCAGATCGAGCAGACCGCCGAGACGTACAAGCCCAATGGCGCCCCCGAGAGCCAATGTCATCCGCAGCCAGCAGAGCTCCGAATCCGCCTCCCGCGATCCGGACGCCGCTGGCGTACCCGGCGCGCTTTCCAATCAGCCTCCGGTGCCCGCGACGGCACCGATCACCTCGCCACCCGCTCTCGGAACACCGGGCAACGCCGGCGCTCCGCCCCCGATCAACACGCGCAAGGATGCGACGATAAACTATGAAGTAGACAAGACCATCGCCATACCCGCCGCCCACCGGCAACGTGAAGCGCTTGTCGGTGGCGGTGGCAGTGAATCACAAGCAGCTCACCGGCGCCGACGGCAAGCTACGGCCAAGCCGCTGAGCGACAACGAGCTGAAGCAGATCAACGACCTGACGCGGGAGGCGATGGGCTTCAACAAGGAGCGTGGCGACACGTTCAATGTCGCCAATACGCCGTTCGAGCCGGTAGCGCGGGAAGTGCTGCCCGGAGACCCCGCTGTGGAAGGATCCCGCCGTCATCAGTCTCGCCAAAGGTGATCGGCAAGTACCTGTTGTTCGGCGGCTTGGCCACTTGGCTGTTCTTCGGCGTGGTGCGACCGTTCCTGCGCAATCGTGGCAGCGAGCGGCAGCGGCAGCGCGAGCAGAACGCCTGACTGGCGACACCCAGGAAGCTGCCATCGCCGGCCATTTGCCGGCCCCCGCAGGCGCAGTCCTGCGTTTCGACCAGAAGCTGCTGGAAGCCAAGGCCTGGCAAAGCAGGATCCCAAACTGGTCGCCAACGTGATCAAGGACTGGGTGGACGGCAGTGAGCAATGACGGAATCGAGAAAGGCGCCATGCTGCTGCTGACGCTGGGCGAGGACGAGGCGGCGGAAGTGCTCAAGCATCTCGGTCCGCGCGAGGTTCAGAAGCTGGGAACGGCAATGGCGCAATTGAAGACGGGTACCGCGCGAGACAGTCGAATCGGTGCTCGACGAATTCAGCGAACGCAACGCCCAGGGCCCGCCGATGGCGGTGGACGAGGAGAGTGATCCGGTCGATGCTCACCAAGGCGCTCGGTGACGACCGTGCGGCGAATCTGATCTCGCGGATTCTCCAGGGCGGTGATACCGCTGGCATCGAGAGCCTGAAGTGGATGGACGCCCAGCACGGTGGCCGACCTGATCAAGAACGAGCATCCGCAGATCATCGCCACCATCCTGGTGCACCTGGAGTTCGATCACGCCGGCGAGATCCTCAAGAGTTTCGACTGATCGCCTGCGCAATGACGTCGCTGCTGCGCATCGCCACCCTCGATGGAGTGCAACCCCACGCGCTGTCGGAGCTGAACGATGCGCTGACGCGGGTCATGGCCGGTGCCGCCAACATCAAGAAGCACGCCATAGGCGGTGCACGCCATGCCGCGGAGATCCTCAACTTCGTCGGAGCAGCGACGGAGACGGCGGTGCTGGACAATGTGCGGGAATTCGATCCTGACTTGGCCCAGACGATCCTGGACGAGATGTTCGTGTTCGAGAACCTGATCGACGTCGATGACCGCGGCATTCAACTCCTGCTGCGCGAGATCCAGTCCGAATCTCTGATCGTCGCGCTCAAGGGTGCGCCCGAACAGATGCGCGAGAAGGTGTTCAAGAACATGTCCCAGCGTGCCGCCGAGATGCTGCGGGATGATCTGGAGGGCAAGGGGCCCGTACGCCTGTCGGAAGTCGAGGCGGAACAGAAGGAGATCCTCAAGGTGGCACGGCGTCTGGCGGAAGAGGGGCAGATTGTTCTCGGCGGCAAGGGTTCCGACGATGCGTTCGTGTGACGCGGACGAAGGCGCGTGCAAGGTTTCCCGGATCACCGGGTCCTCGCTACGCGCTTGACCCGACCTACGCAACCTGTGGCAGCTGCTTATGAGCATCGAAGTCATCCCCAAAGAGAAGCTCACCGCCTTCGAGCGCTGGGAGTTGAACAGCTTCGACCCGGCGTCACCGAAGCAGGCGGCCTCGGAGGGCCTGCCGGCCTGCGAAATCAGGTTTCCCACCGCCCAGGAGTTAGAGCGCATCCATCAAGAGGCGCACAAGGCGGGCTACGCGGCGGGCTACGAAGAGGGCACAGCGCGAGCGCGGGTGGAGGCGCTGAGTGTGCACACGATTCTGGAGAACCTGGAGCAGGCTCTGAGCACCCTGGACCAAGCGGTCGCCGAAACGCTGCTCGACCTGGCTATCGAACTGGCGCAGCAGATGGTGCGCCAGGAGTTGCGGGCCAAGCCGGAACAGGTACTAGACGTGGTGCGCGAAGTACTGGAGCAACTGTTCCACCCCCACGCTACGCTGTATCTGCATCCGGAGGACGCGGTCTTGGCGCGCAGTTTCCTTGGCGATCAGTTGAGCCACGCTGGCCACCGCATCTTCGAGGACGAAAAGCTGGCCCGCGGCGGCTGCCGCGTGGAAGCGGGCGGCAGCCAGATCGATGCGACCATGGAAACCCGGTGGCGGCGAATCACTGAGACCATCGGCCGCAGTGGCATCTGGGTCGGGACAGGGACGTGACGAGGCTCCACACCGAGACTTGGTGCCGATTTCTCAACAGCTGCCAGACGGTCGCCGCGGCGGCAATTCCATATCAGGTGAGCGGCAGGCTGACCCGCATCAACGGTTTGGTTCTGGAGGCTACCGGGCTCAAGTTGCCGCTGGGCAGCGGCTGCCGCATCGTGGTGCCAATGGGCAGCGCCGTGGACGCGGAGGTAGTGGGATTTTCCGGTGACAAGCTGTTCATGATGCCTACCGACGACATCTACGGCGTGGCCCCCGGCGCCCAAGTCCTGCCGCTGGAGGCGCTGCCCCAGCCGCCTCAGGCCGCCGCACGCTTCGGACCGCGCCGCCGTGCCACCGACCGTGCCAAGCACGTTCCGGTGGGCGAGGAACTGCTGGGACGAGTGGTAGATGGCTCTGGCCGCCCCCTGGACGGAGCCGGCCCGATCAACACTACCCAATCGCGCTCACTGCATTCCCGGCCGATCAATCCACTGCAGCGCGCATCCATCGATCGCACGCTGGACGTGGGTGTACGCGCCATAAATGCCATGCTCACCGTGGGGCGAGGCCAGAGGCTCGGTCTTTTTGCCGGCTCCGGCGTGGGCAAGAGCGTTCTCCTGGGAATGATGGCACGCTTTACGGATGCCGAGATCATCGTCGTCGGACTAATCGGCGAGCGTGGCCGCGAGGTCAAGGAATTCATCGAGCAGATCCTCGGAACCGACGGGCGCAAGCGTGCAGTGGTGGTCGCGACACCCGCGGACACCAGTCCGCTGATGCGGCTGCAGGGTGCAGCCTATGCGGCGTCGATTGCCGAACATTTCCGCGACCAAGGGTGCCATGTGTTGCTGCTGATGGACTCGCTCACGCGGTATGCCATGGCGCAGCGCGAAATCGCCCTGGCAATCGGCGAGCCGCCGGTGACGCGCGGCTATCCCCCCAGCGTGTTCGCGCGCCTGCCGCAACTCGTAGAGCGCGCCGGCAATGGTCCCGAAGGCGGCGGTTCGATCACGGCGTTCTACACCGTGCTCACCGAGGGCGACGACCAGCAGGATCCAATCGCCGATTCGGCGCGCGCCATTCTCGACGGCCACGTCGTTCTGTCGCGAAATCTGGCGGACCAGGGCCACTATCCGGCGATCGATATCGAGATGTCGATTTCTCGCGCCATGACCGGGCTGGTCAAGCCGACCCACCTGGAACTGGTGCGACATTTCAAGCTGCTCTATTCGCGCTACCAGCGCTCCCGCGATTTGATCTCGGTCGGAGCTTACGCGGCGGGCGCCGACCCCCTTCTGGATCAGGCCGTCGCCATGTATCCGCGTTTCGAAGCCTTCCTTCAGCAGGACATGCGCGAGCACGAGGACTTCCAGGATTCAGTCATCAAGCTGCACGACCTGTTCGATCGCCAGCTTTGAGCCGGAATCGCGCACTGAAATCGGAATGAAGGTGGTTCGCAACCGGCATACCCCTAGCCCGGACATTTCGCAGGCCGCCCGCTCACCGTGACCAAGATGCGTTTCGATACTGGTTTTGGGACGGATGCGATCGCGATCCAAACTGAATCCGGGTACAGGCTCCTGCGGCGCTCGCTTGATCTCGGCGCGCTCCGCTTGCTCTTCACACGAGACGTCGGCACCGCTACGTTGTTCGCTCCAGAGCGGCGCCGGATCGCACAGATCTGTGCGCGATCATTCGCAACCCCTGCGAAATATCCAGGCTAGTATCAGGACCCATTCCACCCCTGCCTTAAAGCCCCCAGAGGTCGCCGTGGCAAACAACAGGTTTCGACTCCAGACGCTTCTCGATCTGTCCCATGCACGGATGGACGACGCGGCCCGCAAGCTCGGGCAGCTACTCGCTGGCGAGCAGGAGGGCGCCCAGAGACTGACGCTGCTGACGCAGTATCGCGATGAGTACCACCAGCGCTTTCTCGACGCCGCCCGCCAGGGGGTGGACCGGGAGTTGTGGGCCAACTATCAGGCGTTCCTGGGCCGACTGGATGAGGCGATCGCCCAGCAGCAGGCGGCCCTTGCCACATCCCGCCAGCGCACCACGGACGGCCAGCGTGCCTGGCTCGACCAGCGCAACAAGGCAAAGGCCTTCGACACGCTGTCGCAGCGCCACCTCGCGGCCTTGCACCGCGCCGAAGCCCGCGCGGAGCAGAAGATGAGCGACGAGCACGCTGCCAAGACGATGCACGGCCTGGACAAGGACGACGAGCCCACGAACTAGGCCTGTGGCACAGCCCTTGCACCGAGCAGACCGACACTCATACCCGGACTACGCCGATGTCCCCCATCTCAGCCCCCCCCCTCAGCAGTTCCGCTGCGGCGGCCCCGCTCGCCAAGAGCGCCACCGAGCGTCACTTGGACGGCGAGCGCGAATCCACTGATGGCGCTGACTTCACCGCCGCGCTGGCGGACCAACTTGCCCACGCCGATGCAAACCAGGCAGGGCGCGAGGCCGAGATCGCCCCACCAGACATCGAGAGCGCCCCCCGAGCTGACCCGGGAACAGCCGATACCGGCGGCGATGCAATCGCCCTCGTCTCCCTGCTTGCCAGGCCTGACAACGGCACTGCGCCCGCCAGCGCAACTGCCCCCCAGGCAGGCGCCACCGCAACTTCGCCACTGCTGTTGACGGACTGCCGTCGCAGCGGCGAATCTGCCCTTGAGGGCATGACGTCGCCACAGGGGGAACGGATCGCGCCCCAGTCGCACTTCCATGCGCCGATCCCGCATCAGAGCGAGCCAATGGCAGATCTTGCCGCCGGCATTGCCGCGACGGCGGAAGCTGCCGTCGAGGTGATCGCTCCGGGCGGCGATGCGGCGCAAGTCGCCACCGCGAGCTCCTCCCTCGGTCACACCGTGAGTGCGCATCGAGGCACAGTCGTCGACGCCTCAACGGCGTTGCGCGTCGACACCGCCTTCGCGGCACCGCGCTGGGGCGAGGACGTAGCGCAGAAGGTGGTGTGGCTCGCCGGCCGCAACGAGAGTCGTGCCGAATTGGTGCTGACCCCTCCCCACTTGGGCAAGCTCGAAGTCACCCTCAGCGTGAGCCAAAGTGGCGAGACAAGCGCACATTTCGTCTCGCCCAGCCCGCAGGTACGAGAAGCCCTGGAACAGTCACTTGCACGGCTGCGCGAGGTGTTCGCCGCGGCTGGAATCTCCCTCGGCCAGACCAGCGTAAGCGCTGACGCGCCAGCTCGCGACCACCGCCATCAGAACCGGGCGGGCTCAGGTCATCGCCCGTACTCGGTCCCCACCACCGCGCTGTCGACCGACCCAGCGGTGCTCCTCGCGCAGCGCCGCGGACTGGTGGATACCTTCGCCTGAGGCCACGTCCGGGGATGCGGGAGCGCGCGCTGAAATGGGCGGGATTATCCGCGCTTTTCAGGGCACCGCGCCGGCCATCCGATCCACATAATGCAGTCACACACGGAGCAGCCAATGGCCACGGACGCACCCAAAAAGGAAGATCCCCCCGCCGCAGCGACCGCCAAGCCGAAAGGCAAGCGCAAGAAGCTAATCCTCATCGTCGTCGCGGCGGTCGCGGTCCTAGCCATCGGAGCCGGGGCGCTTCTCTTCCTGCTCGCCGGTCCGAGCGGCGAACACAAGGAAGCGGAGCCCCAACCGGTGAAGGTGCCGCTGTTCGTCAATCTGGAGCCGTTCACGGTGAATCTGCAGCCGGAAGACGGTGATAGGTTCCTGCAGGTGGTCACCACCCTCAAGATCGCCGACAAGGCGGTCGAGGACCGGGTCAAGGTCTACATGCCGGAGATGCGCCACCGCATCCTGTTGCTGTTGTCCGGCAAGAAGCCTTCGCAGATCGGGACGCCTGAGGGGCGCGAGCTGCTCGCCGCCGAAATCAAAGAGGAACTGAACCGCATACTCGCCATCGCCGACGGCAAGAACGTGAAGGCATCGACGCCGACGAAACCGATCGGGAAAGTGTCCGCCAAGTTTCCCGTCGAAAACCTCACGGGCACCCGCGACGGAGCGGTCACAGGCGTGCTATTCACTTCGTTCATCATTCAATAGGAACCGCCCCATGGCACAGAACTTTCTCTCGCAGGAAGAGGTGGACGCTCTGCTGAAGGGGGTCACGGGAGAGGCCGATGAAGCGCCGGAAGCGCCCGATGAAGCCGGCGGCGTGCGTACCTACAACCTTGCCACCCAGGAGCGCATCGTCCGTGGACGCATGCCCACGCTGGAACTGATCAATGAGCGCTTCGCACGCAACCTCAGACTCGGACTGTTCAACTATATGCACCGCAATGCTGAGATCTCCGTCGGGCCGGTGAAGCTGCAGAAATACGGCGAGTTCCTCCGCAATCTGGTAGTGCCCACCAACCTGAACCTGGTGCAGGCCAAGCCGCTGCGCGGCACGGGTTTGTTCGTGCTCGACCCCAACCTGGTGTTCCTGGTCGTGGACAACTTATTCGGCGGCGACGGGCGTTTCCACACGCGGGTCGAGGAACGTGACTTTACCCCGACAGAGCAGCGCATCATCCAAGGCCTGCTCAAGGTCATATTCGCCGAATGCGAGAAGGCTTGGCAGCCCGTGTTCCAGCTGACGTTCGAGTACATGCGTTCCGAGATGAAATCCCAGTTCGCCAATATCGCCACGCCGTCGGAAATTGTGGTCACCTTTACCCTGAACGTGGAGTTCAATGGCGCCGCAGCGGCCATGCACGTCTGCCTGCCCTACTCCATGATCGAACCCATTCGTGAAACGCTCAACAGCGCGATGCAGAGCGACCATGTCACCTCCGACAAGCGCTGGATCAATCTGCTGGCCACTCAGGTACAGAGCGCCGAGGTCGAACTGGCCGCGAATCTCGGTTCTGCCAGCATTACGCTGCGCCAGATCCTTGCGATGACGGTAGGCGACGTCGTGCCGGTGACGATCAACGATTTTGCCCTGGCCTGCGTTTCCGATGCTCCAGTCATGGAGTGCCGCTATGGCGTGCAGAACGGTCAGTACGCCCTGCGCGTGGAACGCTTCGTGGCGCAAACCGATACGACCAGCGGCATCACGACACACTAGGGGCAAGTCATGACCGATACCGAACTCCAGGACAGCACGCAAGTCGCCGATGACGACTGGGCCGCCGCCATGGCCGAGCAGGTCACCCACGAAGCGGCACGCTCCGCCGCTGCCGAACCGCAGCCGGCCCAGATTTTCCCGCAGCTATCCGACTCGGGAGCGAAGTCCGGCCATCTCCATGACTTCGACATGATATTGGACATCCCGGTGCAGCTCTCGGTGGAGCTGGGCCGTACCAGGATCTCGATTCGGAATCTGCTGCAACTGGCCCACGGATCGGTGGTGGAACTGGATGCCTTGGCCGGCGAACCGATGGACGTGCTGGTGAACGGCACCTTGATCGCCCAAGGCGAGGTAGTGGTGGTGAACGACAAGTTCGGCATCCGCCTCACCGACATCATCACTCCGGCCGAGCGAATGCGAAAGCTAAATCGATAGAAGGTCTCCTCCTGGACCAAATGGGACAGCCCTGGCCGACTGTTGCTGCCGGGGCCAGAGATACTTTCGCCGTTCCGCTTGCGTTTCCTATTCTTGAAGCAGGTCTCGCCCGATGCCATACATTTCCAGCGCCGTCTGCGCAATCTGCTCACCCTCCGTCCCACCTGCATTTCTCGACAATTGATCCAGACGCTGCCCTGAAACGTGAAAGCACTGACCAGGGTCGGAACGACGTCACAGCGCCGTACGCTACGCTATTCCTGCCCAATCGGGCAGAATTGGCACCTCACGCACCAAGCCCCGCATATCCGGACGGGCGCAACGACGCATGCGGCTCTGCGGCTCAATCGCGGTACGCATATCGGATACTGCGCTTGACCGGTGTGGCGAATCCGACGCGGGTCAGGGCACGCTGGATACGCGCTGCCTGCGACGCGGCAGCAGCGCTCCGAGGCCACTGGCCGGGTAACTGGGCAGCGGTGCGAGGACGTCCTTCAGATACGCATGCGCGTCGTGCCCCCGTTGAACGTGGCTGACTGATTCAGGCCCATGATCGCGGCCAAGCGCCGGCCGGAGCGCAAGCTGCCGGCAAACAGCCAGTTGACTCGCCCCTGCGCCACCGGGCGGATGCGGTTCCCGATCCAGTTGTTGTCGATCGGCACCTGCCCATCGTCCAGGTAGCGCGTCAGCGCGGCACAGCGATTCAGGCTGTAGTCGATCCGACTGCCCGAACTGCCGTGACCGCCGCAGAAGCTATCGTTTGTCCCGAAAGCACCGCCAAACCCGGAATTGCGCAGCTTTTCCCCCGCTCCTCGGAGCGTCCAGGCGTTTGCCGCCGCGCTAGGCTTCAAACATGGGAAGACTCCTGCAGGCGCTCCTGAGAATCGGATTCGCTCGCGCCGCCGCACTGCTGTGGCATGGTCCCGCGTTCGCCCAGGTGCCAACGTCGTCGGCGCCGGCCGTCGCGTCCAGCGTTGTGCAGATGGTTCTGGGGCTGGCGCTGGTATTCGCCATCATCCTGGGCAGCCTGTGGCTGCTCAAGCGTTTGTCAGTGCATGACCGCGCCCGGGGCGGTCTGCTGCACGTCGTCGCGGGCGTCGCGGTCGGGCCGCGGGAGCGGGTGGTCCTGGTGGAAATCGGTGACACTTGGCTCGTCCTCGGCGTCGCGCCAGGACAGGTCTGCACCTTGCACCAGCTAGCTCGGTTCGAAGCGGCGACCCTGACGGAGGGTAGGTCGGCGCCGGTGCAAGGCTTTCGCGGCTGGTTGGACAGGACCCTGGAGCGCAAGCATGTGGCAAGGTGAAGCCGACGCTTCGTGCGGTCTGCCGTCATGTCGGCCTGATGCGGCTGCGCGCACCTGCGTTCCCGTTGCAGGGTGGGGCCGCGCAGGGCGGCCGCACGCTAGACGCGGCGCTGCTTTGCCGACTCGGTTTGGCTCCCTCGGCCTCGGGCTGCTCGCCCTGGGCATAATGTGGCTTCCGGCAGGCGCCCTGGCCCAAGCCCTGCCGGCGCTCACCACCACGCCCGCACCAGGCGGCGGTCAGACCTACAGTCTGTCGATCCAGACCCTGCTGCTCCTCACCGGCTTGACTTTTCTCCCCGCCCTCATTTTGATGATGACGGCATTCACGCGGATCGTCATCGTACTATCCCTGCTGCGCCATGCGCTGGGTACCCAGACCTCCCCGCCAAACCAGGTGATGGTGGGGCTCGCCCTCTTCCTCACCTTCTTCGTCATGGCGCCCACCGCCGAGCGCATTTACGCCGACGCCTATCTGCCCCTGTCAGAAAGCCGCATCGGCTTCGAGCAGGCCCTGGAGAAGGGCGCCGGCCCCCTGCGCACTTTCATGCTCAAACAAACGCGCGAGACAGATCTCAGCCTGTTCGCCAAGATCGCCAACACACCCAAGGTCGAAAAGGCGGAGCAATTGCCGATGCGGGTGGTAATTCCTTCTTTCGTCACCTCCGAACTCAAGACCGCCTTCCAGATCGGTTTCATCGTGTTCATTCCGTTCCTCATCATCGACATGGTGGTGGCGTCGGTGCTGATGTCCATGGGCATGATGATGATGTCGCCGGTGATCGTATCGTTACCCTTCAAGATCATGTTGTTCGTCCTGGTGGACGGCTGGACCCTGCTTGTAGGGTCGCTGATCCAGAGTTTCGGCTGAGAGATCGTGAACAACTCCATTGCACGTCCGGCTCACCTTAGGCTTCGATCCGACATCGTTCCCTCGATGCTCAACCTGCCCAGTCTGTTTGTCTGCGCTGCGCGGACCGAAGTCAATCCGCCCGCCACGATTCCCTCGCACTGAGAGGATCAACTACGTCATGACGCCCACCACGGTAATCGAGATCGGCCGCCAGGCGGTGGAGATCATGCTTCTGGTATCTGCACCGCTGTTCTTGGCGGCGCTGGTGACGGGACTCATCGTCAGCGTATTCCAGGCCGCCACGCAGATCAATGAAATGACTTTGTCTTTCATACCCAAGCTGGTGGCGATGTTCGTCACGCTCATCGTCGCCGGACCCTGGATGCTGACCATGATGGTGGACTACATGCGGCGGCTGTTCGAGAGCATCCCGGGCATGATCGGCTGAGTCCAGCGACACCCGGTCGGCTCGGATGCTTTCTGTCACGTCAGCCCAACTCGACGCTTGGCTCGCGGCCTTCCTCTACCCCCTGGCGCGAGTGCTTGCGCTGCTGGCCAGCAGCCCAGTACTCAGCAATGTGGCGGTACCGCGGCGGGTGCGCCTGCTGATCGGGCTGGCGGTCACGGTCGGGCTGGCACCGGCGCTACCTCCACTGGCGGCCGTCGCTCCCGGTTCCGGTCTGGGGCTGGCGGTACTGGCGCAGCAAGTTCTGATCGGCCTTGCCATGGGGTTCACTCTGCGCATCGTATTCGCCGCCATCGACTTGGCAGGCGAACTGGTGGGACTGCAGATGGGTTTGTCGTTTGCCGTGTTCTACGATCCGCAGAACGCGGCGCAGACGGCAGTGGTGGCGGAGTTTCTCGGGCTGCTGGCGGCCTTGGTGTTTCTCTCGGCGAACGGGCACCTGATGATTTTGGCCGTGCTAGCCCAGAGCTTCACGCTGCTGCCGATCGGCGCCGACCCCTTCGCAGCGTCCGGCTTCGCCACCCTGGCCCGTTGGGGCGCCACACTGTTCTCCGCCGGCGTCCTGCTGGCCTTGCCATTGATCGCAGCATTGCTGATAACCAACATCGCGTTGGGCGTGCTCACCCGGGCCGCCCCAACCCTCAATCTGTTCGCGGTGGGCTTTCCGATAACGCTGGTGGTGGGGTTCTCGGTGCTGCTGCTATCGCTGTCCTACATGGCACCAGCGCTGCAGAGCTTGTTCGAACGCGGACTGGACCAGATCGGCACAGTACTGGGAGCAGGCGTACCTCTCAGGGAATGAGCCGGACTACGCCTTCGGCGTAGCGCTGGGCGAACGGAAGCCTCGAATCGATGCCTTCGATATAGCGCAGTACCAGTACATCCCGATAGCCATTCTCGGCAGCGATTTCTTGCGCGCGGCGCAAGAAATACACTCGTGCCTCGCCGTCGCCACCGGTGTGAATGCGCAGCATGCGAAGCCGCAGGCGCACCTCGTCTCTGGACAATGGCTCCTCGTCCACGCCCCAGTTCGCGAAGATCCCCTGGGCGCCGACCTGCCCCGCCATCAGGAGCAGCGTCAGGGCAATGCCGGCCGAAGTGCGGCTGATGTTCATGCGGGACAGCGTCAGATGAAGTTGAACAGCGAGAGCTGGGACACGCGCACGAAGGATTTCTGCGCCGCCTCCAGGTTGATCTGCTCCCGCGTCAACTGGGAAACGGCCTGTGCATAGTCCAAATCCTGCAGCCGGGACAGGGTCTGCTCGTACTGCAGGTGCAGATCTTCTCCGACGCCCTGCAGGGCATCGAGTTCAGCCATGCGGGATCCCACGGCGGCCCTCACTCGCAGCACGTTGTCGAGCCCGCTCGAGAGATTCACGAGGGCCTCGCCGATGCGATTGGACAATTCGGTTGCGGTGCTGGTGGCGGTGATGGGAGTCTCCAGCGCCGTAATGAGATTGGCCACTGTTTGGAACAGGGACTGGTTGGCGCTGGGGTCGATCGTGAAGGTGTCGCCAATGCTTGGTGTGCCGGCGATGCTGATGGTGTTCACGCCGTCGAAGGCGATCGGCTGGCCGCTCTGAAAGATTGAGGGTGCCGTGCTCGTCCCGGTAGCGGTGTTGGTCACCGTGTAGTTCAGCTGACCAGCCAGCGACTGGAACGTTATCGTGAAGGAACCACCGGCGTAGCTGCCAAGCACGTTGCCGGCGTTGATCTGCCCGCTGCCGGTGTTGCCAGCCATCGCCGTAGCGGAGAATGTGCCGTTGCCGTTGCGAATGCGTTCAAAGACATCGCTTCCGGCATCGGTCACTTCCAGTTGACGCGACGCTGCCACCTGTATGGCACGTTGACCGTCATCGCCTGCGTAGCTCACACCGTCAGCGACATTTCCGGCGAAGGGGGTGACATGGCCTTGATAGCCCGAGAACAGGAACTGTCCGGTGCCGTCGCTGGCATTGGCGATCCCGAGCAACTGGTCGAAGCGCGCACGCAGGTCGTTGGCGATCGAAGTGCGGTCGCTCGCCGAAAGCGTCGCATTGCCCGCCTGCACGGCGCGCTCCTGCACGTTCTGGATCAGTTCGCCCACCGCCGCGAGTTGGCTCTCCACGAGGCCAAGGGCGCTACGCGCGTTGTCCTGATTAGTACGGTACTGACTGTTGATTTCCCGCGCCTGCGTCACTTCGAGCGCCCGCGCCGCCGCCACCGGATCGTCGGACGGTGTGAGGATGCGCCGTCCCGTGGACACCTGCTGCTGGGTGTGAAGCAACGAGGCGGTCTGGCGCTGGATGGTTCCGACGCCCGTGTCAAACAGCATTCCCGTGCTGATGCGCATGTCGATTGCTCCTATCTGGACAGCGCCAGGATCTCATCGAACAGCTTGCCGGCGAGTTCGATCACCTTTCCGGCCGCTTGGTAGGCCTGCTGATAGCGCATCAGGTTGGCGGCCTCCTCGTCCAGGTTCACGCCCGACAGGGATTGCTGCGCATCCTGCGCCTGCTTCACCAGGTTCTCCTGCGCCGTCAGCGCCACCTGAACCTGACGCGTCTTGTTGCCGACCTGGCTCACCGTCTGAGAATATCCCGATTGGTAGCTGGCAGAGCCGCCCACGAGGTTGCGGGTCTGCAATTGCCCGAGCGCCAGGGCATTGCGGTTGTCCGAGACGCCGGCAGCGTTGCGGGCGACGACAAATTGATCGCCATCGACCGGCACGCCGGAAATGGAGAAGCGGAAGCCACCAGCGGCGAGCGAAAAGCTCGCACCCGCACTCTGCGTTGTCGGGTCGTACGCAAACGTTCCGGTTTCGGCGCCCGTCAGTACAAGCTGATTGTTGGCGGCATCGAAAGTGACAGTGATGCCGCCAGCCAGTGGCAATCCGGTGGTGCTGGTCACCTCGCCGGCGCTGATCTTCCCTGTTCCGGCGTTGCCATTGCTCGCCGTCGTACGCAGCGGGCCGGCGGCGGCGATGCCGCGCACGTCGGAAAGCGCCACGCCGATGTCCCGCGCACCGCCGCGTACTGGCCGGATCAAGAAGCTGTCATTGAGAGCGGGCGCGGGCGCCGCGTTCAGCGCCATGCCATCCACCGTTGCCGGAAGGGGGCCGGCGTCTACCAGCGTCACATTGTCCGCCAGACGCGTCGAACGTGTAGTTGCCGCCGCCGTTGTAGCTCAGGCGGTAATCGCTCGCCTGCAGCGCCTGAACGTCTGAGATCGAGGCGCTGACCACGCCCGCACCGGTGTTGGAGGTGCTCGGCAGCACCGACGGAGCCATCGGCGCCCGGAAGAAGTCGCCGCCCAAGGCGTCGGTAAGATCCTGTCCGAGGCGATGCTGATCGTTGAAGGTCTGCGCCAGCACCACCGCGACGCGGCCCAGGCTGTCCTGCGCAGAATCCAGGGTCTCGCGCCGGAACGCCAGCAATCCGCCCAATGCACCGCCGCTCAGCAGCGTGTCGGGAAGGCGCTGGGCACTTCCGCCTGGGCCGACCAGGGCAACGTCCACGCGGTTCCCGTCGTCGAGGCCGGCCACGGCCTGCAGCCCATAATTCTCCTGCCCCACCACCAATGCCTGGCCGTTGCCGATGAACACATTGAGGCTGCCGTCCGCCTGGGTCGTCGTGGTGACGCGGATCTCGCGGTTCAGATCGGCGATCAATTGGTCGCGCTGGTCCAGCAGGTCGTTGGGTGGTTGGGCCAGGCTGCCGGCCTGAACCAGCACGATGCGTTCGTTGAGCGCTGCGATCTGCTGGGCGTAGGAGTTGATCGCCGCCACCGAACTCTGAATCTGCCCGTTCACGCCCTCACGGATCTCCGCGAACCGCTGATCCAGGCCCTGGAACCGTGCCACCAGCGCTTGGGCACCGGAGAGCATTGCCTGGCGCGCCGGGATCGAGGACGGATTGGCCGAGAGTTCACTCACCGACTTAAAGAAATCCTGCAACGCCGGCGACAGTCCGGCGCTGGGGTCGGCCAACATGTTGTCGATTTGCTGGACCTGCAGTGAATAGGCATCGAGTTCTGCTTGCGTGGTTTGAGCGCTCAACACCTGCGCCGACAGGAACTGGCTATAGACGCGTCGCACCGACTCGACGTTGGCGCCCTGGCCGAAGAAGCCGGAGCCCGTGAATTGAGGCACGTTGGTGGTCTGAAGGATCTGCTGCCGCGTGAAACCCGGCGTCGCCGCGTTGGCGATGTTGTGCCCGCTCGTGAGTAACCCCGCCTGCGCGACCTGCAACCCGCTGACGCCGATGTTGAGGATGGAACTGCCCATGGTGCCTGCCCTGTGTGAGTGGGTTACGGCAATTGTTGCCGCCTGTTGAGTCTCACCCTATCCCATGCAGGAAGCGTACCCGTCAGCCCGACAGCCCCTGGCGCAAGCTTACGGAGCCGATGATGCGGGCCAGCTTCTCCGCGTACATGGGATCGGTGGCATAGCCCGCCTGCTGCAGGGCACGGGCAAAGCCGACGCCGTCTTGCTGCCCGATCACATTGGCATAGCGGGGATTGCTCTTGAGCAGATTCGCATAGTCGGCAAAGGCCTCGGCGTAGGAACGGTAGGCACGAAAGCGCTCCACCTGCTTCTGCGCAGCGCCATTGACGTATTCCGTCGTCGTAACGTCCACCGTCTCGCCGCTCCAGCCCTGGCCCGCCTTGACGTTGAACAGATTGAAACTGGTACGGCCGTCGGCAAGACGAATCTCGCCGCGGCCCCAGCCGCTTTCCAGCGCCGCCTGGGCCACGATGAAATGTGCCGGAATGCCGGTGGCCCGACTCGCCTCCAGGGCATGTGGCCAGACGCGGCTGACGAATTCGCGTGGTGCATCCTGCCCGCTCTTCGCCTGCGCGGCACCCGCCGCAGAACCCGCTGCAACCGGGGCGCCGTCGATCAACTGCCGAGCGGCATTGCGCAGCGTGTCGAGCGAGAAGCGGGTATCGGGTGCCGACGTCGGCTCCGTCGGCGGCAAACGTTGCCGGCAGCGGCAAGGGGCGGCGGCAAGGTCTTCGCCAACTGCTTCTCGATCATCGCCGCCAGTCCGGTCGCACCGCGCGCCGCCAGCGACTGCACCAGCTGCTGGTCGAACATGTTCTGGAACATCGGCTCTGGTCGGAGTCGAACATGCCGTCCTGGGGCGTGGCATCGCGCATCGACTTGAGCACCATCTGCAGGAACACCGCCTCGAACTGCTGCGCCGCCTGGCTGAGTCCGGCGCGCGGATCGTCCTTCGCCTGACGCTTGAGTGTGGTCAGCGCGCCTGCGTCGATGGCGAGTTGGCTTGAGATCGCTCCAGTGTCCACGGCGTTTCGGCCGTTCCGTTGGATCGCCGGCGCGAGCAAGGGCGCCCGCGTCAGTGCTTGTGAATAAGTCGGATGGGCGCCCCCATGGTCTCGTTCCCAGCAGCCAATGAGGGCGCTCGCTCGTTGCCTGTCCATCCGATACGACTCGTCGCTGCGCTCCATGCACCTCGCCCTCGGGCCGCTCGTTACGATTTCTAGCCTGAGATTCTCAGATGATCTCCAGGTCGGCGCGCAGCGACCCCGCCGCCTTCATCGCCTGGAGGATCGAAACCAAGTCCATCGGCGTGGCACCCAGCGCGCTGAGCGCCTTGACCACCTCGGCCAGCGACGCGCCGCTGCGCACGTTGATGAGATTCGCCGCCTTCCTGCTTGATGTCGACTTGGCTGCGTTCGCTCACCACGGTCTGGCCGCCGGAGAGCGGGGCTGGCTGGCTGATGACCGGCTCGGTCGAACACGGTGACCGACAGATTGCCGTGGGCTACGGCGCAATACTGCAGGGTCACCGACTGATTCATGACCACCGATCCGGTACGGCTATTGACGATGACCTTGGCCGCGGTCTGCATCGGCTGCACGTCGAGATTTTCGATGCGGCCGAGGAAGGCGACACGCGCGTCGGACTCGAGCGGCGCGCGCACAGCGATCTGCCGACCATCCAGCAGCATAGGCGGTGCCGGGCGGGGTCGCCTTCGTTGATGGCCTCGACCACCCGCTGCACCGTACCGAAATCAGTGCTTCCCAGTTCGAGTGTGACCGTTTCACCCTGGCCGACCGTGCTCGGCACGGCGCGCTCCACCGTGGCTCCAGCCGCGATGAGTCCGGCCGACAGATGATTGACCGTGACGGACGAGCCGCCGCCCGTCGCCCCGGCGCCGCCCACCACCACGTTGCCCTGGGCCATGGCGTATACGCTGCCGTCGGCGCCCTTGAGCGGCGTCATCACCAGCGTGCCGCCGCGCAAGCTCTTGGCATTGCCGAGGGAGGAGACGGTCACGTCGATCTGCTGTCCCGGCCGGGCGAAGGCCGGCAGGTTTGTCGTAACCATCACCGCCGCGACGTTCTTCAGTTGCAAAGTCGTGCCCGGCGGCAGATTGACACCGAGGTTCGAGAGCATGCTGACGTATGCCTGGACCGTGAACGGCGTCTGCGTCGTCTGGTCGCCGGAACCGTCCAGCCCGACGACGAGACCGTAGCCGATCAACTGGTTGTTGCGAATACCGGCGATGGTGGCCAGATCCTTGATGCGTTCGCCATGGGCCACGCCGCTCGCCAGGAGAAGTGCCAGAACAGCCAATATTCTGAGAAACTGTCGCATGTTGCCACCTCGTTCATGTCGCGGCGTGTTGGGCAATCGCACCCTGACCCGCCGAACGGTATCCGTCCGCCCGCAGCGTCTAGAATGGCAGAATGGTCAGGAAGAATCGCGCCAGCCAGCCCATCACCTGGGCCGAATCGATGTAGCCGTTGGCCTTGTACTCGATCCGCGCATCTGCCACCTGGGTCGATGACACGGTGTTGAGTCCGGAAATCGTGTTCGGATTGACGACGCCGGAGAAGCGAATGAACTCGTCTCCCTGGTTGATCGCCACCTGTTTCTCGCCCGATACTAGCAAGTTGCCGTTCGGCAGGACCTCGATCACGGTCACGGTGAGGGTGCCGATGAAGTCGTGCTTCGCATCGGAATCGCCCTTGCCGGCAAAGTTGCTTGCGCTGTCCGCCTTGATGTTCATGCCCTGAAAGCTCTTGCCCGGAAAGCCGAGAATCGTCGGCACCGAGACGTCCAGCGTCTGTGTACGCTCGGCGCTGCTGCTGGACTTCTTCGACGCCTGGGTCCTTTCGGTCAGGTTGACGGTGAGCGTGTCGCCGACGAAACGCGCGCGCCGATCCTCGAACAGCGGCCGCCGACGCCGGCCTGATAGATCGCCCCGTTGGCCGCGTTGGAGCTCAGGCGCGGTTCGGGTCGTGCCGACATTGGCTGGTGCACGGAGGTTGGGGGCGTCGTGAACGAACATCCGCCCAAAGCCATTGTCAGTACTGCAAGCCGGATTGCCTTACGCATTCTGCGCTCCTCGTGCCCCGTCCTTGCGGGACTACAGTTGCGCCAGTCTTGCAGCATCTGGTCGGAGGTGGAGATCGCGCGCGAGTTGATTTCGTAGGCGCGCTGGGTCTGGATCATGTTCACCAGTTCCTCCACCACGTTCACGTTGGAGCCTTCCAGGTAAGCTCTGGTTGAGCAACCCGGCGCCGTTGGTTCCGGGTGTGTTGGGTGTCGGTGTGCCGCTGGACGCGGTTTCCATGAACAGGTTCTCCCCGGCACTCTGCAGGCCGCCGGAATTGACGAAGGTCGCCAGCTGGATGTGTTCCGATCTGCGTCGGTGCCGTTTGTCCCGACAACTGCGCACGTCACGGTGCCGTCGCGGCCGATGGTGACGGTGCTGGCATTGGAAGGGATGGTGATGGCCGGCTGCAGCGGGATAGCCGCTGGCGGTCACGATCTGGCCGGTGGAATCCTTCTGGAATGAACCGGCGCGGGTGTACGCGGTCGTGCCGTCGGGCATCAGCACCTGGAAGAAGCCCTCGCCCTGGATCGCCACGTCCAGGCTATTGCCGGTCTGGGTCAGCGGGACCCTGGGTGTGGATGCGCTCGGTGGAGATGGGCCGTGCGCCGAGACCGAACTGCAATCCCGATGGAATCTGCGTCTGCTGCGAACTTTGGGCTCCGGGCTGGCGAAGCGTCTGGTACAACAGATCCTCAAACACCGCCCGCGCCCGCTTGAAGCCCGAGGTGGACACGTTGGCGAGGTTGTTCGTGATGACGTCGAGCTGGGTCTGCTGGGCTTCGAGGCCGGTCTTTGCTATCCACAGGGAGCGGATCATGTTGCTTCCTTCGCGTCGTTATCGATTGGCGAGCAGTTGCGAGGCGGAGCGGTCGTTCTGCTCGGCGTTGCTGAGCAGGCGCATCTGCATCTCGAACTGCCGCGCGAGAGAGATCATCGTCACCATCTGTTCCACCACGTTCACATTGCTGCCTTCCAGATAGCCGGAGGCCAGCGTCACGTTGTCGTCGATAGGCGCGGCAGCACCGTCGCGCAGCCGGAACAGACCGTCCGACCCGCGCACCAGCTTGTTCTCCGGCGGGTTCACCAGCTTGACGCGGCCGATGGCGCTGGCATTGTTGCGCGCACCGCTCGCCTGCACGATGGTGATGGTGCCGTCCTTGGCAATGGTTACCTCGTTGTCCGGCGGAATCGAGATCGGCCCGCCGTCGCCCGAACGGGGATGCCGCTGCGGGTCTGTAGTACCCCATTGACATTGACTTCAAGACTGCCGTTGCGTGTGTAGGCTTCGGAGCCGTCAGGCATCGCGAGGGCAATCCAGCCCTGACCCTGAACCGCAACGTCGAAGCACGCGGCCAGTGAGCTGCATCGGTCCCGGCGTGAAGTCGTTTGCGACGCTCGCATCCACGACGAAGGCGCGCGTCGGCAGCGCCGCCGACTGCATCGGCACCGCGCGCAGCGTGTTCCTCGGCGCGGTAGCCGGTGGACGTCGCGTTCGCCAGATTGTGGGTCACCGCCGCCTGTCGTCCCAGCGTGTGGCTGGCGCCACTCATGGCGGTATAGATCAGACGGTCCATGGCTGTCCTTCGGATCGACGGTCGAAAGTAGGTCCAGACGGCTTCGCGGCTCTGTTCAACTCGATCCTCAGCCCTCGCTGCTCAGTGCTCATCTGAGGTTGACCAGCGTCTGGAGGATCTGGTCCTGGGTCTTGATCGACTGCGCGTTGGCCTGGTAGTTCCGTTGCTGGGTGATCATGTTCACCAGTTCGGCCGTAAGGTCCACGTTCGATTCCTCGACCGCCGCTGACTGAAGCGAGCCGAGGCTGCCGGTGCCGGGAGCACCCAGCGAGCGGCTGGCCCGAGTCAGGGGTTTCCGCCCACTGGTTGTTGCCCAGGGACAGCAGACCATTAGGATTGGTGAAGTTGACCAGGACGATCTGTCCCAGATTGCGCGATTGCCCATTGCGAATAGCGCCCCTGCACGACGCCATCCACCGCGATGTGGATATGCCCGACAGGCGGCCCGAGGTGTAGCCGTCCTGGAACAAACGATTTACGCCGAACGCATTGCCGAACTGAGTGCTGCCAGTGAGATCAAGATCGAATCTGAGCGGAGTCACAGCGCCGGTGGAAATAGCGAATGACTCCACCAACGGCATCGGCGTTGCAGCAAGATCGAGCGAACCGCTCGCGGTGAAGTACAGGTCCGTCCCTGTCGCGGGTACCGCCGCACTGTCGTCCAGACTGGTGTACAGCTTGTAGTCCATGGCCGAGGTTGCAGGCTGCTTCACGAAATAGGTGGTGAGGATGTGCGGGTTGCCCAGAGTGTCGAATACGGTCAGCGAGGTCGACGCGTTGTAGGTGATCGGATCCTTCAGCGCCGGATCGAAGGCAATAGTGGGCGGAACTTCCCGCGAATCGAGATTGATGCCGAGACGCGCCACCGAGGTCTGCCTGGGTGTCAGATCCGACGTCTCGATCGAGATGTCCACCGGCGATGAGGGAATGATTACGCCCTGGGCATCGGCGGCGAAACCGGTGAGACGGTCCCCCGAAGCATTGACGATGAAGCCTTCCTTGTCGATGTTGAACTGGCCGTTGCGCGTGTAGCAGATGGTGCCGTTGGAACTCATGCGGAAGAAGCCCGAGCCGTTGATCGCCACGTCCAGCGGATTGTTGGTGACCGTGAGGTTGCCCTGGGTGAACTGCTGCGCAGACCTGATTGACACGCTGGTGCCGATGCCGATCTGGTTGCCGCCGGCGCCGGCGAGTGAAGCGGCATAAACATCTGCGAACTGGGTGCCTGGACAGCTTGATAGCCGACGGTGCCCGCGTTGGCAACGTTGTTGCTGGTGGCATCGAGGGCGTGTTGGGCGCCGCTCAGTCCGCTCAATCCTTGCTGAAAACTCATTGCTGTCTCCGTTAGATGATCTGCTTGATGTCATCAGCTTGAATGCACCAAGCGTGCCAACATTCAGTTGTGCACCCTGGCAGTGCGCGCCACACTCGACACCACCCCCATCTGCAATGCGTTCGCCGTCAGCACGGTGTCGCCGCGCATCGCCTCGACGGAGATGGTGTAGGCGCCGTCCGCCGCCGCTGTGCCGCTGTCTGCCTTGCCGTCCCAGTGGAACAGGTGGCTGCCCGCGTCCATCGCTCCCAGATCGAGGGTGCGCACGGCCAGACCGTTGCCATCCTTGATCGTGACGCGGACGCGGTCGGCGGCATCCGCCAGTTCCACGCCGCCCAGCGCCACACCCTTCCTGCAAGCGTCAAGCCGCTGCCCGGCACCATGACACCGTGACCGACCAGCGCGGCCGCCTGCAGCGCCTCGGAATCGGTGGAGTTGCTCACCAGCGCCTGCAGCGTGGCGTTGAGCTTCTCGATGCCGTCCACGGTGCTGATCTGCGCCAATTGCGATGTCATCTGCGCGTTGTCCATGGGATTCAGCGGATCCTGGTTCTTCGATTGCGTGGTGAGCAGCGTGAGGAATCGGTCCTCGCTGGACATGCGGTGCCGTCCTTCTTGGTTTGCGCGCCGCTGAGCGCGTCGAGAATGGCGCGCGCTCGGGTTGTCGCCGGTGCGGTTGCACGGTTGCCATGTTCTAATCCCTCTCACTGTCCGATGGTCAGCGTCTTCAGACAGAAGCGTCTTGGCGTTGTTCATCATTTCCACGTTGGCCTGATAGGCACGCGATGCGGAGATCATGTTCACCATCTCGTCCACTACATTCACATTGGGCAGCGAGACGTAGCCCTTGTCGTCGGCGAGCGGGTTCTTGGGCTCGTAGGCCATCCGCGGCGGCGCTGCATCTTCGACCACCTGCTGCACGCGCACGCCGATTGCCTCCTGCGCGGCCACCGGTGCCGCCTGAAGACGACCTGCTTTGCGCGATACGGCTGGCCGTCGGAACTTACCACGGAGTCGGCGTTGGCGAGATTGCTCGCCGTGGCATTGAGCCTTACGGACTGCGCGTTGAGCGCAGAGCCGGCTATCTGAAACACATTGAACATGCTCATGATCACTGTCCCGTGATGGCGGTGTGCAGGGTGCGCAGGTAGCCGCCGATGAACGTCAGATTGGCTTCGTACTGCACGGCGTTCTCGGCGAACTGGGCGCGCTCCGACGTCGGAGTTGACGGTGTTGCCGTGAACACTCGACTGCTGCTCGCTCCGATACTGCACGGCGCTGGCGAAGGGACTCAGAGGCCGCCGGTGCAGATGGCGCGACTGCAGTGCGAGCGCAGGGCCACGCTGCGGACTTGGCGCCCAAAGCGCTTCTGCAGAGGCGGACTGGAAGTCGATGTCGCGGGCCTTGTAGTTCGGCGTATCGGCATTGGCGATGTTGCTCGCCAACAACTGCTGACGGTAGGCGCTGCACGTTCAGCGCCTTCTGGTGAACGCTCAGCGCGATCGATCGGTTTGTCGGCCATGGAATTCTCTGACGTCGGCGTTGACGGACAATAGCGACAACGGGGGCAATGCACCGTTTGTGCCAGCGATCCTACGCCGCCGACCCGAGGGGAAATCCACGAAAAAGGGGCAGATTTCACGTGCATTCCTGCCGCAGACGCGGCGCGCTTTGCCGCGCGGCACGATTTGCCGCCGCCCCGGCCGCGCGGCACGATTTGCCGTCGCCTCTGCAGCCCGGCGAAATGCGGGACCTTCGCGGCGCTTTTCGCGGGATCCCCTGCGCCCGACACGTGGTTCAATGGCACATCACCACACCAGCCGACGGATGCATACGATGCGCAACGCGCACCTTGGCCTTCTAGTGTTCGCCCTGGCTGCAGCGGCCACTGCGGTGCATGCACGCCAGGACCCAGCCGCCGTTCACCAGGCGGTGCAGGACTTTCTGGCGGTACAAATCAAGGGCCTGCCGGTAGGAACCAGTTTCAGCGTAGGCAGCATCGACCCCAATAACAACCTCGCCCCTTGCCCAGTCCTGGAGGCTTCCATGCCTGCTCGTAACCGCGCCTGGGGAAAGACCACAGTACAGGTGCGCTGCCAAACCGAGGGCGCCTGGAGCCTCTACGTGCCGGTGCAGATCAAGGTGATGGGGGAGTATCTTATTGCGGCGCGCCCCCTGACCCAGGGCCAGGTTGTGTCCGAACAGGATTTGCTGTGGCAGTCCGGTGATCTTGCCGAACTGCCCGCCGGCATCCTCACTGAGCGCCAACAAGCAATCGGTAAGACCGTTGCCATCGGCACGACATCCGGCCGCCCCCTGCGCAGCGACATGCTGCGCCAGCCGCTAGCGATTCAGCAGGGGCAGAACGTGAAACTCGTCACGCGCGGAGCGGGCTTCCGCGTTGCCACCGAGGGGCCGGGCACTGAACAGCGCCGCCGATGGGCAGTTGGCACAGGCCCGTGTCCACAGCGGACAAACCCTGTCGGGGATTGCCCGTACCGGCGGGTTAATCGAGATCGCCCCCTGATCGCAGCACGCTTGCCCTGACACCTCAAGCCGCTGGACACGGCGGGAGCAAGGCGCTAAAGTTCCGCGCCTGCCCGTCGTTATGGCTTCTGAGTACATTGTGAGAGGGCAACACCGTGAAGATCGAGAACTCCGTCAAGTCCGTCGGTAGTGTTTCCGCCGGCGAGACCCGCGCCCATCCGGCGAAAGGCCAGCCTGCTGCCCCGGCGACGCCCGCTGCCGCACAGGTGGAGTTGTCCTCCCTGGCTTCACGGATGCACGAAATCGAAGCTGCCATGGCCAACGTGGCCGTGGTAGACGTGGAGCGCGTAGCCGAGATCAAGCAAGCGATCAGTGAGGGACGCTTCAAGGTCGATGCCGAAAAGGTGGCCGACAGCCTGATCCAGTCCGTGCGCCAGATGCTCGCCTCTCAATTCGGCAAAGCGTGAGCGCCGGCGCCACACCCGCCGAACCTTCCCTCGACCCTGTCCTGAACGAGGAAACGCGCGCCCTGCGCGCGTTTGTCGGCCTGCTCGAAGACGAACAACGGGCGCTGTTTGACGGCAACACCGATCAACTCCTTGCCATTGCCGAAGAGAAGAACCGGGCCTCAGCGCAGCTTTCGCGCCTCGGCTTGAGTCGTGTCCATTGGCTCGCGGCCCGGGGATTCGGCAGCGGCCGTGCGGCCGTTACCACTTGGCTGAATCAACTGGCCCATGAGTCCACGCAGCGTGTCGCTTGGCAACTGCTGCTGGAGTTGGCGTCTCGGGCACAAGCGCTCAACCAGGAAAATGGGGCTCTGATCCTCAGCAGGATGCAACACAATCAGCAGGCGCTGGCGGTGCTGCTCGCCGCGTCGGATCGGGCCACGCTCTATGGCCCCGACGGCCAGACTTTCGCCGGCCCAGGGAAGCGGCATCTCGGCAGCGTCTGAGCGCGGGCCGAGGATCCTTAATCACCGACCCAGTCTCGCCGCCGCCGATCTCCCACCAGCACGGAGCATCACCCAGGCTCGCGCTCTCCCGGTACCACCGCACTTGCATCGGCTTCCCGCGGCGCCACCGGAATCTCCTCGGGCACATCGACCGTCGGTGAATCGATCAGAATCGTAACCCGCCGGTTGCGTGCGCGGCCATCGAGCGTGGCGTTGTCCGCCACCGGCCGTTGCTCACCGAAGCCTGTCGCGGTCAAGCGCTGCGGCACCACACCGGCCTCGATGAACAAGCGCACCACGCTGGAGGCGCGCACCGCCGACAGTTCCCAGTTCGAGGGAAACTGTACGGTAGCGATAGGCGTGTTGTCCGTGTGACCCTCCACCGTTACTGGGAACTCTGTGGTTGCCAGAATCCGCGCCACTGCCCGCAACGCCCGTGTCGCTTCGGCGGCGAGGCTGGAATCGCCCGGGGCGAACAATACCGAGGCGTTGATCTCCACCGTCACGCCATGGGCGGTCTGAGTCACCCGCACCGTACCTTCCCGCACCAGCGACGCCATCACTTCAGAGATGTCCCGCGCCATGGCGCGCATCTGCTCGCGGGTGGCACGCCGTTGCGCGTCGGCCTTGGCATTCCGGCCCGTCGGCACCGCCCGCGGGATAACTGCTGCATTGGCCTGGACCATCACCTGGGTGCCGCTGGAATTGACCGTGACGTTGCGGAACGCTTGCACCAGCGAATCCGACAGCACCCGATACTTGCCTTCGCTCACCGACGACACGGCATACATGACAACGAAGAAGGCGAATAGCAGGGTGATGAAATCGGCATAGGACACGAGCCAGCGCTCGTGATTCTCCGGTTCTTCTGCGCGACGACTGGGGCGGGGCATGGGGATAGCAAACGGCGAATTCAGAGCCCATAACGGCAGATGGCGGCCAAGCTTGACCGGCCGCGCTGCAGGGCTCGACCGGGGCTGCGCAAGGCTCGGCCGCACCTCAAGACGCCGCACCTCGCCCTTGAGGCGGGGTCGGGTGATCAAACCACGTAACCTTGAAGACGGCTTTCGATGATCCGCGGATTGTCACCGTTGGCGATGCCGACCAGTCCGTCGGCCAGCATTTCGCGCAGGCTGACGATGCGCGCCACGTTGGCCAGAAGCTTCTTGGAAATCGGCAGGAAGATGAGGTTGGCGGAGCCCACTCCGTAGATCGTTGCGACAAAGGCGACGGCGATGCCGCCGCCGAGCTTGGACGGATCCGAAAGGTTTTCCATGACGTGGATCAGCCCCATCACCGCCCCCAGAATGCCGATGGTGGGGGCGTAGCCGCCGGCCGCCTCCCAAATCCGGGCACCGGCCTTCATGCGGTCCTCGAAGCTGCCGATTTCCACCTCCAGCACTTCCCGTAGCCGTTCCGGCTCCACGCCGTCCACCAGCAGTTGCAGGCCCTTCTGGATGAAGGGGTCGCGCTCCGCATTCATCTGCCCTTCCAGCGCCAGCAGACCTTCCTTGCGAGCGATCTGGCTCCAGGCCGCTATACGCCGGATTAGTTGTTCCGGCGCAAGGGCCGGTGGCGTGATTACCCACTTGCACATGCGCATGCCGTTTACGAATACAGGCATCGGGCTCTGAAGCATGACCGCCCCGAGTGTCCCGCCGATCACGATCAGAAAGGCGGTCGGCTGCAGCAGCGAGGACAGATGTCCGCCCTCGATGACTTGCCCGCCGACGATGGCACCCAAGCCGAGCACCAAGCCGACTAGGCTGATCTTATCCAGGACGACCATGATCCCTTCAGCGGCGACCTAGACCCCCATCAACGCGCCGGCCGTCGCGCCTTGGCACTGGCGGCGGCCTGCTTGGCGGCCGCGGCGGCCCGCACCGGCGCCGCGGCGTCCGCAGCTTCTTTCGCGCTGGGGCGGCGGGAGGCGGCTACGTTGTCCTTCGCCTGCGCCTGCTTGCCGTCGAAGATACGGGAGCGCAGCCGAGCGATCGCCTGGCTATGCAATTGGCACACACGTGACTCGGTCACGCCGAGAATCTCGCCAATTTCGCGCAGGTTCAGATCGCGCTCGTAGTACAAGCCCATTACCGTCTTCTCGCGCTCCGGCAGGTCCTCGATCGAGCGCACCAGGGTCTCGCGCATGTCCTTGTTGAGCAAGTTCTCCAGCGGATCGGCATCCTTACCGGCGATGTTACGTTCCAGGTAGGTCTCCTCGTCACCGTCGGAGAAATCCTCAAAATAAACTAGCTGGCAGCCGCGCGCATCCTGCAGCGTCTTCTGGTACTCGGCCAAGGACATGCCAAGGGACTCGGCCAACTCCTTCTCGGCGGGCTGACGACCGTAGCGCTGTTCCAGCACACTGACCGCGGATTCGATGCGCCGCATGTCGCGCCGCAGGCTGCGCGGCAGCCAGTCATTATCGCGCAAGCCGTCCAGCATTGCGCCGCGGATGCGCTGGACCGCATAGGTCTCGAACTGTGCACCGAGGCCCTCCTCGTAACGCTTGATGGCGTCCAACAGCCCGAGCATGCCGTTCTGAATGATGTCATCCACCTGCACGCTCGAGGGCAGCCGCGCCATCAGGTGATAGGCGATGCGTTTGACCAGAGGTGCGTAATGCGTCACCAGTTGATTGCGGTCGAGGGTTCCCGAAGCGGTATACATGTGCTCGCTCTCTCGTCACGGTCGCAGCGCAGCACGGGCTGCGGTGACCTGGGTTTGCCGGGCGCCCCCCGGAAGGATTGGGTTCGTGAGGCCTTCGTCACCGCGGCTGCGGCATCGCAGCTCGGCCGGCAGCAGGGCGAGCAGGGCTTCCAGGCCAGCCAGTGGTCCCAGCATGGCCGCCTGGCCGGGGCTAGGCCCGCGCCACGCCGGGATCCGGGGCAGCCAGCCGAAGCACTGAAGCTGGCGGCCCAGTTGATCGCGCAAAAGGGCTCGCATGTTGTCCACGATCGCGGCTGCCTGCCTCTCATCCCGGGCGCGATTGATGACCAAGCTCAGGGTAAGCCGTGGATGGCCCAGCACGATCTGCTTCAGGGCAAGGTAGGCGCCCATCACGGCAGCACTGTCGACGGCGGTGACCATCACCAGGCTGCCGGCGTTCGCCGCCAGCTGCGAGAGCCGGCCACCGGCGCCCACCAAAGCATCGACCACCACCACTTCGCTGCCGTCGCACACGGCACGCCAGCACTGATCGAACTGCGCTTGCTGCGCTGCGCCGAGGCCATCCCGCCGCTGCGCCAGCCGCGCCGCCGGCACCACGCGCAAGCTTGCGCCGGCCCGGACCACCGCCTGAATGATCAGGACGTCACCGTTGACCACCTGCCACAGATCGAAGCGGCCTTGGGCCTTGAGCAGCGCCGCCGCGCCGCTCTCGCCGCGGTGCTCGTCAATCAGACTCACGCTCACTCCGCGTGCCGCTAAGCCCTGCGCGAAGGCACAGGCGACGCGGGTAGCGCCGCTGGCACTGCGCCCCCCCGCGAAGGCGATCACAGGAGTCGGCGGGCGCCGGAACATTCGGCGCAAACCGTCGGCTTGGTCGCGTCCGGGTTCAGACAACGCCGGCTCCCGGAATTAGTTGAGCCCCAGACGCTTGCACCGCCGCAGCGATCAAGCCGGCCTCGTCGCCACCCAGATGGAAGGGCGAATTCCCAGGCACACTCTTCAAGGCCCGATGTAGCAGATAGCTGCGGTTGGGCAGATGCAGATCCTCCGGCACGCGCTGGCCGTTGCCGACGTAGTAGAGCTCCAATTCCTGCCGGATCAGCACGTCCAGTGCCGGTGCCAGGGAGATCGCCTCGTTCGACCTTCGTCAGGATGGCGCCCACCAGGTCCGGACCGCTGTAGGCGCGCACCACGTCTTCCAATGTGTCGCCGCGGGCGGTCGCATTCAGCAGTAGCAGGCGCCGAACGTCGCCGGCGTTGAGCAGCATTGCGGTCTGTTCCGCGACTTGGCGGTCGCGCTGGCTCATGCCGACAGTATCGATAAGAATCATATGCATGTGGCGCAGGTCGCTGAGCGTGTGTCGCAGGTCAGCGGCGTCGCGCACCGCATGCACGGCCACCCCCAGGATGCGACCGTAGATGCGCAATTGTTCGTGAGCACCGATACGGTAGCCGTCGGTGGTGAGCAGCGCGACCCGCTCGGCACCGTGACGCACCACGCAGCGCGCTGCAAGCTTGGCCGTGGTGGTTGTCTTGCCCACCCCGGTAGGACCCACCAAGGCATAGACGCCGCCGCGATCGATGATGTCGTTATCGTTGCCGACCGTAAGCAGATCGCGGTTGACCAAGGCGCGCAACGTGGCATGGGCAGCCGTCTCGTCCGCCTCCGGTAAGATGTGGTCAAGCAGGCGCCGCGCCAGCCCGGAGGAGAAACCGGTTTCCAGCATTTCGCCCAGTAACCGGCTCTTGACGGGGGACTCGCGCTTCAGTTCGCTCCAGGCGAAGCCGGCGAGCTGACGCTCGATCAGACCACGGATCGCTGCCAGCTCCTGCATCACGTTCGCGCTCGGCACCCCCTTGACTGGCTCGCGTCGCGGCAGTTCGGAGTGAATCGGCGCAGCGGCATGCGGCGGTTCGGGCTGCGCCGGTGCTTCGCGCTGCGCCGCTGTCACGACCTTGGGTACAGGCGCTGCCGCCGGCTTCGCCTGAAACGGCCGCCACGACTTGGCCTCGGCGCGCCGCGCCGCCGTCGACAGGCTCACCGTGAAATCCGCATCCGCCTGCGCCGCCTCGCCACCCGAAGGCCGTGCCGAGGGGGGCATTGAGGCGGCAGCGGCTGCGAGGCTGGTTCGTGACAGCGCATCGGGCGGAAGCGCCAGGATCTCGACCCCGCCGTCGAGGCTGCGATTGGACAGCACGATGGCATTACCGCCGAGTTCCTCCTTGACGCGGCGCAGAGCCTCCCGCGCAGTAGGTGCAAAGAAACGTCTGACGTTCATGCTCTACCCCCAATGATGGCTGTGACCCGAATGGTGCGCGAGTCGGGAACTTCGGAATTGGACAGGACCTTGAGCGCCGGCCAAGCGCGGCGAAGGAAGCGCGACAGGAGCAAGCGCAGTGTCGGCGGTACCAGCAACACCGCAGGCAGGCCGATCTCTTCCTGTTTCTGGGAGGCTTGGGCAGTCTCCCGCAGCAGGGTGTCGGCCAGACCCGGTTCCAGTCCGCCGGAATCGGGAGTACCGCTCTGCACCGTCTGGGAGAGCAGCCGTTCGAGCTGTGGATCGAGTGCCATGACCTGCAACTCGGCACCGCCCGGGAACAGGCTCTGCACGATGGCGCGGCCGAGGGCAATTCGCACCTGTGCGGTGAGGTCTTGGGCATCCTGGGTGCGCGGCGCATGTTCGGCCAGCGTCTCGACGATGGTGCGCATGTCGCGAATCGCCACGCCCTCTTCCAGCAGGCTCTGCAGCACGCGCTGCAGGGTTGACAACGTCAGTTGCTTCGGCACCAGATCCTCCACCAGCTTGGGCGAGTCCTTGGCGATATGGTCAAGCAGAGCCTGGGTTTCCTGCCGCCCCAGCAGTTCCGCGGCATGGGACAGGATGACGTGGTTGAGATGGGTCGCGACCACGGTACTCGCATCGACCACGGTGTAGCCCAGCGCGTGGGCCTGTTCGCGAGCGGAAGCGTCGATCCACACCGCTGGCAGGCCGAAGGCGGGATCCTTGGTCTGGGTGCCGGGCAGCATGCCGGCCACGCGACCGGGGTTGATGGCAAGGAACTGGCCGGGGTGGGCGTCGCCGGCGCCCACGTCGACACCTTTCAGCACGATGCGATAACTATTGGGTTTGAGCTCCAGGTTGTCGCGGATGTGCACCGGTGCGGCGAGGAAACCCACGTCCTGGGCGAACTTCTTGCGTAGCGCCCGGATGCGCTTGAGCAGTTCGCCGTCCTGGCCCTTGTCGACCAGGGGAATGAGGCGGTAGCCCACTTCCAGTCCAAGTACGTCCACCGGCGCGACATCCGCCCAACTCGCTTCTTGCATCTCCGCCGGCACCATCGGCGCGGCCGCAGCGACCGCCAGTTGCGGCTCGACGGTGGAATCGCGCCGCAGACTCGAATAGGCAAGGCCGGCCAAGCCGGTGGCCAGAAGCAGGAAAACGAAGTTGGGCATGCCGGGTATCAGACCCAACACGCCCAGGATAGCGGCTGTGATCAACATCACCTGGGGCTTGCCCAGCAACTGGCCGGCAACCTGCTGCGCGATGTCCTCGTCGGTAGCCACCCGGCTCACCACAAGGCCAGCGGCAGTGGAGATGATGAGCGCCGGAATTTGCGCCACCAAGCCGTCACCGATCGCCAGAAGCGTATAGTTCTTCGCTGCACTGCCGAGGTCCATGTCGTGCTGCATGACGCCGACGATCAGACCGCCGATGACGTTGATCATGAGGATCAGAATGCCGGCAACGGCATCGCCGCGCACGAACTTGGAGGCGCCGTCCATGGAGCCGAAGAAGTCGGCCTCCTGGGCGATATTGGTACGGCGTTTGCGCGCTTCTTCCTCGCCGATGAGGCCGGCATTCAGATCGGCATCGATCGCCATCTGCTTGCCCGGCATCGCGTCAAGGGTGAAGCGCGCCGACACTTCGGCGATGCGCCCGGCACCCTTGGTGATGACGACGAAGTTGATCACCACCAGGATGATGAACACCACTAGGCCGACGGCATAGTTTCCGCCCACGAGGAAGTGGCCGAAGGCCTCGATCACTTTTCCCGCCGCGTCCGGCCCGGAATGCCCTTCCAGCAGCACGACGCGGGTGGATGCAACGTTGAGGCTAAGCCGCAACAGGGTGGTGACCAGCAATACCGTGGGAAACACCGAGAAATCCAGCGGACGCATGGTGTACATCGCCACTAGCAACACCATCACGGAGATCGCGATGTTGAAGGTAAACAGAAGGTCGAGCAGGAACGGCGGAAGTGGCAGCACCATCATCGACAGGATCATGATGATGAGCAGCGGCGCGGCCAGGCTGCGCAGGTTGCCGCGGGAGAAGAGGGTCTGCAAGGTGAGCGTCGCGTTCATTCAGGCAGGTTCTCTGGCGTGCGCGACGATTGTCGGAACGGATAGCGACAGCCCGTCGGGCTTCGCGCTACCCGCGCACCTACGCGTGAGGAGTTCGCGCAGCCCGTTCATGCTGACGGCCAAGGATCCAGGCCCTCGGGCACCGTAATCCCCTGCGGCGACGGGGGCGGAAGCCCGCCTTGCTTGAGGTAGGCGTTGAGCTGATACACCCAGGCCATGACCTCGGCCACTGCCGTATACAGGGCACCAGGGATGGACTCGCCGATATCCGTATGCCGATGCAGCGCCCGCGCCAGGGACGGCGCTTCCAGCACCGGTACGGCATGTTCGGCGGCAAGCACGCGAATCTTCTGGGCCACCAGACCGGCGCCCTTGGCCACCACCCGCGGAGCGCCGTCACGCTGGGCGTCGTAGCGCAGGGCGACGGCGAAATGGGTCGGATTGGTGACGACCACGTCCGCCTTCGGCACCTCGGACATCATGCGGCGGCGGGCCATCTCCCGCTGCTGGCTGCGGATGCGCGCTTTGACCTGAGGATCGCCCTCCATCTCCTTGGCTTCTTGGCGGGCCTCTTCCTTTGTCATGCGTAGCTTGGAGTAGTACTGCCAGAGTTGGAACGGCACATCCATGGCGGCGACCAGGGCCAGTCCGGCCACCGTCACCAAAGCCGCGAACAGCAACATGCGCGCGAACGCATCGAGTCCGGCCTCTACCGGCTGGCCAAGAAGCGCGAACAGTGACTCATGCTCGTGGCGCACGACCCACATGACGACCCCGCCGATGAGCAGGGACTTGGCGATTGCCTTTACCAATTCAGCCAAGCCGTGCAGGGAAAACATGCGGGCTAAGCCCGTGAGCGGGTCAAGACGGGTGAGGTCCGGATTCAAAGCCTTGGGCGCAAACACGCGTCCGCCCATGACGAAAGGTCCCGCAACCGCCGCCACGAGCAGTAGCAGAAACAGGGGCAATAGCGTCAGTAGGGCGTCGCCACTCAATTCGACGAGCCGCGTACCCATGACCTGACTATCAAAGGCGGCTTTTCGGTCCAGCATCAGGCCGTCGCGTAGCACTGCGCCGATACGCTCGGTGAACCAGTTGCCGAGAACCCATATGCCGCCGGCACCGGCAATCAGCACGAGAAAGGTGGATAGTTCCCGCGACTGGGGAACCTGCCCCTCCTCACGTGCTTGTTCCAGCCTGCGCTGTGAAGCCGGTTCTGTTCGTTCGAGATCGGAGTCGTCTGCCACGGCGTGACCGCCCACGGTATGCCTGTACGCAGCCGATTATCGAAGCAAGGGAAAAGTGGCACTGGGCGGAAAACGGCCGGTTTAACCCCCCTATTCCGTGCTTGGGGCCACACCAACGGGAAGCATGAGTGGGCTGCCCACGAAGCCAGGGCAACGCCAAATCTGGGCTCTTCGCCGCTTCTCTACGGTAGAAAGGGATGGCTGACATCCCGGGAATCGTGTATCGATCTGGGTTCTCTGAGGACACAGGCAGGTACGCGATATGGGAGCAGCCATCCCGGTAGGGATTATGGGGTATCAGGGGCAGGTTATTGAGCGGGTTGGGCACGATGCAGCGTGCGCAACGGTTCGCATTTCTTGCCGGCGTGATCGGCGGGTCAAAGCGATTGCTGCCGGGATAGGGCGATGCGGGAGCGTTCATCGGCTCAAACGGCGCTGGGTCAGCGACCTGCCGCTGTTGGGTCAGGCCTGCCAGGTCGAGATTGAATATGCCGAGGTGTTCGTCAGTCCGTCGCTGGTGCGCGTTCAGCGGCTGCCCTTTGTCGAGCCCACCACGCGTGTTACCAAACGCTACGCACGGCTGATTACAGGTCTTTGCCGCCACATGCCGATTTCGGCGGTGGCGCGGCACACGGGGTTGCGCTGGGGCACGATCAAGTCGATCGACAAGGCGTATCTGGCCGACACGGTCAAGCCGGCGGCGGCGCAGACGCTGGAGGCAATTCGCTATCTCGGCGTTGACGAAGTGGCACGCGCCAAGGGACAGGACTGCCTGACGCTGGTCTATGACCTGTCGCCCGGCGCCAACTGTGGGCGGATTCTGTGGATCAAGGAGGGGCGCGATAGCGCGGTGCTGTGTGCGTTTCTCGATGCCCTGAGCGAGCAATGTGCCACCGGCATCGAGGCTGTGGCGATGGACATGGGGGCCGCCTACATCGCCGCCACAAAGGCGAGCTTGCCCACAGCGGCCATCGTCTTGGACCGCTTTCACATCATGCAACTGTTCTCGACGGTAATCGGCGATTGTCGCCGTGCCGAGTTCAAGGCCGCCAAGACCTTGGGCGACCTGAGCGGGCAGCAGGCCATCAAGGGCAGCCTCTACCTGCTGCTTTCCAATCGCGACAAGCTCCAGGACAGCGATCAGGGGGCCGGCTCGACAAGTTGCTGGCGCAAAACGAGCCCCTCAACAAGCTCTACACGCTGAAGGAGTAGTTGCAGCGCCTGTGGCATCAGCCAGGCCCGACGCCCGCGATGGCCGCACGCCTGGACGACTGGTGCGGCATGGCGCAAGCAGCAAAGATCACGGACCTGTCGAAGTTCGTCAAGACACTGCAATCCCACCGCACCGGTGTCTGCAATTGGGCCGATCACCCCATCAGCACTGCCCGTCTGAAGGCCGGCAACGTCAGTATCGCTCTGCTGCGCCGACGCGCCCGAGGCTTGCGCGATACCGAGTACTTGAAGCTCACAATCTATCAAACCAACACCCCAGACGCCCCTTCCATGCTCTTCTCACACTTATCCAAGAAGATCACCGTATGAAAGCGGCGAAGAACCCAAATCTGGCGGCGCGCGTTGAATTGTGACCACCCGTGCGCTTTGAATTGTGACTAGGTGTGGATAGCCGTTCGTCGTTGAACGGCTGTGGGCAAGTGTAGTTGATAGAGGTGGGCGGCGGGACGCGGCGAAGGGCATAGCCCGAACCCGATTTCCGCCGCGCGGCCTCCATCAGAAGGGCTCCGGCTCGACCTCCGGTGAGGCTTCGGCTTCAGCAGGCTTGGCGCGCTTGCTCTGCTCCCGCGACTTGATACGCGCCTTCGCGCTCTGGCTGCTCTGCCGGAACCGGAACGACCCGTTGCCTGTCTCGACGATGTGGCAGTTTTGCGTGAGCCGGTCAAGCAGCGCGGTGGTCATCTTCGCATCGCCAAAGACCGTCGGCCACTCGGCCAAGCTGAGATTCGTCGTGATGATCACGCTGGTGCGCTCGTAAAGCTTCGAGAGCAGATGGAAGAGCAGTGCCCCGCCGGCCTGGCTGAACGGCAAATACCCAAGCTCGTCGAGGATGACCGGATCGACGTGCATCAGGCTGTACGCCAACCGTCCATGAGTCCTGAACTTAAGGGTACCGCTGAATAAGCGATATCAATGCGTTCAATGCGTTTCGACGGGCAACGGCCGCGGCGTTGTTCCCAGCAATGCATCGTGTGCCAATCTGGCGCCCGATTCGCCACTCAAGCCCATAGCATCGCGCAGGACAGACTCCTCTGTCTTCTTGTTCATCACGATGACGCTGATCCGCCGATTGATTGGATTGTTCGGATCCTCTCTGTCGAACATTACCGTGGACGCAAGCCCCACTACACGTACCACCTTGGCCTCCGACATGCCGCCAGCAATCAACTCACGGCGCGAGGCGTTGGCACGACTAGCAGAGAGTTCCCAGTTGGAGAACCCCTTTTCGCCACCGGCAAAAGGGGTAGCGTCGGTGTGACCAGACAGACTGATTCGGTTCTCGACACCGTTGAGGGACGCGCCAATCTGACGCAGTATCTCTCTGGTATAGGGTTTCAACTCGGCACTGGCGAGATCGAACATGGGGCGGTTCCGCGCATCCACGATCTGAATACGCAAACCCTCCGAGGTCATGTCCAGGAATAACTGGCTCTTATAGTCCTTGACCAGCGGGTTCGAGTCCAGCATTGACTCGATCTCTCGTTTCAGCTCGGAAAGCCGTGCTGCCTCATGCTGCTCACGCTCGCCCGTCTGGGCCTGGAGATTGATGGACTTTCTCGGTGCGTCGATATCGCCGCGCTTGACCTGACCCGCACTCCGCGTGAGATCCTGCCCGCCCCCCTTGATCAGACTAGATGCATCGCCGCTACCCGACCCACCCTGAAGAGCGACCTTGAGGGGTGTCTGGAAGAATTGAGCGATACCGTCCAAGTCGCCCTTCGCCGTGGATCCGACGAGCCACATCAGCAGGAAGAACGCCATCATCGCCGTTACGAAATCGGCGTACGCAATCTTCCAGGCACCACCGTGATGTACACGGCCGCCCCTCTTGATGCGCTTAATGACGATAGGCTGTTGTGAGTTGTCGCTCATGTCATGAATGAGCATGCTGCATCGAGCGCCGAACGGCAACCACGTGCGCGCTGGATCTTCCTGTAACAGCGGCTCATTTCCCTTTCCGGCTCTTGACCTCGTCCTCCAGTTCGCGGAACGATGGGCGTTCGGTAGAAAAAAGCACCTTGCGGCCGAATTCAATCGCGACTTGCGGTGCATAGCCGTTCATGCTGGCCAGCAGAACCACTTTCACACATTGAAACATTTTCGTTCGACTCGTTCAATTTGTGCTCCAATGCGGTGGTCAGGGGCGCAACAAAGCCGTAAGACAGGAGAATGCCTAGAAACGTGCCGACCAAAGCAGCGGCAATCAACTTCCCTAGTTCCGCGGGCGGGATTCCGACAGATTCCATTGTATGTACAACTCCCATCACCGCTGCGACGATCCCGAACGCCGGCAATCCGTCGGCAGTCCTCGATAGGGCATGGACCGGAACCTCGCCCTCGTCATGGTGCGTTTCGATCTCGTTGTCCATCAGGTTCTCGATTTCAAAGGCATTGAGGTTTCCCCCTACCATCATGCGCAAGTAATCAGTGAGAAACTCCATCGCGTGGCGATCCCCCGAGATCCTCGGGTACTTACTGAATACCGGACTCTGCTCGGGGTTCTCGACGTCATTTTCGATGGACATCAGGCCCTCCTTTCGGACCTTCGCCAGAATCTCATAGAGCATGGATAGAAGGTCCATATATAGCGCCTTGGTAAACCTTGATCCCTTGAAGAGGGAAGGGAGGGCGGTCACGGTCGCCTTCACCACCTTTGGATTGTTTGCAGCGAAGAATGCGCCCAGGGCAGTCCCACCGATCGTAATCAACTCTGAGGGCTGGATCAGCGCAGCGACGTGGCCACCCACCATGAGGAAGCCGCCCAAGACTGCCCCAAGGACCAAGACCCAGCCGATGATGACAAACATGCGCGACCTCCGCGGCGACTACGAAGCCGGAATGGTTGATTTGAGTTGCGGGGGCGGGTGCTTTTTTTCCAAAGCCTTATCGGCGACCGCTGCGGCATCTTGAGCACCGCAGTACAAACACATGTGTCAGGAGAACTGCTGTTGGATCGCGCATTGAATCGCAGTTCACCGGCTGATTGGTTGCGCAATGGGGCACCGCAGGTTGGCCGTTCGCGGTGGCGGAATTCGGGTTGGGAGTTGGCTTTTTCGACTTGCTGATCAAATAAGGATCTTGGCAAGCGAAGCGCGTCAGGCCCGAAGGGCGGGTTGAGCCAGGCGAGGCGGCTATTCGGGGCGGGGGTGGGCAGGCTGTGGGCGAGTGTGGGCAACGCGCGGTTGCGTTGTCCACACGCTCCGCAGGACGTCCACAGGCTGTCCACGCCCGCCCCGCGCATGTGGGGCTTCCGCGGCACGGCCACAGGCGCTACGCTTTGGCCCATTGCCATCAAATGAGGATGGCCCGCGAAGGTCGCCACCAACGCGGGCCAGGTGCCGGTGCAGCTTCGATTCGACTCGGGGCACACCAGCAGCGATTACGTTAGCTTGCAGGGGTGGTGCAGCGCAAGTCTGTCGCGTTGCCCGCTTCACCCGAAGGGCGGCTGCGGGTTTGCCCGCCACGGCACCTACGCCCGGGTGGATCCGCCGGGCACACGGATTGCGCGCTGGTATTGCCGCCAGGGCCATAGCACCTTCAGTCTGCTGCCGGATCATCTGGCGGCCCGCTTTCCGGGAACGTTGGCGCAGATTGAAGAGGTCGTGGCCGCCGTAGAGCGTGCGCCGAGTCTGGAGGCCGCCGCCAATACGCTACGCACCGACGATGTCACCCTGGCCACGGCCCTGCGCTGGGTCGGCCGTCGCCTGCGTCTGGTTCGCATCAACCTGATTGCCGTGGTGAGCCTGCTCCCGGATCTGTTTGTGGGGACGGCGCCGAGCATCCATGCCTTTCGCCTGCTGCTCGGCGCCGAATCGGCACTGGTGGCCCTGCGAGAGATCACCGCCTCGCACTTGGCCGCACTGTCGCGTCCGCTCGGTTTGCGGCCCCCGCAGGGCGCAGGCGGTGGCCGCAAAGCACGGCACCAACAAGGCAAGGGGCCTGACCCGCCGGCCGGTGGGACGTAGCGTGCGCGCTTCGTTCCTCGTTCCGGAGTCAAACCCATGAGTCAGCCCGATCCCCGCCAGAGCGTTGCCCTGTTTCGCTACGGTCTGATTGCCGAGTTCATCCATCTGCCGCCCAACAGCCCAGGGCTGTATGCCAAGCTGCAGGCCAAAGCCGAACCGGCCTATACCATTCCCGGCAGCACCCGCACCCGCGTGGCCGCTGAAACCCTGCGCGACTGGCTCAAGGCCTATCGGCGCGGCGGCTTTGACGCCTTGCTTCCCAAAGGCCGCACCGACCGGGGTCGTTCCCGCGCCCTGCCGGCAGACGCTCGCCGAGCGCCTGCTCGAGCCTGAAGGAAGAGCTGCCGCAGGTCTGTCGATCCCGCAACTCATCCGCATCGCCCGCGAGCGGGGGATCAGTGCCGAGACCCCTGGCGCGCGCCACCGTGCATCGTCTGTTCAGCCACGCCGGCCTGATGCGCAAGAGCGCGCAGCCCGCTGAGCAGGACCGCCGGCGCTTTGCCTTCGCCCATGCCGGCGAGCTGTGGATGAGCGATGTCATGCATGGGCCGACGGTGGCCATCGGTGAGCGCGGCCAGCGCCACAAGGCCTACCTGATCGCCTTCCTCGACGATGCCACCCGCCTCATCCCCTACGCCGCCTTCGCCCTGGCCGAGAACACCAAAGCCTTCCTGCCGATCTTCAAGCAGGCCCTCCTGCGCCGCGGTCGGCCCACCCGGCTGTACGTCGACAATGGCGCCAACTATCGCTCCCAGCATCTGGCCCTGGTCTGCGCCAAGCTCGGCATCGCGCTGATCCATTCCCGCCCCCATCAGCCCGAAGGCCGGGGCAAGCAGGAGCGCTGGTTTCGCACCGTGCGGGCGCAGTTCCTGACCCGCCTCACCCCCGCCGATACGCAATGCCTGGAGGCCCTGAACCGTTGCCTGTGGACCTGGATCGAGGGCGAATATCATCAAACCCCGCACGCCGGTCTGGACGGTCGCACCCCTGCGGATCAGTGGGCCCTGTCGGCCGACCAGGTCAAGCTGTTCGACCCCGGCCTGGATCTGGATGCCCTGTTCCTGTTCGAGACCAAGCGCCGGGTTCAGCGTGACCGCACCGTCAGTCTGAATGGCACCGTCTTCGAGATCGACGCCGCGCTCGTCGGCGAGAGCGTCACCCTGCGCTTCGACCCAAGCGCGCCGCCCTCGCGCGGCATCGAGATCTGGCATCAGAACCGGTTCATCGCCCGCGCCACGCCCGTCGATGCCTATGCCAACTGCTTCGTGCGCCGCAACCGTCCGTCGCGCACCCTGCTAAGCGACACCCCAGCGCCGGCGCCGCGGCCTTCCGGCCTGACGCTGCGCACCCTCAAACCCCGTCGCCCCGATGAGGAGTCCCGCTGATGTACCTCACCCACTTTGGCCTGACCGGCTATCCTTTCGAGCGCGATCTGCAGCCCGATGAGCTGTTCGCCAGCACCAGCTTGCGCGAAGCGCAGGCCCGCTTGAGCCACCTGGTCGAACTGCGCGGCATCGGCCTTATCACCGGCGAGGTCGGCTCCGGCAAGACCACCGCCTGCCGCCAGTTCGCCGCCTCCCTGCATGCCGGCCTGTACCGCCTGCTCTATGTCACCCTGTCCACCGGCAACGTCATGGACATGTACAAGTCCATCGCCTGGGACCTGGGCCTGCCCATCGAGCGCAACCGCTCGATGGCCTTCCGTGCGATACAAACCGAAATCACCCGGCTTGCCACCGAGGCTCGCCAGCAGCCCATCCTCGTCATCGACGAGGCGCACCACCTGCGCAACGAGGTGCTCGAGGATCTGCGCCTGCTCACCAACTACGCCATGGATTCCGAGCGGCGCCTGTGCCTGGTGCTGGTCGGCTTGACCACGGTTAACGCCAACTGCACCCTCGTCCAACCAATCGTCAGGTTGGGCCGAAATTTGGCATCCGTTTCATCCGCGCAGGGGGCAGCGCTTCGCAGTGCTGAAGGCGCGACGTGTTGCTGGTGTCAACACGCTGATCCTTCGGGACAATACCGAGCGCGTCAGTTTTGCGATCGCTCGGGAATGGACCGACCTCGCCGTGCCCAACCCAGGCCAGCGAGTCGACGGCTCGACCGCTCGGCTTGACCTGGACTCGCTTTGTGAGCTGGTCGCTCTGCTTGAAGTTGTGGCCACTCGCTCGCGCAAAGGGCTTGCAAAATGAATTCTCCTAAACTATTATCGGACCAGTTATTGGCGTGGTCCGTACCGAATGACAGAACCAACCTCGTTAGCTCTGAAGCGGCGGCGCAGACAATTGCTGCGCATGCTTCCGCCATTGGATTCTGTCCTTCGAGGCTCCTTGATCGAGCGTTACAAGCGCTGCGGCAATCCAAACTGCAAGTGCGCAAAAGGTCCCGGACATGGACCCAAGTACTACCTCTCGGTGAGTTACCCGAACAGGTCGCCGCAGATGGACTACGTCCGCCAGGCGGATTACGCGCAGGTCACGGAGTGCGTGGCCAACTACACCCAGGTTCGCGAGATCTTGGAGGAGATCTCCGAGATCAACCACGAACTGCTGCGTCGGCGAGAGCCGCTCTGAGCTGCGGCGGTGAGCCCGACACCTTTGCCGCTCACCGCTCGTATCGATCTGACAGTTGGCGCGACGCTACTCGCCAACATGCTCGTCGGTCTGATCGAAGAGGACCCGACGTTCAATTCCAGCGCGGAGGTCAGCGATGAACACGACGATCACGCAAGCGCACCTAAGCAAACCGGCCTACATCTACGTGCGGCAGTCAACACCGGGTCAAGTGCGTCACAACCAGGAGAGCACCGAGCGCCAATATGCGCTGCAGAACAAGGCCTTGGCCATGGGGTGGCCGCACAGGTCAATCCGCGTTCTGGATCGAGACCTGGGCAAGTCAGGGGCACAGAGCACCGGTCGCGAGGACTTCAAGACGTTGGTGGCGGATGTCTCGATGAGCCGAGTCGGAGCGGTATTTGCCCTGGAGGTGTCGCGCCTGGCGCGGTCGAGTCTCGACTGGCATCGGCTCCTGGAACTGTGTGCCCTGACGCACACCTTGGTGATCGATTCCGATGGCTGTTACGACCCCGGCGACTTCAACGACGGACTGGTGCTCGGCATCAAGGGTACGATGGCCCAGGCCGAGTTGCATTTCTTGCGCGGGCGCCTCCTGGGCGGCAAGCTGAACAAGGCCCAGAAGGGTGAGTTACGCTTTCCCTTGCCAGTGGGCTTTTGCTATGACGACCAGGGCCGCATCGTCATGGATCCCGACGACGAAGTGCGTGGGGCCGTGCAATTGGCGTTTCGACTGTTCCAGGAAACGGGCAGTGGCTACGCCGTTATTCAACGCTTTGCGCAAGACGGCCTTTACTTCCCCAAGCGCGCCTATGGCGGCCCTTGGGCTGGCAAGCTCGTTTGGGGTCAACTCAGCCACAGTCGCATCCTGACCCTCCTGAGGAACCCGACGTACGCCGGCAGCTACGTTTTTGGCCGCCGCCAGTACGCCAGAACCATCACCCCGGAGGGCGAGGTGCGCAAGAATGTGCGGGCAGTGCCCATGCCGGAGTGGCGTGTTCACTTACATGAACACCACGAAGGCTACATCACGGCGGAGCAGTTCGACCAGAACCAGCAGCGCTTGGCGAACAACCGCACCAACGGTGAAGGCAGCGTGCTCAGCGGTGCGGTCCGTGAAGGCCTTGCTTTGCTCCAGGGAATGCTGTTGTGCGGCGCATGCGGGCGGGTCCTCACGGTGCGCTATCGAGGCAACGGTGGCATCCATCCCATCTACGAATGCAGGTGGCAGCGCCGGGAAGGACTGGCCACGAAGAACTGCTTTAGTGTGCGCACAGACCTGCTCGACGAGGCCATTTGCGAACAGGTATTCAAGGCCCTGAAGCCGGTCGAACTCGAGTTGGCCCTGGGGGCCTTGAACGACCTTGAGCAGCGCGACCAAGCCCTCATGCGTCAATGGCACATGCGCATCGAGCGGGCCGAGTATGAATGCGCTCTGGCCGAACGCCGCTATGAGGAAGTCAACCCATCCAACCGCCTGGTCGCCGCAAGCCTTGAGCGTCGGTGGAACGAAGCCATACTGCACGTCGACGAGGTCAAGGCCGAAGCCGCAAGATTCCAGAACCCGAGGGCCCACGTCGTGACGCCCGAGCAAAAGGCCAAGGTCCTGGCCCTGGCTCGTGATCTGCCATCTGTCTGGCGAGCTCCGACGACCCAGCCAAAGGATCGCAAGCGAATGCTTCGACTGCTCATCCGCGACATAACGGTCGAGAAACTGGCTGATGCGAGACAGGTCGTTCTGCACGTTCGCTGGCGGGGCGGCGCCTGCACCGACACCTCGGTCGCTCTCCCAAGCCCCATCGCCGACCAACTGCTTTACCCGCCCCAGATCATCGAACGCATACGAGAACTGTCAAACCAGATCTCTGATCGACAGATCGTCCAGGTCTTGAATCAACAAGACCTTCGCAGTCCTCGCGGACTGCCGATTACGCGGGCGATGATCAAATGGATCCGCATTCGCTACGCCGTGCCTTCCATCTGTCTGATGCACCCGGGAGAGCTCACTGTTGGGCAACTTGCTGACCGCATGTCGGTAAGTATCCATTTCGTGCGCTACTGGATCAAACACGGCGTGATTGAAGCACGCCAACTCGACGGACGCGGCCCGTGGTGGATCACGATCACCGACCAACAGGAGCAGCAACTCCGTGATCGCGTGCGCACCTCAGCTCACTTGAAAAACCATCGCGAGACGCTGCCCGACGCCCCCGACCTTCCTCGGACCAATAAACGTGACTGTCACGCATAGAGGCGACAAATTGTGACCGTGACGCCAGCCAGAGTTGTTGCCAGCCGCAACCGATGACTTGCCGTGCGACGAAACCTGCCATCATTCCAATATTCAATTGTGAGGAGTGCTTTATGAAGCTACTGTCACCGAACTGCGCCGCCGTCTGGCCATGGCGGTCCACGAATCCCTCGAACAGCGCATCGTGGTGAGCTACCACTTCGCCGGCCTCGCCCGCGACGAAGTGCCCGCCTATCTGAGCGAGCGCCTGCAACGCGCCGGCTGCCCGCTGCCGGTGTTCGAGCCTGCCGCCATCGAGGCGCTGTTCCAGGCCTCCCAGGGCTTGCCGCGCAAGCTCAACCGGGCCGCGCACTACGCCCTGTCGGCCGCCGCCATCGCCAAGCTGCGCCAAGTCAGCGCGGAACATGTGCAGACCGCACTCGACGAATTTCGCCCGTGAATGTCTGTGGCCTGTGGCAGGGTGTTCAGCGCTTGGCCGCCGTCATCGCCAATAATGACGGCTCCCTGCGAGCGCCCATCACCGTTCGCGCAACGCCCCAGAACACACACCACCTGCTCGACTACCTCGTCACCGCCGATATCGACACCCTGATCCTCGCCGAACGCAGCTATCCCCTCATCACCCAGGCCCGCGAGCGCCCGCTTCACGTCCGTCTCGTGCCCTACGACCTGCTCGAAGGCATCCGCCAGGCCACCGCCCTGAATCACCGACCCCCGCAATTTACCGCCATCCTCCTGGCGCGATGACCCTTCACCCCGGCCCTGCGCTCGCACCTGCGCGACGTCCGGCCCACCGCGCCGCGAAAAAACCAGCTCGCTCTGTTCTGAGCGCTCAGCTCGGATTCCACCACCGTCCCGCACTGCGCCACCCGGTGGCCCAATCCGCGACGACGTGCGCCCGCTCCAACGATTTAGCGCGAAACCATGCCGGTGGAATAATCCGAGCGGCAACAACTGCTACGCAGGCA
>CAWGLO010000020.1:0-44063 GCA_963823455.1 uncultured beta proteobacterium
CTGCCTGACTCCCGTTCGGCCTCAGGCGGATCTCCAATAAGGCCGAACTGGTGATCACCAACCTATCGCGAACTTCCGCTATCGGGGGTGTCGCTGACATTGCGTTTGCCGTATCGCGCGACGGATGAACGGCTGGATTTGGCCGTGAACGGCGGTTCGCCATGCTCGCCGAAAGCAGACCGTGGCTATGTGGGGATCGGCGAACTTCGGCTTTCCGACACCAACCCGGAAGGGCAGGCCCCGGCCATCAGCTGCCGTTGGCGACGCCGTCAGGAATTTTCTTGCCTGGAATCGTTTGGATGACCGGTTTACGGCGACCAACTTGAACCCCACTTTGGCTCGATCCGGCCATGAGCAGTCACTGGCGATGCCCGGGAACTACCCTTCCGAGCGTCCGGTGCTCCCCGCGCACGAGACCTTCGCCAATTCGGTCTCGGTGACGGCGCCCTCGACCAGAGCCGATGGCCACCGACAACGCTTGTCGGTTTGCCAATGCCTTCTTTCGGATCTACGACGCTGCCGCCGCTCACGCCTCTCGCATCATCCGCCAGTACTCGTATTTCATGGTCGCGGCGGCCCCGGCCACGATGGCGATGAAAGTGACGATGGAGCCCAGCGCCAGCGTCGATACGCCCGTGATGGCCTGGCCGACGGTGCAGCCCATGGCGAGCACGCCGCCCACCCCCATCAGCAGACCGCCGACCACGTGGCGGACGGCGTCGCCGCCCGAGCGGAACCACTCGAAGCGGAAGTTCTTCGTGAATATCGAATAGACGAAGGAGCCGGCGATCACACCGAGGAGCGCGACGATCCCGAAGTTCACAAAGCTCAGGTGCGTCGGCTCCATGATCCAGCGCACGATGTCGCCCATCGGGCTGATGAAGGTGTAGGACTGCGTCTGCACCCGGCTGGGGACCTCGGTGGCCATCTCGGCCCATTCCTTCCAGCTACGACCCATGGGACCGGCGGTGATCCACCACCCAGCCACGACGGCCAGGCCGATCACGGCACCCCCGAGGATGTTGTCGAAGCTCTGGCGGAACTCCCGGGAGGCGAACACGAAGGCGAGCACCGCGAGTGCGATCACGGCACCGGCCGCGATTCGCGAGCCGGCCGGATTCTCGGCGCCGGAGACCGTCGTGGCGAGGGCGCCCAGAATCCTGGGCCTGGATGCCGTACCCAGCGAGATTCACGGTGGCGGGCCCGATCCAGGGCAGGAACGCCCTCTCGAACAGCGGTGTCCACAGCGTGCCGTAGGCCGCATCGCGGCGACGGCGAGCACCACAAGGGACTTCAGGTTGCCGCCGCCCATGCGCCCCAATCTCTGGCCGAACACGCCCGACATCCTGAACGAGTATCTTCAGTTCGGCGGGCGGTCGGCGTTCGTCACGCGTCTGGTGCTGGCGGCCACCCTCGGGGACAACTACGGCATCTACGGGCCGGCCTTCGAGCTGTGCGAAGGGCAGTCGCGCGAACCCGGCAGCGAGGAATACCTCGACTCGGAGAAGTACCAGATCCGCGCCTGGGACGTAGAGCGCCCGGACAGTCTCAAGGATCTGATCGCGAGGCTGAACCCAATTCGCCGCGAGCCCCCCGCGCTGCAGCGCGACTGGGGTCTGCGCTTCCATGCGGTGGACAACGAGCAGTTGATCGCCTACAGAAAGTGTACGGAGGACGGCGAGGATGCAGTCCTGGTGGTGGTGAGCCTGGACCCCTTCAATGTCCAGGCCGGTTGACTGGAGCTGCCCCTGGACGACTTTCGGCTCAACGCCTCCCCGACCTACCGGATGCACTATCTGCTTTCCGGCGCGCGCTATATCTGGCAGGGTGGATGAGTTCGTGTCCCTCAATCCCCCACAGCGTCGCGGCCCACGTGTTCCGGCTGCGCCGGCGCGTGCGAAGCGAGCGCGACTTCGACTATTTCCTGTGAGGTGGCAATGCGCGATCACAATTCCTCGGCGCTGAACGCCGACCCGCTCTGGTACAAGGACGCGATCATCTACCAGCTGCACGTCAAGGCGTTCCTCGACAGCAACGGCGACGGCATCGGCGACTTCAGCGGCCTCACCGAGAAGCTCGACTACGTGCAGGATCTGGGCGTCAACACGCTGTGGCTGCTGCCCTTCTACCCTTCGCCGATGCGCGACGACGGCTATGACATCGCCGACTACCGCAACGTCGCACCGCGAGTACGGCACCCTGCGCCGACTTCCGCGACTTCGTCCGCGAGGCGCACCAGCGCGGCTTGCGCGTCATCACCGAGCTGGTCATCAACCACACCTCGGACCAGCACCCCTGGTTCCAGGCGGCGCGGCGCGCGCCGGCCGGCTCGCACAAGCGCGACTACTACGTCTGGCGCGACAGCGACAAGAAGTGGCCGGAGACGCGCATCATCTTCACCGACACCGAGAAGTCGAACTGGGCCTGGGACCAGGTGGCCGGAGCCTACTACTGGCATCGCTTCTTCTCCCACCAGCCGGACCTGAACTTCAACAACCCGCAGGTGGTGAAGGCGGTCATCCGCACGATGCGCTACTGGCTCGACATGGGGGTCGACGGCCTGCGCCTGGACGCCATTCCCTACCTGTGCGAGCGCGACGGCACGAACAACGAGAACCTGCCGGAGACCCACGCCGTGATCCGGCAGATGCGCGCGGTGGTGGACGCTCACTACCCGGACCGGTTGTTTCTGGCCGAGGCCAACCAGTGGCCGGAGGACGTGCGCGAGTACTTCGGCGACGGCGACGAGTGCCACATGGCCTACCATTTCCCGCTGATGCCGCGCATGTACATGGCGCTCGCTCAGGAGGACCGGTACCCGATCGTCGAGATCCTGAAGCAGACGCCGGAGATCCCGGCCAACTGCCAGTGGGCGATCTTCCTGCGCAATCACGACGAGCTGACGCTCGAGATGGTCACCGACCGCGAGCGCGACTACATGTACAGCATGTACGCCGCCGACCCGCGCATGCGTATCAACGTCGGCATCCGCCGCCGGCTGGCGCCGCTGCTGGACAACAACCGCGCCAAGATCGAGCTCATGACCGCCTGCTGCTGACCATGCCCGGCTCGCCGATCCTCTACTACGGCGACGAGATCGGCATGGGCGACAACATCTATCTCGGCGACCGCAACGGCGTGCGCACGCCGATGCAATGGACGCCCGGACCGCAACGCCGGCTTTTCGCGCGCCGACCCGCAGCGCCTCTACCTGCCGCCGATCATGGACCCGATCTACGGCTACCAGGCGGTCAACGTGGAGGCGCAGTCGCGCAGCCCGTCCTCGCTGCTGAACTGGATGAAGCGCTTGATCGCCATCCGCAAGAGCCACACGGCCTTCGGCCGCGGCGAGCTTCGACCTGCTCGACCCCGGCAACCGCAAGGTGCTCGCCTACCTGCGCAACCTACGGCGACGAGGTCATCCTCTGCGTCGCGAACCTTTCCCACTCGGCGCAGCCCGTGGAACTGGACCTGTCGCACATGCGCGGCCGCGTCCCGGTCGAGCTTATCGGCGCAGACCCCTTTCCGCCGATCGGGGATCTGCCTTATCTGCTGACCCTCCCGGCCTACGGCTTCTATGCGTTCCGCCTCGCGACCGACGCCGAAGTGCCGTCCTGGCACGAGGACCGGCTGCCGCGGCCGGACTGCCGGTGCTGGTACTGGTCGAGGGCTGGCAGACCATGGGCAGGATCAAGGGGGACGCCAACCAGGTGCGGCGCTTGATCGCCAGCCGCACCCACGATCAACTGCAGAAGGACGTGCTGGCGCCCTATATCGAAAGCAAGCGCTGGTACGCGGCAAAGGGTCGCCCCATCGAGAGTATCGACTGGCAAACCGAGGGCGAGTGGCCGACACCCTACGGCAGTTGGCTGCTCACCCTGCTCACCGTGAAGCCGGAGGGCGAGGCGCCGCAGACTCTACTTCGCTGCCCCTGGGACTCGCCTGGGAAGGGGGGGGGGAGGACCAGCAAGCTGCAGGCTCTGGGCGCCTGGACACTGGCCAAGGTGCGCCAGCGCGAACGCGAGGGCATCCTCTACGGCGCGCTCGGCGATCGACGATTTCTGCCATGCGCTGCTCGCCGCCATCGGCGAAAACGCCCGAGATCGAGTTCGGCGGCGGCAGACTGAGATTCTCGCTCCACCTCGGCCTTCGCGCGCCTGACCGAAGGCGTGATGGAAGAGCCGGTGCTCCACCCGTCGCTGGAGCAGAGCAACACCTCGGTGCTGTTCGGCAACAAGCTGTTCCTCAAAGCCTATCGACGCGTGCACGAAGGGATGAACCCGGAGCTCGAGATGGGACAATTCCTGACCGAGACATCTCCCTTCGCCCATATCGTTCCGGTCGCCGGTGGCATCACTTCGAGCGCAACGACGGCACGGTCCTCAGCCTGGCCCTGCTGCAAGGGTTCGTCGAAAACCAGGGCGATGCCTGGCATTACACGCTGGACTACGTCGAACGCTTCCTGTCGCCGACGGCAGGCGATTCGTTGCCAAGTTCGTCGGAAGAAGCGTGCATCGGCACGCGCACTACTACGCCCTGATCGAGACCCTGGGCGGCGCGTCGGCGAAATGCACAAGGCGCTTGCCGAGCACCACCGGCGATCCGGCCTTCGACCCCGAGCCGGTTTCCACCGAGGATCACAAGGCGCCTGGACGGAGATCGGTCCGACAGAATGCAACGCCACCTCTGGCTGCTGCGCGACCGCCTGCAGTCGCTGCCGGAGTCGTTGCTGGACCACACAGCGACTGCTCGACTGCAAGGGTCGTCTGCTTCGGGAGATCCACGCGATCGCGGCTTATCAGCCGACCTTCGCCAAGACGCGCTACCACGGTGACCTGCATCTGGGCCAGGTTCTGCTGGTGCAGAATGACTTCGTCATCATCGATTTCGAGGGCGAACCGGCGCGGCCAGTGAGCGAGCGCCGCACCAAGAGCTCACGTGCTGCGCGACGTCGCGGGCATGCTGCGCTCCTTCAACTACGCTGCCCACGCCACCCTCAAGAAGCTTACTGCGAGCGGCCCGGCGACCGCGAGTTATTCGCACCGCTGGCAAGCGCATGGGAGCGTGGCGCGCGCAAGGCCTTCATGGCCGGTTACCGTGACGGCATAGCCGGGGCAGCGTGTCCTGGCCGGAGCAGTACGGTCGCGCGTGGCCTCACGGACTTCTTCACCTCGAGAAGGCCTTGTACGAGGTTCGGTACGAATTGAACAATCGGCCGGCATGGATCGACATACCGATCGGCGGATTGCTCGAACTGGCTACCGGGACATGAACGCCTCCGCGTGAGACAGACGATTTCAGATGGGAGAACGACTTGAATGGGAGATCGATGATGAAAGACCCGAGAATACTGGCGATGGTGCTGGCCGGCGGGGAAGGCTCGCGCCTGCATCCGCTTACGTCGCGAGCGCTCCAAGCCCTCGGTGCCCTTCGGCGGGCGCTACCGCATCGTGGACTTCGTGCTCGTCCAACCTGGTCAACTCCCAGATCCAGTCGATCTACCTGCTGGTGCAGTACAAGTCGCAGTCCCTGATCGAGCACATCCGCCGGTCCTGGGTGCTTTCGCCGATCTTCCAGGAGCAGTTCGTCACCGTGGTGCCGCCCCAGATGCGCGGCGGCCCGGACTGGTTCCAGGGCACCGTCGGACGCGGTGTATCCAGAACCTCAATCTGATCGAGCAGCACGTACCGGACCTGGTGGCGGTGTTCGGCGCCGACCACATCTACCGCATGGATATCCGCCAGATGGTCGACTTCCACCTGGAGCGCGCAGGCCGACGTGACCGTGGCCGCCCTGCCGGTGCCGCTCGCAGACGCTTCCGCCTTCGGAGTCATCGACGCCGACGCACGACGGCCGCATCCGCGGCTTCCACGAGAAGCCGGCCGACCCGCCCGCCGATGCCCGGCGACCCGACCCGCGCCTACGCCTCGATGGGCAACTACGTTTTCAACGCGAAGGCGCTGATCGCTGCCTGCAGCGAGGCGAGTCGTGCGCGGCGAAAAGGACTTCGGCCGACACGTCCTGCCGCGCCTGTGCCAGACGCCACCGCGTCTACGCCTACGATTTCTCCGACCAATCGCGTGCCCGGCGTTCGCGACTACGAGGAGCCTGCCTACTGGCGCGATGTCGGCACCATCGACGCCTATTTCGAGGCCCACCAGGATCTGCTGGGCGCGGAGCCGAGGTTCAACCTGTTCAATCCGCGAGTGGCGTATCGGCTCGAGCAACTACCAGGGGCCGTCACCCGAAGGTGATCCGCGCCGAGATCAACAGCGTGATCGGCGCGGGCAGTCTGATCAACGGCGGCAAGATCCGGAATTCCATTCTTCGCCGCGAGGTGACCATCGAGGAGGGTGTCGAGATCGACGACTGCATCATCATGGATTACACGACGATCCGCCGCGGTGCACGGCTAAGGCGCGTAATCGTCGATCGGTACAACGAGGTCCCGGCGGGGGCGCGCATCGGTTTCGAGCCGCAGTCTGACGCCGCGCGCTTCCACCGCACCGAATCCGGGATCGTCGTCATTCGCAAGGGCGACCATACGATGTGCGGAACGTCCGGGGAACCGACCCGCTACCTTTGAGGATGACCATGACAAATGGCGACAGCGGTGGTTGTCGAAGCGATCGGGCGCCGATGCCTTCAGACGGATATCGCACTGACCGGTTGGCGGGCTGCGTGACGAGCTCGCCAGCGCCGGTCCTGAGAAGGAGGTAACGTCGTGAGCGATCGATTCGATGTCACGGTCATCGGTGCCGGAGCGGGGCCGGCTGCGAACGAGCGACCCGGGGCGCGTTCGCCCGGTCTCACGACCTGCGAGCGCATCGGAGCGCAGCCGTTGAACTAGGCTCACCGCGTACCCCGTTGTTCGGCATGACGGCGAACGCTTGGTGCCCTCGGACTATGCCCTGGATTGAAAGACTGCTGCATGCGGACTTAGGCACGGCAGGAAAGGCTGTGCTGCTCGTCTTCTGTGTCGTACTGACGGGATTGGCCGCCACGCTACGCATCGCCACCGAGGCGCAGCACAGCTTTTCATTGCTACTGCTGCTGCCGACCATCACGGTGGCCTGGTATGTCGGATTGCGCTGGGGCCTATCGGTAGCCGTTCTGGCCGTCGCGTCATGGTTGAGTGCGGACCTGTTCGTGTCAGCCGACGCGCAGCCTACACGGATCCTCTACGGCAATGCCCTGGTGCGCGGTGGCGTATTCTGCCTTGTCGCATTCATTACGGCGACGCTGCGCGAAGCCTATCGCCGGCAGCAAACCCTGGCGAGCCAGGACTCGCTGACGGGTCTCGCCAATCGGCGCCAGTTCATGGCGAGGCTCGAATTCGAGCGCCAACGCAGCGCCCGGTCCGGACTTCCGATCACCATCGCCTACCTCGATCTGGACGACTTCAAGGCGGTCAACGACACCTTGGGTCATCATAAGGGTGACCAGGTGCTGCGAATCGTCGCCAGATTGCTGAGGGGCCAAGTGCGTGACACCGATTGCGCGGCACGGCTCGGCGGAGACGAGTTCGCGGTCCTGCTTCCGGAAACCCGCGCGGAATCGGCCTTGATCGTGGTCGACAAGGTGCGCCACAGCGTGCAGGCATTGCTGGATGAGCACGGGCTTCCCGTGGGACTGAGCGTTGGCGTTGCGAGCTTCGTCACGCTGCCTGGTTCGGCTCGGGAGATGCTGCAGGTCGCGGACCGGCTCATGTATGAAGTCAAGGATAGCGGCAAAGGATCTGTGCGGCATGTGGTGGTCAACGGCCCACAGGCGTCCGCGGTCCGAAACCGCAGTCGCCCGCAATGAGCCGAATGCCCGATCACGAGGGGCGCTCGGCGCATTCGGAGGCCCCCGTTCTGCGTGTTCTCCGGCGAGGAGGCCGCACAGGATGCGGGCGGAAACCTGCCCTAATCGATGTCCAACCCTGAAGCGAATGGAGTCCGCGAATGAAACCTTTCATTGCCCTGTCCGTGCTGCTGTTCATGCTGTCCGCTTGCGGGAAGAAAGAGGACGCAGCGCCGCCACCCGCCGCGTCCCTCCCGCCCCCCGCGCAAGCGGAGCGGGCAGCCCCTGCCGCCAAGCCCGAGCCACCCGTTGCCCCGGCGCAGACCTCGTCCGTTTCCGCTGACCAGGCCGCGCCCCGCTCCGACAAACTGGTCGTCGCGAAGGGAGATACGCTTTACTCCATCGCAAGAAAGCACGGCTTGAATCAACGCGACCTCGCGCAGTGGAACAATATCCGGGACCCCCGTCGGCTGCGCGTGGGGCAGGAGCTTCGTCTGGAAGCGCCGGGCAAGTGACGCCAAGCCGACCGCCCAACGTCGAATGGCACGGCGAATGGAACGGACGTAAGACCCATGCATTGAGAAAGAAGGGCAGGAATGTCAATCCAGGGAGCGCCTGGAGATGGCACATGACCAGTTCGCGGAACACGTTCGCGATCTGGTTCAGACCAGCCAGGAAGAAGTCAAGAGGCGCGCGAAAGGACGGCGGACACGGCGCGGGTGAATCCCGGTGCAGGCGGGGAATTCGGCGCCGAGCGCAGTGACCTCCTCAAGCAATACCTGTTGCACGGCCCGCGGCGTACGCGCGAGACCCAGGGTACACGCAGCCATGAACGAGGCTGCGGTACGCTTGCACCTGGAACGGTTGCGCGCGGAAGCAATTTCCTCGGTCCCGGCCCTCCTGTTGTACGGGAGGGTCTTGCTTCGCGTTCGCGCCGGCTGTGATGCCTGGGCACTTCATGCTTCGAACATAGTTCACCGCCACCAGCAGCACAACGAGGCGAATCTGGAAGACAACCGCGACGGCAACAACAATCTGTCCTGGAACTGCGGCGCCGAGAGCGCCACGGACGATCCCGGCGTCAACGCCCTGCGCGCGCCAGCGGCGCAATTTCATCGCCACGATGGCGCTGTCGCAGGGGTGCTGATGCTGCTGGCGGGCGACGAGTTTGCCCGCACCCAGCGTGGCAACAACAATGCCTACTGCCAGGACAGCGACATCTCGTGCGTAAATTGGGATCTGAACGCCGATCAGACCGATCCGCTGGTCTTCACCCGCCGCGTGCTGCGCATCCGGCGCGAATATCCGGTGTTCCGCCGCCGCAATTTCTTCCAGGGCCGCGCCATACGCGGCCGCGGCGTCAGGGATCTGCTGTGGCTGATGCCAGAGGGGCGCGAGATGCACGATCAGGAATGGGCGCTTTGCTTTGCCCGCTGCCTCGGCGTCTTTTTCTCCGGCGACGCGCTGAACGAGGCCGACTGGCGCGGGCGGCCGATCATGGAGGAAAGCTTTCTCATCCTGATCAATGCCCACCACGAGCCGATCGACTTCCATCTGCCTTCCTTCCATGGCGGATTCGGCTGGCTGACTTTGTTGGACACCACCCACGAGCAGGGCCTGCCGCCCAGCGGCCGCTTGCCCACGACCTCACCCTTTCGGCTGACCGGCCGTTCCCTCGCCCTGCTGCAGGAAGTGCGGGAGAAATCATGAAGCGCATTCACGCCATGCCCTTCGGCGCCGAGCTGCTCCCCGGCGGTGCTCGCTTCCGCCTCTGGGCGCCCTCAGCGAAGAAGGTCGCGCTGCAACTCGATGGGCCTGCCGCCCGAGCCACGCTGCCCATGCGGCAGCATCCGGGCGGCTGGTTCCATCTTGAAACGCACCTGGCAATTGCCGGCAGCCGCTATCGCTACCAGATCGATGACGGCCTGATGGTTCCGGATCCGGCTTCGCGCTACAACCCCGACGACGTCCATGGGGCGAGCGAACTGGTCGATCCGCTTGCGTTCGACTGGCAGGACGGCGACTGGCTCGGACGCCCGTGGCACGAAGCGGTGATCTACGAACTGCACGTCGGCAGCTTCAGTCCGGAGGGCACGTTCGCCGGGCGTCGAGCGTCGCCTCGACGAGCTGGCGGACCTGGGCATCACCGCAATCGAGCTGATGCCGATCGCCGATTTTCCCGGCAGGCGCAACTGGGGCTATGACGGCGTGCTGCTTTTCGCGCCCGATGCGAACTACGGCCGCCCGGAAGATCTCAAGCGCCTGGTGCAGGCCGCCCACCGCCGCGGACTCGATGGTGCTGCTCGACGTGGTCTACAACCACTTCGGCCCGGAAGGGAACTATCTGCACGCCTATGCCGGTGATTTCTTCACCGAGCGCCACCACACGCCCTGGGGCGCGGCCGTCAATTTCGACGGCGAAGCGAGCCGCTCGGTGCGCGACTTCTGCATTCACAACGCCCTCTACTGGCTTGAGGAGTATCACCTGGACGGCCTGCGCCTGGACGCGGTACATGCGATCTGCGACGACTCCCGAGCCCGACATTCTCGAGGAGATTGGCGGCGCGGTGCGGGACGGACCGGGGGTGTTGCGCCGGGTGCATCTGGTGCTGGAGAACGACGACAACGCAGCCCGTTACCTCGGACCGGAAGGCGCCGGCTACACGGCACAGTGGAACGACGACATCCACCATTGCCTGCACGTGCTGCTCACCGGCGAGACGGACGGCTACTACGCCGACTATGCGCAGGACACCGTGGCGCTGCTCGGGCGCTGCCTCACTTAGGGTTTCGCCTATCAGGGCGAGCCCTCGCCCTATCGGGACGGCGCCCGCCGCGGCGAACCGAGTGCCCACCTGCCGCTCCAGACTGCTTCGTCTCGTTCCTGCAGAACCATGATCAGGTCGGCAATCGCGCTTTCGGCGAGCGCATGGCGGAACTGGCACGGCCGCAGCCGCTGCGTGCGGCGGTGGAAATCCTGCTGCTCGCGCCTTCGCCGCCGCTGCTCTTCATGGGCGAGGAATGGGCGGCACGCCAGTCGCTTCCCGTTCTTCTGCGATTTCGGTCCGGATCTTGCGAAGTCGGTAACCGAAGGACGGCGGCGCGAGTTCGCTCGGTTCGAGCGCTTTCGCGACGAGCGGGCGCGGGCGGAGATTCCCGACCCCTGCGACGCAGCGACCTTCACGGGCGCCGCGCTCGACTGGTCGCAGCGCGCTGCGCCGGGGTATCGCGAATGGCTCGATATCTACCGCGCGCTGCTCAAACTGCGCCGGCGCGAGTTGATGCCGCGACTCGCTGCTGCGCCAGGTGGATCGGGACTCTTCAGCCTGACGCGACCGACCCTGCTGCAGGCCGAGTGGAAGCTGGGCGACGGCAGCCGCTACCGGCTGCTCGCCAACCTCGGCAACGCGCCCCAGGACGCGCCGCCGCAGGAACCCGGACGCACGCTCTATGCCTCGCCGGGGGCGCTGGACGCACCCGGTCGGCTGTCGCCCTGGTCGGTGATCTGGCGCATCGGGGAATACGATGAGTGACGAACAGGCCCTGTCGGCGCTGGCCGCGCGCGCGGGCATTGCCGCGCACTACCAGGATATCCATGGATACACCCGTCATTGCCGCGTGGAAGTGCTGCATCGCCTGCTCGATGCCCAGGGCATGGGCGTCACCGCGCGGCAGGATGCCCGGCAGGCGCTGGACGAAATCGAGGATGCCGTGTGGGCGTCCCCGCTGCCGCCGGTAACGGTCCTGCAGCACCCGGTACCGGCCATCCGCCTGCGCCTGCACCTGCCCGAGTCGCGGATCGGCCACCGGCTGGCCTGGCGCCTGCTGGAGGAATCGGGCGTCGAGCACGGCACCAGTTTCGTGCCCCAGGCCGCTGCGCACGGCGCGCGGCGCATGGTGGGCGGCATCACGCATGTCGCCATCGATCTGGAGATCGCAGAGCCGCTGCCGCCGGGTTACCACATGCTCGAACTGCTGCACGGCAAGAAGCGCCTCGGCAGCATGCCCCTCATCCTCGTGCCGCGCACCAGCTACCAGTCTGATGCGGTACGCGAGGACCGGCGCGTATGGGGCCCCGCGGTGCAACTCTACGGCCTGCGCTCGGACCGCAACTGGGGAATCGGCGACTTCGGCGATCTGCGGCGCGTGCTGGAGATGTTCGCCGAACTCGGCGCCGATGTCGTAGGCGTGAGCCCGCTGCATGCGCTGTTCTTCGGCAATCCGCAGCACGCCAACCCCTACAGCCCGTCGAGCCGCGTCTTTCTCAACGTCCTGTTCATCGACGTCGAGGCGGTCCCCGATTTTGCCGAGAGCGGCGAGGCCCAGGAACTGGTGCGCAGCGTCGATTTCCAGTTGCGGCTGGAGGCGTTGCGCGCCGCGCAACTGGTGGAGTACGCTGCCGTGGCCGACGCCAAGCGCCAGGTTTTCGAGTTGCTGTACCGGCACTTTCGCGAGCAGCACCTTGCCGCCGGCAGCGCGCGCGCCGAAGCGTTTCGCGCCTTCCAGCGCGGCGGCGACCGCAGCGCTGCGGCGCTTCGCCCTGTTCGAGACGCTGTGGGAGCATTTTCACGCGGCCGACCCACAGGCCTGGGGCTGGCTGCAGTGGCCGGCCGCGTACCGCGATCCGGAAGGGGCGGCGGTGCGCACCTTCGAGAATGCCCACACCGAGCGCGTCGAGTTCTTCGAGTACCTGCAATGGCAGGCCCACCAGCAGTTGAAGGAGCTGGGGCGATCGTTCGGCCGATCTCGGGCTCGGTGTCGGACATGTACTCTCGACTTCGCCGTCTCGGTGGATCGTAACGGTGCCGACGCCTGGGCGGAGCAGACTGCTATGCCGATGGGGCCGAGCATCGGCGCGCCGCCCGACGACTTCAACCCGCGCGGGCAGAACTGGGGCCTGCTGCCGCCGATCGCGCGGCGATTGCGCGAGCGCGGCTATGCACCCGTTCATCGCCGCGCTGCGCGCCGTAATGCGCGACGCCGGCGCGCTGCGCATCGATCACATCATGGGGCTGATGCGTCTGTTCTGGATTCCGCCCGGGCGACGAGGCGACGCGACGGCACCTACGTCGCCTACGACTTCGACGACCTGCTCGGCATCGTCGCGCTGGAGAGCGTGCGCAACCGCTGCATGGTGATCGGCGAGGATCTGGGCACTGTGCCCGACGAAGTGCGCGCGGCCATGCAGCGGCTCGGCATCCTCGCGTACCGGCCGCTGCTTTTCGCCAAGCACGGCTGCGGGCGAATTCGTACCGGCGCCGCAGTATCCGCGCGACGCCCTCGTCACCGTCGCCACCCACGACCTGCCGACGCTCGCCGGCTTCTGGCAGGGCCAGGATCTGATGCTGCGTACCAGCCTCGGGCTCTTCGATTCGGATGCCCTGCGCGAGGAGCAGATGGTGGAACGCTCGCGCGACCGCGCGCGGCTGCTGCTCGCCTTGGAGCGTGAGAGCGCTGCTGCCGCCGGGCATGACGGTCAATCCGATATCGGCGCCGGCCATGACGCCGGAGTTCGCCGCGCGCGGTGCACGTTTTCCTGGCGCGCAGCGCCGTCCAAGGTGATGACGGTCCAGGCTCGAGGACCGTTCGGACTGCGGCGACCAGGCCAATCTGCCCGGGCAGCAGTCGGCGATGTCCATCCGAACTGGCGACGCAAGCTGCCGCAAGACGCTCGAAGCCTGGCCCGAGAACCGGTCCGATGGCCGAGCTCGCCGCCGCCGTCTGCGTCGCACGCGGCGTCCTGCCGCGTGCGCTGCGGGCGCGCGACAGCTGGCGGTTCCGCTGTCGGTCCCGCGCGCCACCTATCGTCTCCAACTCAACAGCGGATTCAGCTTCGACCACGCCACGACGATCGTGCCCTATCTGGCGCGTCTCGGCATCAGCCACGTGTACTGCTCGCCCTACCTGAGGGCACGACCCGGCAGTCAGCATGGGTACGATATCATCGACCACAACGCGCTTCAACCCGGAGATCGGCAGCGCAGCGGACTTCGAGCGCTTCGCCGCAGCGCTCGCAAGCCACAATCTGGGGCAGATGATCGACGTGGTGCCCAACCACATGGGGGTCATGGGCGAGCGACAACGCCTGGTGGCTCGACGTGCTGGAGAATGGCGCGGCGGCAGAGCGCGGGTATTTCTTTGACATCGACTGGGAGCCGATCAAGCCGGAACTGCGAGGCAAGGTTCTGCTTCCGGTGCTCGGCGATCACTACGGAACGGTCCTCGAGCGGGGGGAACTCAAGCTCGCGTTCGATGCCGGAATGCGGCGAGTTCAGCGTCTGGTACTACGAGCACCGCTTTCCGGTAGATCCTCTCGAGTATCCGACCATCCTCGGTCGGCGCATCGCAGCGTCTGGCGGCGCGATTGGGGGCCGAGGCCGACATCGAGCCTTCCTTCCGAAGTCTGACTACCGCCTTCGGCCATCTGCCGGCGCGCAACCGAAACCTCCGCAGAAAAGGTGGCCGAGCGCGCCGCGACAAGGAGATTCACAAGCGCAGTCTCGCCGACATGTGCCGGCGCTGCCCGCCGCTCGCCGCATTCGTCGCGGAAAACATCGCCGAGATCAACGGCGTGCCGGGCAATGCCGCGAGCTTCGATCGCCCTGCACGAGCTGATCAAGGCTCAGGCTTGGCGACTCGCCTACTGGCGCGTCGCCTCGGACGAGATCAACTACCGGCGCTTCTTCGACATCAACGACCTGGCCGCGCTGCGCATGGAGAACAAGGAAGTCTTCGACAGCACCCACCAAGCTGGTGCTCGACCTGGTCGCGCAGGGGCAAGGTCCACTGCCTGCGCATCGACCATCCGGACGGCCTGTACGACCCGGCCCAATACTTCAACCGCCTGCAGGAGCCGTTCCTGGCCTGCGCGCAGTCTTCCGAGCGCGAGTCCGGCGCCTCGGAACAGCGGCCACCGCGACCGCTGTACGTGGTCGTCGAGAAGATCGTCGCCGGTTACGAACGGCTGCCCGAGAGCTGGTCGGTCCACGGCACGACCGGCTACCGCTTCGTGAATGTGCGTCAATGGACTGTTCGTCGAACTCGACGGCCGAAGCCCGAATCGAACGCATCTATCGAGGATTCGTCGGCGAGATGCCCAGACTTCGACGATCTGCTGTACCGATCCAAGCGGCTGATCGTGCGCACGGCGCTGGCCGGCGAACTGAACGTGCTGGCCAACCAGCTCGGCCGAATCGCCGAGGCCAGTCGCAGCACCTGCGACTTCACCCTCAACGGCCTGCGCGACGCGCTGACCGAGATCGTCGCCTGCTTCCCGGTCTATCGCACCTACGTCACTGCGAACTCGTGTATCGGAAGAGGACCAGCGCTACATCGACTGGGCGGTCGGGGCAGCCAAGAAGCGGAGCCGCGCGGCGGACATCAGCGTTTTCGATTTCGTGCGCGACGTGCTTGACGACACAGGTCGCCGAAGGACGCAGTGACAGCTTTCCGCGCGATGGTGCTGACGTTCGCCGTCAAGTTCCAGCAGTTCAGCGCGCCGGTCATGGCCAAGGGTAGCGAGGACACCAGCTTCTACATCTACAACCGCTGGTTTCGCTGAACGAGGTGGGCGGCGACCCCAAGGCCTTCGGGACGACGGTGTCGTCCTTCCACGGCGCCAGCCAGGATCGCTGCCGCTACTGGCCGCACACGATGCTTGCCAGTTCCACCCACGACAACAAGCGCTCCGAGGACGTGCGCGCGCGCATCAACGTGCTGTCCGAGATGCCGGCGCTATGGCGTCTGCTGCTGCGTCGTTGGAGCCGCATCAACCGTAGCCGCAAGCGTCACGGTGGACGGTCGCGCGGCGCCTTCGGCGAATGACGAGTACTTGCTCTATCAGACGCTGCTCGGGATCTGGCCTCTTCGACGATCCCGACGAGGCGGAGCTTGCCAACTACTGTGCCCGATCTCAGGACTACATGCTGCAAGGCGGTACGCGAGGCCAAGGTGCATACGAGCTGGGTCAACCCGGACCTGGCCTACGAAGAGCGCGCTCGGACCGGTTCGTCGCGGCGCTGCTCGGCTCGACGCGGCGCAACCGCTTTCTTGCCGATTTCATGCCGGTGGCACGACGGGTGGCCCACTTCGGCATGCTCAACAGCCTGTCGCAAACCTTGGTCAAGCTCGCCTCGCCGGGCGTGCCGGACATCTACCAGGGCAACGAGCTGTGGGATTTCAGCCTGGTCGACCCGGACAATCGCCGCCGCGTCGACTACGGCACGCGCGACGCCCTGCTTCGCGACCTGGAAGTGCGCCTGTCCCCCGCGGCGCCCGACCATGGCGCCGAACTGCGCGGGCTGCTGGATGCGATGACCGACGGCAGGGTCAAGCTGTACCTGATGTGGCGCACGCTGCAGGTGCGGCGACGCATGGAACGGCTGTTCCGCGAGGGCGACTACCTGCCGCTCACGCCGGCCGGCGCGGCGGCCGAGCACGTGTTCGCGTTCGCGCGGCGCCTGGAGGACGAGGCCATCATCGTCGTCGTGCCGCGGCTGTGCGCGCGCCTGCTGGGCGAGGGCGGCGGGATGCCGACGGGCGACGTGTGGGGCGATACCGAGCTTCGCTGCGCGGCGCTCGGGGTCCGGACGGTTCGCTGCGCAACGAACTCACCGGCGAGGCTCTGGGCAGTCCGGGGGGCGCTGCCTCCCCGCTGCGCGTGGCGGACGTGCTCAGAAGCTTCCCCGTCGCCCTGCTTTCGCTGCGTCTCGCCCGCGGGCAGCGCCCCGGGCAATCGATGCAGACCCACCGACAAGGAGATTGCGCAATGAGACCGAGAGTGGCCGTGACGTTCGGCATCGTGGTACTGGTCGGGCTGTTCTCCGCCGCCAACTGGAGCACCCTCGCGGCGCCCACCACGCTCAGCCTGCTGGTGGCGCAGATCCAGGCGCCGCTGGGCATCGTCATGTTGCTGATGCTGGTGGCGGTGATGCTGGTCTATCTCGCGCTGCTCGGCGTGGTGGAAGGCCGTTACCTGCTGGAACAGCGGCGCATGACGCGGGAAATGGAACGTCTGCGCAAGCTTGCGGAACAAAGCGAAGAGTCGCGCTACGTCGATCTCCGGGTTTACGTCGAAAGTCAGTTCATGGCGATCGGCGAAAAACTGGATCGCATGGCGCAGCAGCAGGCGGATGCGCCGCCGGGCGCGCGATTCCCGCCGGTGCTGCCGCGTCCGGAGCATACCGCACCGTAGAGAATTTCTTTTCCAGAGGTGACCGATGGAAACGATACGCGATCTGTTCGAACCCGCCGCCGTCAGCGCCTGGATGCCGGCGCTGCGCGTCGGCGGCCGCGTGCTGCTGATCCTGCTCGTCGCCTGGGGCTTGATCTGGCTGAGCCACAGGCTGATCCGGACCTTCCGCATGTATGTCAGCGCGCGCGCCGCCAGCCCGGATCGCGCAAGACGCTTCGCGACCCTGGGACGGGTTTTCCGCTACATCGCCTCGGTGGTGATCACCCTGGTGGCGGGCATGCTCATACTGAGCGAGTTCGGCATATCGATCGCGCCGATACTCGGCGCGGCAGGGGTGGTCGGCGTCGCCGTGGGCTTCGGTACCCAGAGCCTGATCAAGGACTATTTCACCGGGTTCTTCCTGCTCCTGGAGGACCAGGTGCACCAGGGCGACGTGATTGAGGCCGGCGGCAAGGGCGGCTTGGTGGAGGAAGTCACGCTGCGCTACATCCGCCTGCGCGACTACGAAGGCAACGTGCATTTCGTGCCCAACGGCCTCGTGACTACCCTGACGAACAAGAGCCGCGAGTTTGCCCAGTCGTTGATCGACGTCGGCGTGGCCTACCGCGAGGACGTGGACCAGGCCCTCGAAGTAATGCGCCAGGTCGGACAGGAGATGCGCGCCTCCGAGACCTTCGGGCCCCGCACACTCGACGACATCGAGATCGTCGGCGTCGAGAACTGGGCCGACTCGGCGGTGACGCTGCGCTGCCGCATCAAGGTTCTGCCGCTGGAACAGTGGAACGTGCGCCGCGAGTATCTGCGCCGGTTGAAGCGCGCCTTCGATGCCGCGGGCATCGAGATTCCCTACCCCCACCTGACGGTCTATGCCGGCCAGGCGAAGGACGGCGGCGCACCCCCGTTCCGCCTTGTCACGTCCGGGCCGGGCCAGCGGCCGGCCTGATGGCGGCGATACTGCCATGCCGAAATTGATTCGCTGGGACGCCTGCGGGAGCGTTATCGCCGCGCGCTGCGTTCGGGCTACGGATGGGTGTCGCCCCGCCAATGGCTGCGCCGATTGGTGTTCTGGGCCGGGGCAATCGCGGTGGGCTTCACCGCGACGGTGTTCGCGATCGCCGGCTTCTACGCCGACGAAACCTTTCGCGGCGATGATCGTGAAGAACCCGTGGCTGTCCCTGGCGATCCTTCCGGCTGGGGCTTGCGTTCATCGCTTACATCACTCGCCGGCTGTTCCCCGGTTCGCAGGGCAGCGGCATTCCCCAAACCATCGCCGCGCTGCAGATCAGCGATGAAGGCGAGCGCGCCAGACTGCTGTCGATCCGCATTGCCCTGGGAAAGATGCTGCTCACCACCCTCGGACTGCTGTCCGGGGCGTCGGTCGGGCGCGAGGGGCCGACGGTCCAGATCGGCGCTTCGATCATGCACTCGCTGGGCCGCTTCGCGCGATTTCCGTCGCACGAAACCGAGCGCGGACTGATTCTCGCGGGGGCCGCGGCGGGAATTGCGGCGGCGTTCAATACGCCGCTGGCCGGGATCGTCTTCGCCATCGAGGAGTTGTCCCGTTCCTTCGAGCAGCGGACCAACGGCACCGTGATCACGGCCGTAATCTTCGCCGGGGTCACGGCGCTGGCCGTTCTCGGCAATTACACCTATTTCGGTGCCACGTCGGCCTCACTCAGCTTCAGCCGCGCCTGGATCGCCGTGCTCGCGTGCGGCGCCGCGGGCGGGCTGCTGGGGGGCATCTTCGCGCGGGCGCTGCTGATGACGAGCGCCGGGCTGCGAGGCCGGATCGGCATATGGATGCGCGCGCGTCCGATCGCATTCGCCGGCGGCTGCGGCATCGCCCTGGCGCTGATCGGCATCGCGTCGGGCAACACCACCTACGGTACCGGCTACCAGGAGGCGAAGCTCCTGCTCGAAGGCTCGACCGACGTCCCGGCAAGCTTCGGCATCCTCAAGCTGCTGGCGACGATGGTCTCGTTCGTCAGCGGGATTCCCGGTGGGATTTTCGCACCGTCGCTGGCGGTCGGGGCCGGGCTGGGTGCCAACCTCGCCAGCCTGTTCCCGGGATTGCCGATCGGCGCGGTGGTGCTGCTCGGGGTGGTCGCCTATTTTACCGGAGTGGCGCAGGCGCCGCTGACCGCCTTCATCATCGTCATGGAGATGACGGCAAACCATGACATGGTGTTTCCCCTCATGGCGACAGCCCTGATCGCCCAGGGTTTTTCGCGCATGGTATGCAAGGAGCCGCTCTACAAGGGGCTGGCGGCGGGCTTCCTGTCCCGCAAGCCAGCCCCTGGCGGCCACGATCAGGCCGAGGATCGCGGGCAAGACGTCGAAGGCCGCGCGCGATAGGTGGAGCCGCACGCGGGACGCCGGCGCCGCCGCGCCAGGGGAGCGCCGCGATCAGGATGCAGGATCGAATCCTGCGTTGCGTGCCCGGCGCCGACTTCAGCGCACCGGGCGCCACCATGAGGTTCAATGACCAACGCCCCTCCGACCCGAGGTGAACCCGTCGGCTGCCAATTCCCCATCAACGCACAACCGCGATAATCGCTCCTGCCGCGGCGCGCCAGCATCTGGTTGCGGAGGATCGCCCGGGCGGTGCCGATCACGGTAGTACCATCGTCATGACAATACCGCCCCCGGCCGGGCCTGCACGAGGAAATCCAGGGGGCAGTCGAGATGGAACTCGAGCAGCCGGTGCTCCTCAGGCTGTCGCAGGTTCGCGTCGAGGAGCATCCTGCCAAGGCCGACGGGGACAGCTTCGGCCGGCTGCTGGAACCGCCGCCGGCTCCGACGCTCGCCGCATTGATCCGCGCCGATTTCGCGATTCCGTCGCGGTCGGTCGAACTCCGATGAGGAAAGGCAATCGGCCACCGTCGTGGCAGGCGCACATCCGGCTTTCGATCTGTCCGCCTACCGGGCCATGGAGTCGGAGCTTGCGGATGGCCACCGGGGATGGAACGTGCCTCTCCTCACGGCGCTGCTTCCACTGCCGGCAATCCGCTTCGAGTCCGGCTCGCACGGGTCTCGCCCGAAGCTTGGGATACCATCGGCACGGCGGCCTGGGCGCTCGCTCGCTGGGAAGTGAGCGATGTGTCGGTCACGGGGCCATGCCAGCACTGAGCCCTCGGAAGCACGAGCATTGGCCGCCAGAAGGGCCGAGGAGGTGGCGCGACGAATTGATGCCCGTGGCTTTCGCACGCAGACCGTCAACCGCTTTCCGATTGAGAGGCAGCGTGCCCTGGAGCGCGTATCGGGCGTGCAGACCTTCCGAAAGGTCGTCATGAACCCCATGCCGGGCAGCGCGCCCGTGCCCGGTGCCTGAATGCGTACCCAAAGCAATCGGGCCGAGGCGGCAGAGTGCGAGCCAATTGCCGCTCCGACATCATGGCTGCGCGTTCAATGCCGGGGCGGGAGCGATCGCGCGGGAGACCGGATGATGGCGAGAGGGCGGGAACATCGATGTCCGCCGGCGGCGATGCGCTGCAGGCTGCCAGGATGCTGCTGGATGAAGCCGCGATTCCCTTCACGGCGCAGGTGCTGATCGGCGACGTGGCCGAGTCCATCGCCCGCTATGCCCACGAGATCGGCGCCGACAAGATCATCATGGGCACGCGCGGCATGACTCCGCTGGCCAATCTGATGCTCGGTTCCATCGCCACGAAGGTCATCCACCGCACGGACATACCGGTGACGCTGGTGAGGTAGCGACAGCAAAAAGCTGTCGGCGTACCGACGCGAGGGGTCAGCGCCGCCGCCCGGCCGCGTCGAGAAAGGCGTCGAGCAGGGGCGCGCTGCCGAGCAGATCGTCGTCCCCCGGGCGATGGAATTCAGGATGCCATTGCACCCCCGCCACGAAGCTTCGCCCCGTGTGGCGCACCGCTTCGATGATCTGGTCGTCGCTGGAAACGGCCTCCACGGCGAGATTGCGTCCCACGGTCTTGATTCCCTGGTGATGGATCGACACGACGCGCCCGCCTTTGCCCGGTGCGAACCAGCGCGCGAACATGCCGTCTGCCGCGAAGGTGACGGCGTGCACGTGGCGGTCGTAGGCCGGCGTCTCGTGCGGCGAGGCGTCGGGCCGCTGGATCGAGATGTCCTGGTAGAGGGATCCGCCGAACGCGACGTTGATCAACTGCATGCCGCGGCAGATGCCGAGCACCGGCTTGCCGGCTTCGATGAATTCATGCAGCAGTTCCAACTCATAGGCATCGCGCACCCGGTCGCCGGCCCACTCCGGTCTGAGCGGTTCCTCGCCGTAGGCCATCGGACTTACGTCTGCGCCGCCCTGCAGGACCAGTCCGTCCAGGTATTCCGCATAGTCCGATACCCGGATGTCGCTGCTGATCAGCATCCCGTCCTGCAGAACGGACGGCACCATGAGAACCAGTACGTCGCGCGACATCACCCAGTGGGCGATGGACTGCTCGAGCACCTGCAGCGTCTTCGTCTTGATTCCGGTCGCGTCCGGTTCCGGGTGGAACAGCCGGGCCGAAAGCCCGATCCTGATCGTCTTCCTTCGCATGGCGGCGCAGGCCTCGATTCAGCAAACGCGGTTCCGGGCGCCTCGCGCCAACGGTTGCGTTCCCAATTGCGGGCAATTATATTGCCTGAAATCCACCGGGACGAGCCGGCGGGCCAAGTCTGTCCGAGCGGCCGTCCGTCGGATCGCACCTCACGCGTTGGCGAGATTTGTTGCGGACGGGACAGGCGATTTGTCGGCGCGTTCGATTCCTCCGCAGCGCTACGCATAGCGAGCGAACGGGCCGTAGCTCGATGCCGGGACCATGCCCGGCCGGAGCCATCGTGCCACTTAAGAAAAGTACGCCATCCACGTCCTCAGGCGGGGCCGATGCTGAGCACTTTGCGTAGCGCGTGGGAGAGCCTGCAGGACCGGCTGTTTTTCCTACCGCCGTTTCCGGATCGGGCCGACCCGCTGGCGCTGTTCAGTCTGCTTCTGGTCAGCGGCCTCATTTTTGGTGAATTGCTTCACCGCCGGACAAATCTGCCGCGCATCGTCGGCTACACCATTGCCGGCACACTGTTCGGACCATCGCTCCTGGGCTGGATCACGGTCGAATCGCTGGCGGTCGCCCGGCCCCTCGCTGATACCGCGCTGGGTCTTCTGATGCTCGAGATCGGACGGCGCCTGGATCTGCGCTGGCTGCGGCACAATCCCCCCCTCCTGCGAACTGCCGCCGCCGAGGCATTCCTGTCCTTTGTCACCATCTTTGCCTACGCGACGCTGCTGGTGGGCCTCAGTCCCGCCTGGGGCGGTGCGGCCGCCGCCATCACCATGGCCTCCGCTCCGGCCGTCGTACTGCTCACCGCCGAGGAGACCCGTGCGCAAGGCCAGGTGGCACTGCGCACAGTCCTGTTCACCTCGCTCAACTGCGCAATTTCCTTCGTCGTCTTCGCCGTCGTCCTCGGCCTGATCCATGGCGAGCACAGCGAGGACTGGTTGAATGCGGTGATCCATCCCCTGTGGGTCTCCCTCGGTGCACTGGGCGTCGGTGCCGCCGCTGCCGCCCTGTGCCTGCTCATCGCCCGCTATCTGCCCAAGGGATCCCTGGCCCAGGTATTCGTGCTGGTTGCCGTCGCCCTGCTGGCGGTCGGCGTCGCCCGCATGATCGCGGTGCCGGTCTTCCTCAGCCTGTTCCTCATGGGCGCTGCCATCGCCTACCTCGACCGAGCCAAAACCCTGGCCTATACCGAACTGCCGCAGGGGCACTGGTTGCTCGCGGTCGCGTTGTTCGTGATCATCGGCGCAACCCTGCCTTGGCACGAGTTCACGCTGATCACCGGCCTGCAGGCGCTGGGGCTCCTGGCAGTACGCGCTGCCGCCAAGATAATCGGGGTGCTCTACGTCGGCGGCTCCGACCTGAGCCGCCCGAAGCGCCTGCTGGTGGGAGTGGGCATCCAGCCCTTGTCGGCGACGGCGGTATTCATGACCATGGAGTTGGCTACCCTCTATCCCGAGATCGGCGTCCGGCGCTGGCCTTGCCACTGTTCGCCGCCGCCTTGATGGAATTCGCCGGACCGAGTCCTGCGCAAGGTCGCATCGTACAAGCGGGAGAAGCCGACGAGGGGCGGGACCGAAGCGGAGGTATCGGATGAGTTAGAACCCGATATGGAGTTTTCACACAGTGCGCCGCTGACCCTCGGGGTGGAGTTGGAACTCCAACTCATCGCCAACCGGGACTTCGATCTGACCCGCGCCGCCAGCGACCTGCTCGCCGGGCTGCGCTATGGCGGCGAGCACGGCGACGTGAAGCTCGAGATTACCGAGAGCATGATCGAGGTGAGTACCCAGCCGCGGCAGGACATCGCCGGCATCCAGGCCGACCTGCGCGTGCTGCGTGACGTTCTGGTGGCCCATTGCGGCCACAACAACATCTCGGTCTGCGGCGGCGGCGCCCATCCCTTCCACAAGTGGCCGGAGCGCAGAATCTGCCCCGGCGAGCGCTTCGACAAATTGTCCGAGCGCTATGGTTATCTGGCCAAGCAGTTCACCGTCTTCGGCCAGCATATCCATATCGGCTGCGAGTCCGGCGACCAGGCCATGTGGCTCACCCACGCGCTGCATCGCTACGTTCCGCACTTCATCGCCTTGAGCGCTGCATCGCCGTTCCAGGACGGCACCGATACCCTTTTCGAGTCCTCGCGGCTGAATGCGGTTTCCGCCTTTCCCCTGAGCGGCCAGGCGCCGGGGGTGAGCGACCTGGGACGAATTCCTGGATTTCTTCGATCTGCTGCGCGCCTGCGGTGTGGCGGAGAGTATCAAGGACCTGTATTGGGACGTCCGACCCAAACCCGAATACGGGACGGTGGAGATCCGGGTCTGCGACACGCCCCTGTCGGTCGAACGGGCGGTGGCACTGGCGGCGTTCGCCCAGAGCCTGGCGCGCCACCTCCTGCGGGTGCGTCCGGCAATCAACCCGCAGCTGCAAAGCCACGTCGCGCGCTTCAACAAGTTTCAGGCCTGCCGCTACGGCTTTGACGGCGTGCTGGCCGACCCCGTGGCGCGTTCGCGCATCGGTCTGCGGGACGACCTGCTGGCTATCCTGGCAGAGGTGGAGGAGGACGCGGACAGACTGGATTGCGGCCGCGAGATCGCCGCGCTGCAGGAGGCTGCCCGCCGCGACTTGAATGGAGCGCACTGGCTGCGTGCGGAGTACAGCAGGCTGGGCAACCACAACGATGTCGTCCGATCGGCGGCGGCGCTGTTTGCCCGCGCCGCCGATCCGGTCAGTCCGTGAGGTGCCAAAATGCGCAAAATTCCTTTCATTTTGCTCGGGATGACGGTCGCCACCGGCATCTGCGCGGCAGCGGAGCCGGAGGTATGCAGTTACCGGCGGACCACTCCGACCCAATCCGATGTCGCGAAGTCGCCGGTCACGCGGAGCAACTGGCTGGCGGCCGAGCACCTGCGCATCGGGCTGCAGGCGCCCGAGCGGTTCATGCCGGGCGTGGCGATGCGCAGCTCGGCCAGGAGCACCAGCCTGAACAAGGTCTTCCTCGCCCATCGACATCGATCGACAGACGGCCATCGATCCGGACGATGGCAGCGAGCAGTCGTTGCGCTTCCTGCTCGCTACCCGCCTCTACGCGGATGGAATCATCGTGCTCAAGGGCGACCAGGTGCTGCTGGAACACTACCGTCCCGGTTTCGCACCCGGTGCGGCGCACTTGCTGCTGCAGGCGACACGGCCGTTCCTGACCACGCTGCTGGCGGCGACGGTCGAACGCGGCCGCCTGGCGCGGGAGAAATCGATCGTCCGGCCCCTGCCGGAGTTGGCCGGACAATCCAATCTGCGCAAGATTTCGGTGCAGCGGCTGCTGGATGGCCGGAGCGGACTGACTTGGTCCGCCGAGGATCGGCGGCAGTGGCTATCCGCGTCGAACTGGGGAGCGGTGCCGGAGAAGTCGTCGGCGGGAATCCGGTCGTGGCTGACGGCGCGCAAGAACTGGCCGCGCGACGCCGAGCTGCCGCTTTCAGAGGTTGGCGGACCGGAGGGCGAACTGCTGGTCTGGACTCTCGAAAGCGCTTCGAAGCAGCCGGTCTCCCACGTTCTGTGCGAGTCGATCCTGTCCGCAATCGGGGCGCAAGACGAAGCGTTCTGGGCGACCGACTCCGCGGGCACCGAACTGGCCGACGGGCTGGCCCTGTCGCTGCGCGACCTGGCACGGTTCGGGCTGGCGTTGATCGATGCCCGCGGCAAGTCCGGCAGCGGGTCCGTCGCGCCCAAGTGGTTCGCCGAGTCGCTCGCGTTTGCCGTCAGTCGCGGTGACCCGCCGCCATCGCAGTTGCAGGACCTGGGTGAGGATTCGGCCTGGCGCTATCGCTTCGTCAGCCTGGGTCAGGCACACCAGACGGCCATCGTCGGCCCTCACGGCAACAGCCTGTTTCTCGACTTCGACCGCAAGATCGTCGTGGCGATTTTCGCGTCGTTTCCCAAGGACTACTCCGCCCTGATGCTGCGGTCGCTGCGCAGCGTGTGGTCCGCGGTCGCGACGGCGGAGAATTCCCAGCATCCGGGCCGGTGATGGGGCGAATACCCCGGCCCCACCGGATCAGCCGGCAGCCGGCGCTTCCGCTCCTGCGAACCGGATCGTGACGCGGGTTCCCGCCCCGGCCTGGCTTTCGATTCCGATCTCCCAGCGGATCATTTCCGTGATGCGGGCCGCGATGGACAGGCCGAGTCCGCTGCCCCTGCTTTCCTCGCCCTTGACGTGGCGATTGAATATTTCGGGGAAGCGCTCCTGTGCGATGCCGATGCCGGTGTCAACGATCTCGACGCGATCCGCCAGCAGGCGGACCGTGATGCTGCCTTCCCGCGTGTGCGAGCAGGCATTGCGCAACAGATTGCTGATGACGACATAGGCCAACGGCCGCTCCACTGGCACGATGGGGCGATCGCGGATGTCGAACACCATCTGGATCGCCCGGCCGTCGAGCCAGGGCGTGCAATCGGCCATCGCCTCCTCGATTACGTCGGCCATGGCGCACGCGGGATCCGCGGATTGACCGCTCTCCCGCGCCATCAGCAGCATGGCCTCGAGGATCTCTCCCATGCGTACGGCATGGCGATGGATGGCGCGCAGCCGCTCGCGGACAGCCTCCGGAAGATCGCTGTGCGCCACGAGCACCTCGGCGGCGCCCCGGATCACCGCGATCGGCGTGCGCAACTCGTGGCTGACGTCCGCAGCGAAATGGCTCTCGCGCAGCACGAATCCATGCAGGCGGAGCGCGAACAGGTCGAGCGCCCGCACCAGTTGTCCAATCTCGTTGTCCGGATAGCCCGCTACGGAAAAACTAACCGGCGAGTCGGCGCGCGGATCGATCGCCGACGCCTTCTCGGATATGTCCGTCAACAGGCGCCGGATCGGCCGTACGACCTGTCCCGCCAGCACATGGCCCACCAGCGCCGACAGGCCGGTCATCAGGAGAATACCGCCGACGAGCGCCCACGCCAGATCGATCAGGCCAGCATCCCGCACGGTCCGGTCGTAGAGCAGGGCGTAGGGCCGGCCCTCCACATCCGCCACCAAGACCATGTATTCGCGCTCACCGATTCGGTGGCTCTGGAAGAATTCCTCGGTCCCGGCCGGCGGAGGCACTAGCGACGGAAGATGCGCGGAGGGCAGGAAGTCTCCATGAATCAGGGTGGCGGAGGGCGGCAGCGCGACCGGATTGCGCGCTTTCCGGTTGCGGAAACTCTCGATCTCGATCTGCAGGATCCGCTCGATGGCGTACTGCTCGATATCCGACACCAGCCAGAAGGTGATGCCGCTCAGCAGGGCGCTGACGATCAGTCCGAGCAGCCCGAACGGCAGGACCTGCCGCTTGCGAAGGCTGTCATAGCGCAGGCTGTACAAGGGCCACCCGATAGCCGAAACCGCGAACCGTGTGCACGAGCTGCCGATCGAAGGACTTGTCCACCGCGTTGCGCAGGGTATGCATGTGGACGATCAGTGCATGGTTGTCGCCCGGCTCGTCGCCCCAGATCTCGCGCTGGATCACTTCCCTATGCACCACGTTGGGTGAGCGGCGCATCAGCAGGGTCAGAATCTTCAGCGGAACCGGCGGCAGCGCGATCGGCCGCCCGGCGCGCTCGATCCGCATCGTTCCAGTGTCCAGCCGCATGTCTCCCACCTCCAGTATTTCGCTCTCCACCTGATGTCCGGCACGGCGAATCAGCGCCCGGATCCGAGCCTCGATCTCCTTCAGCGCTGCCGGCTTGACGACATAATCGTCGGCGCCGATGTCGAAGGCGGAGACCTTCGTGTCAACCTCGTCCTTTGCCGTCAGCATGACGATCGGAACGCGGATGTGGAGTTCCGTCCGAATCCGCCGACAAAGCGTCAGGCCGTCCTGCCCCGGCAGCATCAGATCCAGAACGATGAGGTCGTAGTCGTTCGCGCCGAGCAGATGCATCGCCATGTAGCCGTCCGAAGCATAGTCAACGACGTACCCCTGCAACTGCAGGAAGTCGACCAGGTTGCGCGCGAGATCCCGGTCGTCCTCCACGATCAGCACCGCGCTTCCCATATCGATTCCGCCCTTGTCCGCAAAGGGTCCTTCGGCCGCCCTACCTGGAAGCACCGAACATCGATGCGTTCAGCCACAGGTGGACCGCGATGCTCGCCGCGTAGCCGAGGGCGATGGCCGGCGTCCACGCAGGTGGCCGAAGAAGGTGTAGACGCCGCGTGCCTGCCCCATGAGGGCGACGCCGGCGGCGGAGCCGATGGAAAGCAGGCTGCCGCCGACGCCGGCGGTCAGGGTCACCAGCAGCCACTGGCCGTTGGACATGTCCGGGTTCATGGTCAGCACGGCGAACATGACCGGGATGTTGTCGACGACGGCGGAGAGGAGCCCACGGTGATGTTGGCGTCGGTCGCGCCCCATTGCTGGTACATGACGTGCGAGGCGCACTCCAGATAGCCGATGAAGCCCAGCCCGCCGACGCAGAGCACCACGCCGTAGAAGAACAGCAGGGTGTCCCACTCGGCGCGGGCGACCTTGCTGAAGACGTCGAAGGGCACGGCCAGTCCCCAGCCGCTGCTCGTCGGCATCCGCGGTTCGCGCCGTGTTCCGAGCTCGTTCTGGTGCGTCTTCTTGCAGATAGAAGCCGAAGAACTGCAGATAGGCCAAGACCGGTCATCATGCCCAGCACCGGCGGCAGATGCAGGAAGTTGTGGAAGCTCACCGCCGTGACGATGGTCAGCAGGAACAGCACCATGATCCGCCTTGCGCCGCGTTTCATGGCGACCGACCGTCGTCCGATACCTGGGCTTGCGCTCGCGGCACGGCAAAGTGCATGAGCGACGGCCGGAACGAGCCAAGTTGACGACCGACGGGGACGAACAGGGCGAAGAAGGTCCGAGAAGTCGACGATGCCCTTCTGCCAGACCATCAGCGTGGTGATGTCGCCGAAGGGGCTGAAGGCGCCGCCGGCGTTGGCCGCGACCACGATGTTGATGCAGGCCAGCGCGACGAACTCGCGGTTGCTCGTCGCCCACCGCCATGACCACCGCGCACATCAGCAGGGCGGTGGTCAGGTTGTCAGCCACCGGCGAGATGAAGAAGGCCAGCAGGCCGGTCATCCAGAAGAGCGCCCGGAAGCCGAACCTCTTGCGGATCAGCCAGGCGCGCAGGGCGTCGAAGATCAGGCGCTCGTCCATGGCGTTGATGTAGGTCATGGCCACCAGCAGGAACAGCATCAGCTCGGCGTACTCGAGGAGGTTGTGCCGCACCGCCTGCTCCGCGGCAGTGCGTGTCGCCCTGGCCGGCGTAGACGAGGCGATCAGCGCCCAGATGACGCCGGCGGCGAGCACCACCGGCTTGGACTTGCGCAGATGGGTGAACTCCTCCGCCATCACCAGCAGGTAGGCGGCGACGAACAGGATCAGGTGCCGCATAGCCGACGGGATGGCTGGTCAGGTCGATCGCCTGTACCGCCAGGGCTGAGTCGCAGCCGAGCAGCAGCGCCAGAGTTCCCGCGGCGCGGACCATTGATTTCACGATCGTTCGCATTCCTGTCCTCGCAATACGGATCCGCCAATCTTGGCTGGGGCCGCGAAGCTCGCTCACGGCGCCCATTCGAGTGGGCGTCGTTTCAGGATTTGCTCTGAGCCCAGAAGGGGTGCGCGTGGCGACGCAAAATGAAGTCGGCGATGAACTTCATCCAGATGGTGGAGCCGGCGATCGCCGTCCACGTCTCGTACTCGAGCCCGGTGAACACCACTGCGCCGATCACCCCAACCGAGATGGCGCCTCCGATCAGATTGATGGCTGCGGCATAGGGCGCGAACTTGGCCGGGTTCGCGGGCGGCTCGCCTCTCTTCAGGGCGACTTCCGAGTAATCGCGCCGCACGATGATGCGCCAGGCCCGGCGCAGCCAGAAAAAGGCGATGGGGAACAGCGCCAGAAACAGCAGCCAGGTCAATGCGATGCTGACATCGAAGACCATCAATCACTCCTGCGAGCCGCAAGATGAACAGCAAGATCACCGGCGGGAAAAACAAACCCCGCCAGCAGCGACCGGCGGGGTTTGCCCTGCTGCCTTCCGCAGGCCGCAGCCCGCGGAAGGCATCCATCATTGACCAACCGCCGTCAATGGGCGTGCGCCCCATCGACCGCCCTGGCACCGCGCGGGACACGGACGCTCTCGACCAGGTGCTGGATCGATTCGGGCGGCTCCTTGGTCACCTTGTCGACAAGGTAGGCGACGATGAAGTTGATCAGCGCACCGACGCCGCCGAAGGCTTCCGGCGTGATGCCGAAGAAGCTGTTGGCGCCGCCGATCAGATCGACGTACTCGGTACCCTTGATGAAGAAGATGCCCTTGTGCGCGAACACGTAGAACAGGGTGATGAACAGGCCTGCCAGCATGCCGGCGATGGCGCCTTCCCGGTTCATCTTCTTGGAGAAGATGCCCATCATGATCGCCGGAAACAGCGACGAGGCTGCGATACCGAAGGCCAATGCCACTGTCCCGGCCGCGAAGCCGGGCGGGTTCAGGCCCAGCCAGCCGGCAATGACGATTGAGATGGCCATTGCGATCTTGCCCGTCATCAGTTCACCTTTCTCGCTAATGTTCGGCGCGAAGATGCCCTTTACCAGATCGTGCGAGATGGCGGAGGAGATGGCCATCAGCAGCCCGGCAGCGGTGGACAGTGCGGCGGCGAGTCCCCCGGCGGCGACCAGCGCGATGACCCAGTTCGGCAGCAGCGCGATCTCCGGGTTGGCGAGAACGATGATGTCGGCATTGACGTCCAGTTCGTTGCCCTTCCAGCCGGCGGTCTCGGCCTTCTTCTTGACCTCTTCGTTCTTGGTCTTGTCGTTGTAGTACTGGATGCGGCCGTCGCCGTTCTTGTCCGCGAACTTGAGCAGACCGGTCTTCTCCCAGCGCTTCATCCAATCCGGGCGCTTGTCGTACTCGATGGCGGCATCGGCGGCGAAGGGATCGGTATTGTGCATGACCACTCCCGGCGTGATGGTGCGGATCAGGTTCATCTTGGCCATCGCGGCGACCGCGGGCGCCGTGGTGTAGAGCAGAGCGATGAACACCAGCGCCCAGCCGGCGGACAGGCGTGCGTCGTGCACCTTCGGCACCGTGAAGAAGCGCATGATCACGTGCGGCAGACCGGCGGTACCGATCATCAGCGACAAGGTGTAGTACGAACATGTTCAGCGTGCTGCCGGCGGTGGTGGTCGTGTACTTGCCGAAGCCGAGATCGGTCACCACCTTGTCCAGCTTCTCCAACAGGGAAGTATCCTGGCCGACGATGTTCGAGCCGAGGCCCAGTTGCGGTATCGCATTGCCGGTCAGTGCGATGGAGATATACACGGCCGGGATGATGTAGGCGATGATCAGCACGACGTATTGGGCAACCTGGGTGTAGGTGATGCCCTTCATGCCGCCGAACACCGCGTACGCGAATACGATCGCCATGCCAACGTAGATGCCAACTTCATTCGACACCCCGAGGAAGCGCGAGAACGCGACGCCGACGCCCGGTCATCTGGCCGATGATGTAGGTAAGCGACGCTACCAGCAGGCAGAACACGGCGACGGTGCTGGCGGACTTGGAGTAGAAGCGGTCGCCGATGAACTGCGGCACCGTGAACTTGCCGAACTTGCGCAGGTACGGCGCGAGCAGGCAGGCGAGCAGCACGTAGCCGCCGGTCCATCCCATCAGGAACAGGCCGCCGCCATAGCCCATGTTGGAGATCAGGCCGGCCATCGAAATGAACGAAGCGGCGGACATCCAGTCCGCTGCTGTGGCCATGCCGTTCATGAACGGCGGCACACCGCCGCCCGCGACATAGAACTCGCTGGTGCTGCCGGCGCGCGCCCAGACGGCAATGCCAATGTACAGAGCGAAAGTCGCGCCGACCACCAGGTAAATCGTTGTTTGCAGGTCCATGTGCTCGGCCCCCTAGTCTTCGTGCACGTCGAACTTGCGGTCGATGTTGTCCATCAGCTTGGCGTAGATGAAGATCAGTGCCACGAAGACGTACATCGACCCCTGATGGGCGAACCAGAAGCCCAGCGGATAGCCTCCCAGCTTGATGCCGTTCAGCGCATCGGCAAACAGGATGCCAGCGCCAAAAGAGACGAGGAACCACACCGCGAGTATCCCCAGGATCAGCTTCAGGGTTGCTCGCCAATAGGCCTGACCACTCTTGTCCATCAATCCTCCTCCAGTTTGTTGATATTGCCCCGGGAGCCGGAACGTGACGTGGCCGGGCCGGCTTCGTCCTGCCACGGCCGGAACGATAACCGTGCGAAGATCAAGGAAAGATCAACGCCCGCGGTCGCGGTCGCGAACAGGCTGAAAATCGGGTTTTCCGGTCGCGCCCGGGCCGGACCGGAGTTCTTGATGTTCTCCTGACCTGCGGACGCGTATATTGCGTCTGCGCTACCTGCCCGGGGCCCGATAGCCAGGCCTGCCGCCCAAGTTGCGAAGATCGTGGAACCCAGCGAACACTTTTCTGCTCTCCGTCGAAGTGGGCCGAATCAGGGCCATGCCACCCTTCGACGAGCTTCCGGCCGCGCGCATCGAGGAGCTTCTGGCGCGCTGCAGCATCGTGTTCGTTCGCCGCGGCGAGACCATTCTTCACCCCGAGATCACATCGCCGGCGCCATCGTTGTGGATCGTCCGCCAGGGACGGGTGCGTGCCACGGAGTTCGATCCGGCGCTGGCCTTCATGGGGGCCGACGAAGTCATCGAGGTCGGCGGGATGTTCCCTGTGGAGTCCGTTCTCGATCGCGGCGAAGGCGGCTGCATCTACTCGGCCGACGAGGACTGCTTCTTTTGGAAGGTCGAGGCGGAGGACGTCGGACGCTGGCTCGCCGAGCCTGCCGTCATGCGCTGGATCGCGCTGCAGCTGCGGGACGGGCAGCTCAGGATGCGGGAAGCCACCGCGGAACTGGCCCGCGCGCGGCACCACTCCGACCAAGCCCTGGCGATGCCGGCCCGATCCGTCGGCGCGCCGGAGGTGTTCTACGTTCCACCGGCCCAGACGATCGTCGAAGTGGCCGCCTTGATGGCGGAGCGCGGGATCGGATCGTGCTGGTCGGTTCGCCGGAGTCGGTCGAAGGCATCGTGACCCATACCGATCTGGTCGCGCGGGGCCTCGCCGCGCGCATGCCTCACGACACGCCGGTCGCGCAGCTCATGACGCCGTCCCCGCGCATGATCGACGATACCGCCTCGGTGCTGGAGGCCGGAGTCGAGATGGCCCAGAGCCATTATCGCCATCTGCTGTTGCGCAGCTCCCAAGGGGCGGTGGTCGGGGTGGTCTCCGAGCGGGACATCTTTCGCGCGCAGCAGCAGGGCATGGCGCACGTCTTCAGGCCGATCGACGAGGCGGGCAGCGTCGGCGAGCTGGCCGAGTTGGCGCTCGATGTCAGGCAGTTCGGGGAGCGCATGTTCCGGCAGGGGATGGAGGTCGGACAATTCACGCGCCTGATGTCGTCGATGAACGATCGCATCTCGCGGCGGTTGCTGCAGGTGCTCGGCAGCGGGGATCTGGGCGCGTCCTTCTGCTGGCTCGCCTTCGGCTCGGAGGCCAGGGAGGAGCAGGGGTTCGTCACCGATCAGGACAACGGTATCGTATTCGTCCCGCCGGAGCCGGCGGATCCGGCGCACGTGGAGGAGGTCCGGGCCGGCCTGCTGGCCTTCGCGCGGCAGGTCAATGACGGCCTGGACGCGTGCGGATTCCCGCGCTGCAAGGGCAACATCATGGCCGGCAATCCGGAATTGTGTCTCTCCCTGGCCGAATGGAAGGAGAAATTCTCGCGCTGGATTCGGGCGACGACTCCCAAGGCCCTGCTCAATGCGACCATCTTCTTCGACCTTCGGGCGGTGCATGGAAACGAACGGCTCGCCGAGACGCTGCTGGATCATCTGCTCGCGGAATCGAGGGGAAACACGATCTTCCTCCATCAGGACATGGCGGTCAATACCGGTTGAGGTGGCACCGCCCATCGGCAGGATCAGCCGCTTCACGACCGCGGCGGCCGAGACCGCGGAGCCGATCGATTTAAAGACCCAGGGCAGCCGTCTGTTCGTCGATGTCGCCCGGATCTGCGCCCTGGCCAACGGGGTGCGGGGCGCCAACACCGTGGAGAGGCTTCGGGTGCTCGGACAGAGGATCAAGGCGCTCGTTGAGCGCCATCGAGGGCGACATCGCCGCATTTCGATTCATCCAGGGGATCCGGCTGCGGGCGCGGCGACTGGACTCCTCCGGGCCGGCGGAGATGCGAATCGCGTCAATCCTTACGCGCTGGACGAGTTGCGGCAGCGGTTTCTGCGGGAATCCTGCGGCAGGCCGCGTCGCTGCAGGAGCGACTCAAGATGGACTATTGCCCGTGACCGCGCGATCGTGGCTGCCCCGGGGCACACCGCGGGCCCGACCCAGGCCCGAGGGTGAGACCCGGCGCCTTGCCGAGATGCGCTTTGCCGTGCTGGACATCGACGTGACCGGAACCGACGTGCGGGGGGACAGTGTGACCGGGATCGCGGCGCTGCCCGTGGAAGCGGGCTCATTTCGCATCGCCGACCTCGTCTACTGCACGCTGGAGCGCGGACCGGATGCGACGGCGGGCGCGGGTTCCGGACGCCGACGCGATTACTCGGTGCTGCGGGACCTCGTGGCCGGTATTCCCATCGTTACCTACAACCCCCGCTTCGTTCGGCAGATGATGTCCCGTACCTGTCGCGATCTCGATCTGCCTGCCCTCGACGTCGGGTGGATCGACCTGGCGGCTGCTGCGGCAGTCATGGGCAGGGAAGACAACGAACTGACGACAATGGACCACTGGCTGGAGGTCATGAAGCTGTGCGGGCGAGGTCCGCACGACGCAACGTACGACGTGTTCGCGATGGCGCAACTGCTGCTGGTCCTGCTCGCGTATTCGGAGGAGACTGGCATCGACACCGTCGAATCGCTGGCGCGCAGCCAGCGGGATCGTGCCTGGCTGCGGGGCGCCTGATTCTTCCTCGGTATGTCGATGACCACACCGTACCGGCCGACGATGCGGGGCGCTGCGGCCAGATCGAGTGCTGACTCGATCGAGGATAGATGCCTGGCGCAGCATGACCTCGCTGGACGAGCTGCCGTGGGGCTCGGCCGCTGCCGCGGTCAGCCGGCGCGACCGCGTGTCCGGCTACCTGCCGAGGCAGACGATCGCGCAGTGCCAGCAGCAGGCTGCATTGCTCCCGCCCTGCCATGAACGCCGCATCGTCCGCGTGGTTGCAGTTCGGCCTGTGCGCCGCGCTGATCGGCGGCGCCGGCTACCGCCTCTCGCTCTACGCTGACGTCATCGCCGAGAAGACCGGCCTGGGCCGCAATTGGATCGGGCTCATCCTGCTGGCTTCGGTCACCTCCCTGCCCGAGCTTGCCACCGGCTTCAGTTCGGTGACAGTGGCGAACGTACCCAACATCGCCGTCGGCGACCTTCTCGGCAGTTGCGTGTTCAATCTGGTGCTGGTCGTGATCCTCGATTTCTTTCACCGCGGCGAGTCGGTCTACACGAAAGCGAGCCAGGGACACATCCTGTCGGCGGCTTTCGGCGCCGTGCTGATCGGCTTCGTCGGCTTCAACCTCCTGCTGGGCAGCAGAATGGATCATCTCGCCATCGGCCATGTCGGCATCTATTCGCCGATCATCGTGCTGCTGTACGTGCTGGCCATGCGCACCGTGTTCCACTACGAGCGGCGACAGCTTGCTCAGCGCATCGAGGAGACGGTCGAGCAGTATCCGCAGATCACCCTGCGCAGCGCCGTCACGGGCTATGGGTTGGCGTCCCTGGTGGTGGTGGCGGCGGGGACCTGGCTGCCGTTCATCGGCGCCGATCTGGCGCAAGTCATGGGCTGGCACAATACTTTCGTCGGCACCCTGTTCGTTGCCTTCGCCACGTCGGTGCCGGAACTGGTGGTGACGCTGTCGGCGCTGCGCCTGGGGGCGCTCGACATGGCGATCGGCAACCTCTTCGGCAGCAACTTGTTCGATGTGCTGATCCTGGCGGCGGACGATCTGCTGTTCCTGCGCGGGCCGATCCTGTCCCACGTTTCTCAACTGCACGTCGCCTCCGCGCTGTCGGCCATGATGATGAGCGGCGTGGCCATCGTCGGCCTGCTCTACCGGCCGGCGACGCGCTTGTTCCGCACCGTGGGCTGGACCAGCCTGTTCCTGCTGACCCTCTACCTTCTCAATTCCTACGTGCTGTTCCTCCATGAAGAGTGACGGCAACGAAACGCGTGCCCCGGCGCCGCCGGTCTGGCACGGCGTCGATGCGGGCGATGTCGCGCGCGCTCTGGGCGCCGATCTGCAGCAGGGACTGAGTGCCGCCGAGGCCGCGCGCCGCCTGCAGCGGGGCGGCCCGAACGAGCTGCGCATGATGCGCAGCCGCTCTCCCTGGCAGATGCTGGCGTCCCGGTTCACGGACTTCATGATCCTGGTGCTGATCGGCGCCGCCGTCGTCGCCGGGGTGGTGGGCGAGCCGCAGGATGCCATTGCCATCGTGGTCATCGTCGTGCTCAACGCGTTCGTCGGCTTCTTCCAGGACTTCCGCGCCGAGCGCTCCATGCAGGCGCTGCGCAAGCTCGGCTCGCCCCATGCGCGGGTGGTGCGCGACGGGCAGGTGGCGCACCATCCGGCTGAATCTGTTGGAGAGCATCGTATGGACGGAAATCTTGTGTTGGCTGGAGGATCCTGCGCTCATCCAGGGCGAACTCACCCGCCATCTGGAGGCGGCACGCAATGCCCAAGCTGCCTAGCGCCGTCCGGAGACGCTCGACCGGAAACTGGTGCGGGTGCGAAAGTGCATGGAGCGGCTTTTCACCGCCTACCAGGAGGACTTGCTGTCGCTGGAGGAACTGCGCTGGCGCATACTTGCGCGGAGCCAAGCCGGAGCTTGCCAATGTGGAGACGATGTTCGATAGGTGACACCTGCAGTCGCATGATCGTGCGCCGAGGCGGCGATCAGTTGAGCATGTCGCGGACGGAGCGGCACACGTTGATCCTATGGCTCCCCTTGCAACCGTCATCGCGGCCCACTGGCCGGCGTGGTATTGAACGTTGCCCCGGCATTGGGACCCCAGAGCCGCTCGATGCGTGCGTCGCGCCCGCAGGCTTTGCGGTAGTAGTGGTAGCGCATGGGGTTCTTGCGGTAGTAGTCCTGGTGATAGTCCTCGGCTATCCAGAACTCCCCCGCCCGCGCCAGTTCCGTGTAGATCGCCGGCAACGCGCCGCTCTTCAGCAGCGCCTCGCGGCTTGCTTCGACGGTCCTGCGCTCGTCCTCGTTCTGCCAGTAGATCGCGCTGCGGTACTCCGGTCCCACATCGCAGAACTGCCGGTCCTTCACCGTCGGATCGATATGCCGCCAGAAGTACTCGACGAGTTGGGCATAGGTGACCCGTTGCGGGTCGTAGATGACCCGTACCGCCTCGGCATGCCCCGTCGTTCCGGAGCTGACCTGTTCGTAGTTCGGATTGGGCGTCCGGCCGCCGGTGTAGCCCGACTGCACTTCGATCACCCCGGGTAGTTTCTCGAAGTCCTGCTCGACGCACCAGAAGCAGCCGCCGGCGAAGATCGCGACCGCGCCTTGCCGGGAGGCTGCGGGCTGGGCGGCTGGCAAGTCGCTACACGCCGCAAGTGTCGCAGCGATGGCCAAGGCAAGCAGGGGCTTGGTGCCGAGCCGCTCGGCGGCAAGATCGATGTGAGGCGTGGGTCGGGTGGCAAGAGGCCGGTCAACGGGATTGCGATACATGGGCAGATCCTTGGTTTGATTGGGGGTTCGTGATCGGGGACGAGCGGCCGCCACCCGCCGTCCGGCGAGTGGTGGTGTGGTCGGCTCACTCCATGCTGACGATGGGGCAGTTGACGATGAAGCCGCCGGGGCCGAAGGCCGCGCCGCCGGGGCCGCTCACGAGCCCCTTGTTCGCCAGGTTGCGCACCTTGCCGAAGTCGGTCTGGCGCAGGTTGCGGCCGGTGGCGATGGCCTGCGCACTCCAGGCGCTGGGGAACACGTCCCACAGCGGGCTGTAGCGACCCTGGTTGGGCGTCCAGGCCAGCACGTTGAGCGGATCGAAAGCATCCAGAATCGCCGAGGAAACGCCCTGACGTTGCGGGTTCGCGGCCCCGGTCTGGCCGTTCACGAACAGGGCGAGGCTGGCGCGTGCCGAGTCGGTGCCGTCGCCCCCGGCGAAGGGTGCGGCGTTGAGCCGCGGCGCCAGGGTCACGTCCTCCAGGGCCGCTGCCAGTTCGATCGACGCATCGGTCGAGACGTATTTGACGGCCTTACCGCCCGCGAAGCCGTTCGTCATGCGCAGCGTGACCTTGCGCGCGGCATGGTCGATGCTCACGACCTTGGGATGCTGGCCGGAGGCATTCGCCACGTGGGGCGCGTTGCGGATTACGCCGTTGGGCAGTTCGATCAGCGGCGTGTAGCCAGCGTCACCGCGCGCCTTGTAGGTCGGCGTTGCCGGCGGCAGGAAGGGCGGCGTGGGGACCGGCACCGCCAGGCCGAACTCGACCGTGCCGGTGAACTCGATCTCGCCACGGGCGTTGAGCGCGACCTTGGCGAGCGCATCGGTGGCGCGCGCGTTGTTGAGTTTCGAGGCCTGGTTGACGCCGAGCGCGGCGGCGTCCTTGCCGTCGGAAGTGTCGAAGACCACGTAATACACGGTCTGGCCATCGGGGGCGCGGCCCTGGTGCAGCGGCATCGTGACGGTGTCGTCGGGGCGCTCGACCGCACTGGTGACGAAGAGCGTGCGACCGCCTTCGTCGGAATGGGCCGCCCAGGGTGCGGCGACGGCAAGGAATGCCGCCAGCCCGACGAGGCGGCGGCGCATGGGATTGGTCGGGTTCATGCGTCTCTCTCCGGCAGTTTGGGGGTTGGCGTCAGCCGGGCAGCTCTTGCGCGGCATCCGCGGTACGTAATCTAGGCGCGCGCACAGCCCGGGGAAATTCGTGCCGCTACGGGTTTGCGTTACGGCTGTTACGTATGGACCTGGCGTGGCGGGGCGAAGCACGGGGCAGAGCGCCAGGGCCTGGAGTATCCGGCCGGAACAGCGAGCGCAGCGCTCAGGGCTGGATGGCGCCTGCACAGCCGTCGGCGGGCAGGCGCAGGGCCTGCAGCAGCCGGCCGTCGCTGCGGCGCTGAACGAACGCCACCCAGGCGCTGCGCTGCGGGCGCGCGTCGGCGGGCAAGGCTCCGGACAAGCGCCGGTGGGCCCGGCCCTCGGCATCGAAGCGCAATGGACCCTCTAGGTGCCGCACCACGGCATCGTGGGCGAGGTGTTCGCCGCGATTCTCGCCCGCCGACACGGTGGAACTCAGGCCGTCTTCGACGAGGGCGACGTAAAGCTCGGCGTCGGGCGCAGCGGGCGCGTTCGCGAGGCGTGCGCTTACCGTGAGCTCACGGCCGGCGGCCAGATCTATCGTCGCCGCCGCGCTGCCGGCAGTGTGCAATTCGCGCGCCGTGGCCCCGCTCCAGTCGCGGCGGCTGCGCCCGTCCACCATGACCTGCGGCGTGTAGACCACGCGGGCGCCTTCGGCGACAACGCGCTCGCGCTGGCGCCGACTGAAGTTCGGGTCGGCAAAGCGATCCTTCCAGCCCAGGTAATCCCAATAGTCCACATGGAAGGCGATGGGGATCACCCTGGAGTCCCGCTCCCGGGCAAGCGCCGACAGCCAGCGGTCGGCCGGCGGGCAGGAGCTGCAACCCTCCGACGTATAAAGCTCCACCAGGCTCGCCCGCTCCAGCCCGCTGCGGGCGATGCAGCCGCTGCCCACGGCAGCCATCGGCAGTGCCGCCGCCAGCATGCCGGCGGCAAGGCGGCGCGCGAATTCTTGGGTTGCTTTTGTCATTTCAACCTCGACGCTAGGCAGCGTCTGGAGTTCACGCTCGTATGCCCCCACCCCAACCCTCCCCCGCGTGCGGGGGAGGGCGAGAGCGCGGCGCTACGCGGTCGAACGGGCGAATCGGGGTACCAAGCCCACGCGATCGCGTGTTCCGAGGCGGTGGGCGCCTCGTCGGAGTGTCGCGGGGCGGCTCAGGCCGTGCCCCGTCCACCCATACCACCGATGGAGTCGCTCCGCGCCGCGGGTTGCGTCGCACCGAGTCAGACAAACGTCAGCCCTTCCGCGGCGCGGTTCGTGCCCTGCCCGCCGATGCCGCCCAGGGAATCCCAGGGCGCGCGGTCGCCGCCGTGCATGGCGAGCTGTTCGGCGCTGTCGGCGCGGCTCGTGCCTTTCCCGCCGATTCCACCCAGGGAATCCCAGGGGGAGTGGTCGCCACCGTGCATGGCGAATTGCTCGGTGCTGCCGGCGCGAGCCGTGCCCCGGCCGCCGACGCCGCCCAGGGAATCGAAGGGCGAGGTGGTCTGGCGGGAGTCGGCATAGGCAGGCCGGTGTGCGGATTCGGCGGCGACGGGCGCGGCGAAGACCTGGCTCGCGAAACTCAGGGCGCAGGCTGTGGCGAGGGTTTTCACGCTCGATTTGCTGTGGTTCATGGTTCGTCTCCTTGCTGTGGGTTGGTTGGTATCGGGCCGGCAAGCCGGCTCGGCACTCCGGCTTGCCGGCGCTGCGATGTCGCACTACCGTTCGCCTTGGACCGAACTCTAGGCGCTCTGCCCGCCGCGCGTAATTCGAGCCTGCACCTAGTCTGGCTTCGGCAATTACGTATTGGCACGGGGGGCGTGGGCCTGTTAGAAGGAGGCTCGATTCCGAGTGACTATCGTGGCCCAGTCCGAATCTCCGTCCGTCCTGCCCCCGTACCGTCGCCACGCCGCCGGCTGCCTTCGCGCTCGAACTTGCCGTGGCTGCCACGCTCTACTGGCTGGCGGGGCAGGCGAGCTTCATGGCCTCGTCGGGCCTGGGTTTCGACAAGTTGCTGTGGCTGCCCTCGGGGGTGGCGCTCGCGGCGCTGCTGGGCTGGGGGCTGCGCACTTGGCCCGCAATCGCGCTCGGCGGCGCGGCGCTGGGATTGGGCCTTGGTATGGGCTGCGGGAGCGGCCGCGATGCTGGGCCTTGCCGGTGCGCTGGAGGCGCTGGCTGGCCGCGATCGCCCTGCAACGCCTCGGCTTCGACCCGCGCTGCGCGCGCCTGCGCGATGCCCTGGTGCTGACCGCCGTGGCCTTTGGCGCGACCCTGGCGAGCGGCGCACTGGAACTCGCAGCGACGCCGGGCAGCGTCTCGGAAGCCGGAACATGCTCACGACATGGTGGGTGTGCTGGCTGGGACGCGCGCTGGGCATCCTGCTGGTGCTGCCGCTGGCCCTGGGCTGGCTGCCGCCGTCGCGGCCCATGCCGCAGGGATGGCGCTTGGTGGAGGCGGTGCTGCTGACCCTGGTTACCGGCGGCCTCTCCCTGGGCGTGTTCGGCGCCATGGGCGACCCCCACATGTTCAATCCCCTGCCATACGCGCTGTTTCCCCTGTTGTTCTGGGGCGCGCTGCGCTTCGGCCCGCGCGAGGTGTCGGCGCTGCTGCTGCTGGCGGCCCTCGTCGCCGCGTGGGGCACCGGCGGCGGCAACGGTCCCTTCGCCCTCGCCGCGCGCGAGGGCAGCCTGGCCTCCCTCTACCTCTACCTCAGCGTCGCTGCGGTGGTGGCGCTGGCGCTGGCAGCGTCGATCGAGGAGCGCGCCCGGGTCGGCGAGGCCCTCGCCGCCCGCGAAGCCCAGTACCGGGAACTGGTGGAAACCATGAACGAGGGAGTCGTCGCGCTGGATTCGGGCGGCCGCGTGCGCTTCGCCAGCGGCCCCTTCGCGCGCATGGCCCGCACCACGCCGCAGGCGTTGCACGGGCGCACCGCGACGGCGCTGCTGGGCGAGGGGGCGCGCGCCTGGCCAGTGAGCCCGGATCCGGAGCGGGATGTCCAGCCCAGCTTCGAGGCGGAACTGGCGGTGGCCAACGGCGCGCCGCTGCCGGTGTCGGTGTCGCCGCGGGCCATCCGCGACGAGGCGGGGCGCATAGACGGCTGGCTCGCCGTGGTTGCAGACGTCTCGGAGCGCCGCCGCACCGACGACATGCTGCGCTGGATCGCCCGCGCCACGGCCCCGCTCACGGGCGAGGCCTTTTTCCGCGAGCTGATGCGTCACATGGCCGACGCCTTCCATTTCAAATATGCGTTCATCACGGAGTGCGTCAACTACCCGGTGACGCGGCTGCGCACCCTGGCGTGCTGGGCCGGCAACGGCTTCGCGCCCAACGAGGAGTACGACCTGGCGGGCACGCCGTGCGAGAACACCGTCAGCGGCTGCCGCGTGCACTGCATCCGTGACCACGTCGAAGACCGCTACCCGGCGGACGAGGGCATGGGCGTGCAGGGCTACCTCGGCGTGCCTATCATGGATTCGAGCGGCGAGCGCATCATCGGCCACGTCGCCTTCCTGAGCGAGACGCCGATGGACGAAGCGGTGCTGTCCAGCCCCCTGTTCCAGATCCTCACCTCACGTGCCGGGGCGGAGCTGCGGCGCAAACGCGCGGAGGAGCAGGGGCGCCAGCACCTGCAGCAGCTGGCCCAGGTTTCGCGGGCGCTGGCGCTGGGGGAGATGGGATCGGCCATCGCCCACGAACTGAACCAGCCGCTGGCCGCGGTGGCCACCTATGCCCAGGCCAGCCGGCGCATGCTGGAGGCGGGCGAATCCGGCGCCGAAGTGCGCCATGCCCTGGAGCGCATCGCCGCCCAGGCCGAGCGCGCCGGCGAGATCCTGCGCCGGCTGCGCGGCTTTCTGGCCGACAGCGGTGCCGCGCCGGCGATCGCCGATCTCGGGCGGCTGACTGCCGAGGTGATAGACCTCGCGCGGCCCGAAGCGCGCCAGCGCGGGGTGGCGCTGGTGGTGGAACCTGCGCCGGGATTGCCGCCGGTGCGGGTGGACGGCATACAAGTGCAGCAGGTGGTCCTAAACCTGGTGCGCAATGCGATCGAAGCCTGCGCCGGCGCCGCAGGCGAGGCGCGCGTGGTGAGCGTGGCGACGCGGGCGGAGGACGGCGGTGCCGTGGTCGCGGTGACCGACACCGGACCGGGGGTGGCGCCGGAACTCGCCGAGCGCGTGTTCGAACCGTTCTTCACCACCAAGGCCGATGGCACCGGCATCGGCCTGGCGATCAGCCGCTCCATCGCCGAGGCGCATGGGGGGAGACTGCGCCTGGAGCACCCGGAAGCGGGAGGCGCGCGCTTCGTGTTCTGGATGCCCGGTGCAGGAGAGAAAGATGTCTGACCAGGCGATCAAGCCCGTCATCCACATCGTGGACGACGAGCCCGACGTGCGCGATGCGCTTGGGATGCTGATGCGCTCCGTCGGGTATCAGGCGCAGGGCTACGCCAGCGGTGACGACTTCCTGCAACGCTACCGCCCCGGCGCGCCCGGCTGCCTGCTGCTGGACGTGCGCATGCCCGGCATCAGCGGGCTGGAGTTGCAGGAGCGCCTGGCGCGGGACGGCGTCGCTCTGCCTGCCATCGTCATGACCGGCCACGGCGACGTGCCGATGGCGGTGCGCGCCATGAAGGCCGGCGCCTTCGACTTCATCGAGAAGCCCTTCAACGACCAGCTGCTCCTCGACCGCGTGGCCGAGGCCATCGCCCACGGCCGCCGCAGCCAGGATGCGCTGGCCGAGCGCAAGCAGGCGCTGGCGCGCTACGAAGAGCTCACGCCGCGCGAACGCGAGGTCATGACCCGCATCGTCGCCGGGCGCCTCAACAAACTCATTGCGGACGATCTTGGGCTATCGGTGCGCACCGTGGAGATCCACCGCGCCCACATCATGGAGAAGATGCAGGCGCGATCGCTCTCGTCCTTGGTGCGCATGGCGATGCTGATCGAGAACGGCTGACAAACCGCTTCCGTAGGTCGGGTCACGCGCCGCAGGCGCGAATCCGATGCTGCGCCGATCCGGTTTCTGCCTCGTAGCACCCGGCGTTTTCGTTGACCGCCTTCACCGCCAGCAGTATCACGGGCACCTCGATCAGCAATCCGACCGCGGCGGCCAGGGCCTCGCCCGAATCGAAGCTGAACGGACGGATGGCGACGGCCACCGCCCATTTGGATGAATGCCGAGGCCCCGATCAGAGCAAAATGCAGCCAATGTTGTGCTTCTCCCCCACCTGGCGGTTGAGCCAGTCGGCGAGCGAGGAATCGAAGAATACCCAATTCAGATGTACCGAGGATCGGCTGGGGGTGCCAGTAGCGCCAGGAGTGCAATGGTCGCGCAGGGCGGTCGTCGTTGGACTATTCGTGGCTGGCAGCGGCTGACAAAATATGGCCGAGCTGGCGTCCGCCAGCCTGCCCGCGTGAGCGACAGCAACGCCTTGGTAACCCGCCGTTCGACCCCGGAATGGTCGAATGACAGGAATGGTCGGTTCCGAACGGTTGATGCCACGGAAGCCGCCGTTCGATCTCCCCGGGTAGGCCAGTGGCCGGTGATGAGTACACTGCGGACGGAGGAGCTCGGCCACCCACTGGCTCCTTTGGCCGACCTTCTGTCCGTGAGTGGGCTCCTCAAGCGGCTGCTCTACTCGGATACCTGCCGTTAAACCTCTGGCGGCGCGACCGTCGGCAGTGG
>CAWGLO010000021.1:0-44532 GCA_963823455.1 uncultured beta proteobacterium
CAGTAGTCGAGACGGTCGGCGTCGACCAGCGCGACGTAGCTCTCGCCGTTCTTGCTGATGATGCTTTCCCCGCGCCGGCCTTCACCTCGTCCGCAATCTCTGACAGGACGGGAGCGTCGCCTGGGTCAGCGGGATGATGTCCTTGGCAGTGATGGCCATGCAGGCACCTCTGTAGTCTGAACCGATCCGTAGTGAATTCTGCGCAGACTGATTTTCCTCGGTCAAGCGCCGACAGGCGTGATCGGCCGCGCATGGATAGAATGCGTTCCTCCGCGCAACAATCCTTTCCCCTTCACGAGCATGTCAGCCGACCCCTCCGACGCCATCCTCATCCGCGGCGCGCGCCAGAACAACCTCAAGAACCTCGATCTCGACCATCCCGCTGAACGAGCTGGTGGTGGTCACCGGCGTGTCCGGCTCGGGCAAGTCGTCGCTGGTGTTCGACACGCTCTACGCCGAGGGCCAGCGCCGCTACGTCGAGACCTTCTCGCCCTACGCGCGCCAGTTCCTCGACCGCATGGACAAGCCGCAGGTGGACCGCATCGAGGGCATCCCGCCGGCCATCGCCATCGACCAGACCAACCCGGTGCGCACCTCGCGCTCCACCGTCGGCACCATGACGGAGCTGAACGACCACCTCAAGCTGCTGTTCGCGCGCGCCGCGCAGCTGTACTGCCGCGGCTGCGGCCGGCCGGTGCGCCGCGACACGCCGCGATCGATCTACGCCGAGCTCGTGCGCCGGGCGCAGCAGGCCGGCGACCCGCGGCTGGTCATCACCTTCCCGGTGCCGATGCCGAAGAACTTCAGCGAAGCAGGAAGTCGTGAAGCTGCTGGAGGCGCAGGGCTACACGCGCATTCACGCCCGCACCGGCGACACGCTGGAGGTGGTGCAGGACCGCTTGCGCATGTCCACCGGCCGAGCGCGCGCGGGTGATCGAGGCGCTGGAGGCCGCGCTGCGCGTCGGCCAGGGGCGCGTCACCGTGCATGTCGCTGGACGATGCTGGCGCGCCGGCGGCGACCTGGCGCTTCTCCACCGACCTGCACTGCGCCGACTGCGACATCCACTACGCCGAGCCCGACGCCCAGCCTGTTCTCGTTCAACTCGCCGATCGGCGCCTGCGAGACCTGCCGCGGCTTCGGCCGCATCGATCGGCATCGACTTCGGCCTGGTGGTCCCGGACGAATCGAAGACGCTGCGCGACGGCGCGGTCAAGCCCTGGCAGACGGAGAGCTACCGCGAATGCCAGGACGACCTGAACAAGTACGCCGACAAGCGCGGCATCCCGCTCGACGTGCCCTGGCGCGAGCTCTCGGCCGGAGCACCAGCACTGGGTGCTCGAAGGCGAAGCCGAGTGGGAGAGCTGGAGCAAGTCCTGGCCCGGCACCTGGTACGGCGTGCGGCGCTTCTTCGACTGGCTCGAAACCAAGAGCTACAAGATGCACATCCGCGTGCTGCTCTCCAAGTACCGCGCCTACACGCCCTGCCCCGCCTGCGACGGCGCGCGGCTCAAGCCAGCGCGCTGCTGTGGCGCCTCGGCACGACAGGACGACGCCGATGCGCGTGCTGCCGCCGCCGCAGCGCTTCCGGCCGCCGCGGCTGCGCTGGTCGCGCGCGCAGCTGGACGCGCTGCCCGGCCTGACGATCCACGATCTGATGCTGCTGCCGATCGAGCGCTGCCGCGACTTCTTCGCCGGCCTGCAGTCTGCCGGCGCCGCTGGACGAAGCCGACCGACCTGCTGCTGACGGAGATCCGCGCGCGCCTCGCCTACCTCGTGCGCAGGTCGGCCTGGGCTATCTGACGCTCGACCGCCAGTCGCGCACGCTGTCCGGCGGCGAGGTGCAGCGCATCAACCTCACCACGGCGCTCGGCACGTCGCTGGTCAACACGCTGTTCGTGCTGGACGAGCCGTCCATCGGCCTGCATCCGCGCGACATGGGGCGCGTCATCGGCGTCATGCAGCGCCTGCGCGACGCCGGCAACTCGCTGGTGGTGGTGGAGCACGATCCGCAGATCATGCTGGCCGCCGACCGCATCCTCGACATGGGCCCCGGCCCGGGCGAGCACGGCGGCAGATCGTGTTCTTCGGCACGCCCGGCACGAGCTGCGCGCAGGCCGGCCACGCTCACCGCCGACTACCTGTGCGGGCCGGCGAGCGCGCCGACGCCGGCGTCGCGCCGCCGTGCCGCCCGATCCGGACACGGTCCGCGCCTGGAGGTCCTCGGCGCCAGCCGAGCACAACCTGAAGAACATCGACGTCGCGATTCCGCTGCAACCGGCTGGTGTGCGTCACCGGCGTGTCGGGCTCGGGCAAGTCGACGCTGGTGCAGGACGTGCTGTATGCCGCCCTGCTCAAGGCACAAGGGCAAGCCGACCGAGGCGCCGGGCGCGCACCGCGCCATGCACGGCCACGAGCAGATCGCCGAGGTGGTGATGGTCGACCAGTCGCCCATCGGCCGGACCACGCGCTCCAATCCGGCGAGCTACGTCGGCGCCTTCGACGCCATCCGCAAACTGTTCGCCGCGCGAGCCGCTGGCGCAGGAGCGCGGCTACACCGCGGGCACCTTCAGCTTCAACTCCGGCAAGGCGGCCGCTGCCCGACCTGCGGCGGCAACGGCTTCGAGCACGTGGAGATGCAGTTCCTGTCCGACGTGTACCTGCGCTGCCCGGACTGCGACGGCCGGCGCTACCGCGACGAGGTGCTGGAGGTGACGCCTGCGACGGCAAGTCGATCGCCGACGTGCTGGAGATGACGGTGTCCGAGGCGGTCGGCCTTCTTCGCCGACGCAGCCGGAGGTGCTGCGCCGGCTGCAGCCGCTGGCCGACGTCGGCCTGGACTACCTGCGCCTGGGCCAGCCGGTGCCGACGCTGTCCGGCGGCGAAGCGCAGCGCCTGAAGCTCGCCGGCCACCTCGCCGCGGAGCGCGGCGGGCTGACCGCGCCTGCAGGCGACGCGCGGGCACGCTGTTCCTGTTCGACGAGCCCACCACCGGCCTGCACTTCGACGACATCGCCAAGCTGCTGCACGCCTTCCGCCGGCTGATCGCCGCCGGCCATTCGCTGGTGGTGATCGAGCACAACCTGGACGTCATCGCGCGCCGCCGACTGGATCATCGACCTCGGCCCCGAAGGCGGCGACGCCGGCGGCGAACTGGTCTGCGCCGGCACGCCGCACGACGTGATGGCCTGCGCCGCGCTCGCCATACCGGCGCGCGCGCTGCGGGAGTACGCAGCGCTGGACCCTCGGCCCAGCCGTCGCCGACCGCGGGACAGGGAACCATGCCGCCGAGCGCGCCGAGCCGTCATGGCGCGCTCGAATCCGCCCTGCGCGCAGCAGCGCACGCGAGGCCATCGTCGTCCACCACGCGCGCGAGCACAACCTGAAGAACGTCAGACGTGGACATCCCGCGCAACCGCTTCACGGTCATCACCGGCGTCTCCGGCAGCGGCAAGAGCACGCTGGCCTTCGACATCCTGTTCGCCGAGGGCCAGCGGCGCTACCTCGAATCGCTCAACGCCTACGCGCGCCAGTTCGTGCAGCCGGCCGCGCGCCCCGACGTCGATGCCATCTTCGGCATTCCGCCCACGGTGGCCATCGAGCAGCGCACCAGCCGCGGCGGGCGCAAGAGCACGGTGGCCACGCTCACCGAGATCTACCACTTCCTGCGCCTGCTCTACGTCAAGCTCGGCACCCAGTACTGCCCGGACTGCGAGGTGGCGATCGAGCCGCAGAGCGACGAGGCCATCGCCGCGCGCCTGCTGCGCGAGCTACCGCGGCCGAGCACATCGGCCTGCTGGCGCCGCTGGTGGTAGCGCGCAAGGGCTATTACACCGACCTGGCCAAATGGGCGCGCGGCAAGGGCTACACCCACCTGCGGGTGGACGGCGCATTCCTGCCCACCGCCAAGTGGCCGCGGCTGGACCGCTTCCGCGAGCACAACATCGAACTGCCGGTGGCCGATCTGGTCGTGTCCCCGGCGACGAGAGCGCGCTGCGCGACGCGCTGCAGCGCGCGCTGGACTTCGGCAAGGGCGTGGTGCAGGTGATCTGGCCGCTGGACACGCTGGCCCGCGCCGTCGCCGACGGCGACGCCACGCCCGCACTGCAGCAGGCGGCCTACTCCACCAAGCGCGCCTGCCCGTCCTGCGGCCGCAGCTTCGCCGAGCCCGACCCGCGGCTGTTCTCCTTCAACTCCAAGCACGGCTGGTGCGAGACCTGCTACGGCACCGGGCTCGACGCTGCCCGGCTTCGACGCGGAGCAGAGCGGCGAGGAAATCTGGTGGAACGACTGGTGGGAGGGCGACGCCCAAGCCGTGCCCGAGCTTGCGACGGGCAAGCGCCTGAATCCGGTCGCGCTCGCACGTGCGCTTCCGCGACCGCTCCATCGCCGATCTCACCGCCCTGCCGGTGGCCGAGCTGTCGGAAGCTTCTTCGGCAGCGTCGAGCTCGCCGGGCGCGAGGCGCGAGATCGCCCGCGACATCGTCGCCGAACTGCGCTCGCGCCTGGCCTTCCTGCAGGATGTCGGGCTGGCTTATCTCGCGCTCGACCGCTCGGCGCCGACGCTCTCCGGCGGCGAGGCGCAGCGCATCCGGCTGGCCGCGCAGCTCGGCTCGAACCTGCAGGGCGTGTGCTACATCCTCGACGAGCCCACCATCGGCCTGCATCCGCGCGACAACCGCATCCTGCTCGACACGCTGGCCAAGCTGCAGGCCAAGGGCAACACCGCTGGTGGTGGTCGAGCACGACGAGGACACCATCCGCCACGCCGATCACGTGATCGATCTCGGCCCGGGCGCCGGCACGCGCGGCGGGCGCGTCGTGGCGCGAAGGCACGGCGCAGGATCTGATGGCGCGACCCGCATTCGGTCACCGGCCGCTTCCTGGCGCAGCCGCTGCGGCATCCGCTGGCGCCGCGGCGCGCCGTCGATGCACGCCACGCGCCGCCCTCGAAATCGTCGGGCGCCGATCTGCACAACCTGCAACGCATCGACGCGCGCATCCCGCTCGGGCGGCTGGTCGTGGTCACCGGCGTGTCCGGCTCCGGCAAGTCGACGCTGGCGCGCGATGTGCTGCGCGACAACCTGCACCGCCTGCGTGGCGCGCCGAGCGCAGGACGGGCGACAGAGGCCGCGCGGCTCGCGGGCTGCGGCGACATCCGCAACTGGCGAGCAGATCGGCCGCGTGCTCGAAGTGGACCAGACGCCGATCGGCAAGACGCCGCGCTCCTGCCCGGCCACCTATGTCGGCTTCTGGGACGCCATCCGCAAGGCTGTTCGCCGACACCGCACGAGGCGCGCATGCGCGGCTATACGCGCCAGCCGCTTCTCCTTCAACACCGCCGGCGGGCGCTGCGCCGGCCTGCGAAGGCCAGGGCCTGAAGAAGATCGAGATGAGCTTCCTGCCCGACGTCAAGGTGGTCTGCGACGTCTGCGGCGGCGCGGCGCTTCGACGGCGAGACGCTGATGGTGCGCTTCAAGGGCAGCAGCATCGGCGAGGTGCTGGCGATGAGCGTGGACGAGGCCACCGAGTTCTTCTCGCGCCCACCCGGCGCATCCACCACGCGCTGCGCCTGCTGCAGGACGTCGGCCTCGGCTATCTCACCCTCGGCCAGCAGAGCCCGACCCTGTCCGGCGGCGAGGCGCAGCGCATCAAGCTGGTCACCGAACTGGCCAAGGTGCGCACGCCGCTGCCCTCTCCCGCGCGCCGGGAGGCAGCCGGGGGAGACGGGAAGCGCGTTCCACGCCAACCCTCTACGTCCTCGACGAGCCCACCGTCGGCCTGCACATGGCCGACGTGGAGAAGCTGATCCGCGTGCTGCACCGGCTGGTCGATGCCGGCAACACCGTGGTGGTGATCGAACACAACCTGGACGTGATGGCCGAGGCCGACTGGATCATCGATCTCGGCCCCGAGGGCGGCGACGGCGGGCGGCCGCATCGTCGCCGCAGGGCACGCCGGAGGAGATCGCTCGGCAGTCCGCGCATTCGCATACGGCGCGGGTGCTCGCACCCTTCCTGGCGCAGCGCCGCGCGTAGGCGCCCGCGCCGGAGTCAGGCGAGCGCGACGGCGCGCAGCAGCGACATGGGCCCGACCCGCTTCACCGTCGCCAGTTGCTCGTCGTTCCTCACGAACAGGGAGCCGGCGTAGCCGAGGGCGTTGACCGAAACGGCTTCGCAATGCTCCCGGGATCGGGGCACCAGCAGCATCCAGCGCCGGGTAAGCAGCAGGTTGTAGGGCGCCGACTGGCGCTCCTCGCCGCCGCCGCGGATCGCACTTAGACTCATCGCCGCCAGCATTTCCCGGTACCCGGCCAGCAGCGCTGCGGCAGCGCGCGCCGGCGCCGCGAACAGGGACGGCTCCAGCCAGGACAAGGCGTGCGCGAACGGCAGGCCGGGCACGCGGCAGATGCCCGGCACATCCCGCACCGCCTCGAACAGTGTCTCCACCGGCAGCGCCGGCCCGCTATCGGCCAGCGGCAGGGGCACCAGTTGCAGGTGCTTGTGCGGCTGGCTCGCCCCCGCCACGGCACCACCGTTGTAGAAACCCAGGCCGTCGATCTCCGCCATGCAGGCCGCCAGAGCCGCGAAGTCGCCGGCATCGAGCAGCGTCTCCTGATGCACGAAGCGGCGCGTGACGATCAGCAGGTGGTGATCGATGACGTTGAACTTGTTGAGGACGGCGCGATGCGAGTCCGACAGGTCGCCGACCACGAGATCCGGTTCGCACGGCAGGAATGGATTGACCGCTGCGCCGGCACTTTCCTGCGCCTGCCGTGCCAGCCGGTCCTCGTCCTTGCGCGCCAGGCTCGAAAGCTTGCGCACGAGAAAGCGGACGCCGCCGTCGTCGATGAATTGCTGCGCCGTGCGGATCGGCCGGATGGCGCCGCAGGCATGCGCGCGGCGCGTCGCCTCCAGCAGCGCCGGCCACAGCGTGCCGGGACGCAGGAGGAGAGAGGAGTCGCCCATCTCGCGGCTAGTCGGCCCGGCCGCCGAGGTCCGCGAGGTAGCGGCGAATGCGTCCGGCATTGGCGCCGAGATCGCTGCGGCCGACGCGCGATACCGAGCGCACGTTGACGCGGCTGCCGCCCGGCGCCGGCCGGACGCGGATCACCACGTCGTCCTTGAAACCGAACCACAGCGTCGTGGCGGTCGCCTCGATGCGGCCCTCGGCCGGCACCGCCGCCACGATCTCCCAGCCGAGGGCGCGGGCGCGGGTCAGGGCGTGCGCGAAGATGGCGTCCGGCGCCGCCGCGACCTCCAGCGGGAGGACGTCCGGATAGTACTGGCGCTGCTGGCGCGCGACTTCGGGTCCGCCGTACTCGGCGGTGTTCGGCGCGTCCCGGCGCAGCGCCAGCACCGCCGCGAAGCGGGGCGGGTCTTCGGTGTCGGTGCTGATGTCGTGGATCGGCGGCACCTTGCGTGCCTGAAGCAGCGCATGAATGACCGGCGCCGTCGTCGCAGCGCCGGCGAGCATGGCGGCGAGAGCCGCAAGCAGCAGCCTGCGGCGGCCACGGCGAAGACCGAGGAACGCGGCGACCGCGCCGGCCGCTATCGCCAGCGCGGCCCCGCCCGCGGCCAGCACGAGGATGACGAGACCTGCGCGGTAGTCCCACCAGCCCCAGCGGTGGCCGAGTCCGGACAGCACCGCGGCGAGGCCGCAGGCCAGCGCAGCGGCCAGGGCGCCGCCGGCCAGAGCCGGCGCCGCGCGCTGCGGCAGGGAAATGCCGGCTTGATTCGCCGGCGCCGTTTCGTTCGAAACACCTGATTGCATCGCAGCCGCTCCGGCAAGAAACAGAACGCCCGTGGCACCCGCGTTCGCGATGACTGCGGTTACCGCCCGATCACCGCGAATCGCCGGACGTCGCAGCGGGCACGCTATCCATCGGCGGTGATGCCGATTTCGCGCAGCGTGCCGTCCGCCACCATGAAGGACGCCCTGCCCGCGCGCCGCAGCGCCGCCCCCTCGCGGCTGATGCCGTTGGCGTGCCAGCGCAGATCCACGGCGCCGCGTTCGGCGCTCTCGCCCCGGATCTGCAGGTCGTCCACGGCGACCAGGAACGTGCGGTAGGCATCGTGCAGCGCCTGCAGTTCCGGCATGCGGCTGCACGCGGCCGCCGGCGAAAAGCCTGCCGGCGCACGCCTGGCGCGCCTTGGGATCGGCTTCGCACCACACCCCGGACAGGAAGCGGCGCACCGGCATGAACAGGCGCGCCTGGGTTTCGCCCTGGGCCATCAGCGCCGCGATCAGGTCGGCGCGGCGATCCAGCTTCGACGCCAGGTCGAGTTCGCCCAAGCGCTCGCCGAGGGCACCGGCTTCCATGACGATGCGATAGACGGCAATGGGCTTGTGGCTGGCGGGCAGTCCCTGCTTGCCGCACTCCAGCCGACCCTCGACGAGCCAGCGATTGACCGTTTCGATGAACTGCAGCTCCTGGTTGAGCGACAGGTTGCCGGCCAGTTCGTTGCGGCGATCCTCGATGTCCCACGCCGTGGTGGGCTCCGACCCCTGCTGCGGATTGACCTGCAGCACCCAGATCTCGTCCGGTTTCTGGTCGGCGGTCTCGGCATCGGCGACGAAATTGCTCAGCGGCGGATTCTGCGAGAACAGGCCGTCCCAATAGGCGCGGCCGTCGATGCGCACGGCGCGGAAGAGCGTGGGCAGCGCGGCCGAGGCCAGCACCGCATCCGCGGATATTTCGCGCTTGCGGGAGCTGAAGGCCTTGAAGGCGCCGGAGCCCACGTCCACGGCGCCGAGCAGCAGCAGGATGTCGTCGAACTCGATCCGGTTCAGGTCGGGAGCGTGCTTGTCCAGCAGCGCCGCCAGATCGACGAACTCGCGCCGCGGCCCGAGCAGGCCCAGGCGCTCATGCACGGTCGCGGCAAGTTCGAGCGTTTCCTGCATGGGAAACGCATAGGGACTCCACTTGGGTTCGAGCGGTGCGCGCGCCACGAGCAGCGCTGCCTCGTTCCACCACTTCTCCCACCACAGGGCGGCGCAGTTGTCGGTCCAGAACCCGTCCAGCAGTTGCGCCGCCTTGCTTGCCGCGCCGGCGGGATCGCTGCGGCCCGCCGCCATGCCGTACCAGGCCAGGGCGGCACAGATCGCGCCGCCCGAGGTACCGCTCAACCCGGTCACGCGGTAGTCGCCCTGCTCCTCTCCCGCCAGCATCACCTTGAGGGCGCCGGCGCAGAACGCGGCATGGCTGCCGCCGCCCTGGCAGGCGATCGCCACGCTTCGGGGTGTCTTTGTGCCTGCCATCGCATCGCTCCCTGGACGCATCTTTTCTGATCCCGGCATGCATTCTGACTCGAAATCCGCGCCCCGGCCACACCTGGCGCGCGACGAACGGCAGAACGGTCGAAATGGCGCGCCGGCCCGCTCTCCCGGCCTCTCCGCCGGAAACGGGGGAGAGGAGGGTCGAGCCGCCCCTCTTCCTCTCGCGAGAGGGGTCGGGGGTGAGGGAATGCGCACCCGGCATGGCCACCGCAGCGCACGCGGCGGGCCGTTGGTCAGGGATCGGGCTGGCGCAGCAGTTCCTCGCGCTCGCGGCTGAAGCGCTGCTGTTCAAGCTGCAGTTGCTCCTGCTGACGCGCCTCCGGTACTTGAGGAAGGACCTGCTCCAGTTGCAGGTGGCGCTGAAGCTGTTCGTCGTGCTGCTGGCGCTGGCGTTGCGTCTGCTCGAACTGTCGCCTTTCGACTTCCTGGCGCTGTGCCGGCGTCAGCGCGGGATCGAGGCGTTCCTGAAACTGGCGCTGGCGCAGCAGCAACTCGTCCTGGTACTGCTGGCGCTGCAGCAACTGCCCCTGCACGCCGCCCGCGGGCGCTTGCGCGAGCGCAAACGGGGCGCACAGACCGGCGCAGGCCAGGCAGCCAGTCACGGCGCAGGCGCGCCGGGCACGACGGGCTATCATGGGGCCATTCTATGCTTGGCGCTGCGAACGATGGCTGAAGCGAACATCCCGCTGCCGTCCCATGCTCCGTTGGTGATCGCCCTCCGCGGCGGCGCCGTGGAAAACGTGTACTACGGATCGGTGGCGGTGTGCAACACGAAAGGCGAACTGCTGCTGGCCGCGGGCGACTGCGGCTTTCCGATGTTCGCCCGCTCGACGCTGAAGCCGTTCCAGGCGCTGCCCTTCGTCCTGGATGAGGGGCATATTCGCCTCGGTTTCGGCCCGCCCGACATCGCCCTGATGTGCGGCAGCCACTCCGGCGAAGAGCGGCACGTGGCGGCGGTGACCGCCATCCTGTCCAGGGCCGGCGCGGCGCCGGCGCAACTGCAGTGCGGCTGTCACCTGCCGCTTCTGTACGCCGCCTGCGGCCTGACACCTCCGACCGACTTCATTCCGAATGCCCTGCACCACAACTGCTCGGGCAAGCACGCCGGCTTTCTCGCCTACTGCCGCATCCACGGCCTGCCCTTCGCCACCTATCTCGCCCCCGATCATCCGCTGCAACGGCGCATACCCAGCCTGCTTGCGGCAGTTGCGGGCTGTCCGGAGGACGCCCTCCGACGCGGCACCGACGGCTGCGGCGCTCCCAATTACGCGCTGCCGCTGCGCGCCCTGGCAACCGCCTATGCGCGACTGGCGCACGAACGCGGCGGCGAATTCGGCACCGCCTTCGCAACCCTGTTCGACGCCATGACCGGGGCGCCGGAAATGGTGTCGGGCCGGTGCCGCGGCGACGCCCTGCTGATGCAGTCCGCGCCCGGCGAGTTGGTGGCCAAGGCGGGCGCCGAAGGAATGCAGGCGCTGGGGATGCGCGGTGCCGGCCTCGGCGTAGCGCTCAAGATCTCCGACGGCGATCCGGCCGCACTGCGCGCCGCCACCGCCACGGTTCTGGAACAACTCGATCTTCTGCCGCCCGATCCGAGCCATCCGCTGCGGCGCTGGACAAACGTGGACTTGCGCAATCACGCCGGCAAGCTCACCGGCCGACTGCAGGCGGTGTTCAGACTCCGACGACCCATGACATGAGCACCCTGAAAGCACGGAAGGCGGCCACGGCCGCCTTCCGCCCGGTGTCCGATCCAGGGGATCAGGTCTTGGTGTCCGGTTTGGGTGCGGGCGTGGGCTTGCTCATCTGGCCCGAGTCGGCCTTGCTGCCGTCCTTGGCCTTGTCGGCCGGACAGGCGATCGCCGAGGTCGAGGCCACGGCAAGCAGGACGACCATCAGCGCGGCGAGTCGTTTGATCATGCTTCCTCCGGTGGGGTGGCGCGAGCTTTCACTGTAGGTGGGAAAAGCCGATTGCGCAACCTGCGATGTGCCCGCGACGGGCGGGCCGCCCCCTCCGGTCGTGCCATGGCGGGCGCAGCCCGCCCTACATCGAGGCGTGAGGAGCGGACGGAGCGAGCGACTGCGCCACTCGCTCCGCCATCCCGTGGGCGGATTTGATGCAGTCCGCCACCGAAATGCCGCCGCGGTAGTTGGCGCAGAAGAACAGGCCCGGCAGGTCGCGCTCCGCGGCGTCAACGGCCGCCATGCGATCGAGGTGTCCCGGCGTGTATTGCGGAATCGCCCGCTCCCAGCGCGCAACGCGCGACCAGCGGGCGGGAGCGCGGATGCCGAGCAGCGACGCCAGTTCTTCATGCACGAGGGCAGCGATGTCCTGATCTTCGCGGCGCGCGATCTCGGGCTGGCGCATGCCGCCGACGAAGGTGGTCAGCAGCACCGTGCCCGCCGGCGCCCGATTCTCGAACAGCGTGCTGGAGAAGATGGTGCCGAGGATGCGGCGGCCCTCCTTCTCCGGCACCAGAAAGCCGAAACCGTCGAGGGGGTGGGCGATGTCGCTGCGTTGATAGGCGCTCGCCACCGAGGCCACCGGCGGGTAGGGGATGGCGTCGAGCGCCCGGGCCGCCGCGGCGGCGAGGGGCGCGACGAGGCCCGCCGCGACCGAGGCGGGGGCGGCCAGCACGAGCGCCCGCGCCAGGAAGCGCATCGGTCCGCTCGCGCTCTCCGCCTCCACCTCCCAGCGTCCCTGGTCGTCCCGCCCGATGCTCGTGGCGCGGGTCGAACACCAGCACGTGATCGAGCCGGGCGGCAAGGGCGTCGGTCAGGCTCTGCATGCCATCGCGGAAGGAAAGCATCGGCGCCGCCTGCTTCGACTTCTCCGGATTGCGTTTGCGTTCGGCTGCGCCCAGGATCTGGCCGCGGATGAGGCTGCCGTACTTGCGCTCGATCTCGATCAGCCGTGGGAAAGCGGCCGCCACGCTGAGCCGCTCCGGGTCTCCGGCATAGACGCCGGCGACGAAGGGATTGATGGCGTAGTCGAGAAACTCCGTTCCGAGGCGCCGGCGCACGAACTGGGCGACGGTCTCGTCGGCGTACGCCGCCGCGCGGCGCACGAAAGGCTCGCGCAGCAGCGCCAGCTTGGCGCGCCAGGAGAACAGATGGGTGGCGAAAAACGCGGGCGGCGTCAGCGGCACCGGTATCAGCCGTCCGCCGCGCAGCACGAAGCGCTTCTTCGCCGCCGGACTGGCGTAGATGCGCTCCCCGGCGATGCCGGCTTCATCGATGAGGCGGCCGATCAGCGGCGTGGTTTCGAGCGTGCTGTTGGGGCCGGTCTCGGTGAGGCAGCCGTCGTCGCGCCGGCTGCCGATGGTGCCGCCCGGCCGCGCCGCGGCCTCGATCACGACCACCTTGCGGCCGCGGCTTCGCAGGCCCGCAGCCGCGGCCAGGCCGGAGATGCCGGCGCCGACGATCAGGACTTCAGCTTCGATAATCCCGTTGCCCCGCTTCAGTTGTTCTTCGCGCCCTGATCCACCCAGGCCCGCAGGGTCTGGACGTCCTTCTCGGGAATCGGCTTGCCGCCATGGGGCATCCGGATGGACTTGTCCACCCGCCCTTCCAGCACCTGATTGAACGGGCTGGCGAGACCGCTGCCGGGCTTGATGACGGGGCCATGCTTGGTGCCCTTCATCAGGTTTTCATAGGTGTCCAGCAGCAGCCCGGACTCGGCAAAACCCTTGCCGGCCGGGTTGTGGCATTCGAGACAGGACGCCTTCAGAATCGGCATGACGTCATCCTTGAAGCTCACCTGGCGTTCACCGCAACCGGCCAGCGCGACCGCCCCGCAAGACACAACGAACACCGCTCGCATCATCGAAACCACGACCCTATCCCCCTTCCCAGGCAAATACGCCGATCATTCGGCGATCATCATCGTTATCATAACTGCCCCAGCCCATCATGGTTCTTCCGGCCGCGCTGGGGTGTCCACCTGGCGCCTCGGCCTGATTGACCGGTGCAGGATACATCACACGTGGTCTGCGGCCGCCGATTCCGCGTTTCCCGCCTGCGCGCGGTAGCCGACGCGCCTCATCCAGTTGGCCAGGGCCGCATCCATGGTCGCCGCGTGCTCGTCGAACCACGCCGGCAGGGTGTCGACCACCTGGCGTCCGGCCGCCACGTCGCCCGCCGCGACCCGTTGCTGCAGATCGCGCATCTGCGCCAGCACGCGCTCATGTTCGCCGCGATGGATGGCCGTCGGCGGAAAGCCGCTCGCGACCATCCAGCGGTCTTCCTGCGCGAAATGGGCGACGGTGTGCTCCACGAGGGCATCGAAGCGCGCCGCAAAGTCCCGGTCGCCGGCGCCGGCCAGGCCGTTGTAGAGTTCGACGAATTCCTGGTGCGTCCGGTCCATTGCCTGCACCCCCAGTTCATGTGCCGCGGACCAGATGATGATGGGCATCTCGCCCTCCCTGCGAAAAAGCCATTTAATATACGAGCGGGACCGGACCGGTCTTGATCTGCGTTAAACAGGCGGCACGAGCCGCAGCGCCTGTCCTTGCCTTTCCCCGGATCACCGATGCGAGAATCGAAACGCTTCCTTTCGTGGCGCGAGCGCTGCCGCAGCGCCGCCATGATGCTGCTGCTGTCCTGCTTCATGCCGGCGGCGCTGGCGCTGCCGCGGCAGGAGAGCGTGCCCGGCGGCGTTGCGCTCCTGCGCCTGGCCGAGCGCGACGCCGCACCGCCGCGCGCCTGGTTTCAGGACAAACCGGTGCTGGTGTGGCAGCGGGGCGACGGCTGGTACGCCCTGGTCGGGCTGCCGCTGACCATCGAACCTGGCGTCCACGCCGTGCGCATCGCGACGGCGCAGGCGGCGCCGCCGCGGGAGGATTCGTTGCGCTTCGAAGTCCAGCCCAAGGCCTATCCGGTGCAGCACGTGCGCATCAGGGACAAGCGCAAGGTCACGCCGGCTGCCGAGGACATGGAACGTATCGAGCGCGAGCAGAAGGCCATAACCGACCTGAAGAACCATTGGCGCGACGTAGCGCAGGTGGACCTGGCGTTCGCGCTTCCCGCCGACGGGCCGCTGTCGAGCCGCTTCGGTCTGCGCCGCGTCTTCAACGGCGAGCCGCGCCAGCCCCACTCCGGTCTCGACGTCGCGGTGGCCGCCGGTGCGCCGGTGCGCAGCGCGGCGGCGGGCCGGGTCCTGAATACGGGCGACTACTTCTTCAACGGCAGCACCGTGTTCGTGGACCACGGCCAGGGACTGATCACCATGTACTGCCACCTGCAGCGCATCGACGTGCATGCAGGGGAGAAGCTCGCCCGCGGCCAGCGGGTCGGATTGGCCGGAGCGAGCGGCCGCGCCAGCGGCCCGCATCTGCACTGGAGCGTGTTCCTGAACGGCACCGCGGTGGACCCGGAGTTGTTCATCCAGATCCGGTAAGGCACGGGATCCGGCGCACACGGTGCGCCCTGCGCGCCGGGAAGCGGCAGGGCGCGCGGCGCGCGCCGTATGCGATGCTACTCAGTCCTCGTCGGCCGTGCGCTTGAACTGCGACATCAGCTGTTGCTGCGTCTGCGGCGGCACCGGGGCGTAGTGCGAAAACTCGATGGTGTAGGCGCCGTGGCCGCCGGTCATGGAGCGCAGGCGGGACTGGTAGTCCGACAGCTCGGCCAGCGGCACCTGCGCCGGTGATCGCCATGGTGTCCGATGCCGCGCGGCTCGGTGCCGGTGACCTGGCCGCGCCGGCCGGACAGATCCGAGGTCAGGTCGCCGACGAAATTCTCCGGCGCCGTGATCTCGATGTTGACGATCGGCTCCAGCACGACCGGCGCCGGCCTTCGAGATGGCATCGAGCACCGCCTTCTTGCCGGCGGTGATGAAAGCCACTTCCTTGCCGTCCACCGGGTGGCTCTTGCCGTCATAGACGATGACGCGCAGGTCCTCGACCGGATAGCCGGCGATGCCGCCTTCGGCCAGCGCCTGGCGCACGCCCTTCTCGACCGCCGGCATGAAGACGCCGGGAATCACGCCGCCCTTGGTCTGATCGAGGAACTCGAAACCGGCGCCGCGCTCGCGCGGCTCGATCTTGAGATACACCTCGCCGAACTGGCCGGCGCCGCCGGTCTGCTTCTTGTGGCGATGATGACCCTCGGCCGGCCGCGGTGATGGTTTCGCGATAGGGAATCTTGGGCGGCTGTGGTGTCGACTTCCAGCTTGTACTGGCTGGCCATCTTCTCCAGCTTGCCGCGCAGGTGCAGCTCGCCCAGGCCGCGGATCACCGTCTCGTTGGTGGTCGGATGGCGCTCGACCTCGAAGCAGGGATCTTCGATCTCCAGCTTGTGCAGGATCTCGAACATGCGTTGCTCGTCGCCCTTGCGCTTCGTCTCCACCGCCAGGCCGTGCATCGGCTTCGGAAATTCCAGCGGCTTGAGGTGGATGTGGTCCTCGTCGTGCGAATCGTGCAGCACGGAATCGAACTCGATCTCTTCGACCTTGGCCACGGCGCCGATGTCGCCCGGCACCAGGGCGTCGATCTCGACGTAGTCCTTGCCCTGCAGCAGGTAGAGGTGGCCGACCTTGAACGGGCGGCGCGCCGTCGCCGACGAAGAGCTGCGAATCCTTGTGAATCGTGCCCTGATAGACGCGGAACACGCCGACCTTGCCGATGTAGGGGTCCATCGACCACCTTGAACACGTGGGCCAGCACATGCTTGCCGGCATCGGGCTCGGCGTGGAAGGCCTCGATCTCGGCGTCGCCGGGCTCGCCCTTGTAGAACGGCGGCGGGTTGCCTTCGGCCGGATTGGGCGCCAGCGTGGCAAGCACGTGCAGCAATTCGTCGACGCCGGCGCCGGTCTTCGCCGAGACGAAGCAGGATCGGAATCAGGTGGCCTTCGCGCAGCGCCTTCTCGAACGGCGCATGCAGTTCGTTCCGGCTGCGGCTCCGCGCCCTCCTCCAGGTAGCGCGCCAGCAGGTTCCTCGTCTTCCTCGACCACCTGGTCGATCAGCGCGCGGTGGGCCTGCCGCGACCGAGTCGAAATCGGCGTCGCCGGCGTCGTGCTCGAAGCACTTCGACCACGTCCTGGCCGCCATGGGCCGGCAGGTCGAGCAGCAGGCATTCGCTTGCCGAAAAGCTCGCGGATGTCGCGCCACCAGCCGCGGGCAGATCGACGTTGTCGGCGTCGATCTTGTTCACGATGATCATGCGGCACAGGCCGCGCGCGGCCGCGAGCCGCATCATGCGCGTCGGTGGTGAGTTCGATGCCGGTCTGGGCATTGACCACCACCACCGCCGTCTCCACCGCCGCCAGCGCGCTGATCGACTGGCCGACGAGATCGGGGTAGCCCGGGGTATCGATGAGATGGACATGCACGCCCTCGATGGGCGAAGTTCACCAGGCGTGGCATTCACCGAATGGCCGGACGCTTTTTCCAGCGGATCGAAGTCGCACACGGTGTTGCCCTTCTCCACGCTGCCCTTGGCGGGAATGACCCCTGCCTGAAACAGCAGGGCCTCCGCCAGCGTGGTCTTGCCGGCGTCGGCGTGACCGACCAGGGCAACGGCGCGAATCGCTTCGGTTGCATACTTCGCCATTTCGTTTTTCTCCATGTTTTCAATTCAATACCACTGGCGCGGGAGACCGCTAGAGGCGCCGGACAAAAGCGCGATTTTACACCATCGCCGCCTCCGCCCGGACTGAGTTGTCGCTTGAAAACCAGCCCGCGCAGGTCGCCGACCGGGCTCGCCGGCGGCGCACGGCGACCGGGACCTCGCATCGGGCGACTCCCGGCAGCACTGCGGAAAACCTGCGATCGCCGCCAGAGTGCTTGCGCGACCGCCACCCTTCATGCCGCCCATCGCCCGCGTTCGTCTCCGCATCGTCGCGCTGCTTCATGCAACCGCGTGACGGCAGGAGCGAAGCGGCGGAGGCCGCAGCGGTGATGCCCATCGCATGGGAAAGGGCTCGCCACGCTCGGCGACGCGCACTTGCGGCCTCCCGCCCGCCGCTTCGCAACTTCCATGACTTTGGCATCCACAGACGTTTTCATGCCAGGTCCATCCGTTCAGGAAGTTCGATCGGCGACGGCCGCTTCCGCGGGCCGGCGCCACGACCCGCTGCGGACGGCGGGTCGCGGCCGACTCGGCTCCATACCACCTTCGTCTAGTCCTGTCGGACGTCGTCATACCCCGGGGATTAGCCGGTCAGTCGGATTTACTTCGGCACCTGCGCAGCGCACATTTCACGCCAGCCGCAACGCATCGGAACCGCGAAAAGAGAAGCTGAAGCGAAAGCCAGCGGACCGCGCATCCGGCGACGAACGGAAAGTGAATTGCAGGACGCCATGCGAGACAACTGAACCGAACACGAGGCACACCATGAACCAGAACCGCAAATTCTTCCGCCTGCCGCTGATCGCACTGCTCGCCGGTCTGGGCGTCGCGCAGGCCGGTGACGTCGTCATCTACCGCGAAGGCGAGACCCCCGATCCCAGCGACATCGCGCGCATCCTCAGAGGCGGCGCCGGAGCCCGCAGCGACTCCGAGGACGGCAGCAGCGCGCCGGTCAGGACGCGCGGCATCAAGCTCCTGTCCGAGGACACCCAGGCCAGGGTGGCTCCGGCCCGGGACGTGGAGCGCGTCGTGGCGGCAACCGCGCCGGCACGCACGCAGGAGGCCACCTCCTTCGCCCTGCAGGTCCAGTTCCCCTTCAACTCGGCGCAGGTCCAGCCCGAGATGTACGAGGCGCTGGATGCAGTCGGCGAAGGCATCCGTCTCGCCGGCAGCCAGACGCGCATCGTCGTCGAGGGCCATACCGACGGCATGGGCGCGGCCGACTACAACCTGCTGCTCTCGCGCCGTCGCGCCGAGGCGGTGAAGAACTACCTGGTGTCGCGCCACGGCGTTCCGTCCGCCAATCTCAAGGTGGTCGGCAAGGGCAAGTTCGAGCCGCTGATCCGGGACAACCCGCTCGCCCCGGAGAACCGCCGCGTGCAGTTCCGGCCGGGGGCATAACAGGATTCAAGGATTCCAGCCCGCGGAGGGATTGGGATATAGCAGCACCAGCCACGTTGTCATTTCACTTTTCAAAAGGAGAACACCATGAAATCTCTCATCGCCGCCGCCTTCGCTTCCGCCCTGGCCCTGAGCGCCACCACCGCCGTCGCCGAGTCCAAATCCGACGTCAACGTAGACGGCGCCCGCCAGACCCAGAGCGGCTCCCGCAACCAGCAGCAGATGGACGTCGGCAACGCCAAGAGCAGCACCTTCACCGGCGCCAAGACCAAGGTGCACGCGCGGGACCTGAACCAGACCCAAAGCGGAACCAACAACCGCCAGAAGATGGAGATCGGCAACGCCGAGGCGGGAACCTTCGCCGGCGCCGAGTCGGACGTGAAGGCGGAGCACATCAACCAGCGCCAGAACGGCGGCAGCAACAACACGCAAACCATGCGCATCGGCAACGCCAAGGGCGGCACCTTCCAGGGCGCGAAGTCCAAGGTGGTGGCGAAGAACGTTTCCCAGACGCAGAGCGGCAACAACAACAACCAGGGCATGAACCTCGGCAACGCCGAGTAAGCACAGCCGACATCATGGCTTGCCCGACCGCCGGCGACCGCGCAAGCGGATCCGCCGGCGGCGCCGGCGAATGACAGGGAAGAATCCATGCGCCTCGTTCCACTGTTTTTCGCTCTGATCCTGGCACTGCCGCCGTCGGCCCGGGCGGTCGAGGCCGAGCCCGGCGACATGGACGAGGGATCGCTGGCCAAGATGGCCAAGTCCCGCGCCAAGGCCGGAAGCCAGGCCCATCAGAAGAACACGGATGCGGCGAGCCTGATCGCGGAAGATTCCGGCAACGGCTCGGGTCAGGGCCTGAGCCCGTGCGGCATCAACATCGGCAATGCCGTGAATACGAAGCCGGGCAAGGGGCCGAAGGAGATCATCGTCGTCGTCAAGGGCGACGTGATCAATGCCAACAACCGCTGCAAGTAGCGGCGGACGAACCACGGAGAACGACGGTGAGCGCAGCCAAGCAGTTCGGTCGCAGCCGCTACCTGGCGCTGGCCGCATCGATCGCGGCCCTGCTGCCGGGGTGCGCCGGGCAGGTGAGGGAGGAGACGCTGCAGGCGGCCGAGGAAGTCAGGAAGGGTCCCGAGGCGCCGCCGTTTCGCAGCATCACGAATTTCTCGATTGCGCTGCGCTGCATGGACAATCACATGATCACCTTCGGCGTGCGCGACGTGTCCGTGCTGGTGGAGGATCTGGCCGACCAGACCAAGAAGGTGAACGCCGGGACGCGCGACATGCTGATCTCGGCCGTGTCCGACATGACCAAGCGCAGCCGCGCCATACGCCTGGTCGCCTATGGCCAGGACTCGGGCAACCTGATCGGCTTTCTCAAGGAGGCCGAGCGCAAGAACGCCTATTCGGTGATTCCCCAGTACGACATCAAGGGCTCCATTTCCCAGTTCGACGAGAGCGTAGCGAAGAAGGACGCATCCTTCGGCATCTCCTTCGCCGAGGTCTTCAACTACGGTCGTGCCAACGTCGGCAATGCCACCATCCTGGGCATCGACCTGACCGTGCTCAACACCGAGGACCTGTCCGTCGTACCCGGCGTCACGTCGCGCAACGGGGTGCTGATCTACAAGCAGGGCAAGGGCACGGATGCCGACGCCCAGTACCACAAGTTCGGCATCAACTTCACCACCGCCCTGTCGAAGGCCGAAGGCAACAGCCAGGCACTGCGCAACCTGGTGGAACTGGCAGTGATCGAACTGTTCGGCAAGCTCACCAAGGTGCCCTATTGGAGTTGCCTCGGTGCCGATCCGAAGAGCGAGGCCGTGTCCAACGAGGTGGCCGACTGGTACTACACCATGACCGGCGACGCGGCCGAACTGATCGCCTATTTCCAGTACCAGCTCAGCATCCGCGGCTTCTACAGCGGTCCCGTGGACGGCGCCTCGAATCCGCAGCTCGCCACGGCGATCACGGAGTTGAAGACGGCGCTCGGTTTGCAGCCCAACGCCAAGATCAACCAGGAACTGTTCGCCTCCTATCTGAATGCGGATCACGCGCGCTTGCAGGCGGATCGGGCACGCAGCCCGGCCGCGGCGCCCCAGCCCGCGGATCCCATCCGTCTTACCATCGGCGCCGCCAAGGGCGCCGGCAAGTTCAAGCGCGGTGAGACCATCGACCTCACGGTGAAGGCCAGCCGCGATGCCTACGTGTACTGCTTCCTGCGCGACGAGACCAAGAAGATCCAGCGCTTCTTCCCCAACCGGTTCGCCAAGGACGCCTTGGTCAGCGCGTCTGAACCGCTGCAACTGCCGGGGAAGATGCGCTTCCAACTCGCAGCGAGCGACAAGGGCATCGCCGAGACTGTCGCCTGTTTCGCCGCTCCCAAGGAGGTCCTCACCGCGCTTCCCGACCCGTTGAATGCCCCGGATTTCGAACCCATGGCCGGAGTCAGCCTGGAACAGTTGAAGACGGCCTTTGCCCGGGCTGCGGGCGGCGGCATGGGTGAAGCCAGTTACAACATCGAGGTGCGATGAATCATGTCTCTCGACACATCGGAAAAGGTCGCCATGAGGTCCTGCATCGCACTGGTCGCCGCACTGTGGGCGACGGCAGGCGCAGCCGGGGTAGAGCCGGCACCGGCCACGGAGCCGGCGCCGCCGGCCGCATCCCGGGCCGCGGCGGATGTCGCCACCCCGGTTGCCACCGAGCGCGCTGACTTGCCCAAGGAAAGCTACCGGCCGGGATCCCGCAACAAGAGCCGCACGCTGCGCTGCTGGCAGTACGGCCGCCTGATCTTCGAGGAAGCGGTGACGTCCCTGCCGCCCTCGCTGGCCGGCCGCGGCCAGGTTTTCGACGGCAAGTCGGGAAAGCAGCCCCTCCAGCTGCTCGACATCCACACCGCGACTTGCCTGGTCAAGTAGGCGGAACTTCGAGGTCTGGTCATGACATCGTTACCGGAGCGTTCAGCATCGCGCAGAGGAGCAAGGCGGCGTCTGCGGCGGATCGGGACCCTGCTGCTGCTGGCCGCAATCCCGATGGGGTTGTTCGGGGGCGCAGCTTCGGCTGCGGACCTCGCGCGGGAGACGCGCAGCGTGAGCGGATTCGACCGCATCGTGCTGCGCGGTGTCGGCGACCTCGCCATCCGGCAAGGGGACAGGGAATCGCTCGTCGTCGAGGCCGAGCCGCGCATCCTGCGCAACCTTAGCGCCACGGTAAGAAACGGGATCCTGTACCTGGACGTCGTCGGCAACGTCAGCACCCAACAGCCGATCCGTTACGAGCTGACGGTGAAGACGCTGCGCGACGTTCTGTCGGAAGGAAGCGGCACGGTGGATCTGGCGGCGATCCGGTCAGCCAGCCTGGCCCTCACCCTGGGCGGAAGCGGCGAAATCAAGGCCGCGTCACTCCGGGTCAACCGCCTGGAGTCGAGCATCGCCGGTTCCGGCAGCATCACGACCGACGGCGAGGCCGGGGAACAATCGGTGCGGATCGACGGCGCCGGCGACTACCTCGCGGAAAAACTGCGCACTCATGCCGCGAGCATCGACATCGCCGGCTCCGGAAGCGCCCGGGTACGCGTGCGCGACACTCTGAAGGTGCGCATCGGCGGCAGCGGCAACGTCACCTACAGCGGCAATCCTCGCGTCGATCAGGATATTTCGGGCGCCGGCGACGTGACCCGCGAGTAGGTCTGCCGCAGCATCGACACGCAGTCCCGACGCCCAGCGGGCGCCTCGTCCCTCAATCTTCGCGCAGGTCACGCCCGGGTCCACGCAGCGTCAGCACATCGTCGCAGCGTCCTCGGGCATGCGCTGCCGACTCAATCCCCGCCATCGACCCGGAACAGGGACAGCCCCTCCAGCGATTTGGGCATGACGAGCTGGGGAGTCTGCGGTCCGACCCGCTTGTCGCGCAGGCGATCGACGATCGGCCGCGCCTCGTCGAACAGTTCCTGCAGCGAGATCCGGCCATCGCCGTTCCGGTCCGGCTTCGCCTGCAGCGAGCTGAGCAGCGCATAGGTGAACAGGCCGTGCTTGCCGGGCGCATATTCCTGCGACTCCTCGTCGGCCTTGGCCGCCACCATCAGGGAGAACAGCGATGCGGCCGACCGTTTCATCAGGGAGTGGGGCTCGAACCGTCCCTCGATGTTCTTCGCCTGGCAGGTGTCCACGACCAGGATGCGCCGCCCGGCCGCTGCGCGCAGAGCGTCGAAGAACACGGTCCACGGTATGAGTGAATCGACCGGGCCGCCTTTGGCCACGGCTTCCAGATCGGCGGCAAGCGCATCGCGCGGCACGAAGTAGTAGTTGCCCGCCTTGTCGCTGATGCCATGGGAGGCGAGGAACACGACGACCGTGTCCTGTGCCCGCGCCTGCTGCACGAACCGCACGGCCTGGAGGATGGCGGCACGCTCCGGCAGCGGGTCGGTGTCGTCGGACAGCACCCGCGCTTCCACCTTTCGGAAGCTGCGGCTGCCGTATTCCTTGACCTGCCGCGCGAACTCCCCGGCATCCCGCGCCGCATAGACGAGATGAGCAGCCGCGGGCAGGTTGGGAAACTTGTTGACGCCGATCGCCAGCAGGTAAAGGTCGCCCGGCTCGGGCGTGATCTGCACGCTCTGTGGCAGTGCGACGTAGGTCTCCGCCACCCCCATGGATACATCGCTGAAGGCCTCGACCCGGATGTCGCTGCGCCGGGCGAAGAGGCTGATCTCGATGCGGCGCAGGAAGCGCTCTCCTTCCCGTCCGGCAAGCCGCTTCTCCGAAGCCGGGGTCACCGGGATGTCATTGACGAACACGGTGTAGTCGCGGATTTCCGGCCCGGTCTTCTCTCCCTGCAGATCGAGGATGACACGCGGCTTGCCGGCGGCGAGCCCCTCCAGGCCGGCGACGCGCACCTTGAGGCGCGGCGGCGAAATCTCGCGCAGCCGCGAGATGTCGATCGCCTTTCCCGACGCCGCAGGCGCGGCCGCCGACGGCGGTTGACGGGAAGCCGCGGCGAATTCCGCCACGACCACGTCCGGGCGGTAGAGGACGCGGTCGAACTGGACGGCGCGGTAGAAGTCCGGCATCGTGTCGCGGCCCCGGTTGACGTGCCAGCCGACGTAGTTGTCCCCGTAGAACGATGACATGTAGTAGCCGGCGGGCACCCAGGCGATCCAGTCCTCCCCGTTGCGATGGGGAAAATACGCCAGCACCTCGATGCCGTCGGCCGCGCGGTACCAGCGCAGGGTGCCATCGGAAAGGGCGGCGACGGCGAACCTGCCGTCCCGCGAAATGTTGACCGTCCAGGCTATCGACGGGAGTTTCACCGTCCACTGCGGTCTGCCGCTGCGGTCCACCATGCGCAGCGCCCATTCGGTGCCGAACAGCACGGACTTGCCGTCCGGCGCGATGGCATGGGCGCGGGAGGTCTCGAACTCGTCCAGTTGCAGCAGGTTGCCGTTGACGGCCGGAGTGAAGCTGTCCTTGGCGCCGGTGACCTCGATCCCGGGCGCCTTGACGGTGGGCGGATAGAACTCCTCCTCCTTCCTCCCGCCGCCGCGCGGGCCAGGGGCACCGGTGGCGGCAACGGCGAAGGTACGCATCTGACGCCCCGCCCGATCCACGGGGAATCGAACCATGCCGCCATCGGCTGAAACGCGAAGCAGATCCTGGGCGGCGCTGAAGTCCAGGGTATCGCGGCCGCGCAGCGTCAGCGCCTTGCCTTCCCCGAACACGATGCCGAGCGCCGGATCCTCCACGGCATAGGCAATGCCGCCGCCGGGGAGCTGCTGCAAGTCGGTGATGCGCTGATCGGTGAGCGGAATGCGTTCGATCGGACCGCGCCCCCGCCGGCCCCAGCGATAGAGGGGATTCTTGCCCGTGCCCTTGTACTCGCCGCCGGCATAGAGGTACTCGCCGTCGGCGGACCAGGTGACGCCGCCGAGGTTGCGGCTCCCGGAACTGCTCGAAAGGTCCGGCTGGAATGCCTCCGACAGATCGCGGGCCGTCAGCACCGACACGTTCGGAACGTCGAGAAAGCCGATGGCCAGGAACTCGCCGTCGGGCGAGAACTGGGCCGAGCTCGGATGCTTGCCGCCCGCGATCGGCCGCCGCCCGATGAGGCGGAAGTTGCTGCCGCCATACAGGCGCACCCAGCCGTCGAGCGCCACCGTTGCGATGCGTCCCTGGCCGTCGATATCGATGGCGGTGAGCTTGTCCCGATACTCCCGATCGCTGGCCACGACCCGCAGGTCTGCCGCGTCGAGCACCTTGAGCCCCCCCGGCGGGTCCATGCCGACGACCAGGTGGCGTCCGTCCGCCGACCAGCGCAGGGATCCGATCACCGCCTCGAAGCCACCCTGGCGCCGCACCAGTTCGCCGGTTTCCGCGTCCAGGAAATAGATCGAAACCGCACCGTCGAAACTCAGCCCGGTCCAGCCGGCCACCGCGATCGTCCTGCCGTCGGGCGACACGGCGAGGGCGAACAACTGGCCTTCGTGGCCGTCGCCGATGGGTACGCGCAGGGTGGACAGCAGCTTCACCTCCGGCAGCTGCCAGATGCGCACAGTCTTGTCGTCGGAGCAGGTGATCAACCGCTTGCGCGGCACATCCACGGCGAGGTTGCGAATCAATGCCGTATGCATGCCCGGCTCCACCCGCAGGATCGGGTTCGAGGGCGGCTCCGCCGCGCTCGCGCCGCCGGGCAACCCCAGCGCCAGAAGCATGCCGGCAGCCAGGCTCCGGGCTGCCGCGACCGCTGCGCAGCGCATCACCTGCCGACGCGCCTAGCGCGAAGAAACCGCCGCCGCCGAAGCGAGGGTGCACACCGTGATCAGTTCGCGGCCGAACACGTCGCGCGTGAAATAGGTGTTGCCGGCGAACTGGGAGTTGCAGCCCGGCGCCTCGACCACGTGCTGCCTGCCGGCGAAGGCATCGTCCCCCGCCTGGCTTCCGCGGCCAAGGTCGGCAACGCTGGCCACACCGCGGCCGCCGCTGACGCCCTGCGAGCCGTCGGCCTGCCCCGGGCTTGCCGTCAGCACGAAGTGGGCGGGCGAGGCCTCTTCGCTCAAATCGAAGGCCGACGGAACGATCTCGGTCAGCGCCACGACCATCTTCCCGCCGCCCTGCCCGACTCCGCCAAAGCCTGCATGGCCCGCGCTCGCGGCATCGGCGGCAGCACCCGCCGCTTCGGCCGGGGCCGGCGCTGCCGGGCGTTGCGTCGGGCCCGCCACTGTTGCCGCCGGGCCGGTGCGTCGCCGCGCGGGCCACGATCGTTCCCGGCGGGAAAGCGCTGCCCAGACCGGGATTGAGATTGCCCGGGCTCGACGGTCCGAGGCCGCCACCGCTGCCGCCCGGCCGGTGGATCGAGTACATCACCGTGGCTCCACCCGGAGGCGACGTCCATCCGGCCGGCGGCGTATGAAGAAAACGTGGCGTCAGCAGGCCCGAATCGAAGGCGGTTGGACCGAGCGTCGGCGCACTCGCTCCGGGAAACCGGACGCTCGAAGCAAAGGGGAGGTTCGCGTCCGCGACCACGTCGGCCCAGTCGGTGGGGCCTCTCGCGAGGCCTGTTTGCGCCGTCGTGGTGCCGTCCGCTGCCGTGGTCAGAGTTCTGCCACTCCCGGCGAAATCCATGAAGCTGCCGATCCTCGCGTCCGATGCGGCAAGCTCTTCCGAGGTACTGAGCACGAGCTTGTCTCCGATCTTCACCACCACGTCGGCCTTGATCTTGCCGCCGAGGTTGACGACATTGTCCACCACCTCCTTGGCAGCACCCGCGGACAGGACCACCTGCCCGCCGCCTGCACCGACGGTCCTGGTAATCTGCTCGGCCACGGCGTCGCTCACCGCGAACGAGACGAGTTGGTCGCCGTAGAGATCCAAAGTCATCGTTTCGCGTGCCCCGATCTGCCCGCGCTTGACCGCCGCCCCGACCAATTCACCCTTGCCGGCCCCGGGTGCGACGAGGGCGCCCAGGCCACCGGCGACCACGTCGGTCGGCGCCGGCTCGATGATCCGCGTCGTCGTGGCAACGGGCGCCGCGGGAGCAGTCGCAGCGGGCAGGAAGGTCGCGGCACCGATGCCGGCAAGGCCTGTGGCTGCCGGGCTCAGCACCGCGGGCATGAGGGTGATCGTCTGCAGGGGTGGCAATGCCGGTGTCGGCAGGCCGGCCGGCTGGAAAGTGGCGAGTGCGGTCGGGTTGATCGTCGCCGTCAGGGATGGGGAGATCGTGGCGGACGGAAGCGGCTGAATCGTGGCGGCGGTCACCGTCGGCTTGATCGCCGTCGTCAGCGCGGGAGAGATGAGTCGCGGTCGGCAGCGGCTGAATCGTGGTGACCGTCGCCGTCGGCTTGATCGTCGTCGTCAGCGTCGGAGAGAGAGTCGCGGTCGGCAGCGGCTGGATCGCGGTGGCCGTCGCCGTCGGCTTGATCGCCGTCGTCAGCGTCGGAGAGAGGGTCGCGGTCGGCAGCGGCTGGATCGCGGTGACCGTCGCCGTCGGCTTGATCGCCGTCGTCAGCGTCGGCGAGATCGGCGTCACCGTCGTCTTGACGGTCGTGGTCAGCACGGGCGAGATGGTCGCGGGCGGCAGCGGCTGGAGCGCAGTGACGGTCGCGGTCGGCTTGATCGCCGTCGTCAAGGTGGGCGAGATCGGTGTTACCGCCGGTTTGACCGTCGTCGTCACGGCCGGTGATATCGGTGTCACCACCGGTTTGATCGTCGTCAGCGCGGGCGAAATGGTGGAGGGTGGCAGCTTCTGGATGGTGGTCAGTTGCGCCAATGCAGGAAATGCCGGCGCCATGACGAACAGCGCAGTGCCGAAGAGCCGCAGCGCGCACCTTGGCGCGGATCGATTTGATTGCCCGTTGTGCGTGTTTTTCACGGTGTACCTCCAGCTACCGATCGGTGTTCCCGAATGCCGGAGACGTTGTCCCGGCACGAGTCGCAGCCGCCAAGAAAGTCGACACCTTCATCCGGTTCTCGATTGCCATGACGTCGTTCGTCACCTGGCTAGAATCGCGCGCCCAGTCCGATATATGCCCGCAAGTCCTTACTGCCTTCGGCCTGCACGATGCGCGTCAGCGGCTTGGCCAATTCCACAAATCCCGATACGTAGCGGCCGATGCTGAAGCGCAGCCCCAGACCGGCAGACGCTGCGGAACCCGAGGTCTCGCTGCTGATCAGGGTGCGCTGGTTCACGGTTCCGACATCGTAGAAACCGTAGGCCGTGTAGCCGGTGAGAAGCGTGTCGGGCAACGCGCCGGCATAGCGCAGCTCGAGCTTGAGCGCCGCACCCGAGTCACCCACCAGCTCCGACGGGTCGTAGCCCCGGCCGAACTGTTCGCCGCCATAGCTGAACAGCTCCGGGGTGAGCAGGTCGGAAAAGGCATACTGGGCATTTACCGCGGCCAGCACCGACCACTCATTGGTGATCGACTGCAGGCGCGCGCCGTAGAGGGTTATCTTGGTGAAGTCGCTCTTTCCGGTCGGACGGGAGAGCCCCGGTGTACCGTTGTCGCTGGCACCCATGGCGTTCAGGCCCTGGCTCAACTCCATGTCCAGGATGCTGATCCCGAGGTGGCTGTCGGCGTGATCCCAGGTGCCGCCCAGGCGCAGCGGCCGGATGCGGTCGGTGGACGCGTTGGCGGAATTGACGTCGGTTTCGCCGTTGTATCCGCTCAGGCCGAAACGGGCGGAGAGGTTGGTGCTGCGACTGCGCACGAACGGATGAATGTAGGTGATCCCGGCGGCTTCGGACGATCCTTGCAGGGTGATCGGCACGACAGCGTCGATCGGTGGTTCCGAACGGGTGACGGAGGCGCTCACGGACAGCTTGCCGCCCTCGCTGCCGATCGGCTCGTCGTGAGTGAGGGACAGGTAGTTCATCTCGCTGCTGCCCGTCGTCACGAGCTTGAAGCTGGTCTTGTCGTATTGCCCGAAGATCGAATTGAGATCCAGATCTGCCGTCAGGCGCCACGGCCCCTGGGACTCGCTGCCATGGTTGTCCACATTCACGCCGCCGGAAACGGTGCGGTGGGAAAACTGGATCACCAGATCGGCGGCGCCGCTCTGCGTCGATGCCGGCGTCAGGGTGGCGCGGGCCGTGGCGCCGGGCAGGTCGTTCAGGAGCAGCAGGTAACGCTCCAGGGCGGCGGAAGTGAGCGGACGAGTCTGCTTGATCTTGTCGGCGTAGGCGTCCACCAGGGATCGTCGCCCGCCCACTTCACCCTCCACCCTCACCTCCGCGACATAGCCTTCGACGACGGCGATGCGCACCATGCCCCCCTCGACTGCCTGGGGAGGAACGATGGCCTGGGACAGAATGTAGCCATCGTTGCGGTATTTCGCGGTCACGGCATTCGCGATGCCATAGATGTCCGCCAGCGACACCTCGCGATTGAGCAGCGATTCGTACAGACCGCGCAGGACCGCCGCGGAATATACGGTGGCGCCTTCGATGGTGAGGTTGTTGAGCGTGAAGCGTATCTCGGCGGCATTGCTCGGTTCGGCCAGCAGGGGTACCGCAGCGGGTGCCTCGGCAGGCTTGGCCCGAGGTGTCGGCAGCGGTTGAAACTGCTTTTCGATCTGGCCGGGCAGATCGATGCCCGGAACGACCTGGGCGATGACACCGGAGCTCGACGCAAAGAGCACGGATACCGCCAGGACGACATGCCGCCAAAGTACCATTTGCCCGTTCCCCCGATCGTTCCCCGGTCGCAATGACCTGATTCAACCAGATTGTCAATTTGCATGAGGCGAAGTGATTGTCGTGCGGAGCGGCGCGACTGTACATACACCTGAAGGCCTAAGCTGGCCGTATGCCTTGCCGAGGCCGCAGGGTTTCGGCGCAGAGAAGGGCGACAACAAACTTGCTGGCGCCGGAAACCGGATCGAGACTGATCCGGCATGAGAACGAAGCGGACCGTCAAAGCCGCCGGAGACCGTGTCGGCTCGCCGACACCCCTGGCGGCACTCTGCCAAAGGTGCTTCTTCGCAGCACATTGAAGCATGTACCCCCCGACATGCGAACGACCCTGGCCCCAACCTAATTCAGATATTCGCGCTACCTGTTGGGCATAGAGCGATTGAAGGCGCTTGGCCGCGTTCAAGCATCACCCACGTAGCCCGCCGTGTCCGAGAAGATCAAAGCGCTCTGCGGGGCTAACATTTCTCTACCGCGACGAAATCAGAGTTCTTCAACGGAATCGACCAGGAGCCACTAGTCACGCCCTGGAACTACGCTTCAGCGCGTCCCGTGCCCTCCGCACACGAGACCGTCACCCGTTCAGCCTCGGTGAGGCCGCCTCGGCCTGAACGGACGACCAACGGCATCAGGATGAATGGCTCTTCAAGACTGATTGCGGACCTACAGCTTCGACGGCGATCTGGCGGCAGCGACCCAAAGCTGCCAGTCTAACGCTCTCGAAACCGGTTGCTTACATCGCCCCAGAAAGCGGACGCTCCTTGTTGCGGGTTTCGGGGCCACCAATCTGGAGCCCGCAATTGTGAAAGTGGTCGATCGTTGTCGAAAAGCATTCTTCACGAGGAAATGATCGCCCGACGGCAAGCACCGGACCGATCAGCGCGACCCGGATAATCGACGTTCGGCGTGGCCCTTTCCGCTCCTCACTGGCGAGGCTCTCGTGCCTGACCTCCATTTTTCAGGGACCAGTTCACACGGCGGTACTTCGCCTCGCCTGACGAATCTTCGACAGACCAACGCATTGACTGCACGGTCTCCCCGCTCCATGATTTCGATGGACACGGGGAGACACCGAATGGATGGACCGACTGATCGCCTCGCGCATTGCTCACGCGCTCTGGTTTTGGCGCTCGCGCTGTTGTTCAGCACGCCACTGTTGTCACACGCTCTCCATCAATGGACTGACCCGAGAGTCTTGCTGCACTGGGTCCGGACGCCGGCGCAACCGTTAGGTAAGGGACAGTCAATCGGCGTAGAGTACCCAAGACCGGCATGCAACCATCGATGGCAATCGTCGTCCTCGAACCATCTCCCAAGCGCTTCGCACCTGAATGGCAACACGTAGCGACACCGCTCCCTCGGCTGCTGGCCCGGAGCCGGTGCATGCGCGCTTCGCGGAGTTCGAGCTCGACGAGGCCAATGCCTGCTTGCTACGCCATGGAAAGGCTGTTGCCGTCGCGCCAAGGCCATTCGCTGTGCTGTGCGCGCTCGCGCGGCAACCGGGGGCCTTGCTCACCAAGCACAGACTGCTGGACGAGGTATGGGGTCACCAGTTCGTCTCCGACTCGGTGCTCAAGACCGCGATCAGCGATCTGCGGGCCGTCCTTGACGACGATCCTCACCACCCGCGTTTGATCGAAACGGTGCAACGGCGCGGCTATCGATTCGTCGCCGTCCCCACAGCTACAACAGTGCCGGCAAGCGCGCCTGCAGTTGTTTCCCCTGCCGGTCGCCAGCAGCCATCGTTCGTGGGGCGATCGGAGGCCATCTCGCGGTTGCGCGGCGCCTGGGATAGTGCGCGCGCCGGCAGGCGCGCGGTTGTTTGGATAGCCGGCGAGCCGGGCATTGGCAAGACAACCCTGATCGAGCACTTCGTCGGGGAATTGGGCGACATCGCTTGTGCACGCGGCCATTGCGTCGACCACTACGGCACCGGCGAGCCGTATCTTCCGGTCCTCGAAGCGCTCGGAGACCTTTGCCGAATCGACGGCGCGGTCCCGGCCCTGCTGCGCGCCGTGGCACCGACCTGGCTGTTACAGCTGCCGTGGCTCAGTACCGCGGACGAGCGCGAGGCGCTGCGACGAGAACTGGCCGGCGTGGGCCCGGACCGCATGCTCCGCGAAATGGGCGAGGTACTCGATCGCTACACCGAACACCGCCCGCTGCTGCTTGTGACCGAGGATCTGCACTGGAGCGACCGGGCGACGATCCACCTCATCGACTACATCGCGCGACGACGGGGAACCGCGCGCCTCATGTGGCTCGCGAGTTTTCGGCTCGCCGAGGTCGTCGCGCTGGATCATCCGCTCAATCCATTGCGTCACGAGCTGCGGCTCCACGGACTGGCCGAGGAGATCGTGCTCGACCCGTTCTCTGAAATGGAGGTCGCCGAGTACGTAGCGCAACGCTGGCCGTCGCTCGCCGCCGACGAAGCACTGGTGCGCGCATTGCATGGACGCACCGACGGAGTTCCGCTTTTCGTGTCGTCCGTCATGATTGAGGTCATGCTGCGTACCACACCAATAGGTGACGCCGCCGGGGAGCCCGATCTGGCGAAGCTTGCGGTACCCGAGAATCTGGCGGCGATCATCGACCATTACATCACCAAGCTCGGCAGCGAGGAACGCGCGTTGCTGTCGACAGCGGCCGTTTGCGGCGTCGAGTTTCGCGTCTCGACCGTCGCGGATGCCCTCGGACGAGACGCCCTGTCGGTTGCCGAGGCATGCGACCGACTCGCGCGGGAACAGCTGTGGCTGGTCGTCCCGCATTCCAAGGAGGGAAGCGGTGTGCCGGAGATCTCCTATTCCTTCAGGCACGCCCTCTTCCGCGAGGTGCTGTACGAGCGCACCCCGCCGGCGGGCCGCGCACAAGCTCACGTAAAGGTCGGAGCTGCGCTCGAGCGGGAGCGTGGGCAGGGGGCACCCGTTGCTGCGGCCGAACTTGCGATGCATTTCGAGCGCGGCCGTCAGACCATGCCGGCGCTGCGCTACTACGCCGAGGCGGCGGAAGCCGCCCTCGACCACCTGAGCCCTGGGGAATGCATGGGCCTCACCGAGCGCGCGTTTGCCCTGCTCGAGCACGCACCAGAGGGGGTCGAGCGCAACACGCTGGAGATCTCGCTCGCGACGCTCCGCGGCATATCGGCCTTTTATCTGCTTGGGGTAGGCAGCGACGCAAAGGGCGCTCTTCTGCGTGCCTGCGCGCTGCTCGACGTTGTCCCGCAGCACCCGATGCGCGGGATGCTGCTGCATGACCTTGGCCTCCTGCTCTGTCTGCGTGCCGAGTATTCCGAAGCGCTCGCTCTTGGCGACCACGCCCGCATCCTCGCCGCAAGGACGAACGATCCGGTCCCGCAGCTCGCGGTGTCCGTCGCGCAGGGCGAGGTTCACATGTTGCAGGGGCGGCCGCAGGCTGCCCGCGCGTTGATCGAACGCGCACTCGCCGCGATGGAGTCGCTCGGCTTCGCACCGGACCGGGGCTACGCCCAGGTCACGCTTCTGGCGATGCTCGGCCTCCAGCTGCTTCACCTCGGCCTGGTCCGGCAGGGGCGCGAGCGCCTGCACCAAGCGCACGCGCGCGCGCAGCAACTGGCACAGCCGATGGCGAGACTGATCGCCATATGGTTTGACGCGCTTTACTGGGTGCGCCTCGACAACGCCGAGCGCGTTGCGGACCTCGCCGACGATATGCAGGCGCTGGTCGAGGAGTTTGGGCTCAGGCAGGGTCAGGCGGCGTGCCAGTGGTTTCGGGGTTGGGCGGACGCGCGACGGGGGCAACCACTCGAGGGATATCGCCGGATCCACGCGGCCTACGAAGAAAACACGCGGCTCGGCATGATCGCCGGCGGCAGCGAAGTGCTCGGGTATGCCGCGGAGTCCCTGATGCTCGCCGGCGACTGCGATGGAGCCGAACGCCAGCTCGAACAAGCGCTTCGGGTCGTGACCGCCCACGAGGAGCGCATCTACCTGCCACAGTTGCTCCTGATCGAGGCGGCGATCGCACGGGCGCGCGGACAGCCGGCGGCCGCGCTTGCCTCGGTCCGAAGCGCGATCAAAGAGGCACGCGCGCAGGAGGCGGCCTGGCTGGAGTTGCTTGCGCTCGTCGAACTGTGCGAGCACGAGGGTGCCATTGCCAAGGACCGCCACGCACTCGCCGCACTCGTCGATCGCCTCCCTGAAGCCGCTGAAACGGATGCCGTGACACGAGCGCGTGCGCTGATTCGCGGCGGCGCAAGGACGGCCGCGACGTAGCGCTTGAAGAGTCGGTTCGAGCGGGGCGCTCTCATGTTGGCGCCGCTGAGTTCGACGATGCGGCCGGCGCGCAAAACGACGATGGGTATCTGCTCCCCTGGCTGCGCCCGCCGCAACCGATCGCGGATCCTGCCGTAGTTGCCGGCGCAATCGCCGCATCGGTTTGAAACAGTTCCACCGAGGCCGAGTCGCCGGGCTCAGAGCGGGACGTGCGCCGCGCACTGACGTACCGTCGCGCACTACGCATCGCTGGCCTCGCCGTCCCCGCCAGCCATCGTCGCGGTGGATCGGGTCGGCAAGCCGATGCAAATCGCGACCAAACGCCGACGGTTTGCTCACCACTTCCCCGGTCGCGCCGACTAAAGTGCGCGGCATGACATTCCGGCAACGCGGTGCGCACTGCAAAGGGCACTCGAGTGGCTGGGCGTGCATATCGACGGTGACGCCAACCGCGCCGACGCCTCCACCATCTCGGCCCCGCGCAGCCGGGTTCGCGTCGCCGTCGAACCGACTGACGAGGAGTGGATCGCGGCCACCCACGCCAGGCGCCTGCTGCGTGGCGGTGGATCAGGGGTACGCCGTCGCCTGAAGCGACCGCTCCACACCAAGGAAGAACATCAGCATGATCCTCAAGTGGCTGCCACACAGCATCGCGCAGCGCCTGCGCGGCGGCGATCGCATCGCGATTCGCGCCGTCCGGCCCGACGACCGCGAACGTCTCATGCAGGCGTTTCACGCGCTGGATCGAAAATCGATCTACCAGCGTTTCTTCTTTCTCAAGCGGGAGTTGAGCGACGAGGAACTGCGGCAGATCACGGAAAGCGACGGCGCACGCGTCGCCGCGCTGGTTGCCACGATCGGAAGCGGCGACCAGGAAGTCATCGTCGGGCTGGGTCAGTACGCAAGGCGAGGCTCGGCCGCGCAGATCGCGTTCGCGGTCGAAGAGGACTTCCAGGGCCGCGGCATCGCCACCCGTCTGCTACGGCGCCTGGTGCGTATCGCACGCGACCACGGCGTGTCCCACTTCGAGGCAGATGTGCTGGCCGAGAACCGGCCGATGCTGGCGGTGCTTCGGCACAGCGGCCTGCCCGTGGAAGAAAGCGAAGCAGACGGCGTCGTTCACTTGACGATCCCGCTCGGCGCCGCTGTTCAGCGGGCAGGCGCGCCTTGAGCCGGGCGATTCCGACCGAACGGCGACCGTTCTGTTACCACTTCGCGATGCAATGCGACTACCTTCTCGACCACTGGCGTTACTGAGACTGCGATGACTCTCAAATCCGAATCCACCTACCCCAGCCGGCGCGCCTACGTGCTGAAGCTGCGCAGCGATGCCAGTGCTGGCGCACTTGCCGGCCGTCTCGAGAACCTGGTCACGGGCGGGCAGCGCGAATTCGCGTCCGGCCATGAACTGCTCGAATCGATCGCCAGCGATCTGCAGGCCAGCGCGGCCGAGCGGTCCGCCGAAACGGCGAATATCGAAGGACAAAGGAAGACCTCATGAACACTCCAGCCAGACAACTGTCCCAAAGCCACGATGTGGCGGCGAAAGTCGCGCAGATCCTGCAAGGCCGCACCAAGCTCGCGTTGGAGCGCTTTGGTGAGCGGGTGCAGCAAGCGGGCGAGCAGCAGGTCGCCGCGGTGACGGCGAATCCGCTGTCACTGTGGCAATCCTGGGCGACCGGGGCACAGTACGCGCTTGACTTCGCGCAGCGTTCGATCCTGCTGCTGGACACACTGCGCCAGCGCGGCAACAACTTCATCGAGCACGAGCGGCAGGGACTGCCGCCGGTGCTGCGCTTCGACTACGAGATCGTGATGGACGGGCGCTCGTTCGAGCGTCCGGTCAACTACGCGCTGCTGCGCATCGTTGCGCCGAAGGGGATGACGATCGATCCCAAGCGCCGCCCCTTCGTGATCATCGACCCGCGCGGCGGCCATGGCCCCGGCATCGGCGGCTTCAAGGACGATTCGCAGGTCGGGGTGGCGTTGCAGGAAGGCCACCCCGTGTACTTCGTGATCTTCTTCCCGAATCCCGAACCGGGACAAACGCTGCTCGACGTGTGCAACGCCGAGCGTGAGTTCGTGCATCGCGTGCGCGAGCTTCACCCCGACGCCCCGAAGCCCGGCATCGTCGGCAACTGCCAGGCAGGCTGGGCTGCGATGATGCTCGCGGCCGCCCATCCCGACGACACCGGGCCGGTGGTGGTCGTCGGCGCGCCGATGTCCTACTGGGGCGGCGCCTGGAGCGAGAACGAGGGCGACAACCCGATGCGCTACGCCGGCGGGCTGCTCGGCGGCACCTGGCTCGCATCGCTGTCCTCCGACCTCGGCGCGGGCAAATTCGACGGCGCCTCGCTGGTGCAGAACTTCGAATATCTGAACCCGGCCAACACGTTCTGGGACAAGTACTACAAGATATTCGCCGACATGGACACCGAGCCGGCGCGCTTTCTCGAGTTCGAGCGCTGGTGGGGCGGCTACTACCTGCTCAACCGCGAGGAGATCGAGTGGATCACGCAGAACCTCTTCGTCGGCAACAAGCTGTGGTCGGGGACGGTGAAGGGCGGCCCGGCCGGCGCATTCGACCTGCGCCAGATCAAGGTGCCCATCGTGATGTTCGCGTCGATGGGCGACAACATCACGCCGCCGCAACAGGCCTTCAACTGGGTCGCCGACGTGTACGGCAGCACCGAGGAGATCAAGGCCCGCGGCCAGGTGATCGTCGGCCTGATGCAGGCGGAAGTCGGCCACCTGGGCATCTTCGTTTCCGGCATGGTCGCCAGGAAGGAGGGAACGCAGATCGCATCGGTGCTCAAGTCGATCGAGGCGCTGCCCCCGGGCCTGTACGGGATGCAGATCACGGAGAAGAAGGACTCCGGGGGCAAGACTGCCTACGAGGTCAACCTCGTTGAGTTGCGTCTGGAAGACGTCGTCCCGCGCCTGAACCGCTTCAACCGTGTCGACGAGAAGCCCTTCGAGGCGGCAAGAGTCGTCGCGGAGTTCAATCAGCGCGCCTACGAGCTCTTTGGGCGGCCCCTGGTGAAGGCGCTCGCCAACGAGTACGGCGCCAAGCTGTCGCGCGAGTTTCACCCGCTGCGCTTCCAGCGCTGGGCATTCTCCGACCTCAATCCGTTCCTGAGTTGGCTGGCGCCGGCGGCGCAGGCGGTGAAGGCCCAGCGCCAGGCGCTGGCGTCCGACCATCCGGCGCGCCAGATCGAGTCGGCGCTGTCGGAAGTGACGAGCGCCTCGCTCGACTGCTTCCGCGCGCTGCGCGACGCGGTGGCCGAAGCGACCTTCTTCCAGGTCTACGGCAACCTCTTCACCTTTTATCTGGGCGACGAACGCGATCCTGAAACGGTGGCGCCGGCAGTGGACGCGCGCGAGCTTCCATTCGTCAAGCAGGCGCTGGCCTCGATCGACAAGGGCGGCTACCCGGAGGCGCTTGCTCGCGTCGGCTTCCTGATGGCACACCGGGACGAGCCGCTGCCGCTCGCCAGAGTGCAGCTGGCGAGCGATCTGCTGGAGGACTATCGGGACCTGTTGCCGGATCTGCCCCGCGACGAAGCGCGCCGCATCGGTGGCGAGCAGGAGATCATCGCCCGCTACGCGCCGGACAAGGCGGTCGAGACGCTGCCCGTGCTGTTGCCCAAACGCAAGGAACGCGACCGCCTCCTCACGCTGTTGGAGCGCGTGCTGGCGGACAAGCGCGTGCAACTCATCGAGCCCACGCCCGAGCAGAGGGCAATGCTTGCCCACATCCGCCAGGTGCTGGGCTGGGCCGGTGCGTCGTCCCGTACGCTCGCCACCCGGCGCCGCCCCGCCCTTGAAGTCGCAGCCGCGGAGTGAGACGCCATGGCCGAGCCAACCAACTATCTGCCGGGCGGCTGGTGGGCGAAGAACTTCGACGAGATCGACACCGAGATTGCCAGGCTGGCGCTCGTATGCCAGATCAGGATTCTGGAGCCGGGCGCCATCGATCGGGTGCTGCGCAACGACGCCTCGGTGTGCGGAACCGACAATCGGCGCGCCTTCGCGAAGCTGCACAACCTGCTCTTGCTGCACTTCGGGGTCCACGAGAAGTCGGTCGAGTCGCTCGGCGAGGCGCTGACGGCACAGATCGAGTCGTATGTCGTCGGTCGGCTCAAGGAGCGCTTCGGGCATCTCTTCGGCGACTGAGCCGGCCGAATCGACCCAAGCGTCGGCGCACCTGCAACGGTAAGGCGAGCGATGGACACGGCATTGATCACGACGCTATCAGGCGTGCTGGGATCGCTTGTCGGCGGCTCCACGGCTGCGGCCACCACGTGGATCACGCAGAGGACGGCCAGCAAGCGCGAGCTGCTGCAGACGGCGCGCCGAACACGTACTTCGTCATGTTCATGAAGGCGGTGCTCTTCCGCGGCGCGGGCGTCGAGGCGGCGTGGCCGCAGTTCGCGTCGCCCGCGCTCACCGGCAGCGTGCTTTCCGTCATTTCACTTGTGCGCTTTCGCAAGACGCTGGGGTAGATGGCATGAAGCAGAGTGTGTGGCTGATTTCGGTCGTGTTGCTGTCATCCGGCGCAGTCGACTGCGCCGCGCAGTCCGCCGCGCCTTATCGTGGCGCATTGACGGTCACCGTGGAAAACGACACGGCAACCGGGTCCGACAACAACTACTCGAACGGCATGGGCGTGACGTGGGTTTCGAACGCGATCGACACCTACGAGGAACGGAGCTTCGTCCGCCGGTGGGGTGAATTCTGGTCGTTCCTGCCGTTCGTTGGGAATGACGGTTACCGCACGTATGTGGCCTGGTCCCTTGCACAGGAGATGCATACGCCAGACGACATCACGGATCCGAACCCGCCGAAGGACGACCAACCCTATGCCGGCGTGCTGTATCTCGACAATGTGGTCTATGCGAGACGCGAACGCTGGACACATGCGTGGCAGCTCAGGCTCGGTGTAGTGGGCCCCGCATCGCAGGCTGACAGCGTACAAAAATGGTTCCACGAGGTGACCGACGCGGACGAGCCGATGGGCTGGGACACGCAGCTTCCGGACGAGCCCGTCCTCAACGTCGGTTATACGGGCACGTACCTGCTGGCCCAAGGGGACTTGGGCAAATCGGCCTCGTGGAGAATCGCTCCCGTGGGCTACGCAGGTCTCGGCAACTACTTCACCGGTGTCGGACTCGGTATGTACGGCGAGATCGGCTGGAACCTCGCGGATTCCTTCGGCGGAACAGCCCTGCGTCTAGGGCTCAATGCGGCATCGACGGTCGGTGCCGGGCCAGTGGACGGATGGTCCGTGTCGCTTTCCGGCGGTTTTATGGGCTACGGCGTCGCCCACTACCTTCCACTCGACGGCACTGTCTTCAGGGACAGCCGATCAGTCGGCTCCGAGCCCTTCATCGGCATGGGCACGCTCGGTATCGCCGTGCGACATCGCGGTTTCGCCTTCTTCCTCGGTAGAACGTACTTCACCAAGACGTTCGAAACCGAGCGGCAGAGCCCCGAGTTCGGAACTTTGAGCTTGTCCTGGTACTTCTGAAGATTTCGATGGTGTCGCCGCGGCTTGCTTTGCTTACGCTCACAAAACGGCGACCGAACGCCGACGCTTCACTGACGACTTTGATCAAGCCGTTGGATACGCTGGTGACACATCGACATTCTTGTCAGCGACCCATGCCGCTACCTGTTCTCCAACATCAGAGCCCTTCGAGGTCCAGTCTCAAGGCGAATCGCCCAGTGGATGGGCCGGCACCGCCGAAGGCGCTGCTCGCCGCGTTGCTGGCGCTTGCGCTGGCCGGATGTGCCACGCCCGTCGTGGCGCCTTCGGTCGACGTGCCCCCCCACTTCGCGGCTGCTTCGGCTGCCGAGAACGAACCCGAGGTTGCCTGGTGGGAGAGTTTCGGCGATCCGGTGCTGTCCGACCTGATTCGCCGCGCAGCGCGCGAGAACCGCGACATCAGGATAGCGGTCGAGCGCGTGCGCGCTGCGCGGGCCGGCGAGACGATCAGCCGTTCGTGGCTGTGGCCGAGCGTGGGCGTCAGCGCTGGCGGCGTGGATCTCAGCACCGGATACGACTCGACGGCCAAGCAGTCGGTACCGGACATCCAGGCCGCCGGCGCAGCGGCGACCGTCTCCTGGGAAATCGACCTCGCCGGACGTCTTCGCGCTGGTGCGGCCGCCGCGGCGGCCGACGCGCTGGCCGCTGAACACGGTGCCCGGGGAGTGCGCCTGCTGGTGCTGACCGATGTTGCGACCAACTACTTCACGCTCATTGGCGCGCAGCGTCAGCTCGAGACGACGCGCGCCATCTCGGCCGCACAGGACGAGACGCTGCGCCTGGTGAGTGCGCGCCGGCGCGTCGGCCTCGCCACGGCTTTCGACGTGGAGCGCGCGCAGACCGAAGCGTCACGGACCCGCGCGGCGATCCCGCCGCTGGAGACGGCGGTGGCCATTTCGCGGCACCGGATCGCCGTGCTGATCGGCGACCAGGCCTTCAATGCCGCCGCCATCGCGCCATGGGGCGGCCAGGTGGCCGTCCCCGAGGCCAAGCCGGGACAGCCCGCCGCACTGCTGCAGCGCCGTCCGGATCTCCTCGCGCTCGACGCGCAACTGCAGGCGGCCAACGCGCGCCGGCAGCAGGCCGCCGCGGAATGGTTCCCGCGGCTGTTCGTCGGCGCGCTGTTCGGTCGAGAGAACGTCGAGCTGAACGACTTCAACTTCGGCGCCGCACGGTTCACCAACGTGTTTGGCCTGCTGATGATGCCGGTGTTCAACGCCGGGCGGACGCGCGCCATCAACGAGGTTGCCGAGAGCGCGCAATCCGAGGCGCTGTACCGCTACGAGGACGGCATCGTGCGCGCGCTCGAAGACGTGGAGAACGCGCTGGTTGCGTTCAAGGACGAGCGGCGCCGCTCCGAATCGCTGAACACTGCTGCCGCTGCCGCTGAAGCCGCGCTGGGCCGCGCGCAGTCCCTCTATGACCGGGGACAGACCGACCTGCTGCCGCTGCTCGACGCACAGCGCGTGCGCCTGAGCGTGCGGCTCGGCGCCAACGACAGCAACACGCAGTTGCTGCTCGACAGCGTGCGCCTTTACAAGGCGCTCGGCGGAGGCTGGCAGGTGTTCGAGCCAGCCAAGCCGCCGGCCGCCGCCAATGCACCCCGCTCACCCCAATCCTGAAACCCATTGACGCCACCGGGACTCCACGTGAAAACCTCTCACCCTGCGGCCCTTCTCGCCCTGCCGATGGCCGCGATCCTTGCAGCGTGCTGCCCCCGGCAAGCCGCCCGCCGAGCCGCTGCGGCCCGTTCGCACCGTCGAACTCCGTTACGACAGCGCCGCCGAGTCGAACCGCTATGTCGGCACCGTGCAGTCGCGCCACGAAGTCGACCAGGCGTTCCGCGTCGGCGGCAAGGTGGCCGAGCGGCGTGTTGACGTCGGCCAGGCCGTGCGCGAGGGCGACATCATCGCCGTGCTCGACGACGCCGACTACCGGCTCGCCGAGGAAGCGCTGCGGCAGCAGTTGATCGCCGCCACGGCGCAGGCGCGCCAGGCCGAGTCGGACCGCGACCGCCTCGGCGCGCTGAAGACCGATGGTTCGGTGAGCGAGTCCGACGAGGAACGCGCGCAAAGCAGCGCGCAGTCCGTCCAAGGCGGCGGCCGAGGCCAAGGCCAGGGAACTCGAACTGGCGCGCAACAAGCTGAAGTACACGGTACTGCGGGCGCCGCGCGCCGGTGTGGTGACCGCGGTGCGCTTCGAGGTGGGCCAGGTGGTCGCCGAAGGCCATCCGGTCGTATCGATCGCCGGCCAGGCGGAGCCCGAGATCGTGGTCGACGTCCCCGAGGATCACTTCGCCTCGTTCAAGGGGTCGCGCTACAAGGCGTGGCTGGCCAGCGCGCCGGACCAGAAGTTCGACGTCGTCCTGCGCGAACTGTCGCCGCAGGCCGCGGCACAGACCCGGACCTACCGGGCGCGCCTGAAACCCGCCACCCCGCGCCAGTTGCCGCTCGGCGCCACCGCCACGGTGGTGGTCGACCGCGCCGCCGGCGCAACAGCCGGTCGCGGCGATCCCGGCCAGCGCAATGACCCAGCGCAACGGCAAGCCGGCGGTCTGGGTCGGTGCGCAAGGCGGGCACCGAGCCCGCTGGCACCGTCAACCTGCTCGACGTGGCCGTGCACGGCTATCGCAACGACGAGGTGCTCGTGTCCGGCCCGCCGGCCGGCGAGCTGGTCGTCACCGCCGGCGTGCAGAAGATGGCGCCCGGATTGAAGGTCGCGCTGCCCTCGGCTGTGCTCATTGAAACCGCCGAAGCAAGCTTCCCGATGAAATCCTTCAACCTCACCGAATGGGCACTTGGCAATCGCGCCATCGTGCTCTTCCTGATCCTCGCGATCGCCATCGGCGGCGTGCTGGGCTTCACCAAGCTCGGCCAGCTCGAAGACCCGAACTTCTCGGTGCCGTCGATGACGGCGATGGTGATCTGGCCCGGCGCGACGGCGCAGCAGGTCCAGGACGAGCTGCTCAACCGGATGGAGAAGAAGTTCGAGCAGCTCGACCACTTCGAGAAGGTCAAGACCTACGCGCGCCAGGGCTACGGCGCCATGCTGATCACGGTGGTCGGCGGCACCTCGCACGCGGATCAGCAGGAGGCGTGGTACCAGGCGCGCAAGAAGTTCAGCGACATCAAGAACGAGCTGCCCGAAGGCGTCATCGGCCCGATCTTCAACGACGAATTCGGCGACGTGACCGGGCTGCTGTATGCCGTCAAGGGCGACGGCGTCAGCCTCGCGGAGCTTTCCGACGTATCCGAGGACATCAAGCGCCGCCTGCTGAAGGTGCCGATGGTGAAGAAGATCGACATCTACGGCAAGCAGGCCAAGAAGGTCTACGTCGAGTTCTCGCACCAGCGGCTGGCCGCCCTCGGCATCACGCCGCTGGCGATCGCCGAGAGCCTGAGGAACCAGAACAGCGTGCTGTCGAGCGGCTCGATCGACACCCACGGCGACCGGGTGCTGGTGCGCGTCAGCGGCCAGTTCGCCAATCTCGACGATATCCGCAACGTGCCGATCGCCGCCGGCGGCCGCCTGATCAAGCTCGGCGACTTCACGACCATCACGCGCGGCTACGAAGATCCGCCGACCTACACCGTGCGCCACAACGGGCAGCAGGTCCTGATGCTCGGCATCACGATGACCAACGACGGCAACATCGTCGACCTCGGCAAGGCGATCGAGGGCGCGGTCGCCAAGCTGCAGACCGAACTGCCCTACGGCGTCGAGCTCGAGCGCGTCGCCGATCAGCCGACCGTCGTCAGCGAATCCATCTGGGAATTCGAACGCTCGCTGCTGGAAGCGCTCGCCATCGTGCTGGCGGTCTGCCTGATCAGCCTCGGCTGGCGCACCGGCATCGTGGTCGGCCTGTCGGTGCCGATCGTGCTCGGCGTCGTCGCCCTGGTGATGCTGGCGATGGGCTGGAACCTGGAGCGCGTCTCGCTCGGCTCGCTGATCATCGCGCTCGGCCTGCTGGTCGACGACGGCATCATCGCCGTCGAGATGATGGTGGTGAAGATGGAGGAAGGGTGGGATCGCCTCAAGGCGGCGGCCTATTCCTACGAGGCGACCGCGATGCCCCGGCTGACCGGCGCGCTGATCACCGTTGCCGCCTTCATGCCGATCGGCTTCTCCCAGTCGACCACCGGCGAATACGCGGGCGGCATCTTCTGGATCGTCGGCACGGCGGTGCTGTTCTCGTGGGTCGTTTCGGGGATTATCACGCCCTACCTCGCCGTCATCATGCTGCCCAAGGACTTCGGCAAGCACCATCATGGCGGCGACCCCGCATTTGACCCTTACGACACGCCGTTCTACCGCAAGCTGCGCGGCTGGATCGACCTCGCCATCGAGCGGCGCTGGTTGGTCATCGGCGCGACCGTCGCCGCCCTGGCTGTCGCGATCTTCGCCAGCCGCTTCGTGCCGCAGCAGTTCTTCCCCAACAGCTCGCGGCCGGAGCTGGTCGTCGAGCTGCGCCTGAAGGAAGGCTCTTCGTTCGCCGCCACGACCGAGCAGGTCAAGAAAATGGAGGCGGTCCTGGCGAAGGACGAGGACATCCGCTTCTTCACCGCGTACACCGGTGCCGGCCAGCCGCGCTTCTATCTCTCGCTCGATCCGGAGCTGCCCAACCCGGGCTACGCGTCCTTCATCGTCATGACGCAGGACATGGAGGCGCGCGAGCGGGTGCGCTCGCGCCTGATGGCGAGCGTGGACGAGCAGTTCCCGCAGGTGTGGGTGCGCGTCACCCGTCTCGAGCTCGGCCCGCCGGTCGGCTTCCCGGTCCAGTTCCGCGTCGTCGGTCCGGACACCCAGGTCGTTCGTTCGATCGCGCGTGAGGTCGAAGCGGTGGTCCGGTCGAGCCCGAAGGTGCGCGACGTCCAGCTCGACTGGAACGACCCGGTGCGCACCCTGAAAGTGGACCTCGACCAGGACAAGGCGCGTGCGCTCGGCCTGGCGCCGGCCGACGTGGCGTTCGTGACCCAGACCGTGATGAACGGCGCGACGATGTCGCATCTGCGCGAGCGCGAAGACCTGATCGACATCGTCGCGCGCGCGGTGCCCGATGAGCGTCTGGATCTCGACACGCTGAAGGACGTCAACCTCTTCACCCGCCAGGGGACCGTGGTGCCGCTGTCGCAGGTTGCGCGCGTCCGCTACGAGCTCGAAGAGCCGGTGCTGTGGCGCCGCAACCGCGACATGGCCATTACCGTGCGCGCGGACGTCAAGGACGGCGAGCAGGGCGTGTCGGTGACCCAGTCGATCCGGCCGATGCTGAAGGACATCGAAGCGAAACTGCCGTTCGGTTATCGCATCGACGTCGGCGGTGCGGTCGAGGAAAGCGACAAGGCCAACCGCGCGCTGATGGCGGTCTTCCCGGTGATGCTGGTCACGATCCTGACGATCCTGATGCTGCAGCTGAAGAGCTTCTCCACGATGTTCATGGTGTTCCTGACGGCGCCGCTCGGATTCATCGGGGTCGTCGCCGCGCTGCTCATCTTCCAGGCGCCGCTCGGCTTCGTCGCGATCCTCGGCGTCACCGCGCTCAGCGGCATGATCATGCGCAACTCCGTGATCCTGGTGGATCAGGTGCAGACCGAGATCGCCGGGGGACGGGACACCTGGACGGCGGTCGTCGAAGCGGCCGTCCACCGGACCCGTCCGGTGGTGCTGACCGCAGCGGCCACCGTGCTGGCGATGATTCCGCTGACGCGCAGCGTGTTCTGGGGTCCGATGGCGATCGCCATCATGGGCGGCCTCACGGTCGCGACGCTGCTGACGATCTTCTTCGTGCCGGCGCTGT
>CAWGLO010000022.1:0-21647 GCA_963823455.1 uncultured beta proteobacterium
GGAGTGGTCTCACCACTGCTGGCCAATCTGTACATGCGCCGCTTCGTGCTGGGATGGAAGAGACTCGGGTTGGATAGGAGTCTTGGCACTCGGATCGTGACCTACGCTGACGATCTCGTGATCCTGTGCAGGAAGGGCAAGGCTGAGGATGCCTTGCAGAGACTGCGCGAACTCATGGGCAAGCTGGAGTCGACGGTGAACGAGGAGAAGACGCGCATCTGCACGGTCCCGGAAGGTGAGTTCGACTTCCTGGGTTATACGTTTGGGCGGATGTATTCGCCGGCGACCGGCAAGGCCTATCTGGGCATGCGGCCGTCGAAGAAGAGCATTCGGCGCATGGTGGAAAAGCTCCATGCGATGACGTCGACGTCTTGTTGACGTGGCAAGAGACCACGCACATGGTGGGAAAGTTGAACCGCACGTTGCGCGGCTGGGCGAACTACTTCCAAGTAGGCACGGTCAGCGATGCGTACCGAGCGATCGACAGCTACACCGTGGCGCGGTTGCGCCGGTGGTTGCGGACCAAATTCAAGAAGCGCCGACAACGGGGAGGGGGCTATCCACCCTCGATCCTCTACGACCGACTCGGGCTCGTGCGGCTGACTTGGCGGGGACGCAACCGATCGTGGGCGAAGGCGTGACGTCTTGTCCGAGAGCCGGATGCGGGAGATCTGCACGTCCGGTTCGATGAGCGGGATGTGGAAACGGAGCTATGGCGAGGGTACTTGGGCACCGCCAGACGAAAGGGGCGGCAACAAACAAACCGAACCTACTGCCACTGCGCCACATCTCGACTCTACCTTCGAACGACAAGGTCACCTTGCCTTCGAAGGGCATGCCACGATCAGCCCGCCGCGCGGCATCCGTCGCTCGGGCAAAGAAACCCGCCACATCGTCGGTACGAATCACGACTTTGCTCATTGCCCCTCGCCTCGCTATCGATTTGCGATTTCGATCCACTCGCGCTGGAAGCGCGCCAATGTGGTCTCGTAGCGCACGAACTCGACCGATTCGATCTCGTCCATGTAATGTCGGTGGTGGTATCCGTGCGCATTATCGAAACCGAGCACCCTGCCGTTATCCCCCTCGAAAATCTCATGATTGACGAAGGCCAGGCTGTACCGCGTCACCACGGTCTTGCCCTTTTCCCGAAATCCCCATACCTCGTAGCTCAGCAGTCCGCCGCCCGACTTGGGCTTGAGCTCGAAGCGCTCTCGTTCGAGCAGGGTTTCTTCCGGCGCTTTCGCCATAGATTCTCCAGATGTGCGTCGTGATAGCACATCTGGAATAGCGATCGTAGAGCTGAGCGGCGGGCGTCCGACAGAGGGCGCCCGTGTATTACTTGATGCCAGTTACCGCGTCCGGGCGACGTACTTGTCCACCGGATACCCGATCACGCGTACGATGATCGCCATCCCGCAGAAGTATGTAGTGTCGCAGGTCATCGGCTTCATCAAGGGCAAGAGTGCGATTCACCTGGCGCGCGTGTATGGGGAGCGCAAGCGCAACTTCGTGGGGCAGCATTTCTGGGCCCGCAGTTACTTCGTTTCGACGTTCGGTCGCGACGAGGCGTTGATGCTCGAGTGCATCAAGAACCAGGAGCAGGAGGACGAGCGGTTGGATCTACTCGGCCTGTGGAGATGAGCGGCCACCAAGCAGGTGGCTCCAGTAATGCGGGACCGCGTTAGCGACCCCAGCCAGAGCCGCTTTGAGCGGCCCACAGCTTAATGCCCCCGGCCGGGGAATGCCTACCCCCGCGGCTTCCAGTCCGTTCTCGGGTCGAGCGCCTGGAGCTGACTGACCCGGCAGACGAATTGTGCGGTAGTAAGCTCGCCGGCGGCGAGCATGACGGCCCAGCGGCGGATCTGGGTGTCGGTGGGAAGCGGCTGTGCCGTCGGCGGGGCAACGTCAACAGTCTGGGAGCCAGCGCCGCTTGGCATGCGGTCCATTCTTGACCTCCTCATTATATTTTTTCGGCTAGGGTAACGCGTGCTCGCCCCGCCGCTATGACGCACGTCAACTCAACATAAGCTAAGGCCGATTTGCCGGCGTACCGGCACTCCTACGCCAAGCCCGTGGGCCTCCTCGATCGGCTCGGGCCGGCATGAAAGCATTGACACCGGTAGCTTATCTCCTGTCCCATGGAAAAGGAAGCGACGGAGCCGTGATGTCTCAACCGCGCGCCGCCGCCAGCAACTCCTGGATTTGCGTTAGTTTCTCCCGCGGCCGGCCCGGTCCGGCTCGTGCCGACTCCGCCACATGGATTCGCTGCCAGCCGGCGTAATCCACGCGCTCGACGCCCCGTGCCGCGAGCAGGGCGTCCAGCATGGCCGGGCCGGGTTTCCGGTACGTTCCTCCACTGGCACTGAGGTCGGCGACGATCAACCCCGCGACCGACATCGCGTCGCTGCGATTGTCGGGAATGGTGCCGTGCGCACCGCGCCGGCACCAGCCGGTGGCGTAAACGCCATCGCTCACGCGGCCGCCGACGTTTTTCACGACACCGCGAGCATCATCGAAGGGCAAACCGCGAATCGGCGCGCTGCGATAGCCGATCGCGGTCACGACGACGCCGACCTGCAGATCGAAGCTGCCTCCGGCCGGCTCCATCCGACCCCCGACGCTGCGATTGCGCTCCAGATGCAGCCCGGTGACCCGCGCGTTGCCGAGGACCGCCGCCGGCGTGGCATGGAACAGCAGGTGAATGCGCAATGGCTTCGGCCGCGGCGGCGGTTCGGCGAAGCGGTGCAGCAGGTCCAGAATCTTCTCGCTGTTTCTTGGCCCCCCGGCATCACCGCGTTCGGGAATGGGGGTACTGATTTGGCTCGCATCGACGACCGGGTGGGCCTGCGCAAGGTCGCCCAGTTCGGCCAGTTCGGCCGGTGAAAAGGCGGCCTGCGCCGGACCCCGCCGCCCGATCAGGAAGATGTCGCGCAAGGCGCTCCGCGCCAGGGTTTCCCGCGCATGGCGGGGCAGGTCCGAAGTGGCGAGTTCTTCCGGCGTCTTGGCCAGAATGCGGACGATATCCAGGGCGACGTTGCCGTTGCCGATGACGGCCAGCGCAGGGTGGTCCAGCGGCGGCGCGAGTTCGCTGTAGTCCGGCACACCGTTGTACCAGCCGACGAAGGCGCCGGAACCATAGACGCCGGACAGGTCTTCGCCCGGAATGCCGAGACTGCGGTCGACGGGTGCACCGGTTGAGATCACCATCACTTCGTAGGCTTGCCGGATCTCTTCGTAACTCACGTCCCGGCCGACGCGGACGTTGCCGACGAAGCGCACAGCGGACCGAGTCAGTGTTCGCTCGAACTGCCGCGCGACGTTCTTCGTGCCCTGGTGGTCGGGAGCCACGCCACCGCGCACCAGCCCATAGGGCGTCGGCAGGCGATCGACGAGGTCGATCCTCGCATCCGGCAGGCTGCGAAGCAGGGCGTCGGCGACATAGAATCCGGCCGGTCCGGCACCCACGATGACGACGCTGGGGCCGGTCACGGTACCCGACCCGCACCCGGAGAAACCTGCGGCGGAAAACCGCCGAAGCATTCGTAGAATTCGGGTTCCGCCTGGGGCAGGGCCCCGGTGGTGGTTTCCAGGGTTGCATGCAGGTGCCTCTCGGCCTCTCGGTAGGTAACCAGGTAGAGGTCACGGCAAAGCTGACGCGCTGCCGCACCAAGCCAGTCTAACGGACGGAGCTGCGCAGGTAACTGGGGATCGCGCAGCAGCACGCGGCGCACTTCATGAATGAGCAGGGTTCGCACGGCGAAGCACTGTTGCGGATCGCGATTGCGTGCGTTCCTCAGGGCGCGCAACAGAGGGCGAAAGCGTTCGACGAAGCGCCGGCGGCCCGCAGCAGTCAGGCTGTAATAGCTGCGGCGGCCGATCTGCTCGGACTGCAGCCAGCTTTCCCTCGACAGCTGGAACACGCTGGTGCGTGCCACGCGCGGGTTGAGTCTGAGCGGCACCACCAATCGTATGAGACTGCCGAGCCAGACGGTGCCGCCGTGCGGCGCGATCGAATCGCCATACACAGTGATGATCAGCGAATTGGCGCGCACCGGTGATTCATCCTGGGCAGCGGCGATCCATTGCTCGACCAAGCGGCTCATCATCCGAGTGGAGATCTGTGGGTGCTATCCCGCGGATCGTGCGTTACGGCGGGCGCGCCTGATGCGGATTGACGGTGGGAACATGGGGCGCTCGCGGGGGCGGTGCCTGTACGTTAGCGTGACGTGGAAATGATACCAAAGCGGCTCGTATGCCGCGACACGTCCGAGGCAAGCCGGCCGCAGGTTGACAGTAGCGAGGGGATACACTATCTGTCCATTCTGGCAATGCATGCGGCGTGATCGTCGGCGGCAAATATCATCCGAACCGTTCCCGGAGACCTGCATGAGGCAATTCAAGATCTACGAAAAGGGTGATGCGCTGCCTGAGGACTACCGGAACGCGCTCCTGCACCTGATGTCGTTTCAGGCCGATTCCGAATATGCGGGTGCACAGCGGGTGGCGGAAAACCACCGCTTCGCGACGCGTCCGGAAGAAGCATATCGCCTGTCGAAGAAGGTGTTCGAGGAGATGGGACACGCGTTCTACGTGTGGAACCTGATGCAGGACTTGGGCGTGGACGTCAATGCGCGACTGCACGAACTGTCCCACAACCCGGACAATCCCGATCCGGCCAAGGTCAACGTCATAAACGGATTCCGCAAGGAAAACTGGTCCAGGTTCTTCGACTGCTGGGAGGACGTGGCGCTGTTCTCCACGGTCGTGACCCCAGCGGCCGTGGCCTTCCTCGGACAGTACCAGAACTGCTCCTATCTGCCGTTCGCGCGCGTGAACGTGCGCATCCACAAGGAGGAGTTCGGCCATCTCGCCTTCGGAGTATGGGCATCCAAGCGTTGCATCGAATTCGGCGGAGCTGCAACGCGTGAGGACATGCAGAAGCGGATCCCGAAGTTCATGCGCATGGGAATGGGCTTCTACGGCCGTCCCTCCGCCGGCGGCGACAGATCCCAGATGTTCGACCTCTACTACGAGTTCGGCCTCAAGACCAAGAAGCCGGAGGAGCTTCAGGCGGAATACCTGCAACTGCTGGATTCGCGCCTGAAGGAAGTCGGGTTGGAGATGCCGCGGCAGGTCGAGCCCGATTACGACATGCGGATGGGCTACGAGGCCGACGAATCGTCGCCACTGATGGCGGCCGGGACATGAGCGGCTTCGTCCGCGATCCGCTGCTCGAACGCAACGCCGAGCAGCTCGCGCGCTTCGGCTATGTGCCGGCGGCGTCCGGTTCGGCCGACGAGCAACCCGACTGGGCCGGCTGGTGGCGACGGCTCCGGGCCGATTTCGCAACCGTCCATCTCGCCCACGTTCCGGACTATGGCGAGCTATCCCCTTGGCCGCAGGAGGCCGCTCGCATCTACATGCGGCGCCGCCTGGCTGCCGACCGCCTGTTCGAGGAATGCCGCAAGTTACACGGCGAACTGCTGGAGTGCGGGATCAACACGGAACGGGTCGAGGCCTACTCGCTTGCGCGCGACGCCTTTGAGGACAGTGTGCACCAGTTCGGCGAGGCGCGGGAGAAACTGGAAAAGATCCTCGCCGCACAGGTCGATGTGCGGCAGGGCCGTTGATGACCGGTGCTCGCGCAGCAATCCTTTCGCCACTCCGCTCGGCCTGCACCATTTCGTCGCGTCCACGTGACGCAGGGTCGCGGAACGCGTGTCGCAGAGAGAGTGGGAACCCGAGCGCGATCCTGATACAATCAACCCTTTTCAAGAATCTCCGCTTTCTGTTTTAATCTATTATTTTTACAGGAGTTTTCTGATGGCTGTCGAACGCACCCTGTCCATCATCAAACCCGATGCCGTGGCCAAGAACGTGATCGGCAAGATCTACTCCCGCTTCGAGACCAACGGTCTGAAGATCGTCGCCGCCAGCATGGCCTGGCTGTCCCGCAGCCGAAGCCGAAGGCTTCTACGCCGTGCACAAGGAGCGTCCCTTCTTCAAGGATCTGGTCGAGTTCATGATCTCCGGCCCGGTGATGATCCAGGTGCTGGAAGGCGAGAACGCCATCGCCAAGAACCGCGAACTGATGGGCGCCACCGATCCGAAGAAGGCCGACGGCGGGCACCATCCGCGCCGATTTCGCCGAGAGCATCGACGCCAACGCCGTGCACGGTTCCGACGCGCCGGAGACGGCCACGGTCGAAATCGCCTACTTCTTCCCGGCGATGAACGTCTATCTCCGGTCGCTGATCGAAGTCGCATGACCGTCAATCTGCTCGATTTCGATGCCGACGGCCTGACCGCCTGGTTTCGCCGATCAGGGCGAGAAGCCGTTTCGCGCCCGCCAGGTGCTGCGCTGGATGCACCGCTTCGGCGAGGCCGATTTCGGCGCCGATGACCGACGTGGCCAAGAGTCTGCGCGCGAAGCTCGGCTGCGCAGGCCGTGATCGCGGCCCGCGCCGTGCTGCGCGACGACACCGTCGGACGACGGCACGCGCAAGTGGCTGCTGGATGTCGGCGCCGGCAATGCCGTCGAGACGCGTCTTCATTCCCGAGGAGAACCGCGGCACGCTGTGCGTTTCGACCCAGGCCGGCTGCGCGCTCGATTGCGCCTTCTGCTCCACCGGCAAGCAGGGTTTCAACCGCAATCTGACCACGGCCGAGATCATCGGCCAGCTCTGGCACGCCAACCACGCTGCTGGGCGGCTGTCGAGGCCGCGACGGCGACGGCGAACGCGTCATCAGCAATGTGGTGCTGATGGGCATGGGCGAGCCGCTGGCCAATTTCGACAACACGCGTGCGGCGCTGCGCCTGATGCTGGACGACAATGCCTACGGCCTGTCGCGCCGTCGCGTCACGGTGTCCACTTCCGGCATCGTGCCGGCCATGGACCGCCTGCGCGAGGCCGTGTCCGGTGGCGCTGGCGGTTTCGCTGCATGCGCCCGACGACGCGCTGCGCGATCGCGCTGGTGCCGATCAACCGCAAGTATCCGCTGCGCGAACTGATGGCGGCCTGCCGTCCGCTATCTGGAAAAGGCGCCGCGCGATTTCATCACCTTCGAATACGTGATGCTCGACGGCGTCAATGACCGCGACGATCATGCCCGCGAGCTGCTGCGCCTGACGCGCGACGTGCCGTGCAAGTTCAACCTGATTCCTTTCAATCCGTTCCCCGGTTCGGCATTCCGCCGCTCGCCGCCGCAGCGCATCCGGCGCTTCGCCGAGATTCTGATGGCGGCGGGCGTCGTCGCCACGACGCGCAAGACGCGCGGCGACGACATCGACGCCGCCTGCGGCCAACTGGCCGGCCAGGTTCAGGACCGGACGCGGCGCTCCGCGGCGCGGCGCACGATTCCGATCGCGCAGGCAGGCACGCATGTGTCGGTGGAGGCCACGCCATGAAGCGCATCCTCTGGTTGATGACCCTCCTGCTGGTTGCCGGCTGCAGCGGTAATCCCTTGCGTCAGCCGCCTCAGCCCCAGGTCGGGGAGACGCTGCCCTCCTCGGCGGATGCCAAGCCGGGCGACGCGCGCACCCGTGCCAAGGCCCATACCGATCTCGGCATGGCCTACTATCAGGGCTCGAATATGGCGACGGCGTTGCAGGAGGCGCGTGTCGCCCTGCAGGCGGACTCCGAGTACGCCCCCGCCTACAACCTGCTCGGGCTGGTTCAGATGTACCTCGGGGAGAACGCCGAAGCCGAGACGTCGTTCCGGCGTTCCCTCGCCATCGCACCCGGCGATCCGGACGCCAACAACCATTATGGCTGGTTCCTCTGTCTCAACGGCCGGGAGAAGGAGGGTATTGCGCACCTGATGACGGCGGTCAGGAATCCGCTCTATCGGACCCCCACCAAACCTTACACCAACGCCGGTCTGTGTTCCCTGCGGCTGAACGACGAGGCGGCGGCGGAGGACTACTTCAAGAAGGCCGTGATCGCCGACGAGAGGAACAACCAGGCGCTCTATCATCTCGCCAACCTGAGCTACAAGCGCGGCGACTACCGGAACGCGCAGCGCTTCATCGGCGCCGTGAACGAGCAGATGGAACCCAATGCCGAGTCGCTGTGGCTGGCGCTGCGCGTCGAACGCAAGCTCGGCGATCTCCAATCCGAGGCGAAATATGCCAATCAGTTGCGGCGAAATTTCGTCGGCAGCAAGGAATACCAGGCCTTGACCCAGGGGCGGTTCGAGTGAGCGAGACGGTGGACTACGCCGAGGCGGATCCGGCGGCGCTCCATCCGGGAGCCATCCTGCGCCAGGGCCGGGAATACCGCGGCCTGTCGATCGACGATGTGTCCCAGGCGCTCAAGCTGGCCCCGAAGCAGGTGCTGGCGATCGAGAACGAGGAGTTCGATCTGCTCCCGGGCAACACCTTCGCCCGTGGCTTCGTGCGCAACTACGCACGCTTCCTGCAGATCGACCCGGCGCCGGTGCTGGCAGCGGTGGAGCGGCGACTGGCGCAGGCGGAAGTCGATCTGAACCCGCCGTCGAATGCCGCCGGCACCATGCCTGTGGGTTCGGGCTCGCCCGCTGTGCCACGGGTGCTGCTGGCGATCCTGATCCTGGTTGTGATCGCGCTGGCGGTGGGCGTATATTTCGAGCGCTTCCGGCCGGACTCGATCGGAAGTTTGCAGTCGGGGATGTACTCGGTTCCTGCGAGAGTCGCCGATGCCCTCCCCGCGACGCCCGGATCGAGTGCGGAGGCGGCGGCAGTTCCGGCGCTGGGCGTTCCTGCCGCTCCCGACACTGCGGCCGGTGCGGCGCCCGGCGCCACGCCGGCGCCCGTGCCGCCGTCTCCAGCACCGGCCGCGGCGCCGGCAGCGTCCGGCGTGCCGGCCGCGACCCAGGTTGCCGTGCGCCGCCTGCAATTCAGCTTCGGCAAGGAATCCTGGGTCGAAGTGAGGGACGGCGCCGGCAAAGTCCTGGCCGCCCAACTCAATCCGACCGGTTCGACGCTGGCGATCCAGGGTCAGCCGCCGCTCTCGGTCGTGGTCGGCAACGCGGCCTCGGTGCGGCTCAAGGACAATGACCGGGCGGTGGATCTGCAGCCCCACATCAGCGGCACCGTCGCGCGGCTGAAGCTGGATTGAGGGGCGCCGTGGAGGACAGAGCCAGCGGCGGCCAGCCCGCCCCGCGTCGCGCAACCCGCAGCGTGCGCGTGGGACCGGTGGTGATCGGCGCGCCGGCCCCGGTCGTCGTGCAGTCGATGACCAACACCGATACGGCGGACGCCATCGCCACGGCGATTCAGGTGGCGCAACTGGCGCGCGCCGGTTCCGAGATCGTGCGCATCACGGTCAATACGCAGGAGGCGGCGCAGGCGGTGCCGCAGATCCGCGAACAGCTCCTGACAAATGAATGCGGACGTGCCGCTGGTCGGCGATTTCCATTTCAACGGCCACAAGCTGCTCGCCGACAATCCGGCGTGCGCCGAAGCGCTGGACAAGCTGCGCATCAATCCGGGCAACGTCGGCAAAGGTGCCAGGCGCGACGAGCAGTTCGCGCAGCTGATCGAGATCGCCTGCCGCTACGGCAAGCCGGTGCGCATCGGCGTGAACTGGGGCAGCCTCGATCAGGCGCTGCTGGCGCGCATCATGGACGAGAACGCGCAGCGCGGCGCAGCCGCAGGATGCGATCGAAGTGATGCGCGAGGCGATGGTGACCTCGGCGCTGGAGTCAGCGCGCAGCGGGCCGAGGAACTGGGTCTGCCCGGCCGATGCCATCGTTCTGTCCTGCAAGGTGTCCGGCGTGCAGGACCTGATCGCCATCTATCGCGATCTGGCGGCGCGCTGCGACTACCCGCTGCATCTCGGCCTGACCGAGGCCGGCATGGGTCGCAAGGGCATCGTCGCCTCGACTGCGGCGATGGCGGTGCTGCTGCAGGAAGGCATCGGCGACACGATCCGCGTTTCGCTGACGCCGGAACCGGGCGGCGATCGCACGCGCAGGAAGTCATCGTGGCGCAGGAGATGCTGCAGACCATGGGCCTGCGCGCCTTCACGCCGATGGTGGCCGCCTGCCCCGGCTGCGGCCGCACCACCAGCACCGTACTTCCAGGAACTGGCGCAGCGAGATCCAGGACTATGTGCGCGAGCGCATGCCCGATGGCGCTGAGCGCTACGACGGCGTCGAGAACATGACGCTGGCGGTGATGGGCTGCGTGGTCAACGGCCCCGGCGAGAGCAAGCACGCCAATATCGGCATCTCGCTGCCCGGCACCGGCGAGAGAAGCCGGTGGCACCGGTCTACGTCGATGGCGAAAAGACGGTGACGCTGACGCGGCGAGAACATCGCCGCCGAGTTCCAGGCCATCGTCGACGACTACGTGGCGCGCAAATATCCGCAGCGGATCAATTTGACTAGCGCAAGCAACGCCGGGCGGCGCGGATGGTCTGGATCGCGGCCCGCAGCGCCTGCGCCAGGCGATTCATGACACGACAATGCAAGCCGTCCGCGGGATGAACGACATCCTGCCGGACGAGGCGGAACTCTGGGAGCAGTTCGAGGAACGGTGCGCGACTGGCTGCGCGGCTACGGCTACCGGCCGATCCGCATGCCGCTGGTCGAGCCGACGCCGCTGTTCGCGCGCGCCATCGGCGAAGTCACCGACATCGTCGAGAAGGAGATGTACTCCTTCATCGACAGCCTGAACGGCGAGCAGCTGACGCTGCGCCCGGAAGGCACGGCCTCCTGCGTGCGCGCCGTGCTCCAGCACAATCTGCTCTACGACAGCCCGCAGCGCTGTGGTACATGGGCCCGATGTTCCGCCACGAGCGGCCGCAGAAGGGCCGCTACCGCCAGTTCCACCAGGTCGGCGTCGAGGCGCTCGGCTTTCGCCGGCCCGGACATCGACGCCGAGCAGATCCTGATGTGCGCGCGCCTGTGGGACGACCTCGGGCCTGGCCGGCATCCGGCTGGAGATCAATTCGCTCGGCCAGCCGAGGAGCGCGCCCGCCATCGCGCCGACCTGATCGCCTATCTGGAGCAGCACCGCGACGCAGCTCGACGCCGAGGCCAGCGCCGCCTGCACACCAATCCGCTGCGCATCCTCGACACCAAGAATCCGGCAATGCAGGACACTGGTCGACGGCGGCGCCGAAACTGATCGACTATCTGGGCGAGGCCTCGCTGAAGCATTTCGACGGCGTGCAGCAGCTGCTCAAGGATGCCGGGCATGCCGTATCGCATCAATCCGCGCCTGGTGCGCGGGCTCGACTATTACAACCTGACCGTGTTCGAGTGGGTCACCGACCAGCCTCGGCGCGCAGGGCACGGTCTGCGCCGGCGGTCGCTACGACGGCCTGGTCGAGCAACTGGGCGGCAAGCCGGCGCCGGCCTGCGGTTTCGCCATGGGGGTCGAGCGCCTGCTGGCGCTGTGGCGCGATCAGGGCAACCGATCTGCCGCGGGAGACGCCGGACGTCTATGTCGTGCATCAGGGCGAGGCGGCGCAGCGCATGGCCTTCCGCGTGGCCGAAGCAGCTGCGCGACGACGGTTTTTCGGTGCAGCTGCACTGCGGCGGCGGCAGCTTCAAGTCGCAGATGAAGCGGGCGGATGCCTCCGGCGCCTGCTTGCAGCCATCATCGGCGACGACGAGGCGGCGGCCGATCGAGGTGACGATCAAGCCGCTGCGCGAAACGGTCGGCCAGCATCGCGTGGCGCGCGCCGATCTCGCCGAGCCATGTCGGCGAATGGACCTGTTTGCTGAGGAAGAAGATGGCAACCTATGATCTGGAAGAGCAGGAACAGCGTCGACGAGCTGAAGACCTGGTGGAAGATGCACGGCAACCTCGTCACGACGATCGCGGTCGTGGCCGCCGTCGGCGGTGGTGGGCTGGCAGGGCTGGAACTGGTAGCAGCGCAGCCAGGCGGCACAGGCCTCGGCGGTCTACGCGGCGGTGCAGAAGGCGGTGGCGCGAGAAGGACGCCAAGCAAGCGCGCGAGCGGCCGGCGAGCTGATCGACAAGTATTCCGGCACCTCCTATGCCGGCATGGCGGCGCTGCTGTCGGCCAAGGCCCAGGTCGAGGCCGGCGATCTCAAGACGGCCCGCGCCCAACTGGCCTGGGCGGCGGACAATGCGCAGCGATGCCGAACTCGCGCGATCTGGCGCGCCTGCGCCTGGCGGCCGTGCTGCTCGACGAGAAGGCCTACGACGAAGCGCTGAAGCAGCTCGAACGGGAGCCGCCTGGAGCCCTTCGCCGCACGCTTCGCCGAAATGCGCGGCGACATCTCGCCGCCCAGGGCAAGCGCAACGAGGCGAAGGCGGCCTACCAGGACGCCATCGCCAGGATCGCGGCGCGCCCCAAGAGCGGCCCGGAGTCGACGGCCAGCGCGGCCTACCGCGAATTGCTGCAGGCCAAGCTGGATGCCCTGGGGGATGGCCAGTGATGCGGGGTTCCGCGTGCATTGCTGGCATTGTTTCTGATTGGCGGTTGCTCGACCCTGGACAGCGCTCAATCCGTTCTCCAGCAGTCCCAAGGTCAAGATGGCGGAACTGACGCCGCTCCAGCCGAGCGCGGACCTGCGCTTGAGCTGGCAAGGGGCGCTGGGCGAGGCCGGGATCTATACCTTCGTCCCGGCGGTGGTCGGCGACTCGGTGTATGCGGCGGCGCGCAACGGTGCCATTGCGCGCTTCGACGGCGGCCGCGAGGCGTGGCGCATCACCGCCGGTCAGAGCCTTTCCGGCGGGGTCGGCGCCGACGCGGCGTTGGTCGTGGTCGGCACGCCGAAGGGCGAAGTCCTGGCTTTCGACGCCGCGACGGACAGCCGCTGTGGAAGGCGCGCGTCAGTTCCGAGGTGCTGGCGCCGCCTGCCGTCGCCGACGGGGCTGGTGGTCGTGCGCACCGGCGACGCCGCATCTTCGGCCTCGACGCGCGGGACGGCAAGCAGCGCTGGGTGTATCAGCGCACCACGCCGCCGCTATCGCTGCGCGGTCCAACGTCGGGGTTGCTGGTGGCGGACAAGTTGATCCTCGCCGGATTTCCCGGCGGCAAGCTGGTGGCGATCAGCAGCGCACAACGGCGCGGCGATCTGGGAAGCGACGGTGACGCTGCCGCAGCGGTTCGACCGAACTGGAGCGGGTGGCGGACGTGACCAGCACGCCGGTGGTGAGCGGGCGCGCCGTCTGCGCGGCGGCCTATCAGGGCCGGGTCGGCTGTTTCGACCTCAGCGGCGGCAACATGTTGTGGGCGCGCGAGATGTCGAGCGACGTCGGCCTCGACATGGACGACCGCTATGTCTACGTCACCGACGACAAGGGCGCCGTGCATGCTCTCGACCGCAGCAACGGCGCCAGCGTGTGGAAGCAGGACAAGCTGTTCATGCGCGGCGTGAGCCGTCCGGTCGCCGCCGGGCCGTACGTTCTGGTCGGCGATGTGGCCGGCGTGGTCCATGCGCTCAAGCGCGAGGATGGGTCGTTCGCCGCGCGCTACACCACCGACGGCAGCGGCGTGGCCGGCGAGCCGCGGCGACTTGCGTCCGGTGCCGCCGTGCAGACCCGCAACGGCGGGCTCTACGCCCTCACCGTGCAATAGCTTCGGCTCGATCGTGCTGCCCTGAATTCGCGGTGTGACAGACCAGGTGCGGAGCGGCGCCGCGAATGCGGGCGTCGGGGATCCACAAGGGGGGTTCCCGCTGGTGCCCGCTGGGGGATAGGGGATCTCCCCTTGTTCGTGGCGCTTGGATTTTTCCGGCCGGCCAGAAGGCGAAAGCCTGTTTGGGCTTGGGTCGGCCGGCCTAAGTGAAACCCACCCTGGTCCTGGTCGGCCGGCCCAATGTCGGCAAGTCGACGCTGTTCAACCGCCTGACCCGCAGCCGCGACGCGCTGGTGGCCGATCTGCCGGGCCTGACGCGCGACCGCCACTACGGCCACGGCCGCCTGGGCAGCAAGCCCTTACCTCGTCGTCGATACCGGCGGCTTCGAGCCGCAAGGCCAAGGACGGCATCGTGCACGAGATGGCGCGCCAGGCCGAGCAGGCGATCGCCGAGGCCGACGTGCTGCTCTTCATGGTCGATGCGCGCGACCGGCCTGACCCCGCAGGACAAGGACGATCGCCGAACGCTGCGGCGCAGCGGCCGGCCGGTGCATCCTGGTGGTGAACAAGGCCGAGGGCATGGATCGCGCGACATGGTCGCCGCGGAGTTCCATGAACTCGGCCTGCGGCGAGCCGCTGGTGATTTCGGCGGCGCACGGCGAAGGCGTGCGCGAACTGGTGGATCTGGCCCTGGCGCCGTTTCCCGGAGGCCGAGCCAGAGGCCGAGGAGGACAGCGGCCCGCGCGTGGCCATCGTCGGGCGGCCCAACGTCGGCAAGATCACGCTGATCAACGCGCTGCTCGGCGAAGAGCGGGTGATCGCCTTCGACAGCCGGGCACCACGCGCGACGCCATCGAGCGTGCCTTTCGAACGGAACGGCAAGCGCTACACGCTGATCGACACGGCCGGCCTGCGGCGCACGCGGCAAGGTGTTCGAGACGGTCGAGAAGTTCTCGGTGATCAAGACGCTGCAGGCGATCGAGGAGGCCAACGTCGTCGTGCTGATGCTCGATGCGCAGCCAGGACATCTCGGACCAGGATGCCCACATCGCCGGCTTCATCGTCGAGGCCGGGCGGGCGCTGGTGGTGGCGGTCAACAAATGGGACGACGCGGACGCCTATCGGCGCGAGCGCCTCAAGCAGGATTTCGCGCGCAAGCTCAATTTCCTCGGCTTCGCCCAGGCTGCACTACATCTCGGCCCTGCGCGGCGAGGGCATCGACGCGCGTGCTGACGTCGGTGGATGAGCGCCTACGCCGCGGCGATGACGCAAGCTGCCGACGCCGAAGCTGACACGCGTGCTGCAGCAGGCGGTCGCAGAAGCAGCCGCCGCCGCGCCATGGCATTTTCCGCCCCAAGCTGCGCTATGCGCACCAGGGCGGCAGCAATCCGCCCATCATCGTGATCCACGGCAATGCGCTCGACCACGTTCCGGACGGCTATCGCGCGATACCTGGAACGAACTTTCCTGGAGGCGTTCAAACTGCAGGGAACGCCCTTGCGGATCGAGTTCAAGACCGCGCGCAATCCGTTTGCCGAGAGACGAGGATAGGGAGCCGAGCGTCTGCCGCAGTGCGGCATGCCTTGGCACGATAATTGGAAATCGATTACAGTACGGCCTCAAACAAAAGAACCGAGGGGGATCACCATGAGCAACAAAGGGCAGATTGCTACAAGACCCGTTCCTCAACACGCTGCGCCGCGAGCACATTCCGGTGTCGATCTATCTGGTGAACGGCATCAAGCTGCAGGGACAGGTCGAATCGTTCGACCAGTACGTCGTGTTGCTGAAGAACACGGTGACGCAGATGGTCTACAAGCACGCCATTTCCACCGTCGTGCCGGCGCGTCCGGTCAATATTCGCCCACGAACACGGCGATAGCTGAGTGAATTTCTGCTGGGGGTGAGCGCAATCCGCGCTTCCTGTTTGCGCCGTCTGTTGCATGCTTGACACGGCGTCGCGCATCCTCTGCCCCGCAGCAGGGTAGACCCGGCAGGACCGCCAAGGCGGTTCTCGTTCAACTCGATTTCGGCGACGGCGGATTACGCCGAGCAGCTCGCCGAGTTCGAGTCTGCTGGCCGGCAGCGCCGGCGCGGCTCGCTGGCCGTGCTCATCCAGGGCAGGCGCCAGGCGCCGGATCCGGCGACCTTCGCCGGCAAGGGCAAGGTCGCGGAAATCGGCGCAATCGCTGCGCGATCACCGGCGCAGATCTGGTCATCTTCAATCACGAACTGTCGCCGGGCCCAGCAGCGCAATCTGGAGCGCGAACTGGGGTGCCGGGTCGTCGACCGCACCAGCCTGATCCTCGACATCTTCGCGCAGCGCGCGCAAAGCCACGAAGGCAAGCTGCAGGTCGAACTGGCCCAACTCGAACACCTGGCGACGCGGCTGGTGCGCGGCTGGACCCACCTGGAGCGGCAGAAGGGCGGCATCGGCCTGCGCGGACCCGGCGAAACGCAGCTGGAAACCGACCGCCGGCTGCTCGGCAAGCGCGTCAAGGTGCTCAAGGACCGCCTGAAGCGGCTGGAACGCCAGCGGCCGTGCGGCGCCGGGCGCGAACGCGGCGGCGAGCGTGCTGGCGGTTTCGCTGGTCGGCTACACCAACGCCGGCAAGTCGCACGCTGTTCAATGCGCTGACCAAGGCCGGCGCCTACGCCGCCGACCAGTTGTTCGCCACCCTCGACACGACCTCGCGCCGGCTCTATCGTCGAGGCGTGCCGGCGCAGATCGTCGTTTCGGACACGGTCGGCTTCATCCGCGACCTGCCGCACTGCCCTGGTGGCGGCCTTCCACGCCACGCTGGAGGAGACGGCGCAGGCCGATCTGCTGCTGCACGTGGTCGACTCGGCCAGCCCCGACCGCGACCAGCAGATTGCGGCGGTCAATGCGGTGCTGGACGGAAATCGGCGCCGCCGAAGTGCCGCAGATCGTGGTCTGGAACAAGATCGACGCTACCGGTGCCGACCCGGGCGTCGAGCGGGACGAATGTGGTAAAATTTCGCGCGTTCGTGTTGAGTGCCCGGACGGGTGCGGGCGTGGATCTTCTGCGCCAGGCTCTGGCCGAAGTAGCCCGGGCCCATGCCCTTCAGTCGTGCGTCCAGCGACGCAGCCTGATCTTCCGACGATTCCGTCATACGCAATCATCACTCTCAGACTCCTGCCCATGTCTCGAAACAGCTGTTCGCCGGCATTCTGCATGTCCCTCAACGACCACGGCTGGGGCAACCAGCCGCAGCGGCGGCAACCGCGGCGGCAACCAGGGACCGCCGGACCTGGAGGAACTGTGGCGCGATTTCAATCGCCGCTTGTCGGGCCTGTTCGGCCAGAAGCGGGCGGCAGCGCAGGCGATGGCGGGGAGGGCGGCGGTCGCCCGCCCGCTGAGTCCGCGGCAGTTCGGCGGCGGCATCGGCCTGCTGGTCGTCCTGATCGTGGTGGTCTGGCTCGCCAGCGGCTTCTACATCGTCGATGCCAGCCAGCGCGGGATCGTGCTGCAGTTCGGCAAGTTCAAGGAAACCACGGAGCCGGGCCTGCGCTGGCGTCTGCCCTGTCCGATCCAGAGCAACGAACTGGTCAACCTGACCGGCGTGCGCACCGTCGAGATCGGCTATCGCGGCTCGGAAAAGAACAAGGTGCTGAAGGAAGCGCTGATGCTGACCGACGACGAGAACATCATCAACATCCAGTTCGCGGTGCAGTATCTCCTCAAGGATCCGCAGGACTACCTGTTCAAGAACCGCAATCCGGACGACACGGTGATCCAGGCGGCCGAAACGGCGATCCGCGAGATCGTCGGCAAGAACAAGATGGACTTCGTGCTCTACGAGGGGCGCGACAGGATCGCTGCGCAGACGCAGAAGCTGATCCAGGACATCCTCGACCGCTACGAGACCGGCATCCAGATCCGCACGGTGACCATGCAGAAGCACGCAGCCGCCGGAGCAGGTGCAGGCGGCGTTCGACGATGCCGTCAAGGCCGGCCAGGACCGCGAGCGGCAGAAGAACGAGGGCCAGGCCTACGCCAACGACGTGATCCCGCGCGCCCGCGGCACGGCTTCGCGGCTGATGCAGGAGGCCGAAGGCTACAAGCAGCGCGTGATCGCCACCGCCGAGGGCGATGCCATCCGCTTCAAGCAGATTCTGACCGAATACAACAAGGCGCCGGAAGTGACGCGCGCAGCGCATGTACCTCGACACCGTGCAGCAGGTGTATGGCCAACACCAGCAAGGTGATGGTCGACGCCAAGGGCAGCGGCAATCTGCTCTATCTGCCGCTCGACAAGCTGATGCAGGCCGCCGGCGCGGCGCCCGGCATTGCCGTGCCCCCGTCGCCATCGAGCGAGGCGTCGGTGGCGCGCACGCTGCCGCCCGACCAGCAGGTGGCGCCGCCGCGGGCCGACGTGCCGGCGATACCGGCCGACAACCGATCGCGGGATTCGGGCCTGCGCTCGCGCGAGCGGGGAGAACGCTGATGCGTGAGCCGTTTTCCGCTCCTGGCCGGCCTGCTCATCGCGGCGCTGATCGTGCTGTCGATGTCCATGTTCACCGTCGATCAGCGCCAGTTCGCGATCGTGCTTCCAGTTCGGCGAGATCAAGGAGGTCATCGGCGAGCCCGGCCTGAACTTCAAGTGGCCGCTGATCCAGAACGTGCGTTATTTCGACAAGCGCATCCTGACCCTCGATACGGCGGAACCGGAGCGCTTCATCACTTCGGAGAAGAAGAACGTGCTGGTCGATTCCTTCGTCAAGTGGCGCATCATCGATGCCAAGCAGTACTACATCTCGGTGGGCGGCGACGAGGCGCGCGCCCAGACGCGCCTGTCGCAGACCGTCAACGCCGGTCTGCGCGAGGAGTTCGGCAAGCGCACGGTGCACGAAGTGGTATCGGGCGAGCGCGACAAGATCATGGAGGACATGCGCAGCAAGGCCGATGCCGACGATGCGCGCAAGATCGGCGTCGAGATCGTCGACGTGCGCTTGAAGCGCGTCGACCTGCCGGCCGAAGTTTCGGAGTCGGTCTATCGGCGCATGGAGACCGAGCGCAAGCGGGTGGCCAACGAACTGCGCTCCCAGGGTGCGGCGGAGGCGGAAAAGATCCGCGCCGACGCCGATCGGCAGCGCGAGGTCATCGTCGCCGAAGCCTATCGCGACGCCCAGAAGATCAAGGGCGAGGGCGATGCCAAGGCGGCCGCGCATCTATGCGCAGGCCTTCGGCCAGAATCCCGAGTTCTATGCCTTCTACCGCAGCCTGGAAGCCTATCGACAGAGTTTCCGCAGCAAGAGCGACGTGCTGGTGGTCGATCCCAGTTCGGATTTCTTCAAGTACCTGAAGAGCGCCGGGTTGCGGCGGCAAGTCCGCAGGCAAGTGAGAGGTCCGTGGTCGCAACCCTGCTGCTGGCGCTGGCGCTGATGCTGGTGCTCGAAGGCCTGCTGCCGTTCGTCGCGCCCCGGCTTCTGGCGCGACACCTTCCGCCGGGTCGACCGAACTGGCCGACGGCCAGATCCGCTTCATCGGCCTGACGTCGATGCTCGTCGGATTGCTGCTGCTGTTGCTGTTCCTCTGACGACGAGATCATGCGTCGCTGGCTGCTGCCCGAGTCGATCGAAGATATGCTGCCCGCCGAGGCGCGGCACGTCGAGGTGCTGCGCCGGCGCCTGCTCGACGCATTCGGCAGCCACGGCTACGAGCTGGTCATGCCGCCGCTGCTCGAGTATGTCGACTCGCTGCTGACCGGTACGCGGGCGCGATCTCGACCTGCGCACCTTCAAGCTGGTCGACCAGCTCTCCGGCCGCACCATGGGCGTGCGCGCCGACATCACGCCGCAGGTCGCGCGCATCGATGCCCACCTGCTGAATCGCAAGGGCGTGACGCGGCTGTGCTATTGCGGCAGCGTCGCTGCATACCCTGCCGGCAGGCTTGACGGCGACGCGCGAGCCGCTGCAGATCGGCGCCGAACTCTACGGTCACGCCGGCATCGAGGCCGACACCGAGATCCTGCGCCTGCTGGCCCTCGCGCTGGCCGCTGCGGGGGTGGCCGCCAGCCGCATCGACCTCGGCCACGTCGGCGTCTTCCGCGCGCTGGCGGGGCGCGGCGGCCTCGACTCCGAACTGGAGGAGGAACTGTTCGACGTGCTGCAGGCCAAGGATGTGCCGAGCTTGCGCGCGCTGACGGCGAGCGTCGCCGATCCGGCGCGCTCGGCATTGCTGGCGCTGCCCGATTGTTACGGCGGGGCGGAGGTGCTGGAACGTGCGGCGCGGCTGCTGCCGGCGGACGCCGAGATTTCCGCCGCTCTCGACGACCTGCGCCGACTGGCGGAGGCCTTGCGCGATCTGCCGCTCGGCTTCGATCTCGCCGATCTGCGCGGCTATCACTATCACAGCGGCGTCGTGTTCGCCGCCTACTGCGATCGTCATTCCGGCGCCATCGCGCTGGGCGGGCGCTACGACAAGGTCGGCAAGTCCTTCGGTCGCGGCCGGCCGGCGACCGGCTTCTCCATGGATCTGCGCGAGCTTGCGCGCATCGCGCCGAACGCCGGGGCCGCGCGCGCCATCCTGGCGCCCTGGCCGGCGGACGACAGCGCGCTGCAGGAATGCATCGGGGCGCTGCGGCAGGCCGGGGAGCGCGTCGTCATCGAACTGCCGGGCCACGAGGGAACGTGGGCGCGAGACCGGTTGCGACCGGCAACTGATTTTGCGGGACGGCCAATGGCAGGTAGTCGACGCTCCAGGGAAGACATGAGAATGGCGAAGAACGTCGTCGTCGTCGGCACCCAGTGGGGTGACGAAGGCAAGGGCAAGATCGTCGACTGGCTGACCGATCACGCGCAGGGCGTGGTGCGGTTCCAGGGCGGCCACAACGCCGGCCATACGCTGGTCATCGGCGGCAAGAAGACCGTACTGCACCTGGTTCCTTCGGGCATCCTGCGCGAGGGCGTCACCTGCTACATCGGCAACGGCGTGGTGCTGTCGCCGGATGCGCTGATCAAGGAAATCGACGAACTGAAGGCCGCCGGCGTCAGCGTGGCCGACCGCGCTGCGCATCTCCGAAGCCTGCCCGCTGATCCTGCCCTACCACCAGGCGCTCGACATGGCGCGCGAGGCCGCCAAGGGCGCGAACAAGATCGGCACCACCGGCCGCGGCATCGGCCCGGCCTACGAGGACAAGGTCGCCCGGCGCGGCCTCCGGCGTACAGGACCTGCTGCGGCCGAAGCGCTTCGCCGAGAAGCTGGCGGAAGTGCTCGATTATCACAACTTCGTGCTGAAGCACTATTTCGGCGCTGGCAGGCGGTGGATTTCCAGAAGACGCTCGACGACGCCCTGGCCATGGCGCCGCGGCTGGACGAAGCTGGTGGCCGACGTGCCGCGCGCGCTGTACGAGGCCCACAAGGAGGGCGCCAACCTGCTGTTCGAAGGCGCGCAGGGCACGCTGCTCGACATCGACCACGGCACCTACCCCTTCGTCACTTCCTCGAACTGCGTCGCCGGGCGGCGGCTGCGGGTTCCGGCGTCGGGCCCGGCATGCTGCATTACGTGCTGGGCATCACCAAGGCCTACACCACGCGCGTCGGCAGCGGTCCGTTCCCGACCGAACTCGTGGCGACGACGTCGGCAAGCACCTGGCCACCCGCGGCAACGAGTTCGGCGCCACCACCGGGCGGCCGCGGCGCTGCGGCTGGTTCGACGCCGCCGCGCTCAAGCGCTCGATCCAGATCAACGGTGTCTCCGGCCTGTGCGTCACGAAGCTCGACGTGCTCGACGGCGTCGAGGAAATGAAGATGTGTACCGGCTACAGGCTCGACGGCCAGTTCACCGACATCCTGCCGGTGGGCGCCGACGAGCTCGAGCGCTGCGAGCCGGTCTACGAGACGATGCCCGGCTGGACCGACAGCACGGTCGGCGTGAAGACCTTCGACGGCCTGCCGGCGAACGCGCGGCGCTATCTGAAGCGCATGGAAGAGCTGTGCGGCGTGCCGGTCGACATGATCTCCACCGGCCCGGATCGCGAAGAGACCATCGTGCGGCGGCACCCTTTTCAGTGAATGAGAGGGCTGTCGGAGGCATGAAAAAAGGCGGCTCGACGGCCGCCTTTTTTTCTTGACTTG